>CAXBJF010000038.1:0-36835 GCA_963976005.1 uncultured Flavobacteriales bacterium | reverse complement strand
GTTTTAGCAAAAATACAAAATATAACGCCAATTTACAAATGACATGACACTAGATGTACTGGCATTACCACTAATTGTAAAATAAGTTTTTAAAATATCACCTTCAAAACGCACATTTAAATTTGGTCCAGAAAATTTATTTATTTTATTTGTTTGAAATACATCCAAATCTGCACTGAACAGAAACGAACCACTTGAGTCATTTACATCAAAACTCCAATCTACTTTTAACGGTGAACTTTTCATAAAGTTCGTATTAATATTAATTATTGTTTTTTCTGGAGACTTATATGTATTGCCAACATTTAGCAGTGTAGCTTCAAACTTAGAAAACGAAAGCTCTCCACCAGAATTATCTACTTTAGCGCGTTCGTAATAGTTAATATTTGAATCTTTTACAACAACTTCATTTAACATTAAATCAAAATCTATGGCATACAGCATCTCGCCATACATGGGCTTAATGGTCGGGTCATCTTCCACTAATTTATCCCGGTAAATATTGGCTTCAGCATTATACAAAATAGTTTTTGGTGCATGAAAAAAGAAAATGGTATCCTGTATAAAACCAAAATCTTGTTCTTTAAATACTATGGAATCTATCGCAATGTCAAAATGATCTCTTTCGGTTATTAAAAAGCTTGATAGTTTTTGTTTAGTGTATTTGGTTTTTAATTTAACAGTATTAAATTTTATTTTATCGTTATTGATCTCAGATTTATTTACAGTTACATTGTCAAAATCATTTAGCTGATAAAACAGATTATCAAAGGATAATTGATATGCTTTAAAATTTAAAGAGCTTTTATTTTTTGTTATTTTATTGGGCCATTCAATATTCTGAATATTCACGTCGATATTTTTTGAATTCAGTAACAAGGAATCTGTTTGCGCATTAAAAACAGTAATATCGCTATGGGTTATTTTAAACTGTTCTATCTCTACAATCTTATTTAATGCTGCTAATTTTGAATATTTATACTGCTTAGTATTAATTGATTTATCGTGATTATAAACAACTTTTGGACTACTTATCACTAGCTTTTTAATGGAAATTTTATCATGGGCCAAATAATCCCAATAACTAACACCGTCAACCAGCAATGTATCCATTGACATTTGTAAATACTTTATTTTACTAGTATTTCCATTCTTAACAATTTTAGGATTTACTATAGTTAACTTACCCTGCCATGAGCTCACAGACAAATGGCTATAGTTAAGTCCAACCGATTCAGGTAAATTGTTTTTTAAGTAATTCTTTAATTTAGAACTTATTACATAGTCACTAATATTAAAAAAAGCTATTGCAATAATCAGAGTTACAAAAAAAGCTATGATTAAGCGTTTTGTTCGTTTTTTCATATTATAAAGATATAATTTTAGAACCATGATTTTTTAAATATATTTATAACAAATTTAATTTCATGGAATCCTTTCTTGATTTTTTAAACCACGTAAGTTGGTGGGGATGGATATTAATTGTTTTAGTATTAGTTGCTATTCGAGATATCTTTCTCCAAAAAAAACACAGTATTAGTCATAATTTCCCAATGGTGGGCATTTACGATATATGCTCGAAAAAATCGGTCCAGAACTCAGGCAATATCTGGTAGCCAATAATAGGGAAGAATTACCATTTAACCGAATTGAACGCGGTTGGATTTATGCTTCTGCTAAAAAAGGAAATAATTATGAAGGCTTTGGAACAGATAGAGACATTTATGCCAATCAACATATTTTCATTAATAATGCGATGATTCCTTTTAAAATTGATAAAAGTCACCCCAACCGTCAGGATAAAACTTTTTTGCCTTGTGCCAAAGTAATGGGATTATATCACAAACGAAAAAAACCATACAGACCTGCATCTATCATCAACGTATCTGCCATGAGCTTTGGGTCTTTATCCGCAAAAACCATTGAATCTTTAAATAAAGGGGTTAGACTTGCTGATGCCTATCACAATACGGGAGAAGGGGGATTATCACCATATCATAGTCACGGTGGAGATGTTATCTTTCAATTTGGAACGGGTTATTTTGGTGTGCGCTCAGAACACGGTGGGTTTTCAATGGAAAAAATGATAAAACTAGTTGAAGAAAACCCATTTATAAAAGCCATAGAACTAAAACTTTCACAAGGCGCAAAACCAGGTAAAGGCGATGTGCTTCCAAGAGCTAAAATAACAAAAGAAATTGCTGAAATAAGAGGTGTTGAAATTGGTAAAGGTGTGTTATCACCACCAAACCATAAAGCATTCTCAAATGTTTCAGAAATGGTTGAATTTATAGAATCTATAGCCAATGCAACAGGTTTACCTGTTGGTATTAAGGCCGCCATTGGTAAATTGGAACAATGGGGAGCATTGACTGATGTCATGGTGAAAACAGGTAACGGACCAGATTTTATTACTATTGATGGTGGTGAAGGCGGTACTGGTGCTGCTCCACCAAGTTTTGCCGATCATGTATCATTACCATGGGTTTATGCCTTTAGTGACTTATACAAATTATTTCAAAAGAAGGGATTGAGCGAGCATCTCGTATTTATCGGTAGTGGAAAGCTTGGTTTACCTGCAAAAGGAGCTATGGCATTTTCTATGGGTGCCGATTGTATTAATGTAGCTAGAGAAGCCATGATGAGCATTGGATGCATTCAAGCACAAGTTTGCCATACCAACCGTTGCCCAAGTGGAGTTGCAACTCAAAACAAATGGCTACAAAATGGCATTGATCCAACTTTAAAGTCGATGCGTCTAGCACAATATTTTAAAACCTATAGAAAAGAGCTGGTAGAAATAACCCATGCTGCAGGTTATGAGCATCCGTGCCAATTTAAAATGAGTGATATTAGAATGAATGTTGATGGTCATAATATTTCAAAAACACTAAACAAAACTTATATGCATGAAAAAACAGAAGTTCCTTTTTCAGGTATGCAGCATTTAAAAGATTGTGTATATTTGGGTGGTACATTTAATAAACATTAAACATTTTTGTATGGATACCGAACGCGTTATTGATTTATTTTTATACACCATTCCTTCATTGATAACAGGATGTATTGCTTATTATTTTTTTAAAGAGCATACAAAAAATGAAGATGGCAGAAGACGCTTTTTACTAAAAAAAGATATGCAAGTAAACTCATTACCTTTACGTCTTCAAGCTTATGAAAGAATGACTATTTTTTTGGAACGAATCTCTCCTTCAAAAATATTAATAAGAATTAGTCCAAAATCCTCAAATAAAGAATCTTACGAATCTTTACTTATACAAACAATTGAACAGGAATTTGAACACAATTTATCACAACAAATTTATGTGACTGATAAATGCTGGAGTATTATTTTAACTGCAAAAAATGCTACTATTCAGTTAATTAGAAAAGCCGGCTTACTTGAAAAAACGGATTCGGCAAATAAATTACGTGAAGTAATTTTAACGGAAATGATGGAACGACGCGCTCCTAGTGATGCTGCATTATCTTTTATTAAGGACGAAGTTAGTGACTTGTGGTAATTGAATCATCGTTTAAATCCTTCAAGGGGAATCCATCATGGTTTTTTAATTTAGCGTAATCAAATCCTTGCTGCCACCAATCAACCATTAATCGTTTACTGAAAATCAAAGAGTTTTCTGTGAGTTGCGTTGGCGTGTAATACAAATTTAATTTTACGTTCTTATTAACTGCTGCCAGTTTGCCTAGAGAAATATCACTTTTCTCAACTTGATCCAGTAAATGGCCAAAAAGACTAATCAGTAATGAAAACGGATTTTTTCCTAACACTTTATTGTAATCCAAATTTTCACTTTCTAACACGATTGCATCTACTTCTGTAGCGCCTCTCAAAATGGCTTCACGTATTGGAATTACACAACCCAATCCCCCATCGGCATACTCAAATCCATTTCTAGTAGCCAATGACATAAATGGAATATAATTACATGAAATCCATATCCAATCGCAAAATTCCTCATAACTAAACTCATTGATAGACTTATACTCCACTCTGTTTTTTGATAAGTTTGAAACGGTTACCACTACATCTTCCTTTGTGGCCCTAATGGTATCATATTCATCTTTAGTGAAATTTTTAAATATATTTTTTCTTAGGGCTTTACTTTCGCCAAAAGTTCGTTTTCGTTTAATAAATTGAAGCATAGAATTGAAATAATTAATCGTTACATATTCACGATTATCCTTTCTTCGCTGAATAAAAGGATTGATGCTAAAAATGGTTTTTTGGCTAACATTTGTAAAAATATCATACACTTTCGGGATATTGTTTACTGCTAAATGGGGAATTAACAAACTACCTGTAGAGGTCCCTAAAAACATATCGTAGTCATTTCCTGCTTCTTCCATTAAATATTGCGCTACACCACCGGCAAATGCACCTTTACTTCCTCCACCAGATACTACCAATGCTCTCATATTTAATTTTCTAGTGTGCTTAAATTTTGATTTTTATATTTGGCAAAATCATAACCACTTTTCCACCATTTGGTCATTTTTTCCTTATCAAATATCAAAGAATTAGTTGTCAAAACGGTCGGAGCGAAATAAAAATTAATGATGGCATTATTGTGTTTTGCAACATATTTGCCAATTCTAATATTTTGAGTTTCTATTCTATCCAGCATAAACCCGAACATATTGGTTAATAATGAGAAGGCATTTTTTGAAGGCATTCTATTTAATTGTGTCACTTCAGTTTGTAAAATAATAGCATCAACTTCTGTAGCGCCGCGACTGATAGCTTCTTCAATAGGAACCATATTTCCTAAACCTCCATCAGCATACTCACAACCATCTTTTTTTACTAAAGTCATAAAGGGTGTATAATTGCATGATATCCATATCCAATCGATGAAATCACTATAACTAAAATCTTTTAAACATTTGTATTCCACCTGGTTTAACGATAAATTAGAAACAGTGACAACAATGTCTTTTGAAGAATTCTTTAAAATTAAAAATTCTTCCTCGCTTAAGGTGTCTTGTATTAGTTTTCTTAGATTATGGCTTTCGCCAAAGGTTTTACTGCCTCTAAAAATATTCAAAAGTACATTAATGTGATTAATGGCAATGTTTTGCGTGCCGTATTTTTGTTTTACCGTAAACGGACAAACACTAAAAATACTGTCATTATTCACGCTAGTATATACACTTTTTATTTTTTCAATTTTATTTAAAGCCAAATGCGAAACTAATAAACTACCGGTTGAAGTGCCTAAATATAATTGATAATCATGCTTTAATTCTTGAATTAGAAATTGTGCTACTCCACCGGCAAAAGCACCTTTACTTCCGCCTCCAGAAATTACCAATGCTTTCATTTTTTTAGTTTTTTTATCAGATTTCATTCAACATGTCTTTTGCGAATTTCGAAAATCGCCAGTTATAATGTTTTGTGGCCTTCATTAAATTATTTTTACAAAAAGCATCACAGGCTTTCATTAATTTTAAATATTCAAAAGCTGATTGACGTGTTTCAAAACCATATTCCGGACTTGTATAACCTCTTAATTCCTCAAAATATAATTGTTTTTTTTTGGGCTCAAAGTCGGGAGTATTTATGGCCAACACTAACCAAAGCATACGTACATTTTTATGATTAAGCCCTTGAATATTTTTGGTTTTGTCTAAGTATTTCACTCGATCCGAGGGGAAATTATCCCATAAATTATATAGAGCCATTTCTATGGTAAGATACGATTTATCTTGCAAAAGCGTTTCGTAATCTTTCTTTAATTCAAGAGGGATTTTCACTACGTTTTTTGCAATTGCCTGACGTACTTTTAGACTATTATCAAATGCTTTAAACGTTAGTTTATCAGGTATTTGACCTATAATTTTAATTTTGATTTCATCTGAAATACCTGAAGTTAAATAATCTACACATTTATCATATTCAATTCCACAATTAACATCACGATACTCTTGAATAAATGCTGATTTATTTAAAATATTTAAGGCCATTTCAGACGGAAATTTAACAGTTTCTATCCAAATCCCTACAAACTTAGATAAATCCTGCCCACTGGTTTTTTCAACTTCTGAAATAAAATCTGATGTCGTCACATTTTTAAACTCGTGCTTGTGCAAATAGTTTTTAATCGCTTTTTTAAAAGCCACATCGCCAACTTTCTCGCGTAACATATATAAAACCCAAGCACCACGTTTATAAAAAGTGCTACTACTTGCCTTTGGGTTTATTAAGGATGTGCCCTCATCTGCTTCGTCTTGACTTATTAATTCTTGCGCATATTCAAAAAGCCTCCAATAGTAATAATCATTTCCAAAAATTTCTTTTTCTGCCAATAATGCATAATACGTTGCAAAACCTTCCTGTAGCCAATGGTCTTTTCCTGAAGATTCTGTAACTAAATTTCCAAACCATTGGTGTGCCAACTCATGTGCATTCACATTTACATAGTTTTTATCTATAAAAGCAATAGAATCTATCAGAAAGCTATCAGAAAAAATAGTAGTGCTTGTATTTTCCATACCTGCATACAGAAAGTCTTTTACAGGTACCTGTTTATAGTTTTGCCAAGGATAGGGTACACCTATTTCGTTTTCTAGAAAATCGAACATTCTTTTGGTGTAACGATACGTTGGTTCTACTTTTAAATCCCGATGGCTATCGGGATCAGGGTAATAATACATTTCCAAAGGAATACCACTATTAGATAGCTCCACTTTTTTATGGTATTTACCAATGGCCAAGGCCACTAAATAGCTGGACATGGGTTTTTTCATATCATAATGCCAGGTTGTTGTGGAATCGTCGATTTGCTTATTTGTTAAACTTCCATTGGCAATGACTTCAAAGTCTTTATTAAAAGTGATTTTTAAATCAAACTCTACTTTTTCATTCATGTCGTCAATACTTGGCAACCAGTTACTCGTGTATTTTCCTTGTCCTTGTGTCCAGACCTGCCCTGAGCCTGCCGAAGGGTCTTCCCAATCAATAAAATACATGGCTTTTTTGGGGTTTGTTTTCCAATTTACTACTAATTTATGATGGCTTTTTCTTTTAAACAACTGTTTAATAATCAAATGCTTTCCATCGTATAAGTCCCCAGTAATGGTTCCATCTAAAACATATGATACATCCGTAAAATCAATGGCATCCAAATAAATGGAATCCGTCTTTTTTAAAATATCAAATTCATAAATAACAGTACCTATAACTTCTTGTTGTTTTAAATCGCCGAATGATATATCAGCTTGAGCAGTTTTAAAATCGACATATTTTGTTTGTTGCGCATTCGTTTTTGAAATAAAAAAAAGTAAAAGAATAAGCAAAAGTCGATTCATGTTTTTGAAAATACTAAGGTTATGCCAAAATAAGAATAATCCTTGTCATTAAAAACAAAAGAATTATTTTAGTTCCATGAATACCAATCTCCAAACACCGATAGATTATTTAAAAGGCGTAGGCCCAAATCGTGCTGATTTGTTGCGCAAGGAGTTAGGCATTCACACCTATCAAGATTTAATTAATTTATTCCCAAATCGATATATTGACAGAACTCATTATTATAAAATAAACGAGCTACAACGAAATACTTCTGACGTACAAGTTATTGGGAGTATAACTGGCTTCCAGGACGTTGGAAATGGACGTACAAAGCGTTTGGTTGCTACTTTTAAAGACGAGACAGGCGTTATGGATCTGGTTTGGTTTAGAGGTCACAAATGGATACGTGAGGGAATTAAACTAAATAAAACATACGTTATTTTTGGGAAAACAAACTGGTTTAATGGAAAGTTTAATATGCCGCATCCAGAAATGGAATTGCTTGAAGAGCATCAAAAAAACCTGCAATCTGCCATGCAGCCCATTTATCCATCTACAGAAAAACTATCCAATAAAGGAATAACCAACCGTGTGATCATTAAAATCATGCAACAATTATTTCTAGAAACCAATGGAAAATTTAAAGAAACGCTTTCCAACAATTTACTAGTAGAATTAAAACTCATAGAAAAAAGTGAGGCCCTTTTTAATGTGCATTTCCCGAAAAATCAGGAGCTTTTAGGACGGGCACAATTCCGATTAAAATTTGAAGAATTATTTTATATTCAGCTGCAACTTATCATCAAAAACCTCATTCATAAATCAAAAATAAAAGGCTATCCATTTACTAAAGTTGGTGACCTTTTTAATACTTTTTTTAACACGCATTTACCCTTTGAATTAACTGGTGCACAGAAACGTGTTATTAAAGAAATTAGAGCCGATTTAGGGAGTAATGCACAAATGAACAGACTACTGCAAGGTGATGTGGGTTCCGGAAAAACCATTGTGGCCCTCATGTCAATGTTAATAGCACTTGACAATGGTTTTCAGGCTTGCTTAATGGCTCCGACTGAAATTTTGTCAGTACAACACTATAATGGATTATGTGAACTATGTAACAAATTGAATATCAGTATTAAACTGCTTACTGGTTCAAGTAAAACTTTAGAAAGAAGAAAAATTCATGAATCTTTAGAAAATGGTGAATTAAACATCTTAATTGGGACACATGCCCTACTTGAAAACAAGGTAAAATTCAAGAATTTAGGACTCGCTATCATTGATGAACAGCACCGTTTTGGTGTTGCTCAACGCAGCAAATTATGGCATAAAGGCCCACCCCTAACCCCTCCCAAAGGGAGTGGAAAAGAAAGCCTCCCCTTAGGGGAGATTAGAGGGGCTCCTCCACATGTTTTGGTGATGACCGCTACTCCTATTCCGCGCACCTTAGCCATGTCTGTTTACGGTGATCTGGACATCTCAGTAATTGATGAATTACCTCCTGGAAGAAAGTCTATTAAAACGGTTCATCGATACGATAAGAATCGATTGAATGTGTTTAAGTTTATTAGAGATGAAATTGCCAAAGGCAGACAAATTTATATTGTGTATCCGTTAATTCAGGAAAGCTCCACAATGGATTATAAAGATTTGATGGATGGTTATGAAAGCATTGTGAGAGAATTTCCATTGCCTGAATATCAAATATCCATTGTTCACGGCAAAATGAAACCTGCAGATAAAGATTTTGAAATGCAACGTTTTATAAAAGGAGAAACACAAATCATGGTGGCTACTACTGTTATTGAAGTTGGTGTTAATGTACCTAATGCCTCTGTTATGATTATTGAAAGTGCTGAACGCTTTGGGTTGTCGCAATTACATCAATTACGTGGCAGGGTTGGCCGTGGTGCAGAACAGAGCTATTGTATATTGATGACCAGTCATAAACTTAGTGATGATAGTAAAACACGTCTTGAAACCATGGTAAGGACCAACGATGGTTTTGAAATTGCTGAAGTTGATTTACGGTTACGTGGTCCCGGTGATTTAATGGGAACCCAACAAAGCGGGGTTTTAAATTTAAAAATTGCAGACATTATCAAGGATAAAGATATTTTACAACTCGCCAGATATCATGCTAAACAAATATTACACAGAGATCCTTCACTTACCAATCCAGATAATATAATACTTCTTAACACCTACAAAGAACTTTGTAAATACAAGAATATATGGAATTATATTAGTTAATTATATTCAAATAATTCATTTTGTATTTATTGAAATATGTGACAATTATCATATTTTACGTATTATATTATCAATATTTTTGAATATAATAAAATTACAAGGGTTTATTAATATATAAAATTATCAATATGGCAAAAGTTAAAGGTGCAATAGTTGTTAATTCAGAAACTTGTAAAGGTTGTGAGGTTTGTATTCCTGTTTGTCCTGAAAATGTTATTGGAATGTCATCTGAAGTGAACCGAAAAGGATATCATTATGCTTATATGAATCATCCGGAAGACTGCACAGGTTGTATAAACTGTGGTTTGGTATGTCCAGATAGGGCTATTACCGTATATCGAGTAAAAACATCTGAGTAATTTAAGAAAATCATTATATGTCAGAGTTAAAATTAATGAAAGGAAATGAAGCTTTAGCAGAAGCTGCTATCAGAGCTGGTGTTGATGCTTATTTTGGCTACCCAATTACACCCCAATCGGAAGTAATTGAATATTTAATGACTGAGCGACCTGAGGAAAGAACCGGTATGGTGGTATTGCAAGCAGAAAGTGAAGTTGCCGCTATAAATATGGTATATGGTGCTGCTAGTACAGGAAAAAAAGTGATGACCTCATCATCAAGCCCGGGCATCTCACTCAAACAAGAAGGTATTTCATATTTAGCCGGTGCGGAGTTGCCGGCAGTTATTGTAAACGTTGTTAGAGGTGGCCCAGGACTAGGAACCATTCAACCTTCTCAAGCTGATTATTTTCAATCAGTTAAAGGTGGCGGTCATGGTGATTATAAATTATACGTCCTTGCTCCCGCTTCCGTTCAGGAAATGTCCGATTTTGTAGCAGATGCATTTGATATTGCTTTTAAATACCGTGCTCCTGTTCTCATTCTATCTGACGGACTTATTGGTCAAATGATGGAAAAGGTAGTTCTTAAAGATCAGGTAGAAAGAGTTAGTAATGAAACCCTGATTAAAAAATATGGAAGTTGGGCAACTACCGGAAAAAAAGACAGAAACAGAAATATTATAACTTCCCTTGATCTTCAATCTGAAAAAATGGAGGCTCGTGTTCATAGGCTTCAGAAAAAATATGAACAAATGGAACTTGAAGATCTCCGCTATGAGAAAATGAATTGCGATGACGCCGAATATTTAATGGTAGCCTATGGTTCAAGCGCCAGAATATGTCAAAAAACCATGGAATTAGCTCGAAAAAAAGGAATAAAGGTTGGCTTATTAAGACCCATAACACTTTTCCCTTTTCCAAAAAAAGCATTATTTAAGTTGGCGGACCAAGTTAAAGGCATATTAAGCGTTGAACTTAGCACTGGCCAAATGGTTGAAGATGTGAAACTTGCTGTGGAACATAAAGTTCCTGTAGAACATTTTGGTAGAACTGGAGGCATTATTCATACCCCTGAAGAAGTTTTAGAAGCTTTAGAACAAAAAATTATAAATCATGGACATTTTAGATATCATAAAACCCGAGAATCAAGTATTCTGTAAAACTAAATTAATGACAGATACGGCTTTGTCGTATTGTCCTGGTTGTGGTCATGGAACTGCACATAATTTAACCATGGAAGTGATTGATGACATGGGTATTGTTGAAGATACTATAGGTGTAGCTCCTGTAGGCTGTTCCGTTTTGGCTTATGATTTCATGAATATTGATATGACCCAAGCGGCACATGGTCGTGCACCAGCTGTTGCAACGGGCATTGCCAGAACATGGCCAGAAAAATATGTATTTACCTATCAGGGTGATGGCGATCTTGCTGCTATCGGTACTGCTGAAACGATTCATGCTTGTAACCGAGGTGAAAATATTGTTATCATTTTTGTTAATAATGGCATTTACGGAATGACCGGTGGCCAAATGGCTCCAACTACTTTAGAAGGTATGGTTACCACTACTTCACCTTATGGTAGAGACATTGAAAATATGGGGTCTCCTTTAAAAATGACGGAGTTAATATCTAATTTACCTGGTGTATATTATGTATCAAGACAAGCTGTACATACCCATAAGCACACTAGAAAGGCTAAAAAAGCCATTAGAACAGCCTTTGAGAATACCCGATTGAAAAAAGGGCTGTCGTTTGTTGAAATTGTTTCCAACTGTAATGCAGGATGGAAAATGACCCCTAATGATGCAAATACCTGGATGGAAAAAAACATGTTTCCATACTTCCCACTGGGTGATATCAAAGTAAATGGCAAATTAAAATAAAAAATCATGTCAGAAGAAATAATCATAGCAGGTTTTGGTGGTCAAGGTGTCCTATCCATGGGTAAAATATTGGCCTATTCAGGAATCATGCAAGACCAAGAAGTTAGTTGGATGCCGTCTTATGGGCCTGAAATGCGAGGAGGAACGGCCAATGTAACCGTTATAATAAGTGATGAAAAAATCAGTTCTCCGTATTTAAAGGTGTATGACAGCGCTATTATTTTAAATCAACAGTCTATGGATAAGTTTGAGAATACTGTGAAACCGGGAGGCATATTACTTTATGACCCTAACGGAATTACACATCACCCAACAAGAACAGATATTCAAATTTACCAGATTGAAGGCGCCAAATTAGCTGCAGAAATGGGCAACAAAAAAATATTCAATATGATTATTTTAGGGGCTTTTCTAAAAATCAAACCTATAGTTAAACTGGAAAACGTGATTACCGGATTAAAAAAATCATTATCAGAAAGATATCACCATCTTATACCACTCAATAAAGAAGCCATTACAATGGGAATGAAACATGTTAGACCATTTAAATTCGCTGAACAGATTGTTTAAAGTTAATTGTACATGAATCGCTTTGAATTCCCTAATTATTGTTATTTGGAATAATCTCGTCATTCTTAATTGATTTTTGAATTAAAACCTCATGCTTATTCTCTAATTCCATTTAGATGTTTTATCCTTATGTTTAGCTTTTAGAAAATATTAGATTGCAAAACCATTTCAAATAATAAGTATCTTTGAATAAAAAACATATGCTTGGTTTAAAATTAGAAACAGACCCTAGATGGGTAAATATTGTTGAAACAAATATTGAAGAAATTTTAACAGACCATGCATGGTGTGAACAAAAAGCAGCAACTAATGCCATCACAATAATTACTTTAAATTCTGAGCATTCTGATTTGGTTACAGACTTGTTAGTTCTTGCAAAAGAAGAATTGGAGCATTTTCAAATGGTTCATGAAATTATCAAAAAACGGGGTTATAAACTTGGTCGTGAACGCAAGGACAGTTACGTAAATGAACTTTATAAATTCATGAATAAAGGGGGTAATAGAGTCCAAAGTCTTATTGATAGACTTTTATTTTCAGCTATGATAGAAGCTCGAAGCTGTGAGCGTTTTAAATTGTTATCGAAAGAAATTAAAGACCCTGAGTTATCAAAATTTTATAAAGAATTAATGATAAGTGAAGCGGGGCATTATTCTACATTTATTGGTTTTGCTCGAAAATATGGAAAAGACGTTGATGTTGATAAACGCTGGAAAGAATTAATAGGTTTTGAAGGGGAAGTGATTAAAAGATACGGGAAATCTGAAACTATTCATGGTTAGAAGTTACGTGTTATCTGTGATTAATTGATTTTGATTAATTTGAAGTAACAACTAAAAAGTTGATATTAAATTAAAGGAGATTAAAAACTGATATTCATTTACCCAATAAACATTACAAATTGCAGTTCAATGTTTGAATGATAACTTCAATACTTTATCTTTGCTCGATTAAATAGAAAATCATTTATGAAGATTTCATATAACTGGTTAAAACAATTTATAAAAATTGATTGGACACCAGAACAAACTAGTGAATTACTTACTGATTTAGGACTTGAAGTTGAAGGCATTGAAACCTATCAATCAGTCAAAGGTGGATTAGAAGGTATTGTTGTCGGGAAGGTTTTAACCTGTATTCAACACCCAAATGCTGATAAATTAAAATTAACTACGGTTGATATTGGAGATAAAGCTCCCTTGCAAATAGTTTGTGGAGCACCAAATGTTGATGTCGGGCAAAAAGTACCAGTGGCCACCATTGGAACTACGTTATATACCGTAGAAGGTGAAGCATGGACCATAAAAAAAGGCAAAATTCGTGGTGAAGAAAGCCATGGAATGATTTGTGCTGAAGATGAACTTGGTTTAGGAAATTCACATGACGGCATCATGATTTTAGATGACAGTATTGCTGTTGGAACTTTGGCAGCTACAGTTTTTGACATTGAAAATGATCACGTTTTTGAAATCGGCTTAACACCAAACAGAGCTGATGCCATGAGTCATTTAGGAGTTGCTAGAGACTTGAAAGCTGGTCTTTTACAAAAAGATATTAATGTAGAACTTATAACACCTTCGTTAAGTGCTTTTCGCACAGATAACAGATTGTTGAAAATTGAGGTTGAAGTAAAAAATAAAGATTTGGCTCCACGGTATTGCGGTGTGACTATTTCTGGAATTAAAGTTGAAAGCTCTCCGGCGTGGTTACAACATCGTTTAAAAGCTATTGGATTGAACCCTATCAATAATATTGTGGATGCCACTAATTATGTATTGCATGACTTAGGACAACCGTTACATGCTTTTGATGCTGCAAAAATTGAAGGAAATAAAATAATAGTTAAAACACTTTCTAAAGGCACAAAATTCATTACCCTTGATGGTGTTGAAAGAACATTGTCTGAAGAAGATTTGATGATTTGCGATGCCAAAAAACCCATGTGTATTGCTGGTGTTTTTGGAGGAATTAATTCAGGAGTAACAGAATCTACAACAAGTATTTTCTTAGAATCTGCTTATTTTAATCCTATCAGCATTCGTAAATCTGCTAAAAGGCATGCCTTAAATACAGATGCATCTTTCAGATTTGAACGCGGCATTGACCCTAACTTAACTGAGTTAGCTTTAAAACGAGCAGCGCTTTTAATTCAAGATATAGCTGGAGGAGAAATTTCAAGTGATATCATTGATATTTACCCAAATAAAATAGAAGATTTTCAGGTTCGTTTAAGTTTTGAAAATGCAGAAAAACTAATAGGCGAAGAAATTCCAAGAGATGTTATAAAGCGCATTTTATCATCATTAGAAATAAAAGTTAACAATATAACTGAAACTGGCTTAGGCCTGACGGTTCCTGCCTATAGAAATGATGTTTACAGGGAAGCTGATATTATTGAAGAAATTTTAAGAATTTACGGATATAATAACATTAGCACCACTGAAAAACTAAATGCTTCCATTTCAAGCACTTCTAAATTTGAAGACCATAAAATTCAGAATGTAGTGGGTAGCCAATTGGCTTCTCAAGGTTTTTTTGAAATATTGGCCAATTCGCTTACCACACCAAATTACATCAACTTAAGTGACCAATTAAAGGAAGAACACAATGTGACCATTTTAAACCCTTTAAGTAATGATTTGTCAGTTTTAAGACAATCTTTATTATTTTCAGGCTTGGAAGCAGTATCCTACAATATTAATAGAAAACGATTGGATTTAAAACTGTTTGAATTTGGTAAAACGTACCATGATTTTAATAATAACAGAGAAGAGCAAAAGCATTTAACCATTTTTGCAACCGGGAACCAAAATAATGACACCTGGTTATCTTCAAATAAAAAAAGTGATTTCTTTTACCTAAAAGGAATTGTTTATTCCATTTTGGAACGCCTAGGAATTACACGATTCCAAGAATCTCCAATAAGTAGCGATTTATTTAGTGAAGGATTGGAATTGAGTTTAGGCAAAATTAAATTAGCCGACTTTGGTTTAATAAAAACCCCCATTTTAAAACATTTTGATATTTCTCAAGAAGTTGTTTTTGCAGACTTTAATTGGGATGGCATTCTGGAAATTGTAAAACGAAATAAAATCACTTTCAAGGCTATTCCAAAATATCCTGAAGTACGTCGTGATTTTGCTTTACTTATAGATGACCATGTTAATTTTAAGGATATTTATTCAATTGCCAATAAAACTGAAAGACAATTACTTAAAAAAGTAAGCCTGTTCGATGTGTATCAAGGTAAAAACTTACCCATTGGAAAAAAAAGTTATGCCGTGAGCTTTTCATTACAAGATGAAAATAAAACACTTACTGATAAGCAAATAGATAAAATAATGGGAGCTTTGAAGAATAATTTCGAAAAAGAACTTGGGGCCGAATTAAGGTAACTTTATAACAATACGTTGTTTTAATTAAATTAAACCCA
Organism: uncultured Flavobacteriales bacterium; assembly: GCA_963976005.1. Taxonomy (GTDB): domain Bacteria; phylum Bacteroidota; class Bacteroidia; order Flavobacteriales; family Flavobacteriaceae; genus Yeosuana. The sequence goes on along the minus strand of CAXBJF010000038.1, from coordinate 21,033 downwards.
CAAAAAAAGCCTTTCAAATTAATTGAAAGGCTTTGTCTTTTTGGGTGGAAGACCGGGTTCGAACCGGCGACCCTTGGTACCACAAACCAATGCTCTAACCAGCTGAGCTACAACCACCATGTAACTGCATTTTACAATGCGAGTGCAAATGTAACTGATTTCAGTTTTTCTACAAAGATATTTATTAATATTTTAAAGATAAATTTTAAACTAAAATTGAAACATCAATAGAAAACAACAGGATGCAAAAATTTTTGCTTTAACTTCTTAAAAAAACAATCATTAAACCTACTTATTTCAAATCAAATAAACTATCAACAGCTATGATTCTGTCAACCGTAAACCCTTCACCGTATGAAGTTCCTATCAATCGTCCCATATCAATAGCTCTGTTTTTAATACTATCAGTAAAGTTTTTTGTTGAAATAGGTGTCATGGGTTCTTTACTATTTTTATCATAAAACTGGGTTTTGTAGGCTAACACAGCCTCCATTTTTTTATCCATATAGTCAGAAACATCCACTATAACATCCGGCTCTAAATTTTTCCATTGTATATAATGGTAAATTTGTTTTGGTCGCCAAGGTTCTTGCCAGTCCTCACTATCTTCGGTTTTGGTATCTATTTTTAACAACCCACTTAAAAAACAAGCATCACAAACCAATTGGCTTCCTTTAGCGTGATCAATATGTCTGTCTTCAATAGCGTTACAAATCACTATTTCAGGTTTGTATTTACGAATCATTTTTATCAGCTCTATTTGATGGTATTTATCATTGACAAAAAAACCATCAGCAAATTCCATATTGGCACGCATGGCCAATCCCAATATTTTGGCAGCATTGTCGGCTTCTTCAAATCTGGTTTCTGCAGTTCCACGGGTACCTAACTCACCTCTGGTTAAATCAATAATACCTACTTTTTTTCCAGAAGCAATTTCCTTTGCCAAAGTTGCGCCACAGCCTAATTCAACATCATCCGGATGTGCTCCTATGGCAAGAATATCTAATTTCATTTCCTATATTTTTTTATAAGTTGCTGAAAAACTATTAATTATAGCCTTTATTATTTTACAAACTTGATGTTTTTTGAGATAATTTTAATAATTATTATACTTTTTTTTCACTAAAAACATTGAATATCATTAATATATTTAAATAGAATGCTAATTTTTTTAAGAACTCCATATCACTCCCACGTTTGCGTTCATATTTTCTTAATTTTATTTAAAGAAAGAATGATAATTATTGAAAAATGAAGCCTTTCTGAAAAGTATGATATTTATCATAAATATTGAAAGGTATCGATAGTAATTTTACAAAACAATAAGAATCATTGTTATAAAGGATCCAATAAATATTAATTTTTAAACTTAATTAAAATGAAAGAATCAGTAGCCATATCAAAAAACGATTTGAAAAAGTATGGATTAAGAGATACGAATGCTCATTGGAATTTAACTCCTCAAGAACTTCAACAAATTACCGTTGATAAAAAAATGGGGAGAGAAACAAAAAACGGAACACTTGCAGTAAACACTGGCAAATTTACTGGCAGATCACCTCAAGACCGTTTTATTGTAAAAGACGATTACACTAAGGATAGAGTTTGGTGGGGAAATATTAACAAACCCGTATCACCTGAAAACTTTGACAAACTTCAAACCGAAGTTGTTAATTATCTTTCAGGAAAAGAACTTTATGTAAGAGATGGCTATGTTTGTGCAGACGAAAGATATAAAACAAATATTAGAACGGTGACCGAATTTCCTTGGTCAAGTTTATTTGTTTTTAATATGTTTTTAAGACCCGATGAAAAAGAACTGGAAAATTTTCAAGAAGAATGGCTGGTACTTTGTGCTCCCGGATATGTTGCAAAAAACCCAAATGAGTACGGCATACGCCAAGGAAATTTTTCAATCATAAACTTTACTAAAAAAATTGCTTTAGTTGGAGGATCAGCTTATACTGGTGAAATTAAAAAAGGTATTTTTTCTGCTATGAATTTAGTTTTACCTGTAGAAAAAAATGTATTACCAATGCATTGTTCAGCAAATGTTGGTGATGATGGTGATACTGCTATTTTCTTTGGACTTTCAGGAACTGGTAAGACAACTCTTTCAGCAGATCCAGACAGAAAATTAATTGGAGATGATGAACATGGATGGACTGCTGATAATACGGTGTTTAATTTTGAAGGTGGTTGTTATGCTAAAGTTATAGATTTAACTGAAGAAAAAGAACCAGATATCTTTAGAGCCATTAAACCTGGAGCCTTACTTGAAAACGTGGTATTTAAAGAAGATGGGGATGTTGATTATATGGATGGTTCTATCACTCAAAATACACGGGTAAGTTACCCCATATATCATATAGATAATATTCAAACGCCTTCACTTGCAGGAAACCCAAAAAATATTTTCTTTTTAACTTGTGATGCTTTTGGAGTATTACCTCCAGTATCAAAATTAACACCGGGTCAAGCTGCCTATCACTTTATTTCTGGTTATACTGCAAAAGTTGCAGGAACAGAAGCTGGTATTACAGAACCTGTACCTTCATTCTCAGCATGTTTTGGAGCACCTTTTATGCCGTTGCACCCAACTGTTTATGGTGAAATGTTAAGTAAAAAAATGTCTGATGCCAATGTAAATGTTTGGTTAATCAATACCGGATGGAGTGCCGGACCTTATGGCGTTGGTTCTCGTATTAAACTTAAATATACAAGAGCCATGATTACGTCTATTCTTAAAGGACAATTAGAAGATGTAGATTATGAACAACACCCAATATTTGGTTTCTTTATGCCTAAATATTGCCCGAATGTTCCAACAGAAATTTTAGACCCCATGAACACATGGTTACAAAAAGGAGCCTACATAGGAAAAGCCATTCAATTAGCACATTCATTCCACTTAAATTTTGAAAAATTTGCTAATGAAGCCTCTCAACAAATTATAGAAGGTGGGCCACTTATTGATGAGCACCATCATTTAGCAGAACACATTTAATAAATATTCACTTTAAAAAGGGTTCATTTTGAACCCTTTTTTTATGCGATTAATTATCGTTAATGTTATTTCAATCCGCTTGTCTGAAATAAGACATTAACAGCAACAAAGTCTTTATTGTGAGTATAGTTTAAATTAGGATACTTAACAGAAAACCGATTTAATCTTATTCAGAATCATTGTTTGTTTGCTCTTTTGATTTTTTTATTATGGCCTTCAATCGATCTTTCCGTTCCAAGACACTAGCTTTTTTTTTACAAACTTTTTGAGCAAGTAATTTGCTGTGTTTTGCTTTGTTTTTTGTGTTTTTATCCCGTCCGGTTTTGGCCATATTTTAAACTATTAATCTACTTCTTGTAGAATTTTAAATATTTTCTATAAGCAAAGTATCCCACCAAGGTTAAAAATAAAATAGCGCCAATAATAAACTTAACACTTACTATTTGATCTCCACTTGCATAAGAATGCAAGCCGGCCAGGTAAAAATTAACTCCAAAATAAGTCATCATAATACTTGAATAAGCGACTACAGACATTAGGTTAAAAAACCAACGACCGCGTAACCCAGGAATTAGCCGCATATGAATTACAAAAGCATAAATCATGATGCTGATAAGAGCCCAAGTTTCTTTTGGATCCCACCCCCAATAGCGTCCCCAACTTTCATTGGCCCACATACCTCCTAAAAAGTTTCCTATGGTAAGCATTACTAAACCAACCGTTAATGACATTTCGTTAATAACAGAAATTTCATTAATGTTAAGAGACATCTTTTCTTTATTTTTATTATTTGTGAAAATCATCAAAAATAATGCTACCAATCCTAAAATCATACCCAAGGTAAACGGCCCATAACTCGCCACAATTACCGCTACATGTATCATAAGCCAATAACTATTTAATACAGGTTGTAAATTAGCAATGGCTGGATCCATCCAGTTCCAGTGTGCAACCATTAAAATCATAGCTGTTACAAAAGCAGTAGCTGCAATGGTAAGGTCACTTTTTCTTCCAAACACCAGTCCAAAAAGCATAGTTGCCCAAGCCACATATATCATGGATTCATAAGCATCGCTCCAAGGGGCATGACCAGAAATATACCAACGTGCTATAAGGCCTGCGGTATGCAAAATAAACAAGCCAAGAATGATTAATTTAAATACTGTTGCTGTGATGCGCATAGCTTTACTCCTACTTTTAAAAATTTCGATGATAAGAATTATAAACAATAAAGAGCCTGCATACATATACCAACTATACAGTTTTTTAAAAATATCATATTTATTATACAAAACCTCTGTATCAACTTTTTTGTCATTTATCATCACAGATGCACCATATTGATGCTGTGTCTTTTTGAATGCGTCCAACAGTTTATTTGCATCTTTATAATTCCCTGTTTTTTTTGCATCATTCAATGTAGCTAAATAAGCACGGAAACCATTTCTAATAAAGTTTGAGTAAAGTGAGTCTTCTATTTTATATTTTGCATCTCTAAAATCTGATGTCGAAATCCATTTATTATTTATGTCATTAGGCACCGGAAATATTTTCAATGATTTTCCTTCAATAGTATTATATAATAAATTAACACGTTGATCTGCTTCTTTAAATTCTTTCTGAAATGCGTTAGGCACCTGTGCCTTATAGGCTTCATCAAGATAGGGTGCTAGTTTATATTCCCCTTTGGTGGAGAAAAAATCGGCTAAAGTCGCAAATTTTTCAGTTTTATCAATGCCAATAATTTTTCTAATGGAATCTGCTTTTTGAAGTTTTAAATATATAATTGGTGTGTTATACCAAAGAATGGGGCTTTCTTGTATTGATAAAAATACCTGATTGGCATCAAAGCCTTCATAGGTATCACTTTTGGTTAATTTTCGCAACATTTCAGAAGCATACGTATCAACGGGCATCATTCTACCACTTAGATCCTGAATCACTAAATGACCAAATTTATCAGCATGTTCTTTAGGAGTGATATTTGCTTTTAAAACAGAATCAATTTGTGTTTTTGATGGTTTTAAATGATTATGGCCATCATCTTTGGAATGCTCTTGAGAAAAAGCATTTAAACCAAAGCATAACACCAAAACAGTTAAAAGCTTAGCTTTTTTCGCTTTGATTTTATCCAATTTACTTTTTAAATCAGCAAAACGGGTATGTTTACTGAACAGGATAGCCAACATCCCGAAAAACAACATAAAATAGCCAATATAGGTCACCCAAGTTCCCCAAAAATCATGATTTACTGAAAGTACAGTTCCTTTTTCATCTTGATCAAAACTCGACTGAAAAAAACGGTAACCTCTATGTTCCAAAATATTATTCATGAATATTTTATAATCAAAATCGTCTTCCTTATCAAATACGGTCACTTTACTTGAATATGAAGAGTAGCCTCTTTCTGTTCCCGGATAACGTTCGGCTTCAAAATCATTCAACTTAATTGAAAAAGGCAATTTAAGCGCTTTGGAACCATATTGAAAATTAATATCCAATCCTCCAATATGCACTTTTTTAAAGGGATTATAAGATCCTTTTCCACCAAGAAGTGCAACCATTTTTGATTCACCTTTGGTAGATACTTTAAGTAGTATTCCATCTTCCTCTTGAGTATTTAAGATACCCGATTTCTTAACCAGATCAAAAGTTCCTTTAATAACGGGCATGGGAAACACCATTTGGATGTTCCCAAAAACATAGCGTGAACGCAACATTAAGGGCTGTAAACTGTCTTTAACTACGGTTCCTGTTGTCTGGGTAGCCATAGTCAAAAACTCACCATCAAAAGGTGGATTAATAAAAAGACCTTCATTATTATAGGTGAAATTAATAGCGCCTTCTGTTGGCACATTAAGAGCATATAGCACATTATGAATAAGCACGACCTGACCTTCTTTTAAAAAATGGTTTTGCGCACCACTCTCTGCAGCCTCCACTATTTTTAAATAATTCTCTCCAGCTTCATTTGGAACAATATCTTCTTGAGCTCCTTGAATGAATTTTTCCAACTCAATATCTACAGGTTGCTGGTCATATTTTGTGTGAATGGAGAACTTATTTTTTAATCGTGGTGAAAAATCAACTTCCTTTTCAATGGGCAAACGTTGTGGAACACCATCAATTTTATAATCGCCGTCAATATACGTAGTTACATATGTTTTTTGAGTTAAAAAGATGTTTTCTGTTGCACCTTCACGAATAGCCATCACACCTTCAAAACTGTAGTATCTTGTTATAAAGGCGCCAATCAAAATAAAAATAAATGCAAGATGCAGCGTTAATGTAGCCCATTTTTCCTTTTTATAAAGTCTAAACTTAAAAATATTGCCTACAAAATTTATAACAAAAAACACCAAAATAGCCTCAAACCACCACGCATTATAAATTAATGTTCTGGTATAAGGCGTTGGCGACGTTTTTTGACCGGCATCTAAAAAGGTTCCTGCAATCATGGCAGCAGCAAATGCTAAAAATAAAAAGGCTGTAAACCGTGTTGAAAAGAGAAATTTGGTTAGTTTATTTAACATGATAATGAAATTCAATTAGAAGAGGCAAATTTAAGGCATTTAGTTCAGTAATAAATGATATTAATCATATAAAAAGATGTTAAATAATTTCGGATTTAATTTTCAACCTTGTCTTGCCTCGAAAATTTTCATATATAAAAAAGTGCTCATTTTTCTGGCCCTATACTTGGCATTCTCTGCAACCTCTCCAATAAAAAGCTCATCAATAGTTTGCAACCAAAGGTTTAGCCACATGCCAAAATGTAATTCTGTAATGGCATGGTTATGCGCTCTATCCACTTTAACATGTGCTTCTAATGGATTTCCTAAATATTTCGTTTTAAAAAACAAATTAGATTCCCAAAAGGTTGTCAAGAGATTTAAATGTGCATCCCAGTCTTTAATGGCATCGTTAAAAAACGGACCCAATAAACTGTCTTTTTTAACTTTCGTGTAAAAAGCAGAAACTAATAAAAAAACGTCTTCTCTTGTTTTAATATCTTTTTTTTCCATAGTAGGCAAAGATACGCTAATAGGTTTTTATATAACATTTTACTTACTTATTTTAGCAGTATGATTTCGGTAGTTATAATTGGTGGAGGAAATGTGGCCACACACTTGTTTAAAGCTCTTGTTAAGGCTGATAATATAGTTGTGAAACAATGGTATAACAGACATTTAAAATCAATTGGCATTTACAAAAACCTGGTTGAGACAACTGATAATCTGTTGGCTCTTAAAGAAGCCGATGTTTATATCATAGCCGTTAGTGACGATGCTATTAAGGAACTTGCTGAGAAACTTCCTTTTGAAAACAAATTGGTTGTGCATACTTCTGGGGCTGTGAGTTTATATGATATTGATAAAAAACATCACCGCGGTGTATTTTATCCGCTACAAACTTTTACTAAAGATGCTGAATTAGATTTTTCAAATGTGCCTATATGCATAGAAGCAATTAATAAGTCCGATTTTAAAACTTTGCAACAATTGGCAAACGCCATAGGAAGCCACAGTTATAAAGTAAATAACGACCAAAGAAATGCATTGCATCTAGCCGCCATATTTGTAAATAATTTCACAAATCAGTTATACAGAATAGCGCACGAAATCACAGAATCCCATGGTGCGGAATTTGATACATTAAAGCCACTTATTTTAGAAACTGCCAATAAAGTTCAAACCTTATCCCCTTATTTGGCACAAACTGGACCAGCTAAACGCAACGATAAAAAAACTATTAAAAAACATTTAAAAAAATTAGAAAATCAACATCATAAAGAAATTTATGAGCTGTTAACAACATCAATACAACGCACACATGGAAGAAAAAAGTTATAAAGAATACCTGCAGCATATTACTACCTTTATTTTTGATGTTGATGGTGTTTTAACTGATGGCACGGTACAGGTTACCTCTACCGGTGAGATGTTGCGAACCATGAATATTAAAGATGGATATGCCCTTAAAACTGCAGCTGACCTAGGATTTAACATTTGTATAATTTCTGGTGGTTCCAACGAAGGGGTACGCATTCGTTTATCTGCTTTAGGCATAAAAAATATTTATTTAGGGGTTCCAGACAAAGTAGAACAGTTGGACAACTATTTTAAAAAGCATAGTATTAAATCTGAAAACGCACTTTTTATGGGCGATGACTTACCAGATTATCACGTCATGAAACTTGTTGGTTTGCCATGTTGCCCACAAGATGCAGTTCCTGAAATAAAAAACATATCAAAATATGTTTCACATAAAAATGGTGGCAATGGGGCTGTTAGAGATGTTATTGAACAGGTTTTAAAAGTGCAGGAAAAATGGAATAAAAACTTTAATGCCAAATATGATTGAAATGAGCGTTCAGTGAGCAATCACGGCTTACGGTTAATAGTGCATAAAATATGACACTTTCGTGCATTTGGCGAAGACGTAAAGACTTAAAGTGGCAAAGACTCAAAGCTACAAAGTGGCAAAGACTCAAAGCTACAAAGCTACAAAGCTACAAAGTGGCAAAGACGCAAAGTTATTCATTACTGAAACATTGGTGCATTTTTGGCAAAACTTTTAATCTTGAATTTATAAACTTAAACCTTGAACTATTTAAATTTAATCCGTTGGAAAAATTTAATAATGATTGCACTTATGCAATCTATCATAAAATATGGATTTTTTCTACCTTTTGGTGTGCAAACAACCTTAAATTATTTTCAATTTACCCTTTTAATAATTGCCACTATCTGTATTGCTGCTGCCGGAAATATTATTAATGACATTTATGATGTGGATACAGATTTTATCAATAAACCTGAAAAAATCATTGTAGGAAATTCAATTTCTGAAAAAACCGCATATAACTTATTTATTATTTTTAATATTATTGGTGTTGGCCTTGGATTTTACATATCACATTCCATAGGGAAAAGTACATTTTTTTCAATATTTGTTATTATTTCGGCATTACTTTATGTGTATGCATCCTATTTAAAACAAACGTTTTTAATTGGCAATATTATCATTTCCATGTTAGTTTCATTAAGTATTGTTATCGTCGGCATATTTGAATTAATCCCAACAATGACATCCCAAAACCAACCATTTCAATTGGTTTTCTTTAAAATTTTGTTGCACTTTGCTCTTTTTGCATTTTTAATAAACCTGATACGTGAAATGGCAAAAGACATAGAAGATATTGAGGGAGACAAAAAAGCAGGAATGCAAACATTACCTATTGTTATTGGTTCAGAAAAAGCATCAAAAGTACTTTTCGTGATGTCCTTTATTCCTATAATTGCCGTAATATATTATATCCACACTTATTTATACAAACAAATATTTGTGGTAGGTTATTTTTTGGTTTTTATTGTGGGACCACTTTTATATGTAAGTATTAGGATTTTTAATGCGAAAACAAAAAAGGATTTTCATTTTGTAAGCAACATGATTAAATTAGTGATGCTTTTAGGAATGCTATCATTATTACTATACAAGTTTATTTTATTCATATAATGCTCAACGACAAATTAAAAAATTACCATATTATTTTGGCTTCAAGTTCACCAAGAAGACAATCGTTTTTTAAAGATTTAGGCATTGAGTTTGAAATCCGTATAAAACCAGTTAAAGAAGAATATCCCCCAAGTTTGAGACATTTTGAAATAAGCGACTATTTGTCTCAATTAAAAGCATTGCCATTTAAAAATGAATTATTGCTAAATGAAATTCTTATTACCAGTGATACCATAGTTTGGCACAATAATCAAGCCTTAGGGAAACCCCTAAATGCCGTTGCTGCTATTAATATGTTGAAATCAATCAATAACACCACTCATGAAGTCATCACATCTGTATGTTTCACAACAAAAACAAGGCAAAAAACATTAAATAATGTCACTAAGGTAACCTTCAAAAATCTCACAGATGAAGAAATCCACTATTATGTTGATACTTGCAAACCATTTGATAAAGCTGGTGCCTATGGCATTCAAGAATGGATAGGGCAAATTGGTGTTACTAAAATTGAAGGGTCTTATTTTAATGTGATGGGACTTCCTCTTCATTTGGTTTATAAAACGTTAAATGATATGGTCAATTACTAAACAACTTGTAATTTTATAAAAAATCATGAGACTTACAAATTTGAAAGTGGTCGTAATTAAATCAATAAAAAATGAAAAAAACATGTAAGACCAGCATCCTTTTTTGGGTACTAATTGGAGTTATATCACTTCACACATCTTGTGTTGACACCAAAGATTCTAACCCTGTTACACAGCATGAAAAGCCACTTAAAGATACTGAAGTAAAAAAAACAGCTCAAAAGCTATCCAATGACTTTAAAAGCTATTGGTATTCAGGTGAGGCCGAAATCACATCCTACCAATTAGACCAAGCACGTTATGGTGAAATGCGACAAGGAAAAGCCGTATTGATTTTTGTTACCGAAAACTTTTTGCCCCATGTACAGGTAAAAGCAGACAACGAAAATCCATCAAACATTTCGGTTTTAAAGCTGAATGCCACAAAAAATTTCAATACCGGTATTTATCCGTATTCTGTAATGCAGAGTACGTTTTACCCTGTTGCAAATAATCAACATGCCTTAAAAGTTTCCAGTTCTGTTCAAGAATGGTGCGGTCATGCATATACCCAACTTAATAACAAAAGTGATTTTGAAATTACATCACATTCTTACTTTGAAGGCGAAGCCGATCAAAAATATACGCTGGAAAAAACAATCTTGGAAAATGAGCTTTGGACACAGTTGAGAATAGACCCTAAACAATTACCAATTGGAGACTTGCAAATCATTCCTTCGTTTGAATATACAAGGTTTAGCCATATAGATTTAAAGGCTTATAAAGCGTTGGCGGTGTTGGCTGCTGCTTCATATACCATTTCGTATCCTGATTTGAACCGAACATTGGTTATTAATTTTAACCCCGAATTTCCTTATGACATCACTGGTTGGGAAGAAACTTTTAAAAGTGGCTTTGGTGCAAAAGCCAAACTCTTAACCACCAAAGCATCCAAATTGGTTTCTATTAAATCTCCATATTGGACCAAAAACCACAATATGGATGAGGTTTTGCGCACAACCCTTAAACTTGATTAGATTATTTTTTAAACAACACTACATTCCCTGTCCTCACAGCACCTCTATTATGGATACAGTTTTTCAACATTACCAAGCCGAAATAATTAAAACATTCATTCTATTTGGGTTTTTTTTTATAATAAATTTAATCCTCAAAACCTTAATGAAGCTGGATGGCAAAAAACACAATAAAAATAAAGCTAGAATAGGTTTAATTAATCGTTATATTACGGTTACACTACTATCAATAGCCATACTTCTAGAAGCCTTTGTTCTTGGAGCAGAGCCTAAAGATTTGGCGTTGGTTTTCTCTTCTGTATTTGCGGTAGTTGGAATTGCCTTGTTTGGAGTTTGGTCCATCTTGAGCAATATTACTTCTGGGATAATTATGTTTTTTAATTTCCCGTATAAAGTTGGAGATAAAATAGAAATTCATGATAAAGACTTCCCAATAACAGCCGTTATTGAAGATATTAGGGCCTTTCATTTACATTTAAGAATAGAAAACGGAAATCTTGTAACCTACCCTAATAATTTAATGCTGCAAAAAGCAGTAACCCTTATTGAAAAAGATGTTATTGATGACGATATGGATGCTATTTAAATATTCCATATATTTATAGAATGGGTAAAACTAGAATAAAAAAGCATCATAAAAAGTTAGGAAAAGCTCCGGGAAGCATGATTTATACAGGCGATAAATCAACTAAAAAACTATTTATTGAAGCTTTTGATTACAACATTGAAAAATGTATTGAAAAAGAATTAAATAATGTTGAAGAAACTTTTCAATTTAAATTTTCCGATTCTGTTACCTGGATAAACTTAAACGGTTTAAACCATGTTGCTGAAATAGAAAAATTAGGTGTGCATTACAATATTCACCCATTGGTTCTGGAAGATATTGTAAGTATTTCACAACGCCCAAAAATTGATGAGTATGATGATTATTTGTTTGTTGTACTTAAAATGCTTTATACCGATAAAAATGAAAATATAGTAACTGAACAGGTTAGTCTTATTTTAGGCAAAAACTATGTGCTTTCGTTTCAAGAAGCAGAAGGGGATGTTTTTGATTCGGTCAGAGAACGCGTTCGACACGGAAAAGGCAGGGTTCGCACCATGCAATCTGATTATTTGCTTTATATTTTAATGGATGCCATTGTAGACCACTACTTTACAATTATTGAAACATTAGGAAATAAAATTGAAGATTTTGAAACTGATATTTTCTCTGGAAATGTAAACAACACAATCAATAAAGATATTCAAGACTTAAAAAGAGAAATACTTAGGGTTCGACGTGCTATTTTTCCACTTCGTGAAGTAATAAATAGATTAGAAAAACACGAAAGCCCACTTATTCAATCCAAAACAAAACCTTTTTTCCGGGATATTTACGATCATTTAATTCAAGTTTCTGAAAATCTTGATATTTACCGTGAAATGATATGGAGTTTAATGGATATGTATATGACTACCATTAGTAATAAAATGAATGAAGTCATGAAGGTGCTTACCATTATGGCTTCCATTTTCATTCCTTTAACTTTTATAGCCGGCATATATGGGATGAACTTCGATTATATCCCTGAATTACATTTTAAATATTCCTATTTTATTTTGTGGGGCGTCATGATTGTGCTTTTTGTAGGTATGCTTTATTACTTTAAACGTAAAAAGTGGCTCTAAAAAAACTTGTTATGTTGCATCATGGTTTTTATATTTTTTATGTTGTTATTCCTTTGACGAAAAATGATTGTAGCCTGAAAAATGATACGTTAAATAAACACTAAAACCAGCTATTACGCTGCTTTCTTTTTATATTTGAGTTTTAGCTAAAAAACAGACTATGAGAAAAAATTTTCTTTATTTGGTAATTCTTCTTTTTTCACCTTTTATAGTTTTATCCCAACAACCAAAAAAGCTTAATGCTTCTGAGATTTATGAATCTATAAAAAAACTTAATTTTTTAGGTTCTGTATTATATGTGGCTGCACATCCAGATGACGAAAACACAAGGCTTATTTCGTATTTATCAAATGAAACAAAAGCACAAACAGCATATTTATCATTAACACGCGGTGATGGCGGGCAAAACCTCATTGGTCCAGAAATTAGAGAATTATTAGGTGTTATAAGAACCCAAGAATTATTAGCCGCTAGAAAAATTGATGGCGGACAACAGTTTTTTACCAGAGCCAATGATTTTGGATACTCAAAAAACCCAGAAGAAACCTTAGCTATTTGGAATAAAAATGAAGTTTTAAGTGATGTTGTTTTAGCCATACGCAAGTTTAAACCAGATATCATTATCAATCGTTTTGATCATAGAAGTCCTAGAAGCACACATGGTCATCATACCAGTTCTGCCATGTTAAGTGTGGAGGCTTTTGATTGTTCAAATGACAAATCTGTATTTCCAGAACAACTTAAACAAACTGGTTTATGGCAACCACAACGACAATTTTTTAATACGTCATGGTGGTTTTATGGCAGCCAGGAAAAATTTGATAAGGCTGATAAAACAAATTTATTAAGTATTGATACCGGTGTTTATTTTCCATCAAAAGGCTTGAGTAATTCTGAAATTGCTGCTTTAAGCAGAAGCAGTCACAAATCACAAGGTTTTGGAAGTACTGGAAGCCGCGGTGAAGCAGTAGAATATCTTGAACTTATCAAAGGGGATTTGCCTAAAGATAAATCAAATATATTCTATGGCATTGATACATCATGGCATCGTGTAAAAGGTGGTGATGCCATTGGACAAGTTCTTTCAAAAGTTGAAACCGACTTTGATTTCACAAACCCATCAGCATCCATTCCATCATTAATTACGGCCTATAAATTAATTCAAAATTTAGATGACAACCATTGGAAACCCATCAAATCCGAAGAAATAAAAACCATCATTGCGGCATGTGCTGGATTATATTTGGAAGCAGTTTCAGACACTGATCATGCTACTAATAATTCGCGAGTTGCCGTTGCCATTGAAATGATTAACAGAAGTCATGTGAATATTATATTTACCGGATTGAAATTAACAGATGGAACTAAATCAGAAGACTATAAACCAATTCCATTGTCAAATAACAAAAATCAAACCTTTAATGAAACTATAATCATTTCTAAAAACCAAGAACCAACAACACCATATTGGCTCACTAAAAAAGGAACTCTAGGAATGTATAAGGTTACTGATAAAAATTTAATTGGCTTACCTGAAACCCCAATAACCTATAAAGCACAATTTCAATTAAACATTGAAAACACACCCATTGAATTCACCAGACCTATTGTTTACAAAACAAACGACCCCGTTAAAGGTGAAGTATATAAACCTTTTGTCATTGTTCCAGAAGTATCGGCTAAAATACCTGAAAAAGTCATCATTTTTAATACTGATAAGGGGAAGGAAATTCCGGTAATTATAAAAGCAGGAAGAGATCAGGTAGAAGGTTTTGTTTCTATGGCACATCCTAGAGACTGGAATGTATATCCAGATAAACAAATTATTTCAATTGCTCATAAAGATGAAGAACAAACCATTGTTTTTACAATAATTCCACCAATAGATCAAAGTGAAGGTTTGATAACTCCAATGGTTCATGTTGCAGATAGTATTTACACAAAAGAACTTATAGAAATAGATTATGACCACATTCCTTTTCAAACGGTATTATTACCAAGTGAAAGTAGAGTTGTCAAATTAAATATTCAGAAAAGAGGACAAAATATAGCGTACATTGAAGGTGCAGGTGATGTGGTGCCAGAAAGTTTAAGTCATATTGGTTATCATGTAACCTCCATTGCTCCCAAAGATATTAATGAAGAAATTTTAAACAAATTTGATGCCGTTGTTGTTGGGATAAGAGCCTATAATATCATAGATGATTTAAAATATAAACAACCCATATTATTTGATTTTGTTAAAAAGGGCGGCAATATGATTGTTCAATACAACACAAATTCTGAATTACAGGTAGATGAATTAGCTCCTTATAATTTAAAACTGTCAAGAGATAGAGTTACCGATGAAAATGCCGAAGTACGTTTTTTAAATCCGGAACATCCTGTGCTTAACTATCCAAATAAAATCACTGAAAAAGATTTTGAAGGCTGGACACAGGAACGCGGACTATATTTTCCAAATGAATGGTCAGCTGACTTCACTCCAATTCTATCCATGAATGATAAAGATGAAACTCCAAAAGAAGGCAGTTTATTAGTGGCCAAATATGGTAAAGGCTATTTTATCTATACGGGTCTTAGTTTTTTTAGGGAATTCCCAGCTGGAGTTGCAGGTGCTTATCGATTATTCACCAATATGTTATCTATTGGAAAAGGGGATATAAAACTTGAAGCAAAACTAAACGACTAAATATGAATCAAGAGAAACAACCTAAATCACCTTGGCTTAAACTTTACACCATTGTTTTGATTGCCAATGCTATTTATATCATAGTGTTTTACCTAATCATGAAATCCTTCTAGTCTATGCAAGCATTAAGTTGGATAGACTGGGTAGTTTTGGCAGTAACATTATTATTTATTGTTATTTATGGCACTTGGAAAACCCGTGGCAGTAAAAACGTGCAGGATTATTTAAAAGGCGGTAACACATCCAAATGGTGGACTATTGGGTTATCTGTCATGGCAACTCAAGCAAGCGCTATTACATTTCTATCTACACCCGGACAAGCATTTAATGACGGTATGGGCTTCGTTCAATTTTACTTTGGCTTACCCATAGCTATGATTGTGATCTGTATGGTTTTTATTCCTTTATACCACAGGCTTAAAGTTTATACAGCCTATGAATTTTTGGAAAACAGATTTGATTTAAAAACAAGGTCATTAGCGGCTATTTTATTTTTAATACAACGTGGTTTAGCTGCCGGTATAACCATTTTTGCTCCGGCTATTATCTTATCGGTAGTATTAGGTTGGGATTTATTATCACTTAATATTATCATAGGTCTGTTAGTCATTATTTATACGGTTTCGGGAGGTACCAAAGCCGTTAGTGTAACACAGAAACATCAAATGATTGTTATTTTTATAGGTATGTTTGTTGCCTTTTTTTTAATTGTCCATAAACTTCCGGAAGATATTACTTTTACAAAAGCACTTGATATTGCAGGTGCCAGTGGTAAAATGAAAATTCTGGATTTTTCATTTTCTTTAGATAATCGTTATACTTTTTGGAGCGGTATTATTGGCGGTACTTTTTTAATGCTTTCATATTTTGGTACTGATCAAAGTCAGGTGCAACGTTACTTATCAGGAAAATCTGTTAAAGAAATGCAATTAGGATTACTTTTCAACGGTTTACTTAAAGTGCCCATGCAATTCTTTATATTACTTGTTGGGGTGATGGTCTTTGTCTTTTACCAGTTTAATGAAGCACCTATAAATTTTAATCCAACAGCTACTGAGCTCGTCTTAAATTCTGATTATTCTAAGGAATATATAACGCTTCAAAACAAACAAAAAGAAATTTTTGATGGCAAAAAATTGATTATTAATGATTTTATAAAATCGGGGAAATCCATTGAAATTTCACAAGGTATTTCAAAAGCAAATAAAGCCGATCATGATATTAGAAACCAAGCTAAATTATTGATTGAAAAAGCAGCAAATAAAGAAAATATTAAGGTTGAAAGTAATGATAAAGATTATGTGTTTATACATTTTATTCTGAACAATTTACCACGCGGTCTCATAGGATTATTGTTAGCAGTTATTTTAAGTGCTGCCATGTCAAGTACTTCCAGTGAATTAAATGCTTTAGGTTCCACTACAACTATGGATTTATACAAGCGGAATACCGGTGAGAAAACAGAAGCACAAATGGTTAAAGCCTCAAAATGGTTCACTTTTATGTGGGGTATTATAGCCATTGGGGTTGCCAGCGTTGCTAATCTTTTTGAAAATTTAATCCAATTGGTAAATATTATTGGGTCTGTTTTTTATGGCAATGTATTGGGAATATTTCTTCTGGCTTTTTTCTTCAAATTTGTAAAAGGACATGCCGTTTTTTTCAGTGCTTTAATAACACAAGGCATTGTTATTGGATTATTTTTCTTAAATCAATATGACATTATTAATTTACCTTTTTTATGGCTAAATTTTGTTGGCTGTTTTATTGTTATCACAATAGCCTGTTTAATTCAACTAATTAATCAAAATGACAAACAAATCACAACCTAAAACTATCCGTTGGGGCATTATTGGTTTAGGAACCATCGCTCATAAATTTGCCACAGACTTGGTGTCTATTACTGATGCTGAACTTTATGCTGTAGCCTCAAGATCTCAAGAAAAGGCTGATGCCTTTGCCCAAAAATATGGCGCCACAATTGCTTATAACAACTATGAAGCTCTGGCAAATGACCCAAATATTGATGCTGTTTATATTGCAACACCACATGCTTTACACAAAGAAAATACGCTTATGTGTTTAGAAAATGGGAAAGCCGTTTTAGGCGAAAAACCATTTGCCATGAATGCCGACGATGTAAATATTATGATTGCTAAAGCACAAGAAAAAAATGTGCTTCTCATGGAAGCACTTTGGACCTATTTTCTTCCTCATTATCAATTTGTACTTAAAAAGCTAAAGAACAAAACCTATGGAGACATACAAAAAATAACATGTGATTTTGGGTTTGAACGGGCATATAATACTGATTCCAGAGTTTTTAATAAATCGTTGGGTGGTGGTAGTCTTTTAGACATTGGCATCTACCCTATTTTTGCAGCATTATCAACCCTTGGCCCACCAAATAAATTGGAAGCTTCTGCAACTTTTTTTGAAAATGACACAGATTCATCGTGTACCATGTTGTTTACTTATGATCATGATGTAAAAGCGTATTTAAAAAGTTCACTTATTGAAGAACTGCCAACTGAAGCCGTTTTCTACTGTGAAAAAGGAATTATTAAAATTAACAGCCAATTTCATAGACCTACTACAGTTTCGATTATTGTTGATGGAATTGAGGAGGTTTTAGATTTCAACTACAAAAGCATCGGATATAATTATGAAGTTCTGCATTTTAATGAACTCTTAAGGAATGGAAAAACCAAAAGCCCAATCATGTCATTTGAGTTTAGCAAACAACTTATTTCCGTATTAGATTCCGTTAGAAAAGAAATCCATTTAGATTACTAATCGAATAAAAAGAATGGTGTCAGCAGACAAACCATAAATGCCATGTAAAAAAATAAGTATGTTCCGTCAACAGTTCTATCTCTCAAAGTCGCTAAATTATTTAAAATTTCAGTGGAAGATATATTTATTCTAGAAGATGAGGACTAAAAAAAGAGGCTGTCCAAAAAGTCGTCATTGCGAATGGAATGAAGCAATCTGTAAATTGCAAGTTGTTGATTTACAGATTACTTCGAAATAAAAATTTCTCGTAATGACGGTTAATATATACTTTTTAGACAGCCTCTTTAATTTAAATATAAAATTGTAAACTTACATGGCTCCCCATTCTTTTAGTGAGTCATTGTTCATTTTAACATAATCTTGATTACCAGCAGCTTCTGCCCCAGCTAATGATTTTTTAGCGGTTTCAATTGCTGCTTTTTTATTACCGGCTTTGGCATAAATTAAAGACTGTTGTCTTAATTGCCAAAATGCAGGTTTTTCTGTCATAGACATGGCTTTGTCCATCCATTTTTGAGCTTGAGCAATATCTTTACCTTCTTGTGAATAATAAACGGCAGCAGCAAAATAATCATTTGCAGATGGTCCGTTCATCACTTTTGTGATGGCAGATGTTACCTTAGCATCTGTTGGAACATTAATAGGGACACCAACATAGGCATTTTCCCAAAACATACCTAAAGTAGCTGACCCACTCGACAAATTATCCAAGCCCATTGTAAAGGTTTCAATATTCATTGGTAACACAAATACTGGTGCATTTATCTTAGCTGCTACTTTATTGTCATCCCAATTTTGAGGCGTTCCCCAATTATCAGTATCAGAATAAAAAATAACATCCCATGATTCTGCATTTGGAATGGTATAAATAGCATAAGATCCTGCTTTTAAGGTATTTTCACCAATGGTGACATCATCACTAAAAGTAATTTTTGTATTTGCATTAGCACCTGTTCTCCATAATTTTCCGTAAGGAACCAAATCTCCAAAAATGGTTCTTCCACGCATTGATGGTCTTGAATATTCTAAAGTTACATCCGTTAATCCAACTTTCTGTTCCAACTTACTTGAAGGGCTTGGCTGTGGCGTTTCAATTTGCGCATATCCTGTTAAAGAGATCGCTAGTACCAAAATTGATAAGACTAGTTTTTTCATATTATTGTCAAAATTAAAGATTAATTAATAAAGTTTAAAAATACGATTTACTCCCTCCTGAGACTGTTAACAAATTCTTAAATTAAGTTTTTAAATCACTACTAACCGACAAAAAAAATATTAAGGAGCTATCCAGAATTGGATTAGCTCCTTTTTCATATTTTTAGTTTACTAAGACAAAAAATATGGGCAATAAAAATATAGAAAAGAATTTAGTCGGTCAGCCAATTTTCAAACAAATATTGGATTTTATTCCGAGAAATAAATTTGATATGCTTGTCCACAAACACCAATCCGACCGTTATTACAAGACCTTTGGTTCATGGACGCAGCTGGCAACCATGTTGTTCGGTATTTTTAGCCGTTGCGATTCTATGGGCGAAATATGCGATGGGATGCAGGGTTTGGCAGGCAAACTGAATCATTTGGGGTTGGAAAAGTCTCCAGCCAAGAGTACAGCTGGTGATGGTCTTCGGGGCAGGGACAATGAGTTTTTCAAAGACGCTTATTTTATGCTGTTGGAACATTTCAAACCGCTTTTGTCGGTCAGCCGAATTGACAGGGTTTCTTTCTCCAAACTTTTCATCTTCGATTCCAGTACTATCAGGCTGTTTTCCGACATTATGAAAGGCGTTGGGCGGAACCCAAAAAATGAAGGCAAGAAGAAAGGCGGGCTCAAAGTGCACATGATGATCGATGCCCACAGCGATACGCCCGAGTTTGTAAAAATCAGCGAGGCCAAACTGCACGACAAGAATTTCCTGCAATACCTCCAGTTGGCGGCCCACAGTATGATTGTCTTTGACAGGGCTTACAACCATTACCTGCAATTTGCCAAATGGACCGAACAACAAATAAACTTTGTATGCCGTCTGAAAAAAAATGCTTTGTATCAAGTACAGGAAGTCCTTTTCAGCGGAGATTTGCAGGACGGCAGGCCCGGGGTCTTGACAGAAGACCACATTCACCTTGCCTATAAGGAAGCTGAACGGGAAAAAACCTTGTGCCTGCGAAAAGTAACTTACAGGGACGAGAAAGGGCGGATGTACGAATTTATTACCAATAACTTTGAAATAAGCCGGGAAGAAGTGGCTTTTTTATACAAATTGCGTTGGAACATCGAATTGCTCTTCAAGAAACTCAAACAAAACTTTCAGCTGCACTACTTTTATTCAGAGACCGAGAACGGCATCAAAACCCAGATATGGTGTACATTGATAGCACAATTGCTATTGCAGGTTCTAAGAGTGAAATCTAAGAGTAAAAAGGCATTTTCAACCATGGCAGCCCTTATCAGGATCCATTTGATCAGCCATCTTGATATTTTCTGGATGGTGCAAAACAGCAGAAGAACTTATACCAAACAGAAAAAGCGAAATAAAGCCCCATGCATACAGACCGAATTGTTTTAAAATCGGGGAGGTAGGGTTTTTGATTCTGTAAAAACGTTCTGGTAATCAGTGTGTTATGTGTAAATATTGCTCATTTTCAAGATTGCCCGTTTAATAGTGTTTTTTAATATAATACCTTAAATCCGCAAGCTTCACATAAAAAGAAAAGGAAAAGTCTTTAAAACCAAAG
>CAXBJF010000037.1:0-36896 GCA_963976005.1 uncultured Flavobacteriales bacterium | reverse complement strand
AGGATAACCCAATAAATTATCCTTTAAACCTTCTTGCGGATTTAAGGAATATTAATAATCCAGATGTTTGGCAAGAAATTTATTATCGCCCTTTCGATACTCGTAAAACCTTTTATTCTGGAAAACAAAATGGTTTTGTATGTAATGGTAGATACAATGTGATGAAACATTTTTTAAAAGATAATTTAGGATTAATTGTGCCAAGACAGACTACTCAAGAATATAGGCATAATTTTATCACTAATAAAATATTTGAAGGAAATATTACAGCTAGCGCAAAATTATTTGGCACTGGAAATGCTTTTCCCCTCTACCTTTATCCAGAAACTAACGCACAACAAACCATAAACCAAACCACAGAAAGAACCCCAAATTTAAACCAAGACATAGTCAATGAAATAGCTAAAAAGCTAGGTTTAGCCTTTACAAATGAAAAAGTAGAAAACCGCCCTATTTCAGAAAGGGAGCTAAATTCCCCTCCTTTGGAGGGGTGCCCAACGGGCGGGGTGGTTCTTTCCCACATTAACAACCAACCCATTTACAGAAACTTTGTAGAAAACCTTCCACATAACCCTAAGTTAAACCAGCTGGCTAAAGACAAACGTAAGGAAGGAATATTATCAGAAGTTTTGTTTTGGCAACAAGTTCACAAAGGAAAATTTCATAAAATAGATTTTGACAGACAGCGGATTATTGGAAATTACATAGTGGATTTTTATGTTAAAACACTCGGTTTAATTGTTGAAATTGATGGCAATAGCCACGACAACAAACAGGAATATGATGCAAAAAGACAAGCTTTTCTTGAAAGTTTAGGCTTAAAAGTATATCGCATTTCAGATGGTGATATTAAGAAAAATTTAGGCGTGGTTATGCAAGAACTTGAACAGTTTATTATGAGCACTTATGGAGGAAAATCCACCATGGACTTTGACCACTCCTCCAAAGGAGGAAAATCCACCCCGTCCTTCGGACACCCCTCCAAAGGAGGGGAATTTAATACCGTGAAGAATCAAGACTCAAAAGGAGGCGAATTTGCACCAATAGATATTTTAGATTACATCTATGCCGTGTTACACTCACCAACCTACAGAGAAAAATACAAAGAGTTTTTAAAAATAGATTTCCCTAGAGTGCCATATCCTAAAGACAAAAGCACCTTTTGGCAATTGGTAAAATTAGGTGCAGAAATACGGCAAATGCATTTACTGGAATCACCAAAAGTTGAAGATTACATAACCACGTATCCAAAAGATGGAGATAATGTGGTGGTAAAACCACGATTTGTCATTACAAGGTGTGCTAACCACAAAGCAACCTCTAACCCAAAGGAAACACATAGCTTCACTACAGAAAGCCATAACGAATTAGTGACGGGTAAAGTTTACATCAACGACACACAGTATTTTGATAATGTTCCTTTAATAGCTTGGGCGTTTTACATTGGCGGTTATCAACCTGCTCAAAAATGGCTAAAAGACAGAAAAAAACGCACTTTGGAATTTGATGATATTTTGCATTATCAAAAAGTCATTGTTGCCTTATATGAAACGGACAGACTCATGAAAGACATTGACAACATAGAAATTGAATAACACCAATGCAAAGATCAAATATTAAAAACTTTAAGTAAACCAGTACTTGATTGTATTTGTTTTATTATTAAATTTGAGAATGGCAGATAAAAACACTGGTAACCAATTAAATTACGAGGATGAACTTGCTAAACTGCATATTGAATTGGTTCATCTTCAAGAATGGGTTAAAAAACAACAATTAAAAATAGTCATTATTTTTGAGGGCAGGGATGCCTCGGGTAAAGGTGGCACCATTAAACGATTTACAGAACCTTTAAATCCGCGTGTATGTAAAGTAGTCGCTTTAGGCATGCCCACAGAAAAAGAAAAATCACAGTGGTATTTTCAAAGATATGTGCATTTTTTACCCGCTGCCGGTGAAATTGTTCTGTTTGATAGAAGTTGGTACAATAGAGCTGGTGTAGAAAAAGTCATGGAATTTTGTACCGAACAGGAATATCATGAATTTTTACGGTCTTGCCCTGAGTTTGAAAGAATGCTGGTTAGATCAGGGATAATCCTATTAAAATACTGGTTTTCAGTGAGTGATGAAGAGCAGGAAAAACGTTTTAAAAATCGGATTAAAAACCCGGTGAAACGTTGGAAATTTAGTGACATGGATTTAGTATCCCGTTCAAAATGGTTAGAATACTCTAAAGCAAAAGACAACATGTTTGCTCATACTGATACCAAACAAGTGCCTTGGTATGTTGTAAATGCCGATCATAAGAAAAAGGCCAGATTAAATTGCATTAGTCATATATTAAACAAAATACCGTACCAAGAGATGGATTTAAAACCTATAACCCTTCCAGATTTACCTATGGACAAGGGTTATGTTAGACCACCCTTAGATTATCAAACTTTCATCCCGGAAAAGTATTAACAGACTGCACAAAAATCAACATCCAAAAGGAACACGTTATTTATTATTACAAATATGCTTACAGACATCAATCCAAAACTGCCAATGCGCAACAAAACTATTACCAGAGACTACTACATAAACAAGTTGGGCTTTGAAGAATTTGGAAATGCAGATTATGAGGGCTATTTAATGGTTCAAAAAGACCACGTACAAATCCATTTTTTTGAATTTAAAGCACTTAATCCCAAAGAGAATTATGGACAAGTTTATGTGAGAACTGATGACATTGATACCCTTTATCAATCATTCTTGAAAAAGAATTTAAGTATCCACCCTGCGGGACATTTGCAAATAAAACCTTGGGGGCAAAAAGAATTTGCTCTGCTTGATCCCGATAACAATTTACTAACATTTGGCCAAAGTGTTTAAAATAAAGGAAAGTCATTGGCTAATTCTTAATTAGCAAAAGAATTTATTAAGACTCCTGCATATTCAAAATTTATTCAAAATTGACCTGTATTTTTGCGAAATGAAAGTTTCATACTAAAGATTAACCAGGACCAACAGAAGGCATACAAGGTTATTTTACCAAAAACGTTAAGTTAAGTAAAATTATTTGCTGCCATGGATGAAATCAATTTGAATCAATTTTTTTAAACTTCCAATCTAATAAATAGTTTAATGAATCTAAGCAATATGAAAAACACAAAATTTATAGTTCTTTTTGCTATAATATCTTCAAATTTATTTTGTCAAAACACCAAAACGGATTCCTTGCAACCAATAAAAAATATGCCATTTAAATACCAATCATTAATTATTCCAACCGCTTTGATTGGGTATGGGATTATAGGTATTGAAAATGATGGTTTAAAACTTTTTAATGCTAATATTAAAGAAGAAATAAGAGAGAATATAGATGATAAATTTTCAATTGATGACATTTCACAATATGTTCCATTCTTATCGGTATACGGATTAAATGCCTTGGGAATCAAAGGGAAAAACAATTTTAAAGATAGAACTATTATTTTAGGAACTGCTTATTTAATTATGGGTACAACAGTATATGGAATGAAAAAACTAACTAAAGTTCAAAGACCAGATGGTTCAGGGAAAACGTCATTTCCATCAGGTCATACTGCAACCGCTTTTATGGGTGCCGAATTTATATATCAGGAATACAAAGATGTTTCTATATGGTACGGCATATCAGGATATGTAGTAGCAACTGGAACAGGTTTCTTTAGAATGTATAACGACAAACATTGGTTTACAGATGTTGTTGCTGGTGCAGGAATAGGAATTTTAAGCACGAAAATAGCATATTGGATACATCCTTTTATTAAGAAAAAAATCTTTAAAGGAAAAGAAACAATGAATGGAATTGTGATACCATTTTATAATGGAAAAGAATACGGTTTAGGATTATCCATGTCCTTTTAAGAATAAGAAAATTAAAAATATCATTAGGAATGCTTCGTTGTTTGTTCTTACTTCCCCATATATACATCTCACAAATAATTAGGACGTTCCATATTTATTCAAAATTCATAAGTATTTTTATAAAATGAAACTCTTACTTATAGAAGATGAAATAGAATTAGCAAAAAGCATTCAAGACTATCTGAATGGACATGATTTTGTTTGCGAGTGGGTCAGCAACTATGCATCAGCTATTAATAAAATATCAAGTTATGATTATGATTGTGTTTTACTTGATTTAACGCTTCCTGATGGTGACGGTTTTGATATTTTGACTGAACTAAAAAAACAAAATAAAACAGAAGGTATTATTATTATTTCAGCAAAAGAAACCTTAGAATCCCGCATTGAAGGCTTTCATTTAGGGGCAGATGATTACCTGACAAAGCCTTTTCATTTATCAGAATTATTAGTAAGAATCCAAGCTTTAATTAGGCGGAAACAGTTTAATGGTGATACGAAAATTATATATAATGAAATAACTGTAGACCTGCTTTCTAAAATGGTGAACGTACATGATAAAACTATTGACCTAACAAAGAAAGAAATGGACTTATTGTTGTTTCTTATAGGAAATAAAAAAAGAGTGCTTTCAAAAGCCGCCATTGCAGAACATCTTTCTGGGGACATGGCGGATATGCTTGATAATCATGATTTTGTATATGCTCATATTAAAAATTTGAAAAAGAAATTAATAACCGCGAAAGGGAGTAATTATATAAAAACCGTTTACGGAATAGGATATAAATGGGGACATGAATAAAAAGCTGTTATATAAAACACGACGTGTGTATCTCATTTTTTTAATAGCCATATTCCTGGTTGTTGCGCCCTTGTTTTATGTCATTTCCCAAAAAATTTATATCAAAAATACCGATGAAACTTTGGTGCTTTACAAAACCGAATTCTTACAGAATTCTGCTCCAACATTAACGGAAAGGGATATACCTGTTTGGAATCGTTTTAATGCACGTATTCAAATAAAAAAACCAAATGGATTACATACAGATTCCTTATATTATACGTCCATTTTTAATCATTTAGAACAAGAAGATGAGCCTTATAGAGCATTGAATGCCCCTATTACAATTGCCGGCAAACCCTATCTGTTTTCTGCTACTATTAGTTTGGTTGAATCAGAAGATTTAATAACGAATATCGTTTTGCTTTTTTTTGTAATCATACTATTAGTATTAGTTGGTCTCTATATTATTACCCAAAAATTATCAATGAGTCTATGGCAACCGTTTTATGAAACGTTACATCAAATTGAAAGTTTTGAAATTGATAAAAACAAACTACCTCAACTTTCCAAAACCAATATTGAAGAATTTAATCGACTAAATAAAAGCATCGAAAGTCTTATCCAGAAAAACCTTGTTATTTATGAAAATCAACGGGAATTTGTTGAAAATGCGGCGCATGAACTACAAACGCCTATTGCTGTTTTTCAGGCCAAAATAGATATGCTCATACAGCGTGAGGACATAACACAAGGACAATCAGAAATACTTATTTCGCTTAATGAAAGTGTTTCTAAACTGAATAGGTTAAACAGAAATTTATTATTACTGTCTAAAATTGATAAAAACCAATTCCATAAAACCCAAACATTTTCAATAAAGGAATCCATTGAAAAGCAACTGGAATTTTTTACAGAACAAGCAAAGCAAAAAAAAGTAACAGTTAAAACCAATTTTCTATCTGATTGTTTTGTCAATGCCAACATAGGCTTAACTGAAATTTTAATTAGCAATTTAATGCTTAATGCCATTAAACATAATGTTAAAAATGGGGTTATAACCATATCTGTTTCTGATGGTTTTCTTGAGGTAATGAATACAGGTAAAAACGAAGAATTATTGACTGACAAACTATTTAACCGTTTTTCAAAAGCAAATGACTCCACTCAAGGA
Source organism: uncultured Flavobacteriales bacterium (assembly GCA_963976005.1). Lineage (GTDB taxonomy): Bacteria > Bacteroidota > Bacteroidia > Flavobacteriales > Flavobacteriaceae > Yeosuana. The sequence goes on along the minus strand of CAXBJF010000037.1, from coordinate 31,050 downwards.
AATGGTTTAGGATTGGCCATTGTTAAAAAAATAGCAGCTCTAAACAAATGGGGCGTTTTATATCAATTTTCAGATAAAACACATATTTTTTCAGTACGCTTTTAACAATTCAAGATTTCTTCTAAATTGTTTTGCACCTTAGCCCTGTAATTAATAATAAAAAAACAATACAATGAAAAAAACAGTGATTTTAATGCTTGGAACCGTTATGGTATTAACACAAGCATGTGCCCAAAATACAGCAGTACCTACAAAAATAACATCAAGTTTCTCTAAAAAATTCCCAACAGCAAAAAAAGTTAAATGGGATAAAGAAAATGAAACAGAATGGGAGGCAGAATTTAAAATGAATGGGGAAGCATATTCTGCAAACTATAGTAATGAAGGAATCTGGAAAGAAACGGAACATGAAATTGAGAAATCTGCAATTCCTGCTGCCGTTAAAAAAACCTTGGATACCGAGTTTGCCAGATATGACATAGAGGAAGCTGAAGTTTCTGAAACACCTGAAGGCACGGTGTACGAGTTTGCTTTAGAAAAAGATGAAATGGATATGGAAGTTGCCATTTCACCAGATGGAAAAGTGCTGAAAAAAGAAATGAAAAAAAATGATGAAGAAGATAAAGATTAATAAAGTTTAGAATAATTAAGTCCAAGGGCTGTCTAAAAAGTATATATTAACCGTCATTACGAGAAATTTTTATTTCGAAGTAATCTGTAAACCAACAACTTGCAATTTTCAGATTGCTTCATTTCATTCGCGATGACGACTTTTTAGACAGCCTCTTTTATGCCAATTACTTATAAATGAAAAGACCATTAATTATAGTACTTATTGTGATAATAAGTTTTTTTGAGCATGTTTATTCACAAAATAGCTTGCAATACTATTTGGACAAAGCTCTAGAAACAAGTCCATTACTTAAAAAACAATCCAATAACAATAAAATTATTGATTTAGATTTAAAGCAATTTAATGCCATTTATAAATCGCCAAAAATCAGTTTAAACAGCAATGTGCTGCTCTCGCCTATTTTATCAAAAGACAATAACAACACTAAATTACAATTGGTTTCTTCTGGAAGTACTGATTATGTTGGTTATGATTTAGGGGCGACCAATGGCGGACAATTTCAAGCACTTATGTCGGTAAACCAGCCTCTATTTACCAATAAATATTATAACACACAAAAAAACAAGGCAACTATTACAAAGGCAAAAAACGAGAACGATGTACAACTTACAAAAGCTGAAATAGCACAAATAGTTACCCACCAATATATACTTTGCACACAATCAGAAAAATTAAAAACCAACACCCAAAAGATAATTCAAATCATTGAAGATCAAATTAACCAGATGAAACCATTGGTAAATGCCGGTATTTATAAATTGATTGATTTAAAATTATTGGAAATTGAATTGCAAAACAACCAAATTGAATATGAAAGATTAAACGGTGAATATCTCAATAATTTTAGTGGCCTAAATTTACTTTCTGGCATTGAAGCCACCAATTTACCAAAGCTTGAAGATATTCATTTACAATTAACGGCGCCTCTTAAAAAATCTGGTTTATTTGTTAATCAGTTCCAATTGGACAGCTTATCTATACAAGCGGAACAAAAAATATTTGAACTTCAATACTTGCCAAAAATCAGTGCTTTTGGGGATGCCGGATTAAATGCGACCTATTTACCAAAACCAAATCGTTTAGGGTTTAGTGCTGGAATCTCATTGAATTGGAATTTGTTTGATGGCCATCAAAAACAATACAAAAATGCTCAGTCACAGTTGTTTTTATCAAACGTTGCAACGGATAAACAATACTTTGAAAACCAAAATACTATTAGAAAAAACAATATATTAAGCCAAATAAACAATTTGGACAGTCAACTAATACTCATTGACAATCAATTAACCGAATACCAAAAACTTCTTGAATTATACCAAATTGAATTAAAACAAAGTTTGGTCTCTGTTTTAGAGATAAAAATCTTAATCAAAGACATTTCCATAAAACAACAAGTAAAAACTAATACCTTGATAGTTAAAGAAATATTAATCAACTCCTACAATTATTGGAATCAGTAAAAAATTATATCCTAATGAATAAAACATTCCATATCGTCATGATTATTGTTTTAGTTTTTATACAATCCTGTAAAAACAAAAACACCTCTACTGAATCCTTGGCAGCACCTCTACCAATTGTAACAGTTATTCATCCTGTTAAAGGAACACTTCATGAAACTGAGCAAATAAATGGTCAGGTGGTCTATTTAAACAAAACCATTATGACCGCTCCAATTTCTGGTTATGTAAGTCATGTAAACGCAAAATTAGGAGATGTAGTTAAAAAAGGGAGCCGGCTTTTTAGTATCCAAACCAAAGAAAGTAGGGCTTTGGAAAACAGCAATATAGAAACTTCAAATCAATTTGGCATTATCCCTATTTATGCTTCTGCTTCAGGGTATATAAATACACTTGATGTAACCGATTCCGGTGTTTTTATTTCCGAAGGAAGCCCTTTAACAACCATTGTAAAAAGTTCAGATTTAGCCATTCAAGTAAATGCCCCTTTTCAATTTAGTAAATTATTAAACGGATCAAATAACATAATCATTGAATTACCAAATCAAGAAATGAAATCGGCTTCTTTTTACAAAACCATGCCCATAGTAGATCCCATTTCACAAACCCAGCAAATATTGTTTAAGCTGAATACCTATGAGCTGTTACCAGAAAACTTGAATGTGCTTATTAAAATTCCAGTAAAAACAAAAAGTGATGTCATGATAATTCCGAAAGATGCAGTGTTAACCAATGAAACTCAAGATGAATTTTGGATAATGACCATTACAAATGATTCTTTGGCTGTAATTGTGCCAATAGTAAAGGGGCTTGAAAATGACCACGAGGTTGAAATTGTTAAGCCAATATTAAAATTGACAGATAAAATAATTGAAAAAGGTGGCTACGGTTTGCCAGACAGTACTAAAGTAAAAATCAATTAACAATGGATAAAATATTTGTAAAATATAAAAGTCCAATTGCAGTCATCTTATTACTTATTTTATTTGGAGGCGCTTATTCATATAAAAATTTAAGCACCTCACTTTTTCCTGATGTGACCTTTCCTAAAGTTAAAATCATTGCAGATAATGGTCAACAGCCTGTTGATAAAATGATGGTAACGGTGACAATTCCTTTAGAAAACGCCATCAAAAGAGTTGAAAATTTAAAACGCATTCGTAGCATTACCAGCATGGGAAGTTGTGAAATTTCTGCTTTTATGGATTGGGGATCTGATATTAATGTTGATAAGCAACAAATAGAATCCAGAATTGCTCAAATTAAAAACAGCTTACCACCAAATACACAGATAACTGTTGAAAAAATGAACCCATCTATTTTATGGGTTATGGGGTATTCATTACAATCAGATACCAAAAATCAGGTAGAATTAAAAATGATTGGTGAATATATTGTAAAACCTTATCTGTCAAGAATAGAAGGTGTAGCTGCTATTGAAGTTCTTGGTGGTAAAACAAAAGAATACCAAATACTTTTGGACCAAAAAAAATTAAGCCTGCTAAAACTCTCTCCTCAACAGGTTATTAATGCCATACAGCAAACAGGGTTTATTCAATCAAATGGTTATGTGGTTGATTATAAACGGTTATATCTTACCGTTACTGATGCCAATATTAAAAACAAAAATGAATTGGAAAATCTAGTGATTTTTGATAATGCCAAACGTAAAATTACGGTTAAGGATGTTTCAAACATAAAAATATCAGAAAGAACAGAATTTATAAAGATTAAAGCCGATGGTAAAAATGTACCGCTTATTGGGGTTTTAAAACAACCCAACAGTAATTTAATAGATGTTGCTGACCAAGTCACTCAAAAAGTTGCAGAACTCAATAAACTATTACCCAAAGGGGTGCAACTTAAATTATACTACAATCAAGCGTCTTTTGTTGGTGATAGTTTAAAAAGTATTATTGACGTGCTTTGGATTGGGCTTGTTTTAGCAATCATAGTAGTCATGCTTTTTTTACGCTCGTTTAAAGCGAGTAGTGTGTTGTTGGTTACTATACCCATAACGCTGGGGCTTACGTTTATGGTCATGAAAGTGTTGGGTTATGATTTGAATATTATGACCATAGGTGCCATTGCTGCAGCCATTGGTTTAATAATAGATGATGCCGTAATTATTGTAGAGCAAATTCATAGAACCCATGAAGAGTTTCCAAAACAAACACCAAAAGAGTTAGTAGGTAAAGCCATTAAGTTTCTGTTCCCGGCCATGGTAAGTTCATCATTAAGTACTATTGTTATTTTTCTTCCTTTTGTATTAATGACAGGTGTAGCGGGAGCCTATTTTAAAATTTTAACCGAAACCATGATTATTACCCTTACGGTTTCATTTCTGGTAACCTGGATTGGCCTTCCGGTAATTTATTTGCTTTTTTCAAAAAACAATGCAAGTAAAAAAGAAATCATAGAGCATACCGTACATGAGCGAAAATGGGTTCGTTTTTTTATTGAAAAACCAATTTATAGTTACTTGCTTATGGGTGTTTTTATAGCCAGTATCTTCTATATTCTTCCAAAGTTAGAAACTGGATTCTTGCCACAAATGGATGAAGGTTCCATCATTTTAGACTATAACAGCCCCCCGGGAACTTCTCTTGAAGAAACAGACCGCATGCTTACTGATGTTGATAACATTTTAGACAAAATACCTGAAATTAAGGCCTATTCCAGAAGAACAGGAACCCAAATGGGGTTTTTTATAACGGAACCGAACAGAGGTGACTACTTAATAGAATTACATAAAAAAAGAAACAAAACCACCAACGAGGTTACAGATATTATCCGACACAGAGTAGAAGCAAGCATCCCAAGTTTAACCGTAGATTTTGGTCAGGTAATTGGTGATATGTTAGGTGATTTAATGAGCAGTGTACAGCCTATAGAAATTAAAATTTTTGGTACAAGCAATGAAACTTTAAAAGAACTCTCACAACAAATAGCAAAAAAAGTAGAGCAGGTACAAGGAACCGCTGATGTTTTTGATGGTATTATCATTGCAGGACCCATGTTTAATATTCACCCAAAAGAAGCTATTTTAAAGCAATATGGTTTAACGGATATCGACCTTCAAAATCAAGTTCAAACGTATTTAGCAGGAACCGTTGCAGGAACAATTCTTGAAAAACAACAGTTAACAGACATACGCGTGTTACAACCCGAAAATTATAAAACCCCTATAGAAAAATTAAAAAACGCTAAAATAAGTACCAGTACTGGCGCGTATTTACCGCTTTCAAATTTTGCGACATTTACTATGGTATCAGGTGTTTCAGAAATAAAACGTGAAAACCTACAAACCATGGGTGTTGTAACGGCGCGTCTTAACAATAGGGATTTAGGAAGTGTTATAAAGGATATAAAAAAAGAATTATCTCAAATAAGTTTACCGCCATCCTATCAAATAGAATATGGTGGTTCTTATGCTGAACAGCAAAAATCATTTAGCGAATTGTTAATGATTTTAATCCTTGGCGGATTGTTAGTGTTTACCATTGTTTTATTTATGTTTAGAAATGTATTGCTTTCTGCTTTAGTAATATTTGTTAGCCTATTAGGGATTTCAGGCAGTATTTTGGCATTATATTTCACAAACACACCTCTAAATGTTGGGAGTTATACTGGCATCATCATGATTATAGGTATTATTGGCGAAGCTTCCATTTTCACTATTTATTTATTTATAGAACAAACTCATAAAATACATAAAAAAGAGGCTATAATTTATTCAATATCAGCCAGATTACGGCCAAAATTAATGACCGCTATCAGTGCTATTGTTGCTTTAATGCCGCTGGCATTAGGTATTGGTACAGGTGCCCAAATGCACCAACCCTTGGCTATTGCGGTTGTTGGTGGGTTCATAATAGCTTTACCATTACTGTTAATTGTGCTGCCAACACTCATCTATAAGTTTGTTAAGCTTTAATTTTTCTGTAGTATAGACAATTATATTAACCCCTTCTGATAAGAATCCAATAAAACAGTTACATAAAAGACGCGATTCGGCTTTCATAATTTAGTACCTTTGGTTTTTAATACAACCTGTTTGAAATTTACATATAATAAAAAAGAAAAACTTAAAAGCAGGACGCTTATTGAGCAGATGTTCGAAAAAGGACAATCAGTCAGTGCCTTTCCATTGCGTTTAGTATATCTTCCAACAACTTTTGACGATGATGTTTTATTTAAAACAGGGGTTTCTGTAAGCAAGCGGAATTTTAAAAAAGCAGTGGATAGAAACCGCATCAAACGTCTCTTGAGAGAAGCATTCCGGCTTCATAAAGCCATTTATTTTAACAACATTTCAACTCCATATGCGTTTATGATTATGTATATTGGCAAAGAAAAACCAACACTGGAAATGGTTGAATCAAAAATGAAACAGTTGTTTGAAAAGTTTTCAGACAAAGTAACATCTACATAAATTTACAGTATTATGAAGCAACTTCTAAAAAAGAAAATATACATCCCTGTTCTGGTTCTGATTGTTTTTTTTACGGGAACAGCCTTTCAAAATGATTTTTTTGAAATCGCCAAACAAATAGAAATCTTTACCACATTGTATAAAGAAATCAACATGAATTATGTTGATGACACCAATCCGGGTGACCTAATGGATACCGCCATAAAAAGTATGTTGAAGGATTTAGACCCGTATACAAACTTTATGAACGAGCAAGATGTAGAAGCGGCCCGAATTAATAATACGGGAGATTATATTGGTATTGGAGCCAAAGTTAAAACACTTAAAGATAAACTGGTTATTATAGAGCCTTATAGGGATTATCCGGCTGACAAAGCTGGGTTAAAAGCCGGTGATGAAATTATTAAAGTTGGCAACACCTTAGTGGAAAATTATAAAGAGGATGCGGGTGATTTATTAAAAGGTTCACCAGGAACCTCAGTAGAAGTCACTTTTAAACGACAAGGAAAAGCCCAAACAGCAACCATTAATAGAGCCGAAGTTGAAATAAATGCAGTGCCCTATTTTTCTATGATTGATGATAAAACCGGGTATATTGTGTTAAGTCAGTTTAGTAATAAAGCATCTTCACAAACCAGTTATGCCATAAGGGATTTAAAAGCACAAGGAGCTAAACGACTCATTTTGGATTTACGCTCAAACCCTGGCGGATTGGTTAATGAAGCTATTGATATAGTGAATATGTTTGTACCTAAAGGGCAATTGGTAGTAACCACAAAATCAAAGGTTAAAAAATATAACCGCAGCTATTATACACAAAAAGATCCTATTGATACTGAAATTCCATTAGTGGTATTGATTAATGGAAATAGTGCTTCAGCAAGCGAAATTGTTTCCGGCTCCTTACAAGATTTAGATCGGGCAGTCATTGTGGGGTCCAGAAGTTTTGGAAAAGGTTTGGTACAGCGCCCAAAACTATTAAGTTATGGAACGCAGGTAAAAATAACCATTTCAAGATATTATACCCCTTCCGGCAGATGTATTCAAGCACTTGATTACTGGCATAGAAATGACAAAGGAGAAGCGGTAAGGGTAACGCAAGAAAACTATAATGAATTCAAAACCAAAAATGGCAGGAAGGTATTTGATGGTGGTGGTATTTTTCCCGATAAAGTTATGTCTGAATTAAAAAATACCGCACTTACATCAGCTATTGTAAATGATAATTTGATTTTTGACTATGCCACCGATTTCTATTATAAAAATAAGGTTGAAAACATCAATGATTTCAAATTAAAGGATTCTGATTTCATAAATTTTAAAAACTTTATGAAAACAAAACAATTTTCGTTTGAAACCAATACAGAAAAAGCCCTTAAAAACGCCATGGCTGTTGCTAAAGATGAAAAACTAGATAATGACATTAAAGATGATTATAACATCCTAATTTCTAATTTAGGTAAATCTAAAATTGAGGCTTTAGATGACAATAAAGAGTATATTTTAAACCTCTTAACAGAAGAAATTGTAAAACGCTATGTTTACAGAGAAGGCTTTTACAACTACAATAAAATTCACGATCCAGAAATAAAGAAAGCTACCGAAATTCTGGCTAGTCCAACTGCTTACTTAGATTTTTTAAGGTAACGGCAAGACCTAGAAATAATTAAAATCAGTATATTTATGTTTTATTATATGCCTCTGTAATGAATAAACTATTCGTATTTATATTTTTCGTCTGTAATTTTGTATTTGCTCAAAATGAATTGACCCATGTGGTTTACTTTGAAACGGATAAATTTGATGTACCTGAAATAGAAGAGAGCCGCCTGTTATTATTCATTTCTCAATTATCTGATATAAATATCGAATCCATTTCCATTTTTGGTTTTTGTGATGATATTGGTGCTTCTGAATATAATTTAATACTCTCCCAAGAGCGCGCCAACGCCATAAAAGCCATTTTTGCAAATAATGAAATAAGTGAATCCTTAATAACAAATGTGGATGGTAAAGGCGAAATTTTATTGAAAATAGTCAATGAAAAAGATGTTATAAAAATTAGGGGCTTAAACCGAAAGGTGGAAATTATTGTAAAACCAAAACCACCACAACCAATAATAGAAAAAGAAATTGTACAGGAAACAAAGAAAAACGTTCCTGAAATTATTAAAGGCAAACTTAACATAGGTGATAAAATAGTATTTGAAAACATCTTGTTTAAAACCGGTTATAGCACCGTAATACCTCAATCTAAACCCGTATTGGAAGCTATTGCAAAATCTTTAGTAGAACGGAAAGATATTTATTTTACTATTCAGGGCCATGTGTGCTGCACCCAATATAGCAGAGATGCCGTTGACAGGAAAACAAAAAAAAGAAATTTGTCCGTAGCAAGGGCAAAATATGTGTATGATTACTTTGTTAAAAAAGGAGTTAATCCAAAACGAATGAAATATATGGGTTTAAGACGACTATTCCCTTTAGGTGGAGATCCGCAAGATGACAGACGTGTTGAGATTTTAATTACCTATGTAAAAAATTAAATTAGTAGTATTCCATATATTAATTTAACACATGTTAGTTTGATAAAACAAGTAGTAAGTATCCTTGGTTTTCTATTAATTAGCCTTCATGGTTTGTCTCAAAACACCTTTGTTCCGGATGATAATTTTGAACAAGCATTAATTGATTTAGGTTATGATGTTGGTCCTTTGGATGATTTTGTACCTACTACTAACATTTGCGGTGTAACGAGTCTATATGTATTAAATTTAAATTCTCTAAATAACCTTAAAAGGACATTTTACTCTAAAAAGGTAGACCTTTAATCATGGCAATATGAGGAATGCCATCTTCCAGATATGCTTCTCCTACTTCATGAAAGCCTAAATTATTATAGAAGTTTTTTAAATAAATTTGCGCAGAAATTTTAATTTTTGTTTCACCGTAATAATCCTTTATGGCATTAATTGAGGCTTTCATAATATCATAACCATACTTATATTGGCGCTCATTTTTAGCTACAACCACTCTCCCAATACTTGATTCTTTAAAATAATCACCTGGTTTAAAAATACGCGTGTAAGCAATAATCTGATTATTTTTAATACCTAAAACATGCAGTGATTTTTCATCTTTTCCGTCAATATCCTGATAAACACAATCTTGTTCAACAACAAATACTTCACTTCGTAATTGTAGGATTCTATATAATTCTTTAAGACTTAATTCTGAAAAGGTTTTTACTTGGGTTTGTATCATATATTACGAGACTTTTTTAAAGTTGTGACAATCTTTTAATTTGTACTTCTAATTGTTTTATATAAAAAAGTTATTTGTTGAATAATGATTTCATTTAGCCACAAATACACGAATAAATAATTAATAAACATTCTTGTATTTGTGGCAGATTTTTAAAATATTTTTAAATAAAGATAATATTCAATCCCATTAATAACGGATTCGTGTATTCATAGAAATTTATTAATCTTGTACAATCACATCTTTATGTCCGCACTTACCGTATTCTGGTTGAATGGTAACATGGTTAATCTTAAATTTATGATATAAAAGCTCTTCTATTTTAATGAGTACCTCATCAAACTGAGACAAGGTAATATCATTATTAAAATCAATATGGCCTTCAAAATGTATTTCATCTTCATTTAACTGCCAAACATGCACGTGATGCACATTTTTAACATCTTCTATTTTTTGTACCTCTTCAACAATATCTTGAACCGGTATGTGTTTTGGGGAAAACAACATAAGCACTTTAAAAGAGTCATTTAAAAGATCAAAACCAACCCATATTAAATAAATGGCAATAACAAATGTAAGAACGCTATCAACCCAATAAAATTCATAAAACTTCATCAATAGCCCACCAAATAACACCGCCACACTGGCTAACATGTCTGTAAATAAATGCAAGTATGCTGAGCGCATATTCATATTTTTTTTTGCTTCAGCTTTTAATAATAAAACACTTAAACCATTGCCAATAATAGCTAATAAAGACAGCCAAATAACAATACCGGTCTCTATTTGTTGTGGGTGCTTAAATCGAATAACAGCCTCTTTAATTAACAGAATAGCTATAATTATTAGGGTGGCTGCGTTTACAAATGCCGCTAAAATTTCAGCACGTTTATAACCAAATGTTTTGTGTGAAGAAGCAGATTTTTTTGATAAAACCGTTGCTACATAACTTACTATAAGAGATAATACATCAGTAAAATTATGTAAGGCATCACTTAATAATGATAAACTCCCGGAAATCAAACCACCTATTACCTGGGCAACGGTAATAATAATATTTAAAAAAATAGAAATGAAAAGATTCCGTCCTTTTAAATTAGTATGAGAGTGATCATGCTTATGCGAATGTGAATTACTCATTTAACAAGACATTGGTATTTTATTAATACGTGCTTGATGACGACCGCCTTCAAAAGGCGTTTCTAAAAATGCATCAACCATGTCTAAAACTTGCGGTAAGGCCGTAAACCGTGCTGGAATACTCAAAATATTTGCGTTATTATGCTGTCTTGCCAAGGTTACAATTTCCTTATTCCAACATAAAGCAGAACGCACCCCTTGATGCTTATTAGCGGTCATGTTAGCGCCATTACCGCTTCCGCAAATAATAATACCAAAATCTACTTTATTTTGCTCTACATCATTAGCAACAGGATGCACAAAATCAGGATAATCAACACTATCAAGAGTATTGGTTCCATGATTTTTTACAACATAACCTTTTGATTCTAAATGTTTTAAAACAGCGGATTTATAATCAACACCTGCGTGATCATTACCAATTGAAATAGTCATTTTTATAAATTTTTTAAGGTTTAAAGGTACTAAAATTAAGTGTGATAATAATACTATAATAACTGTGTATTAAAACATTCATTACTTGTTAATAACTACTTAACGTTTTTTATAACTAATTAACTATTAATTCAATTTTTTTTACAATCAAAAATCAAACTTTAACCACCTAATATTTAAGTATCTTTTTTTATAAATGTTATGACAATAATTTAGAGAAATACAAACAATAATCACAAAAATACTTATCATCTAAATAGATAAAATTATAGTTGTTAACAGTAGTTAATATAAATGATAAAGTCGTTAAAAATGAATGTTTTAAATTCATATAACTTGTTCATATCCTATTAATACAACGTAAATAAATTGGTATCAAAATAAAAGTTAAAAAAGTTATTACAACTATTAACACACTATAATAACCATCATTATTTTTTTAAATTTTAAAAAGAAATTATGATTATAATATGAATTGTTTATAACCTCTATTTACAGTTTAATATTAAATAAACATTGATTTGATTTATTAATAGTAACTTTGTAATAATCTTAATGAATTGATTTATAATAATTCATCAAATTTTTAAAAAGACTTCAGATAAAACTAGCGTTCGTCCGAATGCATAAAAATCAGTTACATTAAGTAGAATAAATGATTATAATATAAATGACAAGAAAGAAAAAAGGGAAATCCAATAAAGGTATTTCCAACCTTACAAATACCATTCTAAGTATTTTAAAAAAAGATAGAAACCAATCCTATAACTATAAACAAATTGCAGCAAAACTTGGTGTAAATGATGCCAGCAGCAGAAATCAAATTATAAAAAAACTTCACGATTTAACAGGTAAAAAGGAAATTGAAGAAGTGGAGCGTGGTAAGTTCAAAGCTATAATGAATGCAGAATATCATACTGGGATTTTAGATATCTCAGCAAAAGGATCTGGTTATATAATTAGCGATGATTTTGATGAAGATGTGTTTATTTCATCCAATAATATAAATAAATCCTTAAACGGTGATGAAGTGGAATTTTATGTTTACAAGCGTCGTAAACAAGGAAAAATGGAAGGTGAAATAACACAAATTATTAAACGTGCCAAAAAAGAGTATGTTGGTGTTATTCAATTACATGATAAATATGCTTTTGTTATTGCAGATAGCAATAAAATGTATAAAGATATTTTTGTTCCTATAAGCAAAATCAATAATGCAAAAGATGGTGATAAAGTATTGGTTGGTTTAGAAGATTGGCCAGAAAATGCAGATTCACCAAATGGTGAAATTTTACAAGTATTAGGTAGACCAGGAGAACATGATACCGAAATTCATTCCATACTGGCAGAATATGGTTTACCATATGAATTTCCAAAAGAAGTTGAAGCGTATGCAAATCAATTAGATACGTCTATAACTAAGGAAGAAATTTCAAAACGCCGAGATATGCGTGAGGTATTAACTTTTACCATTGATCCGAAAGATGCAAAAGATTTTGATGATGCCCTTTCTTTTGAAATTTTGGATAACGGATTATTTGAAATAGGAATTCATATTGCCGATGTATCCCATTATTTACAAGAAGGTACTGTTTTAGATGATGAAGCTTATGAACGTGCCACATCTGTATATTTAGTTGATAGAGTGGTACCTATGCTACCTGAAGTGCTATCAAATAACGCATGCTCACTGCGTCCTAAGGAAGAGAAATATACGTTTTCAGCTGTTTTTCAAATGAATGATAAATCTGAAATTAAAAATCAGTGGTTTGGTAGAACCGTGACTTATAGTGACGCGCGTTTTGCATATGAAGAAGCTCAAGCAATTATTGAAAACAATGCAATTCCTGCGAAAGCAGGAATCTCATCAATCAATTCTATTATTCCACAAGAAGTATCCCTTACAGGAAAAGCATACCACACAACGCCAGAAATAGCTCAAGCCATATTAAAAATGAATGAATTGGCAAAAGTGATGCGAAAAAAACGCATGAGTCACGGAGCTATTTCATTTGATAAAGTAGAAGTAAAGTTTAACCTGGATGAGCAGGCAAATCCGCTTGGTGTCTATTTTAAAACCAGTGAAGATGCCAATAAATTAATTGAAGAATTTATGCTACTTGCCAATAAAAAAGTAGCAGAATTTATTGGGAAACAATCCCCTAAAAAAACCTTTGTGTATAGAGTACATGATGAGCCTGATGTTGGTAAACTAGCAACGTTACAAGGTATTGTATCTAAATTTGGTTATAAATTGAATTTTAAGGATAGAAAAACCACTTCCGCTTCATTAAATGGATTATTACAAGATGTTGTTGGTAAAAAAGAACAAAATCTTGTTGATACTTTAACCATTCGGACCATGAGTAAAGCAGAATACACAACACATAATATTGGTCATTATGGATTGGCATTTGATTATTATAGTCATTTTACATCGCCCATTCGTCGTTATCCGGATGTGATGGCACATCGCTTACTTCAATTATATCTTGATGGTGGTAAATCAGTCAATGAAGATATTTATGAAGATAAATGCAATCATTCAAGTAATATGGAAAATCTGGCTACAAAAGCAGAAAGGGATTCTATAAAATATATGCAGATTCGATATATGGAAGACCATAAGGATGAAGAATTTGCTGGTGTTATTTCTGGAGTTACAGATTGGGGAATTTATATTGAAATCATATCAAATAAATGTGAAGGCATGGTAAGTGTAAGAGATATGAAAGATGATCATTATGTATTTGATGAAACACAATATGCTTTGGTTGGAAAAAACTCAAAAACAATGTATCAACTTGGAGACGAAGTTGTTGTAAGAGTGAAAAACACCGATTTGGTTAAAAAACATTTAGATTTTAAATTAATCACTAAAATCACCAATAGTATGTAACAAAATAAAATAAAAACACTCTATACTATTTAAGAACTATTTCAGTTATTACTTATAATTAAAAACTATTATTATGAAATCATTTGTATCCGTAATTATTTTATTCATTTCTTTAGTATCTTATTCACAAAAACCCATTGAAAAAACAATTGGAGAATTTACAGAACTAAAGGTTTATGATTTAATAGAAGTTGAGTTAGTTAAATCTAACGAAAATAAAGTTGTTATTTCAGGGAAAAACAACACCGATGTATTGGTAAACAACAAAAGTGGAAAGCTTAAAATCAAAATGAATTTAGAAGAAATTTTTGATGGCAGTAGCACAAAAGTAATGTTGTATTACACGTCTGTAGATATTATTGACGTTAATGAAGGCGCGAAAATTTACTCTAATGATAAAATAAAACAATTTGAAATTGATTTAAGAGCACAAGAAGGAGGAAAAATCAATGTAATTTATGATGTTAGCTACGCAAATATTAAAGCGGTAACTGGTGGTATTATTGAAACAGCCGGAACAGCAAAAAAACAAAAAGTAAGTTTGTTAACGGGTGGAATTTATAAAGGAGAAAACACAGATTCTGAAAGCACAGAAGTGTCTATAAATGCTGCAGGAGAAGCGCATGTAAAAGCATCTAAATTGATTGACGTTAAAATAAGAGCAGGTGGTGATGTATATATTTACGGAAATCCTGAGACTGTTAATGAAAGTACCGTTTTAGGTGGTAGAATAATTCGTGTGCAATAAAAATTTTAGATTAAAAATACCAAGAGGCTGTCTGAAAAGGCGTCATCGCGAGTCCCGATAGCTATCGGGAGAAGCAATCTACAAATTGCAAGTTGTTGATTTACAGATTGCTTCGAAATAAAAATTTCTCGTAATGACGGTTAATATATACTTTTTCAAACAGCCTCTTTTTGGTTTTAAATGAAATCCAATATAAAGCAATACAGATTGTTTAAAATATTTCTTTACTTTGTGTAAATCTGTAATAATTTATGTTTGAAGATATTTTAAGAGGGATTCCTTTTGGTCTTTTACTAGCGTTTACAATTGGTCCTGTTTTTTTTGTGCTTCTTGAAACAAGTGTGACTAAAGGATTTAAGAGTGCCTTAATTTTTGATTTAGGCGTCATGCTAGCTGATATTCTATTTATTTTAGTAGCGTTTTACAGTACCAATAAACTCTTGGATAAAATTAAAGACGACCCAAATTTTTTGGTTTTTGGCGGCGTGTTATTAGTGGTTTATGGGTTTATATCTTTTATAAAAACCTCAAAATCTTTTAGGGATATTGTAAAAGAATATCATAGAATAAATATTCAAAAAAAATACGGCAAGCTTTTTTTAAAAGGCTTTTTACTCAACTTTATCAATATTGGTGTATTGGTGGGTTGGGTCGGGTTTATTGTTATCGCCAACTCAATAACAGAAACCAAAGAAGGGGTTATTTTATTTATATCAACCATCTTAATCACTTATTTTTTAGTGGACCTTGTTAAAATAGTGATTTCAAAAAAATTAAAGAATAAGCTCACACCAAGACTTATTTATAAAACAAAAAAAATAATTGCTTTGGTTATTTTTGGGTTTGGTTTTTTGCTATTAATTCAGGGTTTTTTCCCAAAGGAAAAGAAAATGATAAAAGAAAAATTTGAACAAATAAATTTGAAATAAAAAAAACCCCCAAGATAACTTGAAGGTTTTAGAGGCGTCGAGCGGATTCGAACCGCTGTAGAAGGTTTTGCAGACCTCTGCCTAGCCACTCGGCCACAACGCCTTAAATGCTGTGCAAATTTAATAAAAAATCACACTTTTCAGTACTTAAAATTACTTTTTACGAGCATCGGTCATTTTAATCGTTACTTTTTCAACATCACCACCAATGGGAGGATTTAATTTACTTACCCAAACGGTTGCTTTAGTAACAAGTTTGTCTTCTTTAAAAATACGGTCTAAAATACGTTTTCCAACGGTTTCAAGTAAATAGGAGGGTCGACTCATTTCTTCTCTAACAATTTTGTTTAAAAAAACATAATCGACGGTATCACTAAGTTTATCTGTTTTGGCAGATGTTTGCAAATTGGCCTCTACTTCTAAATCAACACCATAATCGCTCCCTATTTTTGTTTCTTCTTTTAAGCACCCGTGATGCGCAAATACACGAATATTTTCAACTTTTATAATTCCCATAGTATGGTATTTTAAGTCGTCAAAATTACCTAATTTTGCACAATATTTTTGAATAAAACACCAGTTTCTAATTACAAATAACGAACAGCTATTTTTTATGTCTGAAGAAAAAAAACCTCTGAATTTTATAGAGCAAATTATTGAAGAAGATTTAGCTAATGGAATGAGTGAAAACAACCTGCGTTTTCGTTTTCCCCCAGAACCCAATGGATATTTGCATATTGGTCATACAAAGGCTATTGGGATTAGTTTTGGTTTGGGCGAAAAATATAACGCCCCGGTAAACCTTCGTTTTGATGATACCAATCCCACCAAAGAAGAACAGGAATATGTGGATGCTATAAAAAATGATATCATTTGGTTAGGATATAGCTGGGATAAGGAACTATATTCCTCGGATTATTTCCAAACGCTTTATGATTGGGCCATTAAGATGATTAAAGAAGGCAAGGCTTATGTGGACTCCCAATCTTCAGAAGCCATGGCAGAACAAAAAGGAACACCAACCCAACCTGGTGTTGATAGTCCTTTTAGAAATAGAAGCGTTGAAGAGAACCTTGATTTATTCAATAGAATGAAACTTGGTGAATTTAATGAAGGCCAACATATTTTACGTGCCAAGATTGATATGCAACATCCCAATATGCTGATGCGAGATCCCATTATGTACCGTATTCTTAAAAAGCATCACCATAGAACGGGTAATGATTGGTGTATTTACCCCATGTATGATTGGACTCACGGAGAAAGTGATTATATAGAACAAATATCACATTCTTTATGTTCTTTGGAATTTAAGCCTCATAGAGAGCTTTATGATTGGTTTAAGGAGCAAGTATATAATTATGGTAAAAACAGGTATCCTGCGCTTCCTAAGCAACGGGAATTCGCGCGTTTAAACCTTAGTTATACCATTATGAGTAAACGAAAGTTGCTGCAATTGGTTGAAGAAGGTATTGTAAAAGGGTGGGATGATCCAAGAATGCCAACCATTTCTGGCTTGCGCCGAAGAGGGTATACGCCTGCTGCCATCAGAAAGTTTATTGAAACGGTTGGTGTTGCTAAACGTGATAATATCATTGATGTATCTCTTTTAGAATTTTTTATCCGTGAAGATTTAAATAAAACAGCCCCTAGGGTTATGGCTGTTTTAGACCCGGTGAAACTTGTTATTACCAATTATCCCGAAAATAAAGTTGAATGGTTAGAGGCCGAAAATAATCAGGAAGATGACAGTGCAGGTTTTAGAAAAGTACCATTTTCACGGGAATTATATATTGAAAAAGAAGACTTTAAAGAAGTTGCAAACAGCAAGTATTTCCGATTGAGTTTAGGTAAAGAAGTCCGTCTTAAAAACGCATATATCATAAAGGGTGAACGTGTAGTAAAAGATACGAAAGGAAATATTGTTGAAATTCATTGTACGTATTCTGAAGACACTTCAAAAAAAGTAAAAGGAACCTTGCACTGGGTATCTATAAATCATGCGGTTAAAGCAGAAGTCAGGGAATACGATAGATTATTTTTAGATGAAACTCCTGATAGTCATCAGGATACAGATTTTATGACTTTTATTAATCCGGATTCTTTAAAAATTGTGGAGGCTTTTATTGAACCAAGCTTGGCAGATGCTAAACCCGGGGAGCGGTTTCAGTTTCAACGATTAGGATATTTTAATGTAGATGATGATTCAACGTCGAATCATTTAGTATTTAATAAAACGGTTGGATTACGAGATACTTGGGCAAAACAAAAACCCGCTGAAAGTGTTAATAAAACACAAGCTAAACCACAACAAAATGAGCGTAAAGCCATAGATGTGATTCAGCAATTAGGAAAAAAGTACACTAATTTACCTGAGGCAAAACAAATTAAATCAAAATCAGAAATTCAAGAGCTTGCAGAAAATGTGAGTTATGATGATTTAAAACCACTTTTTAATACCGCTACCAAGAAAGTTGGAACTCGTATTGCTGTGATGATTACGTTAGGGGTATTGCTTAAAAAAGGTTTAAAACGAACGGAGGAAGTGAACGATTTTATTAATAAAGCTTTAAAGGATACTAACGAAATTTTAGTGGAAGAGGCTAAAGTTGTTACCGAATAACCTTCTTCAAATGACTATAAAATGAAGCATATATCATACTTTCAGTTATATTTAACATCTAACGGAAACATTATTTTAAAAATTAAAACCCCTTAAAACTAAATATTTTAAGAGGTTTTTATGATTGCAAAACCGTTTTATTCCTTATTTCTTTTTCGTGATTTTAGCATTTTTCATGGCTTCACCAATTTGGTTACTTGCCGTAAAACTAGCAACCATATCGTTAAGCATGTTACTTCCTGCCTGTGGAGAATTTGGTAATAAAATAAGATTGCTATTTGTTTCGCTACCAATAGCTTGAAGGGTGTCATAATGTTGCGTAACAACAATTAAAGCAGAAGCTTCTTGGGAGTTGATTCCAACGCGATTCAGTACGTCAACAGATTCTTCCAAACCACGTGCAATCTCTCTACGTTGATCTGCAATACCCTGGCCTTGTAAACGCTTACTTTCAGCTTCCGCTTTTGCTTTTTCAACTATTAAAATCCTAGCGGCATCACCTTCGTATTGTGCAGCTGTTTTTTCACGGTCGGCAGCATTAATTCGGTTCATTGCTAATTTTACTTGAGCATCTGGGTCAATATCTGTTACTAAAGTTCTAATGATATCATACCCATATTCCATCATGGCATCGTTTAACTCGGCTTTTACAGCAATGGCGATGTCATCTTTTTTTACAAATACGTCATCTAATTTCATTTTAGGAACTTCAGCCCGTACCACATCAAAAACATAACTAGTAATTTGTTCATGCGGATAGTCTAGCTTATAATAAGCGTCATACACTTTTTCGGGGAGTACTTTATATTGTACAGAGACTTTAAGTTTTACAAACACATCATCCAATGTTTTGGTTTCTATAATGACGTCTAATTGTTGAATTTTTAAACTTAATCGACCAGAAACTCTATCAACTAAAGGAATTTTTAATTGAAGTCCAGATTTACGAATACTTTGGAATTTTCCAAAACGCTCAATAATAGCAGCGGTTTGTTGCTTCACTGTAAAAAAGGACGAGATTAAGATAATTAATCCGAAGAAAATTACGATAGGAAAAAAAATTTGAGTCATGATATTTTATTAAAAAAGTTAGAAATGTTAAGATACAAAATTTATGTGATTTATCATGATATACACCCATGCGTATCCAAGATAAATGTCATTTATTGTTAGTAGCTATCAATGCACATATTGTTACAAAACTTCAATAGCTTTCTTTATACGCTTCATGGTTTCTGCTTTACCAATCATAAACATAATTTCAAATACATCGGGCCCTTGTAAAGCCCCAACGAGCGCTAAACGTAAAGGCATCATTACCAGACCAAAACCAATATTATTGGTGGTTATCCAGCCTTTAATTTCGGTTTGAAGGTTTTCTGTTGAAAAATCTTCGATTGAATTTATAATAGAAACAACTGAATTTAAAATTTCTGGAGTTCCTTCTTTAAATGCTTTTTTTGAAGCTTTCTCGTCATATGATTTTGGAGCTTCAAAAAAGTAAGAACTCAATGCCCAAAAGTCTGAAATAAAAGTTGCTCGTTCTTTAATTAAACCAAGAACCGATGCTACATAATTATTGTCAATGTCATTTCGACCAGAGGGAGAAATCGTATTCTGCTGAGACCTCTCGACTGCGCTCGAGGTGACATTAAACTTTTCATTTATAATTGGTAAAAATAATTCTGCTAAATCTTCATTAGATTGTTCTTGCATGTAATGATGATTGAACCACCTAATTTTATCAGGGTCAAAACGGGCTCCCGATTTGTTTACGCGTTCCAATTCAAATGCATTTATTAGTTCATCCAGATTAAAAATTTCCTGTTCGGTACCAGGATTCCAACCTAAAAGCGCTAAAAAATTTATCATGGCTTCCGGGAAATATCCGTCTTCTTTATAACCTCTGGAAACTTCATTGGTTTTTGGATCTGTCCATAGTAAAGGAAATACAGGAAAGCCTAATTTATCACCATCTCGTTTGCTTAATTTCCCTTTTCCTGTAGGTTTTAATATTAATGGTAAATGTGCAAATTCAGGAGCTTCCCAACCAAATGCTTTATATATCTGAAAATGTAACGCCAAAGAGGGTAACCATTCTTCTCCACGAATAACATGGGTTATTTCCATTAAATGATCGTCAACAATATTCGCTAAATGATAGGTTGGCATCCCGTCACTTTTAAACAATACTTTATCATCTAAAACGTTGGTGTCCATTTTAATATCACCACGAATCATATCTGTTAAATGCAAGGTTTCATCTTGAGGCGATTTAAACCGGATAACATAATCTTCACCGGCATCTAATTTTGCTTTTACTGCTTCCGCGTTAAGCGATAAAGAGTTGCTCAATTTTAAACGGTTGTGCCAATTATAAATAAAGGTTTTTCCTTTGGTTTCGTGGTCTGTTCTGTGGAAATCCAAAGCTTCAGAAGTATCAAAAGCATAATAGGCATTACCGGAAGCAATCAACTCATCAGCATATTTTTTATATAAATGTTTGCGTTCACTTTGACGGTAAGGACCAAATTTTTCATTCTTATTAACACCTGCCCTGAGCGCAGTCGAAGGGCCTTCATCATACGGAATCCCACACCAATTTAAGGCATTAATAATATATTGTTCAGCACCTTCAACATAACGGTTTTGGTCGGTATCTTCAATTCTTAAAATAAAAGTACCCTTGTGTTTTTTAGCAAATAAATAGTTGAATAGCGCCGTACGAACCCCTCCTATATGAAGTGGTCCTGTTGGGCTTGGTGCAAAACGCACACGAACATTTTTGGTCATGTTTTGTAATTTAAGACTGCAAAGATACGTATTACGCTATAAGACGGAAGCCAGAACCCATAAGTTTTTTTGTTTTATGAAATAACCATTTCTTGAGGAATGCGTTTGTTCATAATGGTAAACCATAGTGGCGGAATTAAAGCCAACACCATAGAGGTTGGATACCCATAAGGCATTTGCGGACTTTCCTCATGGCAATCCAATATTTGATATTTTTTTGAAGTTTTATAATGGTGGTCACTGTGCCTTGTCAATTCATAAAGCACTATACGACCAATAACATGATTGGAATTCCAGGAATGAATTTCTTTAACGCGCTCGTATCTTCCCGAAGCTGTTTTTAATCGCAATAATCCGTAATGCTCAATGTAGTTTACCGTTTCTAAAAGTGTAAAACCAATAATGGCTGAAAACAATGCAAATTGAAACCCTAGGCTTCCAAAAAACAGGGTTACCAGTGTTAGGTAAACAACTTGCAAAAAGAAGTACCAAAGCATATCGTTTTTTAAGGAAAGGGCATCCAATTTATTGTTGATTAAAAGCTTCTTTTGAATTTTCCACGCACTTGCATATTGCCTGAAAACCGAAGTTAACCAAAACGAATAGACGCTTTGGTTATAACCTGCCGTAGCAGGATCTTCTTTGGTGGCAGCATGTAAATGGTGACCAAAATTATGTTCAATATAAAAATGCATGTAAAGGGCAGGCAGCAATAATGCTTTGCCTAAAAAGCGTTCGTTGGTGGTTTGTCGGTGTCCTAATTCATGCGCCACGTTTATTCCGTTTACACCTAAAACAATTCCCATGGAAATAATTAAACCAATAAACTCATAAGTTTGTAATGAGGTTGAAGTTACCGTTAACAAGGCATAAAAAAGCAAACCGTAAACTACAGGTACATTAAGATATAATAACCAGTCGAATATTTTTTTATGTAATAAGTTTTCAGATTCATTTTCTTTTAAGTTAGTATTATCTATAGGGAAAATAAGTTCTAAAATGGGGATGATCACAAATGCATAAAATGGCGTTAAAAACGTAAATATACCTTTAAAATATATTCCTAAAAGCACCACCAATGGAATGGAAAAAGCTGCTAAATATTTTAAATCTTTCATGTTATTTGGCGTTATATAATAAGGTTTGTATTTAAATGCGGACTGATAATATCAAATTTAGTCAATTATAGCTTGAAATAAAATTGTAATTTCGTATGTTATCATATACAAATCTATATAATTTACAAACACTTGGAGGGTTTTAATAACATACAAATTAAACTTGAGGCGTTTATTAGAAAATATTATACTAATGAACTCATTAAAGGCACCATATTGTTTTTTGCCATGGGCTTGCTGTATTTTTTGTTCACGTTATTTGTGGAATATATTTTATGGCTAAATACCACCGCAAGAACCATATTGTTTTGGATGTTTGTATTGGTTGAATTAGCCTTACTTGGAAAGTTTATTTTTATCCCTTTGGCCAGATTGTTTAAGCTTCAAAAAGGTATAAATTATGAAGCTGCTTCAAAAATTATCGGTAAACACTTCCCTGAAGTAAATGACAAGCTACTGAATGTATTACAGCTGCATAATGATACCTCCAAAACCGAACTGCTCATTGCAAGTATCAATCAGAAATCAAATGAATTAAATCCAATACCATTTAAATTGGCGGTTAATTTTAAGGCTAACCTAAAGTATATAAAATATGTAGCCATCCCCGTTTTGATTATTTTATTGAGCATAATATCCGGTAATTTTAATTTGTTTACTGACAGTTTTGATAGAGTGTCCCATTATTCAACTGCCTATGAACCACCTGCGCCTTTTCAATTTTATGTGGTGAATAATAATTTGAATGTTGTAGAAAACACTGATTTTAATTTGCGGGTAACTATTGATGGTAGCGTTATGCCCGATAATGTTCAAATTATTTATAACGGAGAATCTTATTTCTTACAACAAAAAAGCATGGGTGGGTTTGAGTATGTTTTTTCACAACCCAAAGAGAATACTACTTTTAAATTAACCGCAAACAATGTAACATCAAAACCTTATGAATTACATGTTATTCAAGCGCCTACCTTGTTAAGTTTTGATATGATTTTAAAGTATCCGGAATATATTAATAAAACTACTGACATTTTGAAAAGTACCGGAAATGCTGTCGTTCCCGAAGGTACTATCATTACATGGCAACTTGCCACAAAAGCAACGGATAGGGTACAGTTATTTGCAAATGACACCGTTTCCTTTACTAAAATTAAAGCGGATGAGTTTGAGTTTTCAAAACGTATTTTCAGTAATTATGATTATAGTTTAACTACAAGTAATTCAGAATTAAAAAATTATGAAAGTTTGGCGTTTAGTATTGATGTTGTAAAAGATGCGTTTCCGGAACTCAATCTTAAAATGGAGAAAGACAGTTTAGACTTGCAATCGCTTTATTTTTATGGTCAAATTAATGATGATTATGGGTTTAATAAGTTGCAATTAGTATATTATCCGTCTGATAATGAGGCTAATAAACAATATATGAACCTACCAGTACCGTCTTCTAATTATTCAGAATTTATTAGCGCGTTTCCAAACAATCTTAAAATTCAGCAAGGCATTAGCTATAGCTTGTATTTTCAGGTTTTTGATAATGACGCCATTCATCATAACAAAAGCACTAAAAGCAATGTGTTTAATTATAGAAAGCGAACTCAAGAAGAAGAAGATCAAAAGAAACTAAATGAGCAAAGCGAAACTATTAAAGATTTAAAAAAGTCGTTAAACAAATTTGGTGAACAGGAGAAACAATTGGAAGAGCTGTCAAAAACCCAAAAGGAAAAAGCGAGCTTAAATTTTAATGATAAGAAAAAGTTGGAAGCATTTCTAAAGCGTCAAAAGCAACAGGATGACATGATGAAAAACTTCAACAAACAACTTAAAGAAAATTTAAAAGAGTTCCAAAAGGAAAACATGAAGGAAGATTCTTTTAAAGAGGATTTAAAAAAGCGATTGGATGACCATGAAGAACAATTAAAAAAGGATGAGAAGTTGTTGGAAGAATTTGAAAAACTTCAGGAGAAGATTAATAAAGAAGCATTTACCCAAAAACTGGATGAGCTGGCAAAGCAGAACAAAAACAAAAAACGAAGTTTGGAGCAATTGCTGGAATTAACAAAACGGTTTTATGTAGGGAAAAAGCTAGAGAAGTTACAACAGGAATTGGCAAAACTTGCTCAAGATCAAGAGAAATTATCCAATGCATCTGAAGAAAAAAACACGAGCGAAAAGCAGGATGAACTTAATAAGGCGTTCAAAGAATTTAAAAAGCAACTTGAAGATTTAAAAAAGGAGGCCGAAGAATTAAAGAAACCAATTGAAGTTCCACAAGACAAGTTAGATGAAAATGAAATTCAATCAGAACAACAAAAGGCTTCAGAAGAGTTAGAAATAAAGGAAAAGCAAGATGCCTCTGATGAAAAAAGTGATGCTCCAAAAGAAAAGCAAAATTTGAAAAACGCTCAAAAAAGTCAAAAAAAGGCTGCTCAAAAAATGAAGAAAATGAGTCAAAAAATGCAAGAGTCCATGCAAATGGGAAGCGGAGAACAATTGCAAGAGGACACCGATATGTTGAGACAGATTTTAGATAATGTATTGTTGTTTTCATTTGAACAAGAAACCTTGATGAATCAGTTTGCTTCCATAGAAATTAATAACAACAAATACGCGACACTTTTAAGAAAGCAGAGTGATTTGAAAGAGCATTTTAAACATGTTGATGATAGTTTATTTGCGCTATCGTTAAGACAGCCTAAACTTTCAGAAACCGTAAATAAAGAAATCACTGAAGTCTATTTTAATATGGATAAGTCATTAAGTCAATTGGCAGAAAACCAATTATATCAGGGAATATCCAATCAACAATTTACAGTTACAGGGGCGAATAATTTAGCTGATTTTTTAAGTAATGTTTTAGATAACATGCAAGAGCAGTTAAACCCTTCACCAGGACAGGGTCAGGGAAACATGCAATTACCGGATATTATTATGAGTCAGGAAGAGTTGAATAAAATGATGGAAGAAGGATTGAAAAAAGGTGAAAAAGGAGAGCCTAAAGAAAAAGGAGGGGAACAAAAAGGTGAAGATGGAAAAGATAAAAACGGGAAGTCTGGAAATGAAAATGGAGGCGAAGGTGACAGTGATGATATGAATGGAAAGTTGTATGAAATATATAGGCAACAACAGGAATTAAGACAGGCTTTGGAAGACAAATTAGGTAAAGAAGGAGGCAATGGTCATGGTGAAAATGTTCTAAAAAAAATGGAAGAGGTAGAGCTGGATTTGTTGAATAAGGGGTTTTCCAAACAAACGCTTCAAAAAATGATGGATTTGGAACATCAGTTATTAAAATTAGATAACGCCACATTTCAACAAGGAGAAGAAAAGAAAAGAGAATCAAAATCGAATTCTGATGGTTTTAATAACAACACAAACAATCAGATTCCAACCGCGAAGGATTATTTTAACACAACCGAAATATTAAACAAGCAAAGCCTACCTTTGCGGCATAGTTATAAAAGAAAGGTTCAAGAGTATTTTAATAAAGCAGATGATTAATTTTAATTATGAAACCAAATTTTCTTTAGAAGATGAAACTTCTATGGCATCATGGATTTCCGGGATTATACAGAAGGAAGGATTTAAAGAAGATGAAATCAATTATATTTTTTGTGATGATGATTATTTACACAAGATAAATGTTGAATTCTTAAAGCACGACACATTAACGGATATTATTAGCTTCGATTATTCTGTTGGAAAAACATTACAAGGCGATGTGTTTATATCTATAGAAAGAGTACGGGATAATGCTGAAGAGTTTAAGGTTTCTTTTTTAAATGAACTACATAGGGTTATGGTTCATGGTGTTTTACACTATTGTGGATATAAGGATAAGACAGAACCAGACACAAAAGTAATGCGCGAAAAGGAAAATTTCTATCTACAGTTACTAAATTGATAATTCGCAAAATCGAAGTATATTTGCAAACTCATTTTTAAAAAAGTTTTTAAATTGTTCCACGTGGAACAATTTAATTGGAATTTTAAATTTATAAAAGGTTATATGTTTAACGAGGTTTATGATGTTATTGTAGTTGGAGCTGGTCACGCTGGTAGCGAGGCTGCAGCTGCTGCTGCAAATATGGGGAGTAAGACATTGCTCGTAACCATGAATCTGCAAAATATAGCACAGATGTCATGTAACCCGGCTATGGGAGGCATTGCAAAAGGACAAATTGTTAGGGAGATTGATGCGTTGGGCGGTTATAGCGGTATTGTAAGTGACACGTCTGCCATACAGTTTAAAATGCTAAATAAATCCAAAGGACCCGCTATGTGGAGCCCAAGGGTTCAAAGTGATCGAATGCGGTTTTCTGAAGATTGGAGGTTGCTTTTAGAAAAAACGCCGAACCTGGATTTTTATCAGGAAATGGTATGTGGCCTGTTAATAGAAAAGGATAAAGTTGTAGGTGTGAAAACATCCTTAGGAATTGAAATCAGATCCAAGTCTGTGGTGTTAACAAATGGCACTTTTTTAAATGGGCTGATTCATATTGGCGACAAGAATTTTGGAGGAGGAAGAGCTGGGGAAAGAGCTTCAACAGGTCTCACGGAACAGCTAGTTAATTTAGGTTTTGATTCCGGTAGAATGAAAACAGGAACCCCACCTAGAGTAGACGGTAGATCTTTGGATTATTCTAAAATGACAGAACAACCGGGTGATGAAAATCCTGAAAAGTTTTCATATCTCGATATCACAAAACCATTAAAAGAACAACGATCTTGTTACATGACATATACAAGTCTGGAAGTGCATGATTTGCTTCGTGAAGGCTTTGATAGATCGCCCATGTTTAATGGTAGAATAAAAAGTGTGGGACCCAGATATTGTCCTTCCATAGAAGATAAAATCAATCGGTTTGCCGATAAGGACAGACATCAGTTATTTGTTGAGCCGGAAGGATGGAATACAGTTGAAGTTTATGTCAACGGTTTTTCTACTTCACTACCAGAAGATGTACAATTTAAAGCCCTAAGATCTGTGGTTGGTTTTGAAAACGTTAAGTTTTTTAGACCAGGTTATGCTATCGAATATGATTATTTTCCACCTACACAATTACAACATACATTGGAGACTAAACTAGTGAGTGGTTTGTATTTTGCTGGTCAGATCAATGGAACTACTGGATACGAAGAAGCAGCGTCTCAAGGGTTGATGGCTGGAATAAATGCAAGTTTAAAAGTTCAGGAAAAGGATCCGTTTACTTTAAAAAGGGATGAGGCCTATATTGGTGTTTTGGTTGATGATTTAATTACGAAAGGCACGGAAGAACCATATAGAATGTTTACTTCCAGAGCGGAATATAGAACTTTGTTGCGTCAAGATAATGCGGATTTAAGACTGACTCCAAAAGGGTATGCGCTAGGATTGGCAAGTGTGAAGCGATTAAAGAGAATGGAGAAAAAACATAACGATGCTGAGAAGTTTGTTCAGTTTTTTTCAAACACAAGTGTGAAACCTGAAGAAGCAAATCCGGTTTTAAAATCAAAAAAATCAGCTTTGGTAAAGCAATCTGATAAAATGTTTAAAATATTTTCCAGACCTAATATAACTATAGATGATGTTAGAAAATTTGCGTCCGTTGAAAAGTATATACAAGATAATCATCTGGATAATGAAGTTATAGAACAAGCTGAAATACAAGTTAAATATTCGGGATATATTTCAAAGGAAAAAAACAATGCTGATAAATTAACGCGTTTGGAATATGTAAAAATCCCTGCTAATTTTGATTACTCCCAAATTAAATCCATGAGTTATGAAGCCCGTGAAAAGCTCAAGAAAATTCAACCAGTAAGTGTATCCCAAGCGTCAAGAATAAGTGGTGTATCACCTAATGATATTTCCGTTCTTTTGGTTTATATGGGAAGATAAATCTCAATGTTCCACGTGGAACTATATTCTGTAATTCAAGGATTCTATTTTAATGAATGAAAAGAAAGCATATTTAACAGTAAAAGATCATTCCGTTTCTGGTGAAACATTTGATTTAATTAAAAATTCTGAGTACGGATTTCTTGAAACAATACCGCAGCCTTCGTTAGAAAAGTTACCCAATTATTACAAAAGTGAAGACTATATTTCTCATACAGATTCAAAGAGAAATCTTTTTGAAAACGTGTATCATTTGATAAGAGGAATTTCATTAAAACAAAAAATGAGATTAATTAATAGTTGCACTTCATCAGAAAAAAAACTTTTAGATGTAGGGTGTGGAACAGGTGATTTTCTTCAGGTTGCCAAAAAAGATACTTGGGAGGTTTATGGCATTGAACCAAATGAACATGCTCGGGCTATAGCAAATAAAAAAACGGACCATTCGGTTTTTGATGTTGATCAATTATTAAAATTTAAACCGAATAGTTTTGATGTGATTACACTTTGGCATGTGCTGGAACATTTACCAAACCTAGAAGAACAGATACAGGTTTTTAAAAATTTATTAAAACTTGATGGCACATTAATTATTGCAGTTCCAAATTTCAATAGTTATGACGCGAAGTTTTATAAAAGCCATTGGGCAGCTTTTGATGCGCCAAGACATCTTTGGCATTTTTCAAAAAGTTCGATGAGTAAATTGGTAAGCAATAAAAACATGAAGGTTGTAAAATCTTATCCAATGCTTTTTGATGCATTTTATGTGAGTTTGCTTTCTGAAAAATATAGAACCGGGCACATGAATTTATTTAGGGCATTTTTTATTGGATTCATTTCAAATATGAAAGCTCTGAGTTCAAAAGAGTTTTCTTCTATAATTTACATGGTTAAAAACGACAATAATTAAATTAAACTAACATAATTACATTAATTCCTGACGTTTCATCAATACACCTGTCAATTTATTTAAACTGGCTTAAATCGCTTAAAAACACCTGCTTTTAAATAGCTAAAAATAATTATAACGCCTTGTTTCAATAAGTTTTGCTTATATGTTAAAATCGGTATTAATATTCTATTTTACTTTCCTATTTTTGTGCAAATTATAAAACCAAAAAAATGAGAAATATACTTTATGTAATGATTGCAATGTTGGCTCTTACGTCTTGCCAAAAACCTGCTAAAATCGGATTTATTGATAACGGGAAAGTTATTAATGAATATCAGAACAAAAAAGATCTTGAAGCAAAATATCAAGCCAAAGACGCAGCTTTTCAAAAAAAGGCAGATAGTATTGGGCAGGCTTTTCAATTAGAAGCTCAGGCTTTTCAAACACAAGTTAAAACGATGTCTCCTAAAATGCAGCAAGAAAAATATCAGGCATTAGGGCAAAAACAACAAGTGCTTCAAAAGCAAATGCAATCAGAACAGCAACAAATTCAACAGGAATTTCAGACAGAAATTGATTCTATAATTGTTAAGGTAAAGGATTTTGTTAAAGCATATGGTAAAACAAATGGATACACTTATATTTTAGGAACCAGTGATGCGGCTTCCAATGTATTATATGGTAAAGAGGAAGATGACTTAACACAAACTATTTTGGACGAACTTAATAAGGCGTATAAAAAGTAATAAACATCTAATATACAGGTAGTTAAATAATAGAGGCTGCTTAAAAATCATATATTAACCGTCATTACGAGAAATTTTTATTTCGAAGTAATCTGTAAATCAATAACTTGCAATTTACAGATTGCTTCTCCCGATAGCTATCGGGAGAAGCAATGACGACTTTTTAGACAGCCTCTTTTGTTTTTAGCGATAGAATGAAAATGCCTTAGGGAGTAAACTTACCTGAATATTACCAACTCCAATCAATTCACCATCTGCCTGTATATATGGCAGCTCTTTTTGATTTATATCGATACAAATTAAATCACTATTTATGGAAACTACTTTATTATGATTTATAATTTTACCATTAAATAGGTTTTTTAAATTTTTTACAACTTCAAGTTTGCTTAAATCTCCCGCAATACTTACGTCAAATAAACCGTCAAAAGGGTTAGCTGAATTAGTGAGTTGCATACCTCCACCGGAATATTTGCAAAGGCCAATTAAAACCATCAAGGTTTTTCCCGAATATTCTTTTGAATTAATACGTATTGTTGAAGAAAAAGGGTGAAATGAAAACAAACCTGCAAGAGCCCCAAAAAGATAAGCTAAAGCACCGTAATGTTTATATTTATGAACTTTACTTACTACGAAGCCATCAAAACCAACTCCAGCTAAATTGTTAAAGTATACAGCAGGTATGGTTTGATTAGGAAATACAATTTTCCCAATATCCTGACAAGTAATATTTTCGTTTACAATTATTTCAATAGCCTTTTCATAATCCAGAGGGATATGGTGTGTTTTTACCCAGTCATTGCCTGTTCCAACAGGAATCATTCCGACATGAATGGCACTTGAAAGAATGGTTGTTTGTGACATAATGCCGTTCACAATATTGTGTAGGGTACCATCGCCACCAACACAAATAATGTGAGTGTATCCCTTTTCAATGGCATTTTGAACCAGTAAAATACTGTGCTTTGAGTATTCAGTAAAAGTAAAGTGAAAATTAAAATTATTGTAACTATTCAGCCTTTAATATAGCAATAGTTTTAAAAGCGTCCAATATGT
>CAXBJF010000036.1:0-37579 GCA_963976005.1 uncultured Flavobacteriales bacterium | reverse complement strand
GAAGACTGGCCGCGGCTTTTATATCCCTAATTTTTTAACCCTTGATTCGCATTATTAAATAATAAGGGAGAATTTGCTATGACATAAAGCTAAAACGTTTATTTAAAAATTAAAGAATAAAATAAATAAAAATGGTGCATTTTATCGAAAAGTTCGAAATATTGCTGTGGTTTTACCGTAAAAGGACATAATAATAAGAAGGGGAAGACTGTCTAAAAAGCCTAGCTCTATGTCATATTGAGCTTGTCGAAATATATCAACTTACTGATAATCTACAATTGGTTTCGACAAGCTCAACCTGACAACTCTAAAATAATGACTTTTTAGATAGCCTCCTTTTTATTTTTAAGATTCCTGCTTTCGCAGGAATGAGTTACATCTTCATTAACCAAGTTCGCATATCAACTTCTTGCTTAATAATATCCCGTAACGCATCCATTTTAACGCGCTCTTGTTGCATGGTGTCTCTATGTCTTATGGTAACTGTATTATCTTCTAAAGTATCATGATCAACTGTAATACAAAAAGGTGTTCCATTGGCATCTTGCCTTCTATAACGTCTTCCTACAGCATCTTTTTCATCATAAACCACATTAAAATCCCATTTTAAATCCTCAACAATTTGTCGCGCAATTTCCGGTAAACCATCTTTTTTTACCAATGGTAAAATAGCAGCTTTTACTGGTGCCAATACACTTGGCAAACTTAGCAACGTACGTGTACTGCCATCTTCCAGCGTTTCTTCTTTTAAAGAATGTGAAAATACTGCTAAAAACATACGGTCCAGTCCAATAGATGTTTCAATCACATACGGCACATAACTTGCATTTTCTTCATGGTCAAAATATTGTAATTTTTTGCCTGAAAATTTTTCATGTTGACTCAAATCAAAATCAGTACGAGAATGAATGCCTTCTAATTCTTTAAAGCCAAATGGAAATTTAAATTCTATATCTGCGGCAGCATCTGCATAATGTGCCAATTTTTCATGGTCATGAAACCTATAATTTTCTGCTCCCATACCTAATGACAAATGCCATTTCATTCTGGTTTCTTTCCAGTGCTCAAACCATTCTTTTTGAGTACCCGGTTTAATAAAAAACTGCATTTCCATTTGTTCAAACTCACGCATTCTAAAAATAAATTGTCTTGCAACAATCTCATTTCTAAAGGCTTTACCGGTTTGTGCAATACCGAAAGGGATTTTTAAACGACTTGTTTTTTGAACGTTTAAAAAATTTACAAAAATACCTTGAGCTGTTTCCGGACGCAAATATAAATCCATGGAATTGTCAGCAGAAGCACCTATTTTAGTCCCAAACATTAAGTTGAATTGCTTCACATCTGTCCAGTTTCTGGAACCCGTTAACGGATCGGCAATTTCCAATTCTTCAATCAGTGCTTTCACGTCCGCTAAATCTTCACTGGCCAGTGATTTTCCCATTCTGGAAAGAATGGCATCAACTTTATTTTGATAGTCTACAACACGGGTATTGGTAGTTATGAATTCTTCTTTATTAAAAGCATCCCCAAAACGTTTGGCGGCTTTTTCAACTTCTTTGTCAATTTTAGCTTCAATTTTAGCACAATAATCTTCAATCAACACATCGGCTCTGTAGCGTTTTTTAGAATCTTTATTATCAATTAATGGGTCATTAAAAGCATCAACATGACCAGAAGCTTTCCAGGTAGTTGGGTGCATGAATATGGCGGCATCAATACCGACAATATTTTCATGCATTTGCACCATGGCTTTCCACCAGTATTCACGTATGTTTTTCTTTAATTCCGCACCATTTTGTGCATAGTCGTAAACGGCACTTAAACCGTCGTATATTTCACTACTTTGAAAGACATATCCATACTCTTTGGCATGTGATATTACCTTCTTAAATTGATCGTCTTGATTTGCCATGGTGCAAAAATAAAAAAGCGATTCAAACAAATGGAATTGTTTCATGAAAATTATGTGATACTTTAAATTATTTTTTATTTAAGTTTACACAACAGCATATTTGTTTTACTATGTTAAACTCAGTTATTAATTTATTCTTCCCAAAAGTTTGCTTTGCGTGCCATACACTTTTAAATGATAATGAATTTGATGTATGCACCCATTGCAGAAATGATTTACCCGTAACCAACTTCCATTTCAATAATGATGACTCTGTTTTAAAAGTGTTTTATGGCAGGGTGAAGGTTGAACATGCTACCACATTATTTCGTTTTGAAAAAAAAGGAATAGTGCAACAACTTATTCATGGCTTAAAGTATAAAGGACAACAGGATATTGGCGTGTTCTTAGGCGATTGGTTAGGAGGCGAATTGAGTACTGTTAAGGAATATCAAGACATTGATTTAGTAATTCCTGTGCCATTGCACGAAAAGAAACTTAGAAAAAGAGGCTACAACCAGGTGGCAAAATTTGCAATGCAAATAGCAGCAGCTTTACATGTTGAGTATGTGGATAATGTGCTACTGAAAATTACCAATACAGAGTCTCAAGTGCTTAAAAAAAGGTTATCACGATGGAGTCATAACGATGAACTTTTTAACCTTAAAAACAAAGATCTTATTGCCAATAAACATATTCTTTTAGTTGACGACTTAATAACTACTGGCGCTACCATGGAAGCTTGTATTTCTGTTTTAAAACAAGCCAATAATGTAAAAATAAGCATTGCCGCTATGGCAATTGCTTAATGAGTTTATCGTTATATTTGTAAATTTATGTAGGTTTGCTTAAATTTTATTTTGGTAATGGTTAAAACACTTTCGAATTTTATTTTTATAGTTTTTATATCCTTCGTTTTTATTAATTGCGCAAACCGTGGAACACCACAAGGCGGAGATAAAGATATTGTTCCACCCACGATCCTTAAAACGGTTCCTGAGAACTATTCAACCAACTTTAATGGGAAAGAAATTAAAATTTATTTTGATGAATATATTAAAATAAAAGACATTCAAAAGCAGCTCATTATTTCTCCGCCCATGAAAACTCAGCCTGAAATAACTCCATTGGGAGGCGCAAGCAAATACATTACCATTAAAATATTTGATACCCTGCAACCAAACATGACCTATGCTTTTAATTTTGGGAATAGTATTTCTGACAATAATGAAGGCAATCCGTTTCCATATTACAGATATGTATTTTCAACTGGTGATTATATTGATTCACTGACTGTTAAGGGTCAAATTTTTGATGCATTATACAGAAAACCCGACACCTTTGTTTCTGTAGGGTTATATGAAATTGATTCTACTTTTAATGATTCTGTAGTTTTTAAGCAAGCACCTAAATATGTTACAAATACTTTAGATAGTACCACTACCTTTTCTATTGAAAACATTAAAGCCGGTACGTACATGCTATATGCTTTAAAAGATCAAAATTTCGATAATAAATTTCAGCAGAAATCCGATAAAATAGCTTTTTATAAAAATTTTATAACGGCACCAACCGACTCGTTATATGATTTAAAATTGTTCAGTGAAATAATTGATTTTAAACCCACAAGGCCACAATATGTTGCTGGCGAAAAAGTGGCATTTGGTTATGAAGGTGATTATTCAAATATGAAGATTGATTTACTTTCTGAAGCGCCTAAAGACTTTGAACACAGAATCACAAAAGACGTAAAAGCAGATACTTTGTATTATTGGTACACGCCAAAACTAGAATTAGATTCGTTGGTATTTAAAATTTCCAATCTGGATTTTGAAAAAGAGTTTACCGTAAAATTAAGAACCATAAAACCTGATTCCTTGACCATTAAATCTAATCCCACCGGTTCAATTGGTTTAGATCAAGATTTAAATTTTAATGCAAGCATTCCGTTTAAAACCTTTGATGCCACCAAGATGACTATAATGGACAAAGATTCTACCATTGTTAATTTTACTTCTAAATTTGATACCCTTAATAATAATTACATTTTTAACTTCAACAAAACCTCTGAAAATTTATATCGAATTCAAGTATTGCCTGATGCTATTACAGATTTGTTTGGCAACAAAAATGATACCTTAAAATATAATGTTAATACTAAAAAGGAATCTGATTTTGGCTATGCACGGTTTTCATTAGTGAATGCTAAATACCCCTTGATTCTTCAATTAACAGATGACAAAGGAGTTGTTAAATTTGAAAAATATACAACGAAACCTGAAATATTGGACTTCATAAATTTATCACCTGGAAAATATTTTATCAGGGTTATTTTTGACGCCAATGGCAATAAGAAATTTGACACTGGTAATTACTTAAAGAAAATACAACCCGAGAACGTTAAATTTTTTAAAGAAATGGAGATTCGAGCTGATTGGGGAGAATCAGTGACCTTAGAATTTAAAGAATAGTAAAATCATCCCTATCATTTAAAAATTTAAGCTTGTTTCTGTAAAAATTAACATGATTTCTTTCTAAGGTAACCACTTCAATGTGTTCTTTATTGGGTTTCAAAGAGGTCATGTCGTTTCCTAAGGCATCATTAACCACAGAGTGACCACAGTATTCATTTTGGAGTTCATCCAAACCAACTCTGTTGACTCCAATACAATAGCACATATTTTCAATGGCACGTGCTTTTAATAGCGTATCCCAAGCAAAAATCCTGGGTTTTGGCCAATTGGCAACATAAAGCAATACATCATAATCTTCAGTGTTTCTTGACCAAACGGGGAACCTTAAATCATAGCATATCAAAGGGCATATTTTCCAACCTTTATATTCCACTATTAATTTTTTATTCCCTGATGCATATGTTTTTTCTTCACCAACCAAAGTAAAGGTATGCCGTTTATCATAAATTTGTATTGTCCCTGAAGGTTCAACAAAAAGTAACCGGTTATAAAATTTGTTTTCTTCAGAAATAATAAGACTTCCAACTATTGCCGAATTTGTTTTTAACGCCATACTTCTCATCCAAAAAACGGTTTTCCCTTCCATGGTTTCAGCAACATTTTCAGCATTCATAGTAAACCCAGTAGAAAACATTTCAGGAAGAATTATCATATCAACAGCCTCTGGAATACTATCAATTTGTTCTTTGAAATGTTTTCTGTTTTTTTTTGGGTTTTCCCAAACCAAATCGCATTGAATCAATGCTACTTTAAGCTGGTCCTGCATA
Source organism: uncultured Flavobacteriales bacterium (assembly GCA_963976005.1). Lineage (GTDB taxonomy): Bacteria > Bacteroidota > Bacteroidia > Flavobacteriales > Flavobacteriaceae > Yeosuana. The sequence goes on along the minus strand of CAXBJF010000036.1, from coordinate 32,444 downwards.
TGATGTATTTATTACTAAAGTTTTCTTTTAGCTTTTTCAATATCCTCTTTTAAACCTTCTATTTTTTCAAGCCATTTTTCTTCATCATTTGGTGATAATTTACCTTTCCTTTTTAGTTTTTCATATTTTGCCATGGCATTACTGTAATCTTTACTTGAATTCTCAAATCTTGAATGTGCTTTTTCTTTTGCTTTTAGCTCCTTTTCAGCCTTTTTTTGTCGTTTTTCGGCTTTTTTTTGTTCATTTTCAGCATTTTTTATCTGTTTTTCAGCTTTTTTCTTTTCTGCTTCTAAAGCTTTTTGCTGGTTTAATGCATCCATAATACCAGTCTGCTCAGCCGCTGACAATGACGTTGTTATGTCTGCTCCATTTTGTAAAATGGTTTTACCTTTAACCATATAAGTTGTTCCATTAAAATCAACTTCTTGAGCTTGTGAACTTAATGTCATTCCTAAAAACAACAATAATACTACCAAATATTTCATAATCTTTAATTTAAAATGTGATACCCATTAGACTTCTTATTTGTTAAAAAGTCACTTTAAATACGGTTCAAAATATCAGCTGCCTTTTTTAAGGTATCATCGGTTTTTGCAAAACAAAATCTAAGCACCTTATTATCTAAATTATTACTATTAAAAACCGATAACGGAATAGAGGCAATCCCGGATTCTTTGGTTAAACGTTTTGCAAAATCAACATCATTTTCATGGGTTATATTGGAATAATCCAACACCTGAAAATAGGTGCCTTTTGACGGCGTAAATTTAAACCTGGAATCTTTGATTAAATTTAGAAATAAATTTCTTTTCTTTTGATAAAAATCCGATAATTCTAAATAATGTTTTGGCTCTTGCAAATAGTCTGAAATTCCTTTTTGAAATGGATGATTAACACAAAACACATTAAATTGGTGCACCTTTTTAAATTCTTCCATAAGTTCTGTTGGCGCACAGCAATACCCCACTTTCCATCCTGTATTATGAAATGTTTTACCAAAGGAAGCAACCACAAAACTTCTGGATTTTAAATCGGAAAACATACAAACGCTTTGGTGTTTTTCATTGTCGTAAATCATGTGTTCATAAACCTCATCACTTAACACTATAATATCAGTGCCTTTTGTCAATTCCTGTAATTGTAGCATATCATTTTTAGAAAAGATAGATCCACTTGGGTTTTGAGGCGTGTTAACAATAATCATTTTTGTTTGATGATTAATTTTTTGCTTGACCGTTTCCCAATTTACCGAATAGTCTGGTGCTTCCAATTGTACAGAAATTGTTTTACCTCCATTTAATTCTATATAAGGTTTATAACAATCATAAGCGGGTCTGAAAATAATAACTTCATCATCTGCATGAACAAATGCGGAGATGATACATGAAATGGCCTGTGTTGCTCCAGCCGTTATGGTAATTTCAGTCTCCGGATGATAACTTGAATTGTATAGTAATTCAAACTTCTTAGCAATACTTTCACGCAATTCCAAAATTCCAGCCATTGGCGCGTATTGATTGCGTCCAGATCGCATGGCTTTGGTTACTAAATCTATCAGTTTTGGATCACTGTTGAAATTTGGAAACCCTTGTGATAAGTTTAAAGCCTTATGTTTAGTTGCTAAAGCACTCATCACCGTAAAAATAGTGGTGCCAACCTGTGGTAGTTTTGATTTGTGTTGCATACTTGTAAAGATAATGACTTATTCACACAATTATTACTGGTTACAAATAAATGCGCTATACGATATCCATCTTTTTTAACAAGAAAGAAGCATTCATGTTTTTACAAACACCTTCTTTCAAGGTATAATCAAAATGAAGTTCATCATTAATGATTTCTGCATCAAAATAATAGTTTTTTACCTCTATGAGCTCTTTTTCAATTTCACACAAACTTAAATCATGAGTAGCAATTATTCCGGTAGCATTTGAAGCGACGAGTTTCTCAACAAATTTTTTGGAACCAATGGCCTTATCGGTACTATTTGTGCCTTTTAAAATTTCATCTAAAACAATAAAATAAGGCTCTTTTTTAATGGCATCAACAATATATTTTAAACGTTTTAATTCTGAAAAGAAATAAGAGGATTCATCTGTTAATGAATCACTAGTTCTCATACTGGTAATTAATTTAACAGGCATGTATTTACTGGATTTAGCACAAACCGGTAACCCAGTATTTGCCATTACTATATGCAACGAAACTGTTCTTAAAAAGGTGCTTTTACCTGCCATATTAGCTCCGGTAACAATGAAAAATTGTTCATTCTCTATCAATACATCACTATCAATTCGTTTAGTTTTCGGTAATAAAGGATGCCCAAGTTTTGTGGCATTGATAACAGCTCCATTCTTCATGATTTCCGGGAAGACAAAATCCAGATGATTAAAAGCAAAATTTCCTAAAGAATTAAAGGCATCAAAAAAGGAAACTACCTGAAACCAGTCTTCAACTTTACTGGCATATTGCGAAATCCACTGTTCAATATGGTAACTATTTTTCAAATCTAAAAGGAATAGCCCATTTCCGAAAATCGCTGAAATTAAGTTATTCCGGTTATCAAGTGCATCAAGGGCCTTTGAAAATTCCTTAAAAACATGTGACGCTTTTTTTCCTTTGGACTTGATTTGATTTTGTTTTTGAATGAATAGTTCAGACGTAAATGTTTGTGTTTCTATTTGCTTTAAAAGGGATGCATATTGCCTAAACGTATCTTTAGCCTTATCTGAATGTATTGCCAGATTGTTTATTTTTTTTAAATAAATGCCGGTAATCCCTAAGCCCAAAAGGAGCCAATAACCAATAATGGATTTGTCAATGAAACTAAAAATTGAAAGTGCTAATAACACTAATGATATAGCACTAAAAACCAATGCGACCCATTTGATTTTTTTTGTTAAAAAGGATGTGTGTTCAAGCATCCATTTTATTATGGCCTGCGCCGATGTTTCTACCTGAACCAAACTAGAAGTTGCAGAATAATTTTGACGCCATTCTGGTTTATTACTCAATTCTTTAATAGCTTCCTGACGTAATTTAATATCAGAAATATTGTTTGCTTTTAGTGCATCGGCAAGCTGTTGAGTCCCTTCATGAATAGTTGTTCGGTTAATATATTGAAAAAAAGAACCGTGTCCAAACAAATCAATATCCAAACTATAAAAGTGATTAGAATCCTGAAATTGTAAACCCTGATTTCTATGATGAAAGCTCCCTGAATTTATTTTTATTTCTTCTTCATTAATTTTAATAAGCTCTTTATTAAAATTTCGTTCTGCCTTTTTATTGGTGTACTTTGATAGTAAATAGATGAATATTCCAATTCCTAACAAAACAATAACCAGAGCAACCTTCCAAACATCAAACAGCATATAGATTCCAAAGATTGTGCTTAAAAACACCAAAAACCTAAGCATGCTTAACATTGCCATCTGTTTTTTCAGTCTTTGCTCTTCCGCCTGATAGGTTTTTAAATGTTGTGTGTAATAGTCTAAATAGTCATTCATTCTGTGTTTGATTGCTGTATAAAGAAACTAAAAAGCCCTGAAATATTTCAGGGCTTTTAAAATATTATAACGTTTGTTAATTTCTATTTCCAAAAACCTGCATTGCCCAATAAATTAATGATGCCAACGCACCAATGGCAGCTACAACATAGGTTCTTGCTGCCCATTTAAGAGCATCTTCAGAACCTGCATATTCGTCTGGAGTAAGCATATGTTTATTTTTTAACCAAGCTAAAGCTCTATTACTGGCATCATATTCTACTGGAAGTGTAATAAAACTAAATACGGTTGCAAAACCCATCATGGCAACTCCCGCAACTGCTACATAATATCCTATACCAACACCAGCAGCAGCCCCTAAAATTAAGCCACCAATAATTAGCCATTGCGACATCCCTGAAGTTACACTTACAATTGGGACCAGACTGGATCTCATTTCTAACCAACTATATGCTTTTGCATGTTGTACGGCATGACCACATTCATGAGCTGCCACAGCTGCTGAAGCCGCGTTACGCTCACCGTAAACAGATTCGCTTAGGTTAACCGTTTTATTTTTTGGGTTATAATGATCTGTTAATTGTCCGGGTACTGAAATAACTTCCACATCAGTTATGCCATTATCAGCTAACATTCTTTCTGCTATTTCTTTTCCGCTCATGCCATTTTTTAAATGCACTTTTGAATACATTTCAAATTTGCGCTTTAATTTGCTACTTACCAACCAACTGATAAGGGCAATGCCTCCTAATAATATATAATATCCAATCATTTTTTCTTTATTTAATTCTTTAATTTAGTCTAAATATAGCAAAAATAACGCCAATTTATTGTAATGAAATTTTGTCAGTCTGTAATTAGTTTTTATTGTATTTTATCTTAAAATACACCAATATAAAAGAAGAAATCACAGTTATTGTATTGGCAATTATAATTGGGATGCTTTTAATAAAAATCCCATATATCAACCACATGACAACTCCTAAAAAAAACATTAAAAACATAGGCAAAGATAAACTTGATACATCTTTTGTTATCCAGGTTTTATAAACTTGAGGTAAAAATGATGCCGTTGTTAAAAATGCAGCAATTAGTCCTACTATTTCTATGTGGTTTTCATTCATAACGTGTTTATATTAAATGGATGGTTATTGCCACAACTTTTTAAAAAGTTGTGGCAATCTGTACTTTAAATTGCCCTGAATTCAATCAAAAGACTGCCACGTCGTAAGCTCCTCGCAGTGACGTTAACCAACAATGTTTACAATTTTACCTGGAACAACAACGACTTTTTTTGGTGTTCGCCCTTCTAATTGGGTCTGTGTTTTTTCATGCGCCATCACTGCCTTTTCAATTTCCAGATTTGTTAAATCTAGTGGTAATTCTAGAGTGAAACGCATTTTACCATTAAATGAAATGGGGTAATTTTTTGTGCTTTCTACCAAATAGCTTGCGTCAAATTTCGGGAAAGGTGCTGTTGAAATTGAATTATTGTGCCCTAATTGATTCCATAATTCTTCAGCAATATGCGGAGCATAAGGTGACAATACAATTAATAATGGTTCTAAAATCTCCTTGCTTGTGCATTTTTGAGCCGTTAGCTCATTAACGGCAATCATAAAAGTGGAAACCGAGGTGTTAAATGAAAAATTCTCGATATCTTCTTCTACTTTTTTAATGGTTTTATGAAGGGTTTTTAGAGCCTCCCTAGCCCCATCCGACTTCCCCAAAGGGGAAGAGTCCACAAAAAAGCATTCATTTTCTCCTTGATGATACAATCTCCAAAGTTTTTTAAGAAATGAATGTACGCCTGTAATTCCTGCTGTATTCCAAGGTTTATATTGTTCTAATGGGCCTAAAAACATTTCATACAAACGTAAACTATCGGCGCCATAATCGACACAAATCTGGTCTGGATTGACGACGTTGTATTTGGATTTTGACATTTTTTCGACTTCGCGTTTTACTTTAAAAGTTCTATCTTGCTCATAATAATATTTTGCCGACTTATTTTCTTGCCTCCAGTTTAAAAATTCCTCAATATTTAACTTGTCAGTTCCTTCAATAAAATTGACATCAACAGGAAATAAAACATAACTAAAGATTAAATGCCCTTTTAATATCTTTATAATTTCAGATTCTTGTTTCCCTATTAATCGATCCGAAATCGGACTATTCTTTCCAAAAATTTTATCAAAATTTTCTGGTATATCTTCAAGAATATCATTAATAATATTGTTTTCTATATTCTCATCTTTAAACCAATCCGCACTCTCAGGCAGAAGGTTTTTAGAAAAAAAAGTCAATCTTGTTTTTATAGGATATATCTTTACATCATTATTTTCATTTAATGGTAAACCTACTAATAAGCTCTTGATTTTCGCACTTTCTCCCAAAATCATCCCTTGATTAATCAGTTTTTTAGCAAATTCATCATAAGGCACTAAGCCTTTATCAAACATGAATTTTTGCCAAAAACGTGAATACAATAAATGCCCCGTGGCATGTTCGCTACCACCAATGTATAAGTCTACTTGCTGCCAATAATCAATGGCTTCTTTTGAGAATATTTCATGGTCGTTATTTGGGTCCATGTAGCGATTAAAGTACTGCGAACTTCCTGCCCACCCTGGCATGGTGTTCAACTCTAACGCCCCACCTAACCTCCCCGAAGGTTCGGCATTCTCAAATTCCTCATTCGATACTATTTCAGCTTTATCACCATACTGTAGCCAATGCCATTTTTTGGCGTTTCCTAATGGTGGTTCGCCGGTTTCGGTTGGTAAATATTTTTCTACTTCGGGTAATTTTATGGGTAAATGTTTCGCATCAATCATTTGCGGCATGCCATTTACATAATACACTGGGAATGGCTCACCCCAATAACGTTGACGTGAAAATACGGCATCACGTAATCGGTAATTGGTTTTTCCTTGTCCTTGACCTAGTTTTTCTAATTCGGTAATGACTTTTTTGGTGGCTTCTTTATAACTAAGACCATCTAAAAAACCTGAGTTTTTTAGAACAAAACCAGACTTATCAGTAAAAGCTTCATCTGCAATTAAATTCTCTGGGTTTTTAGTTCCCCCTTTAGGGGCTAGGGGGCTGAAAATATTTGGAATGGGGATATTAAAATGTTTTGCAAAATCGTAATCACGCTGGTCTCCACAAGGCACCGACATGACTGCTCCTGTGCCGTAACCTGCCAACACATAATCGCCAATCCAAACCGGAATAGGTTCTTTGGTAAACGGATGTTCAACATAAGCTCCCGTAAATGCACCAGTAATGGTTTTTACATCAGCCATTCTATCGCGTTCACTACGTTTTGCAGTTGCTAAAATATAGGCGTCAACCTCAGTCTTTTGTTCTGGTGTTGTGATTTTTGAAACCAGTTCATGTTCCGGTGCCAACGTCATAAATGAAACTCCGAAAATGGTATCAGGACGTGTGGTAAACACATCAATAACTTGTTTTTCATTATTGGCAGATTGCTTCGCTCCGCTCGCAATGACGTTGAACGACACTGACGCCCCAACCGATTTTCCAATCCAGTTGCGCTGACTTTCTTTTAAAGAATCGGTCCAATCTATTTTTTCCAACCCTTGAAGCAAACGTTCTGCATAGGCAGAAATCCGCATACTCCATTGGGTCATTTTTTTTCTGATGACGGGATGCCCCCCACGTTCGGAAACACCGTTCACAATTTCATCATTCGCTAAAACCGTTCCTAAAGCAGGGCACCAGTTTACTTCTGTTTCGGCTAAATAGGTGAGCCTGTATTGTAATAATATTTGTTGTTGTTGTTTTGAATCAAACGCATTCCATTCTGAAGCAGAAAATGATTCAATATTATCATCACAAACCGCATTTACTTTTGAATTTCCTTCCGAAGCAAAGATTTTTTTTAATTCTGAAATGTCTTCAGCTTTATCTTTATCATTATTATACCAGGATTCAAACAGTTGAATAAAAATCCATTGCGTCCATTTATAATAACTTGGGTCAGACGTACGAACCTCACGAGACCAGTCAAAGGAAAAACCTATCTTATCAAGCTGTCTTCTATATCCTTTAATGATATTATCTTGATAATTATCATCTGTGATAAAAACCTTCTTGTTTTTTTCAATTAATGCCTCATCTTTAATACTCCCATCCTCATTAACATATTTTTTCAGAATTTTATATTCTTCATCCAAACAACCATCTATATTTATCTCTGTTGTTATTTTAGGATGTAAACCTGTTTGAATAGCATATTGTTCCGCTGGCAACCCAAAACTATCATATCCCATTGGATGCAATACATTAAACCCTTTATGACGTTTGTAACGCGCATAAATATCAGACGCAATATATCCTAACGGGTGCCCAACATGTAAGCCCGCTCCACTTGGGTAAGGGAACATATCCAGCACATAAAATTTAGGCATTTCTGAATTATTTTCAGCCTTAAACGTTTGGTTTTTGGCCCAATAGCCTTGCCACTTTTTCTCGATTTTATTGAAATCGTATTTCATCTTAATCATTATATCTTTGCGTCATTGTGAAGGAGGCACGGCTGTGGCAATCTTTTTACTGTAAAACGGACATTAAACAGATTCCCACGCTTCGCTCGGAATGACCAATTTGAAGCAGCAAATTTACGTTTTAAATAGAAAACAGTAAAGTGTTTACATCTAATTAATAATTTTGATGAAAAGCTGAAATTAAATTCTGTTCAAATAGGTTTTCTTTTATCTTTCAATTTGTAATTTCACCAAAATTTAGAATCCTTTAGATTTGATAAAAACTTCAACCAAAGCACATTTAGCCTTATTAGGTGCCAATCTTATTTATGGTGCTAATTTTTTGATTGCAAAAGGCATTATGCCTAATAAAATTGGACCGTCTGCTTTGGTGGTTTTTAGACTCATTGGTGCTGGTCTTTTATTCTGGATCATTAAAAAATTTGTAAAAGAAACCATTGATAAAAAGGATTACCCAAAAATAATTCTTTGTGCCATTCTAGGAGCCGGAGTCAACATGCTACTGTTTTTTCATGGGTTGAGTTTAACGTCGCCCATTGATGCATCTATCATTAGTACATCCATTCCAGTGATGGTTTTAATTTTTAGTGCCTTTATTTTAAAAGAAAAAATTACTAATTATAAGTTGCTGGGCATAACTATTGGAGGTCTTGGTGCTTTTTTATTGATTTGGTATGGGAATAAAACAGAAGGTACCAGTTCATTATTAGGTAATGTATTTGTGTTTCTAAACACCTGTTCTTATGCACTTTATCTAGTTTTGATTAAACCCCTAATGGTTAAATACAACCCCATTACCATCATCAGTTGGGTGTTTCTTTTAGGTTTTATTTTTGTGTTACCTTTTGGAATTAATGATGTTTTAAACACCAATTATGAAGCCTTTACTGTTCAAACTTATTTGAGTATCGGCTTTGTGGTAATTGGAACTACTTTTTTAACTTATCTTTTCAATATTTATGCTTTACAACATGTGGCACCATCTATTGCCGGAAGTTATGTATATCTGCAACCCGTTGTAAGTTTTATTTTAGTAGCTATTTTGGCATTATTATTTAGTGATAATAGGTACAAACAGGATATTAATTTGATAAAAATAATAAGTTGTTTGCTAGTTGTTTGTGGTGTGTATCTGGTTAGCAAAAAGCAAAACGTTTAACTTCTAGCCTGTGCTTCCTGAGGCATTAAGCAATGGTAAATGAAGGTATTGGTTGGTGTTTCAATACCTAATAGCTTTCCTTGAGCAACTATATACCCATTAAAATTTTCAAGCTCACTAGGTTTGCCTTCCATAATATCCCGTTGCATGGAGGCCGTAGTGTTAAAATCTAAATGGTCAACAACTTTCATTACCGTATGCACATTATGTAGTGTTAACCCTATTCCTTTGGCATTTGCTATGTTAACCATTTCCTGGGCTGTATCCATCATAATTTTCCTAATCTCTTCATGTTGCCGCATCACTCCAAAAACAGCTCTAGTTAATGCTCCAATGCCACTTACAGTACAAATGAATAAGAATTTTTTCCAAATATCTAATTGAATATCATCTGAAATGATGTTTTTAAAACCCACTTTGTCAAATAACGTTTTTATCTGTTTTACTCTTTCTGTTTTACGGTTATCATATTCGCCAAAAACAATTTCAGGTTCAAAAGCAAAATGATTGATTATCCCGGGGGCTTCTACTTTGCTTACTATTTTACACAAACCTGCCAGTACATTCTCTTTAGGTAATACCGATAATAATTTATCGGCATTATCAGCACCATTCTGCAGTGGCAAAACCATCGTGTTTTTATTTATAACCGTTTTCAATTGTTGGGCAACTCCTATAACCTGCCAAGACTTAACACCTAAAATCACTAAATCAGGGTTTTTTATATCGGATATCTTCTCTACAATTTTTGGACGTACCGCAAAATCGCCCAATATACTTTTTACTTGCAATCCATTCAATTTAATAGCATCAAAATGACTTCCACGAACAACAAATGTGACATCAAAACCTGCTTTTGCTAATTTGCCTCCAAAATAACCACCGATACCACCAGCACCAATTACAACAATGTTCATATGTTTTAGTTTATATAAATAGAGATTAAATATACTTTATTATTTTTACATCGTTAACAAATATTCTATGAGTTCATCATTTGAAAACCATCAAAAGCGCCGCCTTATTTCATCCTATTTTTCGGTAGTGTTAAGTATTGCCCTGGTTTTATTTTTATTAGGTTTATTGGGGATGCTGGTGCTAAATGCTAAAAAAGTGTCCGACCATTTTAAAGAACAAGTGGTTTTAACCATCTATCTGAAAGATTCGGCTAAAGATGTTGAAATCAAACAACTCGAAAAAAGTTTAGCCATGGCAGATTATGTAAAAACTACAGAATATGTCTCAAAAGAACAGGCTGCCGAATTTATGAAGGCTGAAAACGGTGAAGATTTTATGGATTTTGTTGGCTATAACCCACTTCAAAATTCTATTGATGTGCATTTAAAAGCCGATTTTGTAACCTCTGATCAATTGGAGAAAATTTCAGAAGATGCCATAGGTAAAAACTTTGTTGAAGAAGTTACCTATGATAATGATCTGGTAACATTAATGAATAACAATGTAAAAAAAATAAGCTTTTGGGTTTTGGTAATTAGTGCCCTTTTTGCGTTAATAGCTGTTTTACTCATTAACAGTTCCATACGGCTCGCCGTTTACTCCAAACGATTCACCATAAAAACCATGCAAATGGTTGGTGCCACCAAACGGTTTATAAGAAGGCCTTTTGTATGGCAAAGTGTACGTTTAGGAATTATTGGAGGCGTTTTAGCTCTCATTGGAATGGCCATTGTATTATTTTATTTAAACAGAACATTCCCGGAACTAGAATTATTAAGCAATCCTGTTTTAATGGGGTTTCTCTTTGTTTTTGTATTCGCATTGGGTATTATTATTACTTGGATTAGCACACATATTGCCACACAACGCTTTTTGAATTTGAAAACAGATCAGTTATATTATTAGATGTTGGTTGATGGTTGATAAGAGTTATAAAGTAGATTTCTATTAGCACTTTTTTTATATTCATCTTTTAATTTACATATAATTAACTATAATTTTTTAAAAAATTCGATTACTTTGCAATAAATATCTTAAAAGTTAAGAGACTAAATTATGGGAGAGAAGAAACGAAAAGAAGCAGCACAGAGTGTTTTTATATTTGGAAAGAAAAACTATAAATTTATGTTTATAGGCATTGCTTGTATAGCACTTGGATTTATTTTAATGTCTGGTGGCGGTAGTGATGACCCCAATGTTTTTAATCCGGAAATTTTTAATTTTAGAAGAATCCGTTTGGCTCCCATGTTGATTCTTATAGGCTTTGGAATTCAGATTTATGCTATTTTATTAAATCCAGAGAAGAAATCTTAAGCCATTGTTTTAGCAAATTTTATAGCCATCTGTTTTACATAAGAGTACCCATTTTGAATAGCATCTTCTAGTGATTTTGTACTTGCCATAACGGAATCCATATACGAAATACCAAAAATTTCTGCGTCCTCATTAGAAAGTGAAATACTGCCACATAAAGCAGCCACAGCAATGTTTTGTTTTTTTGCTGACGTGATAACCCCATCAATGGTTTTTCCAGATAGTGTTTGCGAATCCAGTTTACCTTCACCCGTAATGATCCAATCGGCACCTTTAATTTTAGTATCAAAATCCACTAAATCTTTTACCAAATCAATTCCAGATTTTAATTCCGCATTTAAAAACACTAAAGTACCCGCTCCCATACCACCTGCAGCACCTGCTCCTTTAATATTTTGAACATCTATTTCAAACTGCTTTTTAAAAATAGTTGCCATATTTTTTAAGCCATTATCTAACTGTTTTATTTCATCTTCAGAGGCCCCTTTCTGTGGCCCGTAAACATAAGCTGCACCATGTTCGCCATATAAAGGATTTGTTACGTCGCAGGCAACTTTAAAATCAATCGAATTTAAACGGCTAACAACGTTATGACTATTAATTTGTTTAACCCTAATTAAATTCTTTCCAATGGGCACTAACTCTTTTCCATGTTCATCTTCAAATTTATAACCCAAAGCCCTCGCCATACCCATTCCACAATCGTTGGTTGCACTACCGCCAATACCTAAAATAATGGTTTTAGCACCGTTGTTTATGGCATCCAAAATAAGTTCACCTGTTCCTAAAGTGGTGGTATTGTAACAATTCTGTTCTTCTTTTTTTAAAAGATACATCCCAGAAGCCTCAGCCATTTCAATAAAAGCCGCATTTATTGACTGCATATACAAATAAGACGCTTCTATTTCTCTAAACAGTGGATCGTTTACTTTTACCGTAACCCGTTTCCCTTTTAAATGGTATTCTAAAATTTCAATGGTTCCATCGCCACCATCTGAAAGAGGTGATTTTATTATTTCAGTATTTGGTAATACTTCATTGACACCTTCTTCTACTGCCGTACAAAATTGTATCCCTGTTAAGGAACCTTTATATTTATCTGGTGCGAGAACAATTTTCATTACTAGATATGAATAAATTAATGCTAATATAAAAACTTCTATACTAGTTAAGTAATTACAACAAATTCAAAATAATAATTCGCCATTGATTTAGGTATTTTAATACATTTGCCAAATGAATTACATAGAAGCCATTATTTTAGCCATCATAGAAGGCATTTCTGAATATTTACCCATTTCATCAACAGGACATATGATTATTGCATCGTCCTTTATGAGAATAGCTTCTGATGATTTTACAAAACTATTTACCATTGTTATTCAACTTGGTGCTATTCTATCAGTAGTTGTATTGTATTGGAAACGATTTTTTCAAAGTTTAGATTTCTATTTTAAACTATTGGTTGGGGTTATGCCTGCCGTTGTTTTTGGACTGCTTTTAAATGATTTGATAGACGAGTTATTGGAAAGTCCCGTTGTTGTTGCCATCACTTTAATTTTAGGCGGGTTTATTTTATTGAAAGTGGATGATTGGTTTAAAGCAAATGAAGTTTATGATGACCAAAATCCTGAGGCACATACAAAAATCAGCTACCTAACAGCATTAAAAATAGGTTTTTTTCAAACTATTGCCATGATTCCTGGAACCTCACGCAGTGGTGCCAGTATTGTTGGTGGGATGACACAGAAATTAAACCGAAAAACTGCGGCAGAATTTTCTTTTTTTCTGGCAGTCCCTACCATGTTTGGTGCTACTGCAAAAAAACTTTACGATTATTATAAAGCAGGTTTTGAGCTAAGTACCGATCAAATAAACTATTTAATTATAGGTAATGTTTTAGCGTTTATTGTCGCTTTAATTGCCATCAAATCATTTATAGATTACTTAACTAAAAAAGGGTTTAAAATATTTGGTTACTACCGAATTATTCTTGGTGTTGCCTTATTAATCATTCATTTTTTCATCTATAAATTAACTGTTGTTTAATGTTATCAGCTGAAGATTATCTTGCAGGTCAAGTATTGTTAATTGACAAACCATTGCATTGGACTTCCTTTCAAGTGGTGAATAAACTACGCTATGAAATTAAAAAAGCCTTTAATTTGAAGAAAATAAAAGTTGGGCATGCAGGTACTCTTGATCCTTTAGCAACAGGCTTGTTAGTGCTTTGCACGGGCAAAATGACCAAGCAAATTGATACATTTCAAGGTCAGATCAAAGAATATACCGGAACGCTGGTTTTAGGAAGCACAACGCCTTCTTTTGATTTGGAAACTGAAATTAATGAAACATTTCCGACCAGTCATATTTCAGAGGAATTAATTAAACAAACTACCAAGCAATTTATTGGGAGTATTGAACAGATTCCACCGGTTTTTTCAGCTTTAAAAAAAGATGGAAAACGCTTATATGAATTTGCAAGAGCTGGCGAAGACGTAGAAATTAAGGTAAGAACTGTTAATATTTCAGAATTTGAAATTATTAAAATTAAGGGTCTGAACATAGATTTCAAAGTGGTTTGCAGTAAAGGAACTTACATCCGTTCATTAGTCAACGACTTTGGGAATGCCCTGCAATCTGGAGCCCATGTATCTGCTTTGAAACGCACAAAGATTGGCGATTTTAATGTTAGCAATGCTGAAACCGTTGAAGCATTTATAAAAAACTTACCTTCGGAATAATTATTGATACTTAGTTTATATTAAACGAATCTTATGAAGGTCTTTTTTGTATTAATACTCATTAGTCTATTTGCGTCAACATATACTTATTCACAAAATACAACTGAAAAAACAAGTGGGATATTTTATAAAATTTCATTGGCAACCACTTTAACCATCAATGAATATTACACCATTGGCAATGATGACGATGAAACATTTTTTCAACCTAGCGCCTTATTTGTTAACAATACCGTGGGGTATCAGTTTGACAAACGCGCTTCATTAGGGATGAATTTTGAATACGATTGGCACTCCAAACAAGGTCTTCATTTTTTTCCTGCCTATTTAAGCTTTCAATACAATATCATTGCTGATGATGATAATGTGTTTATTAGAGGCGGCTATGGAACCCTTTTGGGAGTTGGTAAATCATTTGAAAAAGGCAATATGTATAAGTTCGGTTTAGGGTTTCAAACTTATGATAAGAATTTCAAAAATTCGTTTTTGATTGGTTTTGATTTTACCAGAAAACGCTTTGGATATAAAACACTTGAAGGATTGTCAAGCATATCAATTTTTTTAGAATTCATGCTGTTTTAAACTTTTTGCCTTACTTTGTCGTATATAATGATACCTATAAATTATAAAGCCCTTGCAGATCACTGATCAAAAAAAAGCATTATTACTTACGTTCCTTATTGCAGGGACTGTAGTATTGTCTGTTTTTAATTTTACCCTTGGTCAAAAAAACACCTTATCCTCTGAAAGTTACTATGAGATGAATCCGGAAAAAGAACTCACGGAAGAAGAGATTAAAGTTCTGCAGGCTTTAGAACAAATGGCTAACACCAAAGCTGAAACCAACAAAGGTTATAATGAAACTGAAAAAGCAAAACCTTTTCAGGAAGCTTATAAGCCCATTGCACCCCCTACAGATTATGTAAAACCTGCCTTTGATGCGAACCAAGATGAAACAGAACAATCATCAAGCAGCAATAATGACATTAGCGATTTAAATCATGAAGAAATATCCTCTTTTTCAAAGGTAAATGACCTTTTAAATAAACAAACTAAAAAAAAGGAAGCAACCAAATCTTCAAATAGAAAAAGCACCATTAGATATTCATTGGTTGATAGGACTGATGAATTCTTACCCATACCCATTTACCTCTGCGAAGATGGTGGAATAATTATTGTAAACATTACCGTTGATGAAGAAGGTAATGTTGTTGATACCTATGTAAATTCGTCATCAACTTCAACCAATGAGTGCTTGATAGAAAGTGCCTTGGAATATGCAAAGCAAGCAAAATTTAATGATAGCCCGGGTAAAAAATCTCAATTAGGCTCTATTACATTTAATTTTATTGGCAAATACTAGGTTGTAATTTGCACAGCATTTCAGTAACATCATTTACAATATTTTGACCTTTATTACTACTGTACCAATGTTGTAACTCTTCTTTAAACCCAGCAGTAACTACTCCATGTTTTTCTTTATAATCCTGTACCATCCAAGTTGCTTCACTAGGTCTTGGTCCATACGTATTTAAAACATCTCCAGTAACATTGTCTATCATAATCAATTTTGGTATCGCTCTAGCTCCGTTAGTTAAAAACATATCCATTAAATCTAAGTTTTCATCTCTAAGAACCACTCTAAAATTAATATTAATCAGTTCTGCAATTTTATTAAATACAGGAACCATATGAGCGGCATCACCACACCAACTTTCAGTAATAACCAACCACGAAATATTCTCGTTAAATAAAGATAATTTAGCTTGAGATTCTTCAGATACTTTCAACGTTTTATCCCAACGATTCATCCGCCTATCATTAAGCACCGTATAGTTTGCTAAATCTTCATTTTTTTCAATGCCACTATTTGATTTTTCAGTAACCAATTGTTTTACCATATTTCTATAAGTTGAGTAAGACATACTGTGTTGTAAACTATCTTTTATAATGACATCCATAATTCTTAATTTTGAAAAGGCAAAGTTACTATCTTGATATTTTATTTTAGATGACTTTTGTCATACTTTTAACTGAATACTTACAAAACTATACATGGGAAAACATAAATGTGGTTGGTGTGTTGGCGACACTTTATACGAAGCGTATCATGACCAAGAATGGGGGGTTCCCGTTTATGATGATGCTACCTTATTTGAATTCTTAATATTAGAAACCTTTCAAGCTGGATTAAGTTGGATAACCATTCTGCGTAAACGCGAAAATTTTAGAGCTGCTTTTGATGATTTTGATTATAAAAAAATAGCCACTTACAATCAAGATAAAATTGATGCTTTGCTGTTAGACGCAGGTATTATCAGGAATAAATTGAAGATTCATGCAACCATAACCAATGCCCAAGCTTTTATGTCCATTCAAAATGAATTTGGTAGCTTTAGTAAATACATCTGGGACTTTGTTGATGGCAAACCCATTAAAAATAGCTTAACACATTATAAAGCGGCCCCCGCAACAACCCCTTTAAGTGATGCTTTAAGTAAGGATTTAAAAAAACGCGGCTTTAAGTTTGTTGGTAGTACTGTAATTTATGCGCATATGCAAGCAACTGGCATGGTAAACGACCATGAGGTTGGTTGTTTTAGGTATGATGAAGTTTGATTCAAATTTTGGGGTGTCTAGTTCTTAAATATGGTCAGTTTCAATAGTCTATATAGACTTTTAAACGAAGGTTCTGATTTTTTTAACAAACTAAACTTATCCGCTTAAATATTCCAAAAAAGATTCTCTGGAAATGTCTTCAGCACCCAAACTTTCTAAATGACGCGTATACACCTGGCAATCAATAAGCTTATAATTGGTGTTTTGAATAAAGGTTATAAATCCTATTTTACTGGCATTACTTTCTTTGGCAAACATACTTTCACCACAGAAAACACCATTATTTAAATCCACTCCATAAAGTCCGGCAATCAAAACACCGTCTTTCCATACCTCAACAGATTTGGCGAACCCTGATTTATGTAATTTTTTGTAAGCTTCCATCATACTTTCAGTAATCCATGTGCCCTCTTGTTTGCCGCGTTTTATTTTTGAACATTCTGAAATAACATTGTCAAAAGCCTGATTGACTGTGACTTTATATTCACAACGTCGCAATATTTGTTTCATGCTTTTTGAAACTTTCAACTTTTCGGGAAACAAGACAAAACGAGGATTTGGTGACCACCATAAAATGGGCTCTCCTTCACTATACCAAGGAAATATGCCGCTTTTATATGCTAATATTAAACGCTTAACAGATAAATCACCACCCATAGTTAACAAACCCTCTGAAGTGGCTTCTGTTACATCTGGAAACCATATGTCTTGACTTAGGTATTGCATTAAAATAAAAACAATAAAGTTAATTAATGCCGAAATGTCAGTTTGAGCTTGCCGAAGACTATAAAAACACTTCGACAAGCTCGGTGTCACAAATTACTAAAAATTGGATGTAAAACTAAAATGAGGCTGTCTAAAAAATATATATTAACCGTCATTACGAGAAATTTTTATTTCGAAGTAATCTGTAAACCAACAACTTGCGATTTACAGATTGCTTCTCCCGATAGCTATCGGGAGAAGCAATGACGCCTTTTTGGACAGCCTCTTTTATTTAAAATATTTCCGCCTTCACGGAAATAAAAAATTATTATTAAAACGGTAAATCGTCGTGATCCTCTTCATTTAAATCACCTGCTGGCTCAAATGCATCCATTGGTGGCACTGGTGGTAAATTATCTCCAGAAGCCCCCTCTTGTAACGCTTCAATTCTCCAGCCTTGAATAGAATTAAAATACTTGGTTTCACCTTGTGGATTTACCCATTCCCTTCCACGTAAATTAATGCTTATTTTTACTTGCTGACCTTCTTTATAACTATTTAATAAATCGGTTTTATCTTGTACAAATTCCACCATTATATGTTGTGGATATTGTTCATCAGTGGTGATGACTATTTCTCTTTTTCTGAACCCATTTGCCCCAAAGGTTTGAGTTTCTCCTATCATTTTAATTCTTCCTTGAACTTCCATTAATTTTTATTTAAATATATTAATTACTTCTTTTTTAACTTAACAATATTTTCCATGCACTTGCAACATCTCCAAAACTTAAATAATTGCGGGCCAATTTATGTTTTTCTCTATGTGTTGCATTTTTAATATTTGGATAGCGTTCTCCTAAATTATTTACAAATCCATCAACCATTTTTTTAGTAGGCAAGGCTTCAATATGAGCCAAAATTCCTAAGTCATTCCCGGTTAAAACCATACTGTCTTTAACATGTTCAGGAAAATTATCTACACCTATCCCTACCTTTGATAAAGGCTTTGGTATTTCAAAAAACCCTTTATTAGCTCTGCTGTAAAAGTCACCTCCTGCCCGGGCAACTAAATCCAATTTTTTTTGATTGATTGTTTGGTCTTTATTAAGAACGTCCTTGGAAACATGAAATTTTACAACTTCACAAATAATTAAATTCCCTGCTCCACCTTCTGTACCCAACTTAATAATATCATTCACCTTGCATTCAAACTGTACAGGCGATTCTGCGACTCTAAAGGGTTTAACAACATCTGATTTAAGCATGGTTAAACCAGACTTTTCAAACTCATTAATGCCTTCAGGAAACTCTGAGCTGCAAAAGGACATTTGTTGCACAATCTCATAATTCACCACATTTATAACCACCTCTTTTGTAGCTTCACAATTGTTTAATGTGTGTTTTATTGAATTATCCCTGACCCGTCTAGAAGGTGAAAAAATCATAATAGGCGGATTTGAACTAAATACATTAAAAAAACTAAAAGGTGATAAATTTGGGTTTCCATGAACATCCAAAGTACTTGCAAAAGCAATTGGCCTAGGGGCAACCGCACTTAACAAATAACTATGCAACAAATTGGTAGGAATACTTTTTGGATCGAAAGACGTCATTTACTTCTTAATTTTTACAAAACTAACTAAAAAAATTATGAAAACTTAGTCAAGCATTTATTATTAGTTTCCCTTAGTCTAATTTATCAAATTTATTGCAACCAGAAGAAAACGTAACTAATTTCTTTTTCGACTAAAAACAGATTTACCAGAGTCTTGAACAATAATATTAACAGATTTACATTATATTCATATTCAAATCAACATATAATGTTATTTACCAAATATAAAAATACGTTTCGATGGGTTATGATACTGGTCTCTTTCATTATCATTTCTCTTATTTTATGGAATACCTATGTGTTCTTTCAAAATTTTAAAGCTGAAGAGCGTATCAAAATGGAAAATTGGTCGTTTGCTCAAACAGATTTATTGAAAACGGACAACCTTAATACAAGTATAGGTGATTTGCCTTTACAAATTCTTACAAGCAACAAAACAACACCCATGATTAAAGTTAATTCTAATGGTGATGTTGAATTTAATAATATAGATCAAAGTAAAATAAAAGATTCGACAGATATTCAAAAATTAATTTCAAAGTTTAAAGAAGAAAACAAACCAATCGAAATAAAGTTTGACAGCAAGCTCTATGGTACTTTATACTACGGCAACTCACCTTTATTAAATAAACTAAAATACTACCCCTTAGCCTTATTGTTAATCATTGTACTTTTTGCTGCTGTCGTTTTTTTCTTTTACCGAAGCAATAAAAATGCTATTGAAAACAAATTGTGGTCTGGAATGGCAAAGGAAACCGCACATCAAATTGGTACGCCATTATCTTCTTTAATTGGTTGGACGGAAATTTTAAAAAGTGAAAACGTAAATCCTGATTATATCAATGAAATTGAAAAAGATGTGGATAGATTACAAACAATTACGGAACGTTTCAGCAAAATTGGTTCAGTTCCCACATTGGAGCCTCTTGACATCATTAAGGAAACCATTGAATCATACAGTTATTTAAAAACACGTTCTTCAAAACTTGTTGAATTTGAAATTATCACACCTAGTGGTGAAATTTTTGTTAACCTGAACAAGCAACTGTATGGCTGGACTATTGAGAATTTAGTAAAAAATGCCATTGATGCCATGAAAGGGCGAGGAAAACTAACCGTTGAAATTTCTGAACTTGAAGACACTATTAAAGTCCTTATTTCTGACTCTGGTAAAGGGATTCCTAAAAATAAATTCAATACCATTTTTGAACCTGGTTATACAACAAAAAAACGTGGTTGGGGATTAGGTTTGTCGCTTACTAAACGCATTATAGAAGATTTTCATGACGGTAAAATCAATGTGCTAAAATCTGAAATAAACAAAGGAACTACTTTTCAAATTACGCTAACACGGGCTATAAGTTAGACTGAATTGCTGTTGCCAATTCTTGAAATTCTTGTGGAGTTAGTTTTGTTTTCTGAATAAATCGAGCATCTTCCATGGTATGCAACGGAATTAAATGTACGTGGGCATGAGGCACTTCTAAACCAATTACAGTCATTCCAACGCGTTTACATGGCACTGTTTTTTCAATGGCTTTAGCAACGCGTTTAGAAAAACTCATTAACCTGCTGTAAACGGCTTCATCCAAATCGAATATTTTATCAATTTCTTTTTTAGGAATACAAAGTGTGTGCCCTTTGCTATTTGGATTAACATCAAGAAATGCTAAAAATTCTTCAGTTTCAGCAACTTTATAACAGGGTATTTCCCCTTTAACTATTTTAGTGAAAATTGAAGCCATTTGAATTTTGAGAGTTATGAATATTTGTAAATATAAAAAGATTCCTGTTTAAAACTGAATAGTTTTTGGTAAAAACAAGAATCTTTTTAAGATTTCCTTCTTCAAGGAAATGAAAAAAAATGTTTTCTATCTGGAAATATCTAAAATTTCAAACTTTAAAACACCATTTGGGACTTTAATTTCGGCAACATCGCCCACAGTTTTCCCAAGTAATCCTTTCCCAATAGGGGAATTTACAGAAATTTTTCCTGCGGCTAAATTGGCTTCTCCATCGGCAACCAAAGTATAGTTCATTTCCATACCATTACTTTGATTTTTTAATTTAACTTTTGATAATACCAAGATTTTAGAATCATCAAATTGAGATTCATCAATTACTCTGGCGTTAGATAATATTTCTTCCAGTTTAGCAATTTTCATTTCAAGCATACCTTGCGCTTCTTTGGCTGCATCATATTCGGCATTTTCACTCAAATCGCCTTTATCCCTAGCTTCCGCAATGGCATGTGACGCGTTTGGGCGTTCAATATCCCTTAATTGATTTAATTCATCTCTTAACTTTTTAAGCCCTTCAGGTGTATAGTATGATACTTTACTCATAACTTCATCGTTTATTAATAAAAAGATTCCGAAACAGGTTCGGAATAAAAAAATCCCGCTGCCACGAGATTGAATAACAAATATACAAATATTTAACGCAATTTGCTTAATGTTGTAAATTGAAAATTATTATATTCATAAATATGAAACCTTTTTTATACACAATTTATCTTATTTTTTTAATGGCTTGTAGTGGTAATACCGTAAACGAAAACTGCAAATTTTTACTGGATGTTGGTGTTAATGTACCCATTAATTTAAACTTACCACAATACAGTCAATTACAATTTGTAAGTAACTCTGTGTATATCGCCAATGCAGGCAATGCCGGTATTATTGTTACTAATATAGGTTCTGGGTATTTAGCTTGGGATGCAAGTGACCCAAACCATTCACCAAATGGTTGTTCTGCATTAACCATTTCAGGTTTGGAAGGAACCTGTGGATGTAATGATGGAAACACCTATAGTTTGGTTACCGGACAAGCATTGGGAAGTAAAGCACTCCCTTGTGGTTTAAAAAACTATCGCGTTGAACAAAGTGGAAGTACACTTTTAATTTCAAACTAAAAAGAAGCTGTTTGAAAAGCAAACTCTAAAGTCATATTGAACTTGTCGTAATACATCAACTTATTGATAATCAGCAATAGGTTTCAATAAGCTACCATTGACGTATTCCTTAAATGCTTGAAAATCAAGTTTTTGAAATAATGTCATTTTTGCCGCTTGGTAAAATTTTTATCTTTAGCCTCAACCTGACAAATGTAAAACAAATCCTTTTCAGACAGCCTCCTTTCCCTTCAATTTTTTATAATTGCTAAAATTTTAAAGTCGCCCCCAATAAAAAGTTGGTTGTTGCCTGCGGATAATAACCTGCTCCTTCAATAGTCGTGATTACATTTGGTACAGACCAGGTGTCATCATAGGTGTAATAATAACCGTTGGACACGTATTTTTCTCCAAAAATATTGTTTACCAACCCTGATAATAAAACAGATTTGAAAACAGATTTTGGTTTAATCTCATAGGTCACATTCAAATCATTCACAAAATAACTGTCCAGTTTTGAAACTTGAGAATCTGTATTCCCCATATATTGTTCACCTACATATTTACTTAAAATGGAGATTTGAAAATTATTTACAGGTTGAAATATGAACGCATTAGCTGCTATTATTTCCGGAGAGAATGAAATATTTGTTTTTCCTAAATTAACCAAGCTACCATCAATTTCAGAAACTGTGCTTTTGTTTTTATTTGAACTTAAAGTGATATTAGGCTGAACAGCAAATTGTTTTGAAATTTGAATACCCGCATCAATTTCAACACCCAATCTGTAGCTTGCTCCACTATTGGTTCTTATGGGTGTACCCGTATTATCAATAGCGCCCGAAAGTACCAATTGCTCATTGTATAGCATGTAATAAACATTGGCATTCAATTTAAATATGTTGGTATTGTGTCTCCAACCCAATTCAAAATCATTGAGTTGCTCTGGTTTAACCTCTGGATTACTTTCAAAATCAGCACGACTGGGTTCTCTATTGGCTCTAGCATAAGAAGCATATAAGCTGCTTTCTGAATTTAATTTAAAGGTAATTCCTGTTTTAGGATTAAAGAAATTGTATGATTCATCAACCAATAAATTGATTCTGTCTGACGTTAAACCTGATGTTTTATAAGTTACTGAACGCGTTTGTAAATCACCATACAGACTAACCTTGTTGTTCAATCTGTAGGTTGCTTTTGCAAAAACACTAAAGTCTTTTTTCTTACCTTGACCATTATAATATTGATCTCCTATTTCAGAAGTACTGGCAGAACGTGCCCATATGATTTCACCAAAATGATTCCCTGTATAACTGCTATAAGATGTTCCAAAAGTAAAATTAAGAGTTTCATTTTTATAGTTAGCATTTGCATTAACCACATAATAATCATTATCCAACCATCTTCTGCGAATCAAATCTGTGCTGCTAATGGTTTCATTGCCAATAACAAGTTCTTTTAAATCATAATCAGCAAAACTTTGATCTTCTTTATATTGTTCAAAATAACCTCTGCCATAGGTGTAATTTAAACCAAGATTTGTTGACCATTGGTTGTTATAGCGTTCATTCCAATGTAATTGATAATGATCTTGTTTATAATTATCTTCTTCGTTTTGATAAAACCTTGTTATACCATTTTCATCAGTGTACATACCTGAAGGATTAAAAGTTCTATTGGTTGCTAATGTTTCCGCATCAATCCCATTCCAAGCTTGATACGTGATTTCATGTCCACCAAACATTAAGCCTTTTATTAAAGTATTGCCATCAATATAGGATGCTTGAAGAAAATAAGATTTCAAATCGGATGTTGCTCTGTCAATATATCCATCTGAATTAATTTTTGATAAACGTCCTGCCAGCTCAAAATGATTATTCAAAGTACCAGTGCTAAATTTCACGTTATGTTTTCTGGTATTATAGCTTCCAAAAGCATTTGATATTTCGGCATTTGCTTTTTCCGAAACCGCATCGGTCAGAATATTTATACTGGCTCCAAAAGCACCTGAACCGTTTGTTGATGTGCCCACACCACGCTGCAACTGTAAACTTTCAACGGACGATGCAAAATCTGGTAAATCCACCCAAAAAGTCCCTAAAGATTCCGCATCATTATATGGTATCCCATTCACAGTAACATTGGTTGATTGGGCACTAACACCACGAACCCGAATACCGGTATAACCCACGCCAGCCCCAGCATCACTTGTTGTTACAACGGACGGTAAATAGTTTAATAAAATGGGTAAATCCTGACCAAGATTGCGTTTTTCCAGATCTTCTTTTTTAATGTTAGAATGCGTAATAGGTGAGGTTGCGTTTACGCGAATTGCATTTACTAAAACTTCATCCAGGATTTCAGTTTTTGTTGAATCTTGTTGAATTTTATGGTCTTGTGCATGGACACTCAACACAATTAAAAACAGGAAAAAGAGAAAAGGTTTACCTTGATTTGATTTCTGCCAACGCAGGTAAAATAAGTTTTTGAATAAAATTTTCATTACGATTATGATGTTTATAATCGAATAAAAAGAGGTGATTATTCTTTTTGTTATTATTTAAAATGGCGATTATCGCCTTCCTTAGCAGCATTACCTGCTCAGGTTCAATGGGTCTGATCTCAGCCGTTTTTAATTACGCTTTTCGAATGTTGATTTACGGATTTTAACATCGTAATTCGTCAATCAAATAATCGTCAATCAAAAAAAGCACCCCTTTTTTGAGAACAATGCAAAGGTATAAACAATTGACGATTGTTTAAAAGCTATTGTCAATTATTTTTACTCAATATCAGGTTTTTTTCTGATGGCTTTTTTTTCTGAAAGGCGACGTTTCGTTTTGATACGCTTTTTTATTACCGCTCGTGGAATTTTGGTGGGAATTCTTTTTTTGGGAATGATTAAACCATTTTCAATAATATCTAAAAACCGCTTTATGACTATTTCTTTATTTTTATGCTGACTCCTGCTTTCATCACATTGCAATAACAAAATACCTTCTTTTGTTAATCTATTTCGAAGTTTTTTTATAAGTCGCTCTTTTTGCACCTCATTAAAAACCAATGATTCAGTTACATTGAAAATCAATTCAATTTTTGAGGATACTTTATTTACATGTTGCCCACCTGCACCCGAACTTCGTGATGCCTTAAAGGTTAATTCCTGCAATAAAACGTCTTTATCAAACATTATGAAACTTGATGAGCTGGCTTTAATAAATCGTTTACCGTCTTTACTGGATTGAATGTTGATACAGGAATTTCAACAAAAATGGTATTCCAATATGCCATACTCCCATTCCACAAACCGGGAAGTTCAAGCACTTTTATTTCCTCTCCGTTATGTGATTTTACAGTTACAAAAGCAGCCTTGGGGTCTGCAAATTGTGTTAAATCAAATTTCTCGCCCTTATAATTTTTAACCCCACAAGCTAAATCTACCGGATTAAAATGGGTTGCGTTTTTTAATAAATTCACTTGGTGTTCATTTTTGGCATCTATTTGAGCAGATTCAACAATTTGCAATGAAATTTGTCCGTTTTCATCTTTCACCCAAAACGGTCCACCACCAGGCTCTCCTTCATTTTTTACCATACCGCAAACCCTGGTGGGACGATTTAATCTTTCTTTTAAATAGAATAGTTTAGGCTCTAAATTTGAATTTTCAAAATCCTTAGGTACTACAACATTCATTTTACCAGTTATTAATTTAGTCATCTCATCAATATCAGTGTCATTAATATCTGAAGTTTCTATTTGGTGTAAAAATTTAAAAGCCCGATCTTGAACTTCCAGTAGAATCCCTGCCAACAGTTTCTTGTAATCTGATATAGAATCATGATGTTCGCTCACAACAACATTATCTATATTTTTTATAAAAATAATATCATAATCTAAATCATTCAGGTTTTCCAACAAAGCTCCATGACCTGATGGCCTAAACAATAAACTCCCGTCTTGTTCCCTGAATAATTCATCTTTAGAAGTAAGTGCAATCGTGTCAGTTGATTTATTTTGATATGAAAATGAAATATTGAAATTAGTGTTCGTTTTATCTTCAATATCTTCTTTTATATGTTCCAATTCTCCAACAAACATTTTTTTATGCGCCTCTGAAATAGTAAAATGCAAATCAGCTTTATTATTAGAGGTTGCATATAACGTTGCTTCCAATAAATGCTCTTCAAATGCCGTTGATACTTGTGTGCCATATTTATGAAAGGGCAACAATCCTTTTGGGTAATAACTATAATTTAAACGTGTTTCCTCCAACATGGTTTTTACAAATTCAACACACCTTTCGGCATAAGGCAAATCATTAAAATTGGGTATTAATTCATGTATTTTATAAACTACTTCTTCAAAAAACGGCAACTTTTCTAACCCATTTAAAAATCTGGAAATATCCTTGTTCTTTTTTAAATGAGATTCTATACTTTCCTCGTTAAAGTTATAATCCTCTAAAAACTGAAACAAGAATTTAAACATCCGTGTTGCTGCTCCCGAAGCCGGTACAAACTTTACAATTGATAATTGGTTTTGTTTTTTATTGAAGGTTTTAATATAATCAAGCCGCTGTTTCTTATCAATTTTAAGAATGCCATTACCAATATTGGCTGCCGCAACCAAATTAGAATAAATCATGCCAGATTTAATAAGTTCAATTTGCCCATTTATTAAATCCGCCGTTAATCCTTGCTTTTTTATTTGAATACTATCCTTTTCAGAAAATGTCATTTTTTACTTTTCAATAATTTATCAATGTGCTTAATAGCCAATGCTAAGCGTTCTTTTTTACTTCCTTTTAACAAAACATATGGTCTGTTATATGTTATTAAGGCGTCTTCAAAAGCTTTAAACATACGTTCTCTTTCATGAGGCTTATCACGTAAATCATCCGCTTCCCAAGGTGTATCAATATAGGTTAAAAAATATAAATCGTACGTGTTTTGCAAAGCATATTTTTCTAAAACCGGATCACATGAACCTACATAATAGGCTTCAGAATACACTTTTGTTTCTAATAAATCGGTGTCACAAATTAACACCGTATCTGTTTTTTGAGAAAGTCTATTTTCAAGCTTCATTTGACCTTTTGCAATGGGTAGCAAATCTTCTGGCTCACAGGTTTTACGCTCTTCATTCCATTTATTTTGAAGATATTCCCTGGCATATTCTGGCACCCAAACTGAGTTGTAATGCCTTGCCAAATGATTAGACAAGGTGGTTTTTCCAGTAGATTCTGGCCCAAACAATACAATTTTTATGCAGTTTGAAGGTTCTTGTTTAAGGTTTTTTTCCATGCAATATATCCTTGAATTGCTAATATAGTAAAGATTAAATACTGTAGCGAAAGCATCCCCAAACCTCGGTAGGCGTAGAGAGGAATGGTAATCAAATCAGCTATAATCCATAAGGTCCAGTTTTCCAGTTTTTTAACAGCCATATACCACATGGCAGTAAAGAAAATGCCCGAGGTTACAATGTCAATATAGTTTGGCAACTCCATTGGGTAACCAAATCCTTTGTAAACCATATAAGTGACTATCATAGTTAAAATGAAAAGCAAAACCCCTACTTGTTTTTCTTTTGTATTTGTTCTTGAAATGGGCACCACATATTTATTCTCTCTTTTTCTAGACCAATTCCACCAACCATAAACACTCATGATGGAATAATAAATATTCATCATCATATCACCAAAATACTGATTAACATAAAGAAGATAAACCGTGATTACAGTACAGATAATACCTGTTGGATATACCAAAATATTTTCTTTCTTGGCATACCAAACGCTTAAAATTCCAAATACAAAAGCGATGGCCTCCAAAACGATTTGAAACGTAGAAACCCCGCGATATGGATCAATAAAAAAATCAAAAATGTGGTTCATAATCGCTTCTATCGGTTTTTACAATTTTCATGGCCAGCACCGAAATATCAACTTCTTGAAAAGATTTTTTTATTTCTTGGGTTAAAAACAACATTAATTCATCATATTCCCCAAAAACCTGAGTACTCAGTGGATTTTCTAAAACCGTAAATTTTGAAGCTCTTAAGGCTTTGATAAACGCAATAATATGCGATTCATAATCGGCTTGTAATGGTGATAAGGTTAAATCTACTGATATTTTCATTCCTCTCTTAATCTCTCCAAAGGAGAGAAACTGTTATTAGGTTAAACTTCATTTGTAATTTTATATTCTCTTATTATTTTTCCCTTTTTGGGAAATGTCCAAAGAACAACGGGGATTTTAATTGTTCAAAAAACAATTCATTTTCTTCAAAAGCTGTTCCAATGACCACTAAATCAGCACCAGATTTATATGCATTCTCCAACTGCAATTTACTTTTAATGCCTCCCCCAACAATTAATGGGATTTGTAATTCATTTTTTACAAAGTTAATGATTTCATTTGTTACAGGCTCAGAGGCGCCACTTCCCGCTTCTAAATAAATGAGCTTCATCCCAAGTAATTCTCCTGCTTTAGCTGTATCTGCAATTTGTTGCACGTTTTCTCTTGAAAGCGGTTTTGTTTCTGACACCTTTTCAACCGCTGTTTGCTTCCCATTTTGAATGAGTATATATCCCGTAGGAATTACTTCTATATGCGTATTCTTTAATTTTGAAACTGAAGCAACGTGTTTGCCTATTAAATAATCCGGATTTCTACCAGAAATTAAACTTAAAAACAAAATGGCATCAGCCTTATCTGTAATTTGTGTCACATCACCCGGAAAAAGCACCACAGGAAGGTGCGTTGATTTTTTTATTTCAAAAACTACCTTATCTACAACATTCTCTTCGACTGTGCTTCCTCCAACAAAAATGTGTGTTGCTATAGAAGAATTGATTTTTTTTACAAAATTGGAAAGGCTCTTAATAGCTATCTTATCAGGATCAATTAAAACAGCAAATAATTTTTCATTATTCTTTATTGATGAAAGTATGTTATGATATATATTGTTGTTTTTTATGTTTTGATTCAAGCTCATATTCTTTAATCTATTTCAAAGCATAGGCACAAGAAAATCCTTCAAACTCTAAAAAATTTATGTTGTACCAGAATTTTTTGCTTTTATAATCAATCCAAGCAACCGTTGATTTATCATTTATACAAAACGGAATTACCAAACAATGTTCTTTAAAACTCAATCCTGGTGTTGCAAACAATTTATATAATGATTCTTTTACACACCAAATTGAAGTTAACTTTTTAACGTAATCAGCTTCGTCTTCATTTAAATAATCAAACTCATAATCAATAAATTTATGAGCAATGATAGTGATTTTATCACGCTGTTTTTCAATATCAATTCCAACGACATCATCACTAATTATAACAGCTGAAAATGTAAACGAATGTGTTATTGAAATATATTTACCATCTACTAAATGTGGTTTCCCATTATCATCATAAAACAAATCTGAATCATGATACCCAAATTCAGACAATAAACGTCTCACACTTAAAAAACCACGTTGATGCAATTCACTTTTCATTCCTAAAACCCGTTCTAAATTTTCAGGTTTTAAGGTCATATCTTCCATGAGGTCATGGAATGACTCGGTAATCTTCCAGATTTTAACAGTAGTTTGTGAATTTGGAGTAATGGTTTTATAAAGAGGCATTTAATATTCTGAAAGTTATTAGTTATCTTTGCAGTCGAATAATTTTGTTAAATACAAATATACTAATATGAACACAAAAACAGCAGCTTACATTCCTAATAAAGTTAAAGACATTTCTCTTGCTGATTGGGGAAGAAAAGAGATTGAATTAGCAGAAGCAGAAATGCCCGGATTAATGAGTCTTCGTGAAGAATACAAAAACTCTCAACCTCTTAAAGGCGCAAGAATAGCTGGTTGTTTACACATGACCATTCAAACCGCTGTGTTAATTGAAACCTTACAAGCCCTTGGAGCTGAAGTAACTTGGAGTTCTTGTAATATATTCTCAACACAAGATCAAGCTGCTGCTGCTATTGCTGCTGCCGGAACTGCTGTTTACGCTTGGAAAGACATGAGTGAAAAAGACTTTGACTGGTGTATTGAACAAACCTTATTTTTTGGTAAAGACAGAAAACCTTTAAATATGATTCTTGATGATGGTGGTGATTTAACCAATATGGTGTTTGATCGTTTCCCAGAATTAATCCCTGGGATAAAAGGTTTAAGCGAAGAAACAACTACAGGTGTTCATAGATTATATGATAGAATGAAAGCCGGCACATTACCAATGCCTGCCATTAATGTAAACGATAGTGTTACTAAATCAAAATTTGATAATAAATATGGTTGTCGTGAAAGTGCTGTAGATGCTATTCGTCGTGCAACAGATTTAATGTTAGCAGGGAAACGTGTTGTTGTTTGTGGTTATGGTGATGTTGGTAAGGGTACAGCGGCATCTTTTAAAGGCGCTGGAAGTATTGTGACCGTTACAGAAATTGACCCTATTTGCGCATTGCAAGCTGCTATGGATGGCTTTGAAGTAAAACGTTTGGATAACGTCATTAAAAATGCAGATATAGTAATTACTACAACAGGCAATAAAGATATCGTTCAGGCAAAACATTTTGAAGCTGTAAAAGACAAAACCATTATATGTAATATTGGTCATTTTGACAATGAAATTGATATGGCTTGGTTAAATAAAAATTATGGTCATACCAAAAACACAATTAAACCTCAAGTAGACAAATATACTATTAATGGCAAAGACATTATTATATTAGCTGAAGGCCGATTAGTAAATTTAGGTTGCGCTACCGGTCACCCAAGTTTTGTAATGAGTAACTCATTTACAAATCAAACACTGGCTCAAATTGAACTTTGGACTAATAATGAAGCTTACGGTAATGAAGTGTATATGCTACCAAAACATTTAGATGAAAAAGTAGCCAAATTGCACTTAGAAAAAATTGGTGTTGAATTGACTGAATTACGTGAAGACCAAGCAAAATATATTGGTGTTGCCGTTGAAGGTCCGTTTAAACCTGAGTATTACAGATACTAATACTACCTTAGTAAATAAGAATCTCAAATTCCAAATGATACATATCAAATCCTGAACAATACATGTTCAGGGTTTTTTATTTAATAGGAATTCTTTATATTCAATTGAGATTATGGTTTATAAAGAAGAGAAAATAAAAGTCCCACGGTTTAATGAGGAATCGGGTTTTTATACCACAAAGAAGCGTTCAAAAATAATGAGCAAAATACGTGGGAAAAATACGAAGCCCGAATTATTGTTCAGAAAGGCACTTTGGAAAAGAGGTGTTCGCTACCGTATTAATTCTAAAAAGCTTCCTGGAAAACCTGATATCTCCATTCAAAAATACAAATTGGCCATTTTTATTGATGGCGAATTTTGGCATGGTTACAATTGGGTCGAAAAAAGGGAAACCATAAAAAGCAATCGAGGTTTTTGGATTCCAAAAATAGAGCGCAATATGCAACGAGATGATGAAATTACCCGACAACTTATAGACATGGAATATACTGTTTTTAGGTTTTGGGAACGCGATATCAAAACCGAATTGGACAAATGTATTAATGATGTTCTAATTCACATAGATTGGAAAAAATAGATTGGGATTTTGGGAAAAACATGATTTTAAACATGAATCATTACCAAGATTGAAATGATAAGGTATTCTCTTCATCGTTAAAATAATATTTCAACAATTTAAACCTTGCTTCGCGATGACACTTCAACGGTTTTAATTAGGATGACACAGCAATCCTTTTTGCAAATAAAAAACCCTTTCTGTTTTCAGAAAGGGTTTGTGTTTTTAAATAAAAATTATTTCTAAACCTCAAAAGGCTCGATAGAAACATATGATTTATTGTCTTTTTTCTTTGTAAATTTTACAACACCATCAACATAAGCGTGTAATGTATGATCTTTTGACGAATATACATTTTCACCTGGGTGATGTGTATTTCCTCTTTGTCTAACGATAATGTTTCCTGCTATTGCAGCTTGACCACCAAAAATCTTTACACCTAAGCGTTTTGATTCTGATTCTCTACCGTTTTTCGAACTTCCAGCTCCTTTTTTATGTGCCATTTTATTTCGATTTTATATTATTAAATTAACTTAAAGCAGCAATTAAATCAGCTTTCTTCATAGAAGAAATCCCTTCAACACCTTTCGCTTTTGCCATCTCTTTCAATTCTGCAACAGTTAAACTGCTTAAATCTTTAGTTGCTTTTGCTTTTGGTGCAGCTGGTTTAGTTTCTGCTTTTGGTGCAGTAACTTCAACTTTCGCTTTTGGCTCTGCTTTTACTGTTGCTTTGGCTGGAGCAGCTTTTTTAGCTCCCTCGTTTTCAACTTTGGCAGCCTTTTTGGCTCCCTCGTTTTCTACTTTGGCAGCCTTTTTGGCTC
>CAXBJF010000035.1:0-41414 GCA_963976005.1 uncultured Flavobacteriales bacterium | reverse complement strand
AGTTAATGTTGCCGCTCATTGCTTGCTCGACACACTATGGAAAGTTGCGTGTTTGCGTGCGAGGATTTTCCGAAGGAAAATCAGAAGCTAGCAAACGAGCAACGACCAAACGATTAAACTAAAACAGCAATTTTTTATACACGGTGTTACCAACCGTTTTTCAATCAGTTCCAAAGTTCATTGACATACTGAAACCTTTATTCTTTTGAGGGAAGGTAAATTGCTGACAGTCGGAAGCAAAAAGAATAAGTTTAAATTAAAGTATTTTTTTAATCTTTCTTTTCAAATCGTGACTATTCTTTAAGCAATTCAGTAAATTAGTTTTATAAGGGTCTGATAAAGTGCCTTTAATTGAATAGTCAATATCTTTAATAGAATAATGCTCTGTTAATTTAGCTAAACTATATGTATCAACAGAATTTGCATATATAAAAGTGTCTTGAATAAATTTGAAACCAGTTCCATTACAAATTACTGTGTTTTTAAAAAAGCAAAAGCAACTTATACATTTATCGGGATATTCAATACATCCTTCAACCTTTATACTATCTGGAACAAAGTCTTTAGATGTTGGTAGACTAACAACTATAATTTCTCCATCAAGATTTTTTAGTGTGATAAAAAACTTTGGTTTTGGAGTCACACCATTTTTAAAAATAAAGTTTGGAAAATATAATATCTCGAAAGGGTTACATTGCATACGACCTACTTATCTCTTTAGACTCTAGATAGATATTGTACATTTCTTGCTTGTCTTCGGAAAGTAATTCGGATAAATTAATCTTGAAATCAGTAGTAGTTCTTGATTTATTGTCAAAGCTTTCTAATAAATTGTTTTCTTTAGCAATTTTATACCATAAAGTATGAGGTAAATGCGTTTTGTCGATTAATTGAGAAGCGTTTAAATGACCAATACTTTCTACTAAAATATCCATTAATTGAATATCTGAATCTGAAAATTCATCATCCACGAATGCATGTCTAGGCTCAATAAAACAACCATCTAATCCGTCAACATGAGCATGTTTGATATGCTCGTTTAACATATAAGGTTCGTTTATTTCAGCGTATAGGTCTTCGGAAACAGGTCCCAAATGCCATACTTCCCATTCTAATCCTAAAAAAGGTCTTCCGTATTTTTTAATAGAAAATTCTTCTAAAAAGTAAAGCAGTTTTATTGCTTTTGTTTTAGAAATTCGCTCACCTATTTTTTCTTGAAGATATATAAGAGTATTGCCTATTTTTTCTATTTCAGATTTAGTATATCCCATTGGTTTTGTCGCTGTTATGAAAAATAGTATGCAAATATAAAGCCAAATATATGTAAAAGAGAATGATGTATAATAATTTTAACGATTATTTTAACTCATTCTAAATAATAGAATCGATGAAATGCGTTTTATTAAAATACAAAAAACTAGCGAATTAACCTAAATATTCCATGTCTTATATCCGCAAACAAACTAAAAAAAGGTCGAAAAAAAATAAAGAGATTTCAGTATGCCAGATACTAATGAGTTCGTGTTAAATCTCGACTAACGTCAAATTTTGTTATTGATATTCAGTTAATTATGTTTTTGTCAAATCTATCAATTTTCACCAACATTTAGACTCCTTTTTCTCGTTAGCTCGAGGAATTAATCGGATTCTGATGTGGGGAATGTTAAGCAACGGTATTATATTTTTTTCTTATCAGGATTTTTTCGGTTTGAAAATAGCGAAACTATTTCAACCGAATTTTCAATTATCCTATAGTAAAAGATTGTTATGTTTTTCCACTACCGCTTTTCGGATTTCTTTTTTCTCAAATGAAGAAGGGAAAATTTCTGGGGTTTTTGAAATTAATTCGATAGTGTGGTCTAATTTTGCAGAAAAATTTCTTAATTCCCTTTCTGTCCAATTTTTCTCTAAATATTCAATCGCTTCTTTTAGTTCAGAGATTGCGTGGTCAGTCCACAAGACTTTATAGCCACTTTTCATAAATTTTCTTAACGTTTGAGTGAGAAGTCAGTTTGCCATTTTCGGCATCTTGTATTCCTTTTTCTATTGATTTTTTTTCAGTAGCCGAAATTTCATTCCACCAATCGGTTTTTTCTTTTTCTCTTAATTTCATTAATTTATCAATCAAAGATTGGTCATTCAATGTCGAAAGCCAATGTATCAATTCTATTTTTTTATTTTGTAGACTTAAATCCATAATATCAAAGTTACTAATTTTATTCAAAACTTCAATTTTTACGCAATGATTTTTACTGTTGCATAACGTGTTACATATATGCTGAAATACTTGTTATTCTTTAATTTTTATAGGATAAAAGAATGTAATGTTGCTGTTTTAGGGTTTTGTTATGGTGAATAATGGAGTTTCCGGAGTGCCTTGACTCCATCTAATCTGGTATATTCTATAAAAACCCCTCAAACCATTATTATTAAAATGTTTCATGTAACCAATAACTAACATTATAACAACTCATGAAATAACTCTCAGCATATTTCTTATATTTACTATGAAATAAACAGGTCACCCATGAGTAAAATTTTTAAAGCCAAGGTTAATAATACATTTGATTTTGAATTTGCTGAAAATGACATATCCAACCTTGATAGTATCAAACTTTCTGATACTGATTTTCACATTATTCAGCAACATAAATCTTATAAGGCAGAAATTACAAATGCCGATTTCAATACTAAAACATATCAGATAAAAATCAACAATAACAATTATAAAGTAAACATAATCAACGCCTTAGAATTGCTTATAGAAAAAATAGGCTTTTCAATAGGTACACAAAAACATATTAATTTTGTGAAAGCGCCTATGCCCGGTTTAATATTGGGCATACATGTAAACATTGGCCAAGAAATTAAAGAAAATGACCCATTGCTTATTCTGGTAGCCATGAAAATGGAAAACAACATTCTATCACCAAGAGCTGGTGTTATCAAAACAATTTCAGCCGTTGAAGGTGATGCTGTTGAAAAAAATCAAATACTCATTGAATTTGAGTAAAAATAAATACAGTAAACTAAAGATGAAAATTATGCGGTTTTTACTGTAGAATTGAAACTTTATATTACTGTAAATTCCAATTTAAAATGAAAAAAATTTTAATAGCAAATAGAGGTGAAATTGCCATAAGAGTGATGAAAACAGCTCAAAAAATGGGAATAAAAACCGTTGCAGTTTATTCTAAAGTTGATAGAAATTCACCTCACGTAAAATTTGCAGATGAAGCCGTTTGCATTGGTGAAGCACCATCAAGTGAGTCTTATTTACGCGGTGATAAAATTATTGAAGTAGCAAAACAATTGCAGGTAGATGCCATCCATCCGGGTTATGGTTTTTTAAGTGAAAATGCACATTTTGCCGAACTTTGTGAAGAAAATAATATCGTTTTTATTGGTCCGCGTTCAAAAGCCATAAAAATTATGGGAAGTAAATTAGCTGCAAAAGAAGCTGTAAGACATTTTAACATACCAATGGTTCCAGGCATTGATGAACCTATTACAGATGTTGAAAAAGCAAAAATTGTAGCAAACAAAATTGGATACCCCATTTTAATCAAAGCATCCGCTGGCGGTGGCGGAAAAGGGATGCGTATCGTTGAAAAAGAAAGTGATTTAAATTCTCAAATGACCCAAGCTATAAGTGAAGCTACGTCGGCTTTTGGTGATGGTTCAGTCTTTATTGAAAAATATGTTATGGCACCTAGGCATATTGAAATTCAAATCATGGCAGATAGTCATGGCAATATATTACATTTCTTTGAACGTGAATGCAGCATTCAGCGTCGTCATCAAAAAGTAATAGAAGAAGCGCCTTCAGCTGTCTTAACTCCTGAATTAAGAGCAAAAATGGCTGCAGCCGCTATTATGGTTGCAAAATCCTGTGATTATTTAGGTGCCGGAACTGTTGAGTTTTTGTTAGACGACAAATATAATTTTTATTTTTTGGAAATGAATACCCGGCTGCAAGTTGAGCATCCGGTTACTGAATTGATTTCAGGCGTAGATTTGGTAGAATTGCAAATTCGAGTGGCTCGTGGTGAAGCACTTCAAATAAAACAAGACGATTTAAAAATACATGGTCATGCGCTAGAGTTGCGTGTTTATGCTGAAGATCCTTTGCATGGTTTTCTTCCAAGTGTGGGACATTTAGATAGGTATAAAATTCCGGTAGGTGATGGTATTCGTGTAGATAATGGTTTTGAAGAAGGCATGGATATCCCCATTTATTATGACCCCATGCTAGCAAAGTTAATCACCTATGGTAAAACGCGTGAGGAAGCTATTGAATTAATGTTGAAAGCTATTGATAACTATTTTATTGAAGGTGTACAAAACACATTGGCTTTTGGGAAATTTGTTTTTGAACATGAAGCCTTTCTGTCTGGACATTTTGATACACATTTTGTAAAAAAATATTATTCACCGGAAGCATTGAAAAACCAAACAAAAACAGAAGCTAGAAT
This sequence comes from uncultured Flavobacteriales bacterium, assembly GCA_963976005.1. Taxonomy (GTDB): domain Bacteria; phylum Bacteroidota; class Bacteroidia; order Flavobacteriales; family Flavobacteriaceae; genus Yeosuana. The sequence goes on along the minus strand of CAXBJF010000035.1, from coordinate 36,939 downwards.
AGCTGCTTTGTTGGCTGTAAAACAATACATCATAGATCAAAAATTAGTTAGATTACCAAACCCATAAACTATGGATCCAAAAATAAAAAAATTAAATGAGCGCCTTGCTTTAGCCCATGTAGGCGGAGGTGAAAAACGTATTGATAAGCAGCATGAAAAGAAAAAATTGACTGCCCGGGAACGTGTAGACTATGTAATGGATGAAGGCTCTTTTGAGGAAATTGGTATTTTGGTTACCCATAGAACCACTGATTTTGGAATGGAAAAGGAGGTGTATTTCGGTGATGGGGTCATAACAGGATATGGTACCATAAACGGCAGGTTAGTTTATGTTTTTGCCCAGGATTTTACTGTTTTTGGAGGCGCGTTATCTGAAACACATGCAGAAAAAATATGTAAAGTAATGGATTTAGCACTTAAAGTTGGAGCGCCAATCATTGGTTTGAATGATTCAGGTGGCGCCCGTATTCAAGAAGGCGTTCGTTCTTTAGGTGGTTATGCCGACATATTTTTTAGAAATGTAAAATCTTCTGGAGTGATTCCTCAAATATCACTCATCATGGGTCCTTGCGCTGGTGGCGCTGTGTATTCCCCTGCCATGACTGATTTTACTTTGATGGTAGAAAATACCAGTTATATGTTTGTTACGGGACCTAATGTGGTAAAAACAGTAACAAATGAAGAAGTGACAAGCGAAGAATTAGGAGGTGCCTCTACGCATGCTACCAAATCTGGAGTTGCTCATAAAACATCAGCAAATGACGTAGAATGTTTAGAAGACCTCAAAAAATTATTAAGCTATTTACCTCAAAACAATAAAGAAACACCAAAAAAAATAGCCTTCAAACTTCATGATGAAATTAGGGACGTACTATCAAGTATTATTCCTGGTAATCCCAATAAACCTTATGATATGCATCAGGTTATTTCAGGCATCATTGATACAGATTCTTTTTATGAAATACATAAAGATTATGCAGAAAATATTATTGTAGGCTTTTCAAGAATTGGTGGGCGCAGCGTTGGAATTGTTGCCAATCAACCTATGTTTTTAGCTGGGGTCTTGGATGTTAAAAGTTCAAAAAAAGCAGCTCGTTTTGTTCGCTTTTGCGATTGTTTTAATATCCCTCTATTGGTTTTAGTTGATGTGCCAGGATTTTTACCTGGGACTGACCAAGAGTGGAATGCTATTATTATTCAAGGTTCCAAATTATTATATGCGTTTAGTGAAGCTACGGTACCAAGAGTAACGGTTATTACCCGAAAAGCTTATGGCGGTGCCTATGACGTTATGAATTCAAAACATATTGGCGCTGATATGAATTTTGCATGGCCTACTGCAGAAATTGCTGTTATGGGAGCAAAAGGAGCTGCAGAAATCATTTTCAAGAATGAGATAAAAGAAGCTGCAGACCCAAACGCTAAATGGAAAGAAAAAGAAGCTGAATATGCCAGTACGTTTGCAGACCCTTACGGAGCAGCCCAACGTGGTTTTATTGATGAGGTGATTCTACCACAAGATACCAGACGCAAATTGATAAAAGCCTTTTCGATGTTAGAAGATAAGCTGGTTGAAAAACCAATTAGAAAACATGGGAATATCCCTTTATAGTTTTATAAGTTCTATTGAAAAATTTAACAATTTAAAAAGTCTGAAAACCCACTAATACGCGTATTTGTTCAAGAAATTTCATTTAGTTTCAAATGAAAATTTAACATTTTAATACAGTGTATTTTAAATACATTTACAGCAAATTTCATTCATTTAAAATATGACTACAAAAGCATTTTTTTTGATGTTTCTTTTCAGTGCTGCTTTCCTATCGGATAATCAAACCGGATTACCAATTAGAATAGATGATTCTAAGATTAAACCATTAATGGAATTAAAAGATAATTCCATGCAAAAAAATTTGGAAAAGGAATTAAATGCACATCCTGTATGGAAAAAATTAATTGCCCAAAAAAAGATGGCTGTTGGCGTGGTTGATTTAAGTAGTCCGTATAATGTAAAATATGCAAGCGTAAATGGCAATTACATGATGTACGCTGCAAGTTTACCAAAAATCGCCATCCTGTTGTCGGCTATGGATGCTATTGAAAAAGGAGAATTAAAAGAAACATCGGAGGTTAAAACGGATATGCGTTTAATGATTGCAAAATCTGATAATCATGCCGCAACGCGAATGATTAATAGGGTAGGATATGAAAAAATAGAAAGTGTTATGACGGATCCGAAATATATGTTATATGATGAAGAACACGGTGGTGGTCTTTGGGTAGGAAAACGTTATGGAGGTGCCGGTGATACCAACAGAGAACCCCTTAAACATTTAAGTCATGCAGCGACCGTAAATAAAGTGTGTAGATACTATTACTTACTTGCAAATGGTAAATTGGTTAACTATGAACGCTCTAAACAAATGCTTGAAATTATGGGCAACCCAGATTTACATCATAAATTTGTTGCCGTGTTAGAAAAAATTGCACCTCAAGCTAAACTTTTTAGAAAATCAGGAACCTGGAAAACCTATCATTCAGATTCTATTTTAGTATGGGGAAATGATACAAACAGACGTTATATTTTAGTGGCACTTATAGATGACCCAAGAGGAGGGCAAATTATTAAGGATTTAGTTTACCCTGTTGAAAGGGTTTTAAAAATAACTAAATCAAAAACTAAAAGTTAAAAACGCCTTAAATGCATTATGATATTAAAAACGGTTAACAAAATTTTCGACATCAGAGAAGGAGAATTTAAAATTTCTTTTTTGATGCAAGGTTATATTTTTTTAATTATCACTACCCTTCTTATTGTTAAACCAACGGTTAATGCTTTATTTCTTTCAGGATTAGGCGTTGAAAGCTTACCTTTTGCCTTTTTAATTGTTGCCCTTGTTGCCGTATTCAGCTCTTTTTTTTATTATAAAGCCCTTGATAAATATCCATTAAACAAAATTATAGAGGCAACCTTAATTAGCTCAATAGTTTTATTGACCGGGTTAGGGATTATTTTAAATTTTAACATTATTAACATCTGGCTGCTTTACTTTTTTTACGTTTGGGTAGCCATTTATGCGGTATTATCTGCTTCCCAATTTTGGGTACTAGCCAATATTGTTTTTAATGTAAGAGAAGCAAAACGAATATTTGGTTTTATAGGTTCAGGAGCCATTTTAGGGGGGATTTTTGGGGGTTATTTGACGTCCTTATTAGTGCCTTGGATTGGTATTGAAAATTTAATGTTCATAGCGGCATTATTTCTGGCCATTTGTGTCCCTTTACTTAGTAAAATATGGAAATTAAGGGTTCAAAACTTAAATGCGTTTAAGCAAAAAAAAAGAACTATATCCAATGCCGATAAGCCGTTCACTTTAATAAAAAACTCTAAACACCTAACCTACATTGCAGGTATTGTTGGCATTAGTGTCATAGTTGCCAAATTGGTTGATTATTTATTCAGTGATTTTGCTTCGGCATCCATAACAGACCCTGATGACCTGGCATCCTTTTTTGCTTTTTGGTTTTCAACATTTAACCTTATTTCGTTAAGCATACAATTATTTGTCACCAGAAAAATTGTAGGGATTTGGGGTGTTGGATTTTCATTAGTACTACTTCCAATAGGTATTTTTATGGGTAGTTTGCTGTTTTTTATATTTCCAGAATTAGCCGTTGTTGTTTTAATTAAGGCTATTGATGGCACCATGAAACAATCTATTCACAAAAGTGCTATTGAATTATTATCCCTCCCACTGCCTTTTGATTTAAAAAATAAAACCAAATCATATATTGACGTGGTGGTGGACAGCATCGCTACAGGCATTGCAGGCTTTATATTGATTTTTATTGTGAAAGGATTAAATCTTAGCTCATCTTACATTTCAGCAATTATTATGGTGCTTGTTATTGTTTGGGTATATTTTGTTTATAAAGTACGCCTGGAATATTTCAAAACGTTTCGTGAAAATTTATCTGTTATTTCAGAAAAAATTGAAAAGAATAAAAAACCTATTCCTTCTAACACCTCTGTATTAAAAGGCATGAAAACCGTTTTTGAAAATGGCACAGAAAGTCAAATTCTGTTTATGTTAAAAAAACTTCAGGAAATTAATGATAAACGTTTTGTAAATGATGTACAAAAGTTATTGCAACATCCATCAGATGCTATAAAAACGGCTGCCATCCAAAACATGTACTTTTTAAATAGCACGTCTTTAGTAACTGAAGTACCAGAATTATTGAAATCGGATAATGAGGACTTGGTTTTGTCAACTTTAGAATATTTATTATTGCATGAAAGTAAAGACAGCAGTCATGTTTATAATGAATATCTGAATCATGCGAACTTTAAAATTTCCAATGCCGCTTTATTATGTTTAGCTAGAGAAGCTAAAGATAACCAAGATTTAAAACAGTCCTTTCAATTAGAAGACCGTATTAGCAATAAAATAGATTATGTTAAGAATAATCCGGATGATATTTCAACACTAAAATTCCTATTAAGAACAATAGGTAATGCTAACTTTATAAAATACCATTCATTCATTCAATCTTATTTAAATAATAAAAATCAGGAAGTCGTTACATCTGCCATTTATGCCGCTGGTTTAACGATGCATACTCAATTTATTTCACCGCTCTTACGTTTTTTACCAAATAAAATATATAGAGAATCTGTGAAAGGAGCTTTACTGAATTACGGAGAACAATTATTGCCAATACTTTCCAGTAGTATTAAAGACAGAAGTGAGCCACTTGCTATATGTAGATGTATTCCAATGGTCTTTGAGGTCTTTAATTCACAAGAGTCTATTAAATATTTAATTCCTTTATTAGGAGATAGAGATTTAACCATTCGCTTGGAAGTTATACGGGCACTTAGTAACTTAAAACGGAAATCACCGCGTTTAATAATTAATCAATTAAAAATTGTTAAAATAATTTTTGATGAATGTAAATTACATCAAAAAACACTTTCTGCTATGCACACAGAAATTATTCAACAATACCGTAACAGAAGAAAAACCAAAGTTTTGGTTAGTGATGAAGAACGTGAAGCAAGAGCCGCCTTGTTGGATTTACTGGAACATCGTCTAGAATCCGGACTGGAACGTATTTTTAAATTATTAGGTTTAAAATATCAACAAAAAGATATAGATATTGCATATTCTGGCTTGATGAGTGAAAAACATGAAGCACAGGCTAATGCCATAGAATTTTTAGATAATTTACTTACTGGTGATTTAAAAAGAACCCTAATTCCAATTATTGAAAACACGGTTTTAGATATCACGTCTGACGAAGTCATTCAAAAAATTCAACAAAAAATATTAACAGAATTTGAGTGCTTTCAATTACTTTTAGATGCTAATGACTTGAAAATAAAACTAGCTGTTTTATATCTTATAAAAATTCAAAACGATTCAAAATACATTCCTTTAGTTGAAAAATTTATCACTAATGAAGATGAAAAATTAAGAGGCTTTGCATTAGAAACATTATCCGTATTGCAATCTAATTAGATGTATTCTGTATGATTTTATCAATACTGGCTGCCAACATCATATGATCTGTGGCAGAATTTTTACGTAATACATTCGTCATTAAAACTACCATGTAATTACAATTATTTGGGTGCTCAACAATGGCCACTGAATTCATAAAATTTTGTACATTCCCCATGTATTTTCCGCAAGCTTCCCCCTTACTTCTATCACATTTATATAAACTTCCAGATTTAAAATAAACAGCGGCATCTTTTAAAGCAGGAGATTGTGCATATCTAATACGTCTATCAGTCATATACATTAAGCGTTTCATTTCTAAACTAGATTGTGGGTCAACGACATTGCCTTGCTCAAGTTGTACTAAAAATTTCATTAAACCAATAGTGGTTCCTATGCTTCCACCTTTATCACCAACATAGGTATTGGCACCTTTTGTAAAAAAGCTACCCAAACGCCATTCGTCTGAAGTAATTCCTAAATTACGCAAAGGCAAATTAACCACATCATTTCCGATATCTGTTAATTCCTTTCTTGGTGTATTTTTAAAATAGGCATCCGTTTCTTCTTGAGTTAAATTTGGATATTTATCACCAAAGGCTTCCATTAATAATACCTCTCTCCAAACGATACTAGCGGCTCCATTGTTGCTAACAGATAACATATGGTCTGCCCATTCAAACAACGTAAATACGTCGCTAGCTATCACTTGACGTTTCACTAATTTTTGAGTTTCAATATTATAAATTGGAATGGTATGTTCATCTGTTAAACCCCAAACCCCAGATTTTACAGATTTATTTCTCAATAAATCTAATCGCTTTTCAAAATCATTTGGATATATCTTTGCTAATTGCGTGAACAAACCGGTTAAAACGGCTAATTTACCTACACTCCCCGGTTGATAACCTGCTTTTTCATTACGTTGAGCATATCGTACATGATTTATATCTGAAATATCTAAAACGGCTAACGAATAGCTTTTGTCCAAACCTCTAAATAAATTATTAATGTCTTTTTGAAACTTGTCATTAACTTTTAAATAGCATTCTACGCTATCATTCTCTTTTGGAAGTAAATTCAACTTAATATCTAAATAGGACTTCATTGCCCCTGCAGGAAGCTTGGAAACATCTTTAAGTTCACCACTTTTAATAAGTTCTAAACGTTTTAACCGTTTAATTCCTGTATGGGAATATCCGTCAATAGGATAATAATGTAACGTTGTAAATGCCGAACAGATGATGACGATGCTAAAAATTAAAAGAATTTTTTTCATATTATATTATAATTTTTCAGAAAGCAAAATTGCTTTATTTTTATTAATGATTGGTGTGATAGACTCTAAATACTCAGAACTCAATGCTTTTCTATTTTCAACAAATGGCCTTATTTGAAATAACCATAACTTATTATCCTTAAACCCGAGTTCAACATCATAAGCCCCTTTATCGTCTGAATTTGTTTCCTTCGGAAGTTTTTCTCTGATCGTTTTGGCCAAATGACGTATGTCGTTCATATTTTGTTGATTTAAAATTGGTTTTTCAAAAGTGGCTTGTTTCTTTCCTGTTCCTCCAGTTGTTGGTAAACTATTATAGAGTTGTTCTCGGGCTGGTGCTAAAAATCGTGTTCCACCATTCATTTCAATTAAATAGGTTTCTGCGGATTGCCCATCAACAGCACCACCAGCTCCCCTGCTAAAAGCAACCGTTAAATCATTTTCATTACCATTGCTAATCCCTTTAGTTATTAATACCCCCGAATAATCAACGTCAACACTTGGAATTACCAATATGGATGGAAATACATTTTCTGGGTTTAATAAATATTTTTGGCGCCATTTAAAACTGCGTTCAGTATACGGAGATGCCCAAACTTCTTTAATACCATCAAGAATTTTATTTTTATCAGTAACATTAAATAGCGTTAAATTTAACCCCGCACCTGTAAAATCTTTAAGATCTTCCATATTGGTGTCGCTTCTTAAAAAAACAGGTGTTTCGCCTAAGTTTTTACCTAAAATAGACTTAAAACCAGTTTCTAACTGCGTTACAAATTCAGGTTTTAAGGTTATATTTTTAATAGCATTTCGCAATATTTCCAGGTGTTGTAACTGATAATTTTCTACTTCTAACTCCGAAACATTTTGCGTACGCATAGTCTCAGCTTTGGCAAACATATTATTTAAAAACGTCCAATAAGACATGTCACTCTTTGGCATTTTTTGATCCATATGCTCTTTAAAAATTCCAAATGGAATTACAAAACCTTCAACCACATTATCAGGAAACATCTTTTTCAATTGTCCTAAATTAGCGGCTTTCGGTCCACAAAGTTTTCCGGAGTCATTGGCATCAACATCTCGTAAGTTCAAAATATTTGTTTCAGTTAATCTTATGTTTTTTATGGGCACTTCAATTTTTTCTTCGTTTCGTTCTTTTTTCACAAAAAGCAATCGTTCAGTTTCAGTCATTTCTGACTCTGGTTTCATAATAACATTTCCTTTATTTGAAACGGCATAAAACACGTTCTGACCACTGTATTTTTTCAAATCCTTTAAATTTTCATCGGATAAAGCCGCATTAGGAATTCCTAAATTTCTAGCCAATAATTGCACATGGGAAACCATATTTCCTTCAGAAACAGTTGCAATACCTGCAATAGGTTTTAAATCAGACGGTGGTCGTTGAAATATATATATATTATTTGATGACACTTCAATATCATCAGGTGACCCATCAACAACAACCAGCTCACCAAAAGCATATCCAGGGTTTAAGCCTCTAAATGAACTTTGATTGGGAATATTCATAACCTTATTGGTCAAAGCTGATTCTTTAGCTATAAAATCACCTAGTTTACCCACACTTTCACCCAGATATAAAGCGATAGAACCTCTGATTTTATCATCAATAAAACCATAGGCTTTTGGTTCAAAACCAGTATAAATATCGACTATGTTTTGATAATTGGCTTTCACCATGGAAGAACTCCATTCAACCAGACTACGTGCATTTTCCAAATTGGCAGTTAATTCTTCTAAGGTTAAACTAACTTCATCATCAAAAGGTGATTTTAAGTTTATTTGATCCCATTCTGTTAATTCAATATACCCGCAACCCGCGGTTGCCATGCCTAAATAACATACTTTATTAAGCATTTGCTGAAGGTTTTCAGGTTCCCATCGTGATGCCGTTTTAAAAAGAATATCCTCTAGTTTTAATGAAATATCAAACAATTGTAATCGTGCTAACGGTCTTTTTTCTTCATCTACAATAGCGGTTCTAATATCCAATAAAAGTTGAGCAGTTTCCGGAATTAAAATGGACGCAGCTGTTTCTGAGCTATTATTTGAAATATAACTTTTTATCTTTTCGCCAATTGCTGTGTTTTTAAATAAAGATGATTTATTAATCAGGGTTTTAATATCAATGGGTTTATAAAACTTGGTCATGGTTTTTACAAGTTCATCTAATTTGGAAATCTGATCATTTAAAAGTTGAATTTTATACTTTTCTTTAAATGCCAAAACTTTATTGATATCACCAAATTCCGGTTGACTATGGATTTTCACCCGTAAATCCATGAATTGCACAAATTCATCAGAAATCACTTTAGACTGACTTCTAATAAGTTGAGATAAATTATCGTCACCATTATGTGGCACATCCCTTAATGTCTGACGTATTAAGAAAAAGTTCTTTTCAATATTTTGATCATTGGCCAGTAACCATTCATAAAAACTGATTCCCCAAGCCTCTTCATCTTCAGATTGTATGGCCCCTCTGTAAAACTGCCCTTTTTCATTAATCCAACCATTATCAATGGCCCTTAAGTATTTGTCAAGCTGATATTGTTTCAAGCGGGAATGGTTATTTTCTGCATCCCAAAATTCTACCTTATCCGTACTACTTAAAATTTGTCCTAAATAAATGTGATTGGTTTTAGCCAATTGTACCACGGCGTCTTTATAACGGGCATGTTGTACACCTGGACCAATGTTATCTGGACAAGGATCCTTTGGTTGTCTTATGCTGCCATCCGTACAAAACCAACGAATATCTTTGTATGGTCCGCGAACATCCTTTTTATATTGAAGAATTTGTTTTGATATGTCTTCATTACTTATTTTTTGAGAAAAAACTATTGTCCCGAAAAATAAAAACATTAAACTAACTAAAAGAATCTTTTTCATAAGAACTTAATATAGAAATTTTCCAGCAAATGTAGCTCCAATTTTCAATTTATTTAAATTGGATTGAACTTAAATTTAAATATTAAAACGCACTATTTAAAAAATTGTTTTTAGCTTAAAGTACCTTAAAAACATAACCGAGTAACCAATATAAAATCAGGAACACAACAATGGTTCCAACGCATCCACATTTTCCACCACCTATTTTTTTTGCTCCCCAGGCAGCGCCGATAAATCTTAATAATTTTTCCATAGTAGTTATTCAGAATAAAATTATTTATAAAATTTAGCCTATTTTAATTAAACGGGATTTGTGCATAAAAGATTCTCGCCAACGGTCAAAACGCACATCATACTTAGTTGAGAAAATAAGATATTGGCATTTATCTATACTTTCAGGAGTTCTTGCAACTTCGGCAAAATTGCTGTTTCTAAATAAAAATTCGGCATCATCAACTATAAATAATTGAAGCTTATTTAAATTGATGCCGTTCAAATAAAATATTCTATTGAGCCTTTTTGGTGTTGCTATGACAATATCAGTTCCTAAATATAAATCTTCACGCTGCAATTCCAGATTATACTCGTCATACGCCACATAAATACGTAAGTCTGTTCCTCTGGTAAATGCTTTAAATTTTAATTCCAAATCAAGGGCTGCTACTTTATCTTTAACAAAAATCAAAGCTCTTGGAGCATCTTCAAAAGCCTCTCCATTTAATTTATTAATAACACTTATAATAATAGAAGTTGTTTTTCCGCAACCAACAGGGCCAATTCCAAACAAATTTGCACCACTTTTAATTTTTGATAGGATTAGTTTTTGAAATGGTAATGGTGTTTCAAATCCTTGTTCTTTAAGCCTTTCTTTAAGTGGATCTATTAATTTTTTAAATGGCATATTTTAAGTGTTAATTCAAAACAAAGATAGTCTTTAAAAACCGTTTCGTAATTTTTCAAAACAAAAAGAGCCTCCATTTCTGAACGCTCTTTTTTTGCTAAAAATCACTTTATATTTAAAACTGTAAATCAGCTACTAAATCAAAATCGTCATAAATAGCTTTATCTTTTAATCCATCAAAAAAACTTGCTGAACCATATTTTACATCATATTTCGTTCTATCAATTTTTAAAGATGCTGTTGCTTTGTTTCCGTAAATAGACATACTAAAAATAACGGGGTTTGTAATGCCTTTAATGGTTAAATCTCCAGTAACTGTATATGAATTTTTACCAGAGGGTTCCACATTGGTAAAAACCAATGAGGCTGTAGGATGAGCATCAACTCCAAAAAAATCAGCAGATTTTAAATGGCCTTCTAATTTTACTTTGTTTTCACCCTCTAAATCCGTAACATTAAGAGAAGTCATGTTCATAACAAATACTCCACCTATTAATTTATCTTCACTAAAGTCTAATGAACCCGTTTTTAAAACTATAGTCCCTTCATGAGAGCCTGTTACTTTATAGCCTTTCCAAACCACTTTACTTTGATCTATTTTAATGTCTTTTTTTTCTCTTTCAAGTGTTGTGAAAGAAAACGTAATACATGCAACAACAGTTGCAAGAGCTAAATTTTTAATTGTGTTTTTCATTTTTTTTTAGTTTATGATCCGTAATAAAATTTTTCTTTAATAATCTTTCCGTCTTTCCAGTCTTGGACTGCTACTTGAGTATAATTTTTAACGCCCCAATCTTTATGGGTATAGTCAAAATGCCACTCAACCATGGTTGTATTTTCGCCAATGGCTACTTTTAATGGTTTTGCTCCTCTAAATTCTGTTATGGATGCAAAAAATTCTTCTTCTCTTTTTCTGTTAATTTCTTTCCCAACAAATTCCTCGTTGTCATTTTCTTGCATAACAATCTGTTCATGATAAAACTCTTCAAATGCTTCCAAGGCTTTTCCTTGAAGAATCATATCATTTAATGTGCTTATTTTTTCAATTAAATTATTCATTGCATTTTTATTTAAAAATTATGATACAAAGTTCTGTAACAATTCTCTGGAAGAAAATAAGGTAGTTTATTAAATGACGTTAATCTAGTTTAACAATTACTGTTCCAAAATAAGTTGGCTTTTAATTTTACTTAAAAATTCTTTGGTAATACCAAGGTAAGAGGCAATCATGTATTGCGGAATACGTTGTTCAATTTTTGGATATTGGTTTCTAAAATAAAGGTATCTGTCTTTAGCGGTAAGGGCAAAATTTCTAACAATTCGTTTTTGGGAGGCTACAAATGCCCTTTCTATGATTTGTCTAAAAAAACGTTCCAGTTTTGGAATTTCAGTATATAATTCTTCAATAATATCATAAGAAAACATAGCCAGTTCTGTGTTTTCTATACACTGAATATTAAAATCGGCAGGTGTTTGGGTAATGAAACTTCCCATATCTGACGTCCACCAATCTTCTATTGAAAACATAATGATATGTTCTTGTCCATCGTCATCTACATAGAACATTTTTGTACAACCAGATAAAACAAAACATTCATATTTGCATATATCGCCTTGCTGAACAACGTATTGCCCTTTTAAATATTTCCTGAGAAATACTTTAGACAAAAGAAACGCTTCTTCTTCTTTGGTCAAACTTATATGGTTTCTTATATATTTTAAAAGAGGTTCTGCTTTATTTTGCATCATTTTTATTTACTTCCTAACTAAATTAATTCTTAATCCAATAAGCGTCTGTGATAATTTATTTGCCCTAAGTGATATGCTAAATGTGTTGCTAAGTGAACTAAAAAGTATTCAGTTGTCATAGTTTCTTTAAATACTATTAGCGGATAATCTTTATCCAATTCTTCATTAGACACTTTTTTTAATGTCTTTTCAACCATAATAATAGTGTCATCAACCATTTTAATCAATTCTTTTCTAGGAATATCTTTTAATGAAAATTCTAGGTCTCTTTGTCTCATATAATCTGTTTTTCCAAGAACACTCCCTATATAATGATTAAGATTGCCAACCAAATGCAAACACAGGTTTCCAGCAGAATTTAAAATGGTTTTATCTAAAACCCATAGATTCTTTTCGTTGTTATACAATTCAATTTCGACTTTAAGTTTATTAAGGTCTCTAACAAAAAGTTTAGTTAAGGTTTTTAAAAGCATTAATGATTTAATTAGTAACAAATTTAAAAATATAAAATTGCTAATAATCAAAAAATTGATTTTTGAATTATTTAATTCACTTACTTTTGCGCTATGCAAAACAAAAGCACTTTTGAATTTGAATTTATAGCTTTAATGGCTTCCTTAATGGCAATTGTAGCGCTTTCTATTGATGCCCTATTACCAGCTTTACCAGATATTGGGAATTCAGTAGGTGTTACAAACCTGAGTGACAACCAATTATTTATTACCATGATTTTTTTAGGTTTAGGTTTTGGCCAACTCATATTTGGCACATTATCAGATAGTTTTGGAAGAAAACCAGTTGTTTTCATTGGGTTTTTAATATTTGTAATTGCCAGCATCATTTGTGTTACGACTAAAAGTTTTGAAATGATGATTTTTGGCAGGATTCTTCAAGGTATCGGATTGTCTTCACCAAGGACATTAAGTATCGCCATTGTTAGAGATTCATACAGTGGAAATTATATGGCTAAAATTTTATCTATTGTGGTCATGGTTTTTATTCTGGTCCCTGTGATAGCACCATCATTAGGTCAGTTTTTACTTAATTTTTACAATTGGGAATCCATCTTTTATGTGAATCTAATTTTTGGTGCTTTAGTAATGATTTGGTTTTGGAAACGTCAACCAGAAACCTTACCGAAAGAAAAAAGAATTCGTTTTTCATCTCACCTTTTTATTGATGGCACAAAAGAATTTGTAAAATATAATGATGCCATTGCGTTTACACTTATTTCGGGGTTTATAACGGGCTCGTTCATGGTGTATTTAAGCACCTCACAACAGATCTTTGAAAAACAATATAATTTAGCAGATATGTTTCCTTACATTTTTGCAAGTCTTGCAATTTCAGTGGGATTAGCTACGTATTTAAATAGTATTTTAGTTGTTAAATATGGGATGATGCGAATCGCTTATCTAGCTATTATTGTCTATGTTATTATTTCTGTATTATACATTATCCTGTTTTGGTCAGGTGAGAATCCAAGTATTGGTATTTTAATTGGTTTTTTTGCTTTACAATTCTTTGCTATTGGATTTTTATTCGGCAATTTAAGAGCTTTAGCCATGGAACCTTTAGGGCATATTGCAGGTGTTGGCGCCGCTATCAATGGGTTTGTTTCTACCGTAATGGCAGTTCCTATTGCCAATTACATTGGTAGTTTTGTTATTGATTCTGTACTGCCATTATTTATTGGGTTTTCAATTTTTGGAATCTTGTCTCTCCTAATATGTATTGTTTTAAAAAGAAAACCAGCATTAAGCACTGTCTGAATAAATTTTGACTTATAAATAACGTTCCTTAATAACATTTATATGCCAAAGCGTATGACCTAAAATAATAAAAGCGGCGGCTCTTGCCGATAAAGGACTTCCATTAGCCTCCCCTACAAATTTTAAATCATTTTCACCCAAACTATTTAATAAAACCATAAAGCTTTGTCGCACTGTTTTAAATTCTTCAAGAAGTGCCTCTATATTTTTATTGCTAGCTTGTGAAGGTTTTGTATAATTATTTTCATCAAATCCTGAAAGTGATGTACTATCATGTCTTGCAATTCTAAAACAACGATATTGAAAAACACGTTCAGTATCAATAAGATGTTGAAAAACTTCTTTGACACTCCATTTATCTTTAGCATATTTAAAATTCAATTTATCTGAAGGAATTGATTGAAAAAATTCTAAAGTGGAAATTAAATCTTTTTTAAAGCCTTCTATTAAAGACGTTTCTCTAGGAATGAGATTCAGGTATTTGCCATAATAAGCATTGTATTCTGTTTCTTTTAAGTCTGTTATTGTCATTTCTTTTTATTCTAAAATAATAAATTATTTTCAATTAATATGATTCGTCATTACGAAGCAAAGCGACGAAGTAATCTCTAGAATTAAAACTCCACACACTTAAACTAAACGATAAACAGATTGCCACGTCGTGCCTCCTCCTTGACGTTATTTAAGAAACAGATTGCTTCACGTTGTTCAGCAATGACAATTGATTAAATTTTAGCCTGATAGGTGTATAAATCAAAGTAACGTCCTTGTTTAGCAATTAATTCGTCATGCGTGCCGCGTTCCACAATATGTCCAGCTTCAATAACCAGAATTTGATCTGCTTTCCTTATGGTACTTAATCTGTGAGCAATGACAATAGTTGTTCTGTCTTTTATTAACTCGGTTAAACTTTTTTGAATTAAAGATTCGCTTTCTGTATCTAAACTTGAGGTAGCTTCATCTAAAATTATAATTTTTGGATCGGCTAAAATAGCTCTTGCAATAGCTAACCGTTGTCTTTGTCCTCCAGATAATTTCACACCTCGTTCACCAATCAAGGTGTCTAAACCTTCATCAAAACGGTCTGTAAACTCATTAACATAGGCAGCTTTTACGGCACTTTGCAGATCTTTTTCAGAAGCATCTGGTCTGGGAAACATAATATTTTCTCTTATGGTCCCTTCAAATAAAAATTCATCCTGCAACACAACACCTAAATGTTGCCTGTAACTGCTTAAATTAACTTTTGATAAATCTTGATGATCAATAGTTATTTTACCGGACTTCGGATTCAAAAAGGTTGCGGATAGTCCTGCAATTGTTGATTTACCTGAACCAGAGCTTCCAACCAAGGCCGTTACGGAACCTGCTGGGGCAGTAAAACTAATGTTGTGTAACACTTCTTTTCCTGCTTCGTATGAAAAGGACACATCATCAAAAACAATCTCACCTTGAATATGATCCAATTTTATAATGCGTTCGTCATTATCTTCTTCTGCAGTCATGTTCATTAAATCCTCCGTTCTATCCAATCCAGCCAAAGCTTCAGTAAGCTGACTTCCTATGTTGCTCATCTGAACTATGGGTGCAATCATAAAACCAAGTAATAAGGTAAAGGACAAGAAATCACCAACAGTTAAATCGCCAGTCATAATCTTATATCCACCAATGCCCATGATGCCCGTAGAAGCAATGCCTAATAAAAAAGTGGAACTACTGGTCATAAAAGCCGTTGCCGTTAAGCTTTTCTTTACGTTTTGAAATAATCTTTCAACCCCAATTTCAAAGACTTTATTTTCTTGGTCTTCAGCGTTAAAAGCCTTTATAACCCGCACACCGGATAAGGTTTCATTTAGCCTACCGGTCACCTCAGCGTTAATCACACCACGCGTTCTAAAAATTGGCCGGATATATCCAAAGGCCTTAAGTGCGATAATCCCAAAAATAGCCACAGGAACTAAAACAAAAAAGGTCATGGATGGACTTATTCTTATTAATAATACCAAAGAAATAACAGCCGTAATTGTTCCTCCAACCATTTGCACTAAACCAGTACCAATTAAGTTTCTTACCCCTTCAACATCTGTCATAATACGGGAAACCAAAGCTCCAGATTTTGTGTTGTCAAAAAAACTAATGGGTAATGACAATACTTTTTTCTGAACCTGGGTACGTAGTTCGCTTATCAGAAATTGGGCTTGAACACTTAAAATTTTTGTTAGTAAGAAAGATGTTACCGCTTGAACCAATATGGCTATTCCAACGATTAGTAAAAGGTTATATAATTGGTCATAATCTTTGTTTGGAATGACATCATCTAACAAGGCTTTACTTTTCCATGGCAATACCAAACTTGATAATCTGCTGAGAATAATTAATATTAAACCAATAAAAACCAGTTTTCGTCTCGGCCAAATAATAGTTTTAAAGGCTTGCGACATGGTTACCTTTGACTTTGTTTTGTTTTTATCTTTAAGCTCTTGCATAAAATTAATTTCAATAATAAAATTTATAACTGCAAAAATAGCTTTTCTTTAGGTTAGGCTAACGTTCAAACTAAAATTTACTGAAACCATTTCAAATAAAATCAATTTTCGTATTAAATAAAAAACCACGCCTTGAGACGTGGTTTTTGAAGTTATAAGCATATTAAAAATAACCTAAGTGCGTTTTGCCTTTTTAGCTATTTTCTCGGCTTTCTTTTCTTTAGCCGATTTTAATGGCTCCTTTTTTACATTTTTTTTTGCGTCTTGTGATTTTGCCATAATTGATTATATTTTTATGTTAATACTTTTATTTATTGATTAAAAATAATAAAAAAAAATCTAAATTGTTAAACTGTAAAAATTATTAAGCTTTAAGCACCAGTCTGAAACGCGCTTTACCGTCTTCAAGATGTTTCATGGCCTTATTGACATCTGCCATTTTAAACTCTTCAACTGTTGGATAAATATTGTGACGCACACAGAATTCAAGCATTTTTCGGGTTAAAGCAACACTCCCTAATGGGCTACCTCCAACCGATTTTTCCCCCATAATTAAACTAAAAGCTGGAATAGCCATGGGCTCCAATACTGCTCCAACTGTATGTAATTTTCCTTGAGGTGCTAATGCACTTAAGTATGAATTCCAATCTAAACTGACATTGGTTGTATTTAAAATAAAATTTAATGACCCAGCTATACTATTTAAATCTTCGGGTTTTGTAGAATCTATGACCTGATGTGCGCCCATTTTTAATATTTCTGCCTTTTTGTTAGGATTTGAACTGAAAGCTGTCACCTCACAACCCCATGCTTTTAAAAATTTAATGGCCATATGACCTAATCCACCAACACCAATAACTCCTACTTTATCTGTAGGTTGAACACCTGATAAAACTATGGGATTAAATACGGTAATACCTCCGCAAAATAAAGGACCCGCTTTGGCCATATCCAATCCTTTTGGCAATAAAGTAACCCATGACCAATGGCCTCTAACACCATCAGCAAAACCACCATGACGACCTACAATGGTGCTTTCTACAGTACCACATAAATGCTGTTTTCCATCCATACATTCATTGCAGTGCATACACGATTGAGAATACCAGCCCATACCAACTTTATCTCCAATCTTCAGTCCCTTTACTTCACTTCCTAAAGCTGTAACTTCACCAACAATTTCATGGCCAGGAACCAATGGGAATTGGGTCATGCCCCATTCATTATTAATCATACTTAAATCTGAATGACAAACTCCGCAAAAATGAACTTTTATATCTACTTCTTCATTTCCAATATTAGGTAATTCATATTGATATTTTTCCAGTTTTCCTCCAGCCTCTTTGGCCGCATAAGCGTTTATTTTTTTCATGATATTTTATTAAGATTACAGATTATGAAGGTACATAAATCTCTATAAATCAAAACTGCCCAGAAGTTAAAATTCTATTAAATTTATAGAAATTATTTGTTACATTTATTTCTTGTTAAATTAAACTTGAACGAATGAAAATTATAGGTATTGGGAAAAATTATGTCAATGACAAATCTGAAATTAGTGCTCTTAAAACTGGTGAACAAACCATATTTTTAAAAGCTGAAAGCACGTTGGTTACTGACAATGCCGATGTTGTTTACCCTTCCATCACAAATGAATTGGCTTACGAAGTTGAACTGGTTGTGAAAATTGGTAAAAAAGGAAAAGATATTCCCTTAATAAATGCTACCTCCCATATTTCAGAAATTGGAGTTGGCATTGATTATACTGCCAAAGATGTCCTCAATGCAAGTAGGGCTAATAAAGGACCATGGACTTTAGCTAAAGGGTTTGATGGTGCATCACCAATTTCAAGTTTTAAATCGGTTTCAAATTTTCCGGATTTGAATAATATAAATTTTGATTTAGCTATTAACGGAGCACAAAAACAAGTTGGAAATACCAGATTAATCATTTATAATTTCAGTGAAATTATTGCCTTTGTATCTAAATACATGACTTTGGAACCTGGTGATTTGATCTTTACAGGTACGCCTGCTGTTGGAGCCGGATTGAATGTTAAAGGCGATCACTTACAAGCTTCTATTGAAGGAGAACTACTGTTGGATTTTAAAATAGTTTAATCATCACTTTTATAGCTATACTTATTTAGCATAAAAGATGATATAGTTCATAGATTGTACCTCAATTTTTTACTAAATTGCTTGTATGAACACCATTGCTGAACGTATTTATGATTTTCTAAAAGCGTTTCCTCCTTTTAATATGCTTTTACCTGAAAGCTTGTTGTCAATTTGTAAATCTATTCAAGTTCATTATGTTGAAAAAGATAGCTTTATATTTAAAACAAATGAGCCGGTAAAAGAAAAATTTTATGTTGTAAAAGATGGTGATATTGGTTTGTTTACAGCATCCAATGAACTTGTTGATGAGTGCGATGAAGGTGATATTTTTGGCTTACGCGCCTTAGTGCGTCAAGGCAATTATTTGTTAAGTGCCAAAGCCATTGAAGAAAGCATAGTTTATAGTATTTCGTCAACACTTTTTGATGATTTTATTGCCTCAAATTCAGAAGCTAGCAAATATTTAATGACCAATTTAGTTTCTAATTACAGAAAATCTAATATTGAGGACCAAAGCCATAATGTTTTTGCTTCGCTTCATCATACAGCTCCGGTAATACAGGATTTTTTAGAAGAACAATCTGCTGATTACTCAAAAAATCCCGTAACATGCGCTCCTAAAACCAGTATTAAAGACGCCGCTTTATTAATGACGGAAAATCGTGTTGGATCCATAATAATTACTCAAAAAAACAAGCCTCTTGGGATAATTACTGATAAAGATTTAAGAACAAAAATTGCAACAGGATTATTTTCAATAGAAGAAAGTGTGAGTAAAATAATGTCTTCTCCTGTTATAACATATCACACAAATATAACCGTTGCTGAAGCTCAAATAGCCATGTTAAAACACAGAATAAAACACTTATGTATTACAAAAGATGGTACTGTGAATTCTGAATTAACAGGAATTCTTTCAGAACACGACATCATTGTTATAAGAGAGAATAATGCGACTGTTTTAATTAAAGAAGTAAAAAGATCTAAATCCATCGAAGATTTAAAACAAATTCGATTACGTGGTCAAAATTTACTTAAACGCTATATTGAACAACAAATTCCTATAACATTTGCTTCTAAAATTATAACTGAAATTAATAATAGCATTACCATTAAAATTATTGAAAATGCTATAAGTTTCATGAATTATCCATTACCAACTTCATTTACATGGTTAGCAATAGGAAGTCAAGGTAGAGAAGAACAGTTATTGTTAACAGACCAAGACAATGCGTTAGTTTTTGATGATGTTCCTGAAAAAGATTTCAAAAAAACTAAAGGCTATTTTTTGAAACTTTCAAAAAAAGTAACCCAAGATTTGAATACTGTTGGATTTGAATTCTGTCCTGCGAATATGATGGCTAGTAATACTAAATGGTGTTTATCATTATCCCAATGGACAAAACAATTCAAACGATGGATTACTTCACCTGACCAAGATAATTTGATGTTATGTACCATCTTTTTCGATTTTGAGCCAATTTATGGCAATAAAGATTTAGTTGAAAATATGTCTGAAGGTATTTTTGAATCAATAAGTAAACATGAAATATTTTTAAATCACCTAGGGGTTAATGCATTAAAAAATCCACCGCCATTAAGTTTCTTTAGACAGTTTTTAGTGGAACAAAGTGGGGAGCATAAAGACCAGTTTGATATAAAAACCCGGGCAATGATGCCTTTAGTAGATGCTGCCAGACTATTGATTCTTTCAAACAATATAAAAGCCCATAATAATACCATCTTACGATACGAGAAGCTGATAGAAGTAGAACCACAGAATAAAGAATTATATAATGATTGTTTAATTGCGTTTAAAAATTTACTGCATTTTAGAACAGCACAAGGATTAAAGCATCATGATTCAGGAAGATTTATTGATTTAAAGTCTTTAAGCAAAGCAGATCGATTAGAATTAAAAAATTGCTTTAAAGCCATCAAAGAAATACAGGAATTAATTTTAGTTAGATTCAACCTTTCACAATTTTTATAGCATGCTTTGGTTTAAAAAGAAGAAATATCCTGTTTTTTGGAACGAATATTTAAAGAAATTTAAAACTTCCCAACCCAAAACCATTGAAAACACACGATTTGTTGTTTTTGATACAGAAACTACAGGTTTTGACACTTTAAAAGATCGGATTTTATCTATTGGTACTATTAGTATTTTTAACAATATAATAGACGTTTCAGATAGCATTGAAGTTTATTTAAAACAAGATGAATTTAAAGCTGAAACCGTTGAGATTCATGGAATACTAAAGGAAGGAAACTTAGTTAAAATAAATGAAAATGACGCTATTGAACAATTTATTAACTATGTAGGAAACGCTGTTTTAGTGGCTCATCATACGGCTTTTGATATTGAAATGATAAATAGTGCTTTAAAAAGATTAAACCTTCCAAAATTGAAGAATAAAACTATTGATACTGGGATTTTGTACAAAAAATTAGAAGGGAAAAAAGAATCTCATATTTCTTTAGATGTGTTGTGTACTGAATTCAATATTCCAAAACACGATAGGCATACAGCTTCAGGTGATGCATTTATGACTGCGCTCCTATTTTTAAAAATTGTTTCAAAATTAAAACAAGAACGAAATGTTCATTATTCCGATTTATTTAGAACTTCCAATAATAAAGGGTTGATATAAAAAAGAGGCTGTTTAAAAAGTCGTCATTGCGAGTCCCGATAGCTATCGGGAGAAACAATCTGTAAATTGCAAGTTATTGATTTACAGATTACTTCGAAATAAAAATTTCTCGTAATGACGGTTAATATGTGCCTTTTAGACAGCCTCTTAGTGTTAACATAGTGTAATTTATTTAACCAAAGATCCTTCCATAATAGCTTCAACTACATCAGGATTTAATAAGGTTGAAATATCTCCTAAATTAGAAGTTTCATTTTCAGCTATTTTTCTCAAAATACGTCTCATAATTTTTCCTGAGCGTGTTTTTGGCAATCCTGGCACGAACTGAATTTTATCTAATTTAGCGATGGGTCCTATAGAACGACTTATTAAATCGTTTATTTCGTGACGTAAAAAATCTTCATTTTTAGGAGTTTCATAAACAATAACATAGGCATATAATGCATTTCCTTTAATGTTATGAGGGTACCCAACAATAGCAGATTCAACCACATTGCTGTGCTCATTAATTATGTTTTCAATTGGTGCTGTTCCTAAATTGTGACCAGAAACTATAACGACATCATCTACTCTGCCAATGATTCTATAATTTCCTTCTAAATCTCTAAAGGAACCATCTCCTGTAAAATATTTCCCTGGAAAGGCTGTAAAATATGTTTCTTTATAACGTTTGTGATCTCCATAAATAGTTCGCGCAATGGATGGCCAAGGATATTTAATACATAACCTGCCTTCTGCCGGATTTGAATTTAATTCATTTCCTGATTCATCAATTAAACAAGGTTGTACTCCTGGCATTGGTCTGGTTGCAAAAGTTGGCTTAGTTGGTGTTACACCAGCTAGTGGAGAAATCATAATACTTCCAGTCTCTGTTTGCCACCAAGTATCTACAATTGGTGATTTTTGTTTTCCAATTTTTTCATCATACCAGTGCCATGCCTCTTCATTAATAGGTTCACCAACAGTTCCTAATACTTTTAAGGAACTTAAATCATTTCTTTCTGTCATGGCATTCCCTTGTGCTGCCAAAGCCCTAATTGCCGTTGGTGCCGTATAAAATTGATTTACTTTATACTTTTCAACTATTTGCCAAAAACGACTATAATCTGGGTATGAAGGAACTCCTTCAAACATTAATGTTGTTGCTCCTGCTGCCAATGGCCCATATACGATGTATGAGTGACCTGTAATCCAACCTATATCAGCGGTACAGAAATAAACATCTCCTTGTGTATATTGAAATACATTTTTAAAACTATGCGCTGTTTGCACCATATATCCTGCGCATGTGTGCACCATTCCTTTAGGTTTACCTGTAGAACCAGAAGTGTATAAAATAAATAACATATCTTCTGCGTCCATTTCTTCGGCTGGACAAACAGCATCAACCAATGTTAATTCTTCATGCCACCAAACATCACGTCCTTCTTTCATTTTAATATTTCCATTCACTCTATTTAATACAATGGAAGTTTCAATAGTTGGACATGTTTCTAATGCTTCATCAACAATACTCTTAAAATCAACTGCTTTATTTCCTCTAAAAACACCATCAGAAGTTAATAATAGTTTACACTCGGCATCATTTATCCTCGTTGAAAGCGCAACTGCAGAAAACCCTGCAAAAACAACAGAATGTATAGCTCCAATTCTGGCACATGCCAATAGTGCAATTGCTAATTCTGGTACCATTGGCATATAAATACAAACTCTATCACCTTTAACTATACCTTTTCTTTTAAGTACATTTGAAAATCTACTCACTTCAGTATGCAATTCTTTATACGTTAAAATTCTATTTGCTTCCGTTGGGTCGTTAGGTTCCCAAATAATAGCAGTTTCATTACCTCTTTTCTCTAAATGGCGATCTAAACAATTTTCAGTTATATTTAATTTAGCTCCTTTAAACCATTCAAATTTCGCTTTATCCCAATCGTATTCAACAACTTTATCCCATTTTTTACGCCACGTAAACGTATCTGCAATTTGTCCCCAAAATCCTTCAGGATCATTTACACTATGTTGATAAGACTTATAGTATTTAATAAAGGAATCAATTTTTAAATCAGCTAGCGTTTGTTTTTCTTCTTCAGTAGCATGTTCAAATATTCCTATTTTATGTAATTTGAATTCATGCGTAATTTCATTAACAATTTCTGGATCATCAATAGTTGAAGGTATTGTATATGCTACACCATCAGCTATATTTCTTAATAATTTTCGAAGAATTTTCCCAGAACGTGTTTTTGGTAATCTAGTTACAATCAAGACTCTTTTAAGGGAAGCAACGGCTCCAATTTGTTTTCTAACTTCTTGAACTATTTTATATTCTAATTCAAATCCAGATACATAATCACCTGATTTTAATACCACTAAAGCAAGCGGCACTTGTCCTTTTAAATCATCTGCAATTCCAAAAACAGCACATTCTGCCACTGATGGATTTAATGCAACAACTTCTTCCATTTCAGCAGTTGATAGTCTGTGACCTGCAACATTAATCACATCATCTACCCTTCCTGTAATATATACATAACCATCTTCATCTTTATAACCACCATCACCTGAAAAATAATACCCTGGGAATTTTTTCAAATAACCTTCTACATAACGTTCTGTATTCCCCCAAATATTTAATAAATTTCCTGGAGGCAATGGTAATTTAACAGCAACCAAACCTTCTTCATTTGAACCAACTATTTGGCCTTCATTATTTAAAATTTGAATGTCATAACCACTAACTGGTCTTCCTGCAGATCCAGGCTTTACTGGAAGTGCTTCAACACCCATCAAATTTGATACCATTGGCCAACCCGATTCTGTTTGCCACCAGTGATCTATTACTGGAATATGTAATTGCTCTTCTAACCAATTTAATGTAGCAACATCACAACGTTCACCTGCTAAAAATTGATATTTCAAGCAACTTAAATCGTACATTTTCAGCAAGTCCCCATTCGGATCTTCTTTTTTAATGGCACGAATAGCCGTTGGGGCCGTGAACATAACTTTCACATTGTTTTCACTAATAATTCTCCAAAATGTAGATGCATCTGGCGTTTTTATAGGTTTTCCTTCAAAAACAATGGTGGTATTTCTATTTAAAAGTGGTCCGTACACAATGTAACTATGACCAACAACCCAACCAACATCTGATGCTGCCCAAAAAGTATCTCCTTCTTCAACCCCATAAATGTTTTTCATTGAATATTTTAAAGCCGTTGCATAACCACCTGTATCACGTAAAATACCTTTTGGTTTTCCAGTGGTTCCAGAAGTATATAAAATATATAATGGATCGGTTGAATTCATTTCAACGCAATCAACAGGTTCTGAGTTTTTTACTAATTTTTTATAACTAATATAGCGTTCTGTTTTTGGGTTTACTGCACCTAGATTACGCTGATATACAATAACTTTCTCTGGCTTATGAATTGCTAATTCCACAGCTTCATCAACCAAAGGTTTGTACGCTATCAATCGATCGATTTCCATTCCTGAAGTCGCAGTAATAATTACTTTTGGTTTACAATCATCTATTCTAACAGCTAATTCATGAGGTGCAAAACCTCCGAAAACTACAGAATGTATCGCTCCAATACGAGCGCAAGCCAGCATACTAAATGCTGCATGCGGAATCATAGGCATGTAAATAATAACTGTATCTCCTTTTTTTACACCCAAATCACGAAGTCCTCCAGCCAATCGTTCTACTCGTCTTTTTACTTCGTTAAAAGAATACAAAACTTTTTGTTGCGTAACTGGTGATTCGTATATGATCGCGGTTTGTTCTCCAAACCCAGCTTCAACGTGTTTATCAACTGCTAAATAACAAATATTTAGTTTTCCATCGGCGAACCAACGGTCAAAACCATTTTCATCTTTTGATAAAATAGCGGTTGGTTTTTTATACCATTTTAAGTTATTCGCTTGTTTAGCCCAAAATTGTTCTGGGCTCTCAATACTACTGTCGTAATGTTTTTGATAACTCATAATTAATTGTTTTTTTTATTAAATAAACCAAACCAATTTGGATTTAGAACTTTTAATTTGATAAGAGCCCATATAATAACAACAAAAGACGCTCCCATTACTATGGAATTTAAATAACTGACTTCTGTATTATTTTCTAATTTAAAACGAAAGAATAGGGTAACTACAACATAGATACTTATCAAAGTATCTGATGTTAAAGGATTTAATTGAAATTTCATATTTACTTACTTAAATTAAACATTGGTTGTTTGCACACAAAACCAAAATTAATTTAGTAGTTCAAGTACTTCTGAAACTATTTTTTTTACTGAAAACGGCTTGGTTAAATACTTATCTGCTCCTAGTTTTAAGCCTTTTTCAATATCTGAAGCTTTATTTTTAGCAGTTAAAAAAACCACTTTTGTGTTCTTTAAACTGTCTTGTTCTTTAATATATTTTAATGTTTGATAACCATCTACACCTGGCATCATGATATCTAACAACACAATATCTGGTAAATTACTTTCTAAAATATGCAATGCTTCACTTCCATCTCTTGCAATATACACTTCAAAATCTTGCTTTTTAAAAGTATATTCAAGAGTCATTACTATGTTAGGTTCATCATCAACAATTAAAATCTTCTTCTTCATATAAACTTGTACAATTTAATTAAAAGGTAGCTTAAAAACAAAGGTTGTACCCTTTTTATTGCTTTTTTGTATCCAAATTTTTCCATTATGTTGTTCAATTATTTGTTTGCATATCGCTAAACCTAATCCACTACCCTGCGGCTTAATTGTATTTTGATTTTTTGATTGATAAAATTTATTAAAGATATACTCAAAATCCTCATCAGGAATTCCTTTTCCATTATCAATGACATATACTTCAAACATATTGTTTATCATTTTATATTCAATGATAATCTTACCTTTTTCAGGCTCTGTAAACTTCA
This sequence comes from uncultured Flavobacteriales bacterium, assembly GCA_963976005.1. Classification (GTDB taxonomy): domain Bacteria; phylum Bacteroidota; class Bacteroidia; order Flavobacteriales; family Flavobacteriaceae; genus Yeosuana. The sequence continues at coordinate 10,621 of CAXBJF010000035.1, read as the reverse complement.
AAGCATTTGATAATAAATTAGTGATTACCTGTACTATTCTATCTTCATCATATGAAAAACGAAAATCTATTAAATTATCATTTATGATAGAAACTCCTTTATTAATTGCTAATTGTTGAACACTCGCAATAGCATATTTTATGGTTGTTTTAATACTGTTTTGCCTTATATTTAATTCATGGTTTCCCTTTGTTAACTTTTCAAAGTCTAGGATATTATTTATAAGCCTTGTAAGTCTATCTGAATCATTGAGCATGTTTTTCAAAAATTCAGTCTTTATTTCAGACGGCATGTCATCTTCATCAATCAATAATTCTGTAGATGCTCTGATACCAGTAATCGGTGTTTTTAATTCATGTGCAACTGTATCTAAAAATTCATCCTTCTGTTTGTCTTTACTTATCAGTTCTTCATTAGCCTGTTTTAATTTTAGGGCTAGAATAGATAATTCTTCCGATTTTTCACGAAGAATTTTATTATTGGCAATATTTTCTTTTGATTCATCCAGTATTTTCAATACTTCAACCAAACTAATTTGCTCTTCCTTAACTACACTTGCAATTAATATTTTTGCAGAAGCACTGCCAATACTGCCAGTAAGCAATTTTTCAGAAAAATTGATCAATCTAGCATCAGCCAATTGTGTATTAGGAGGAATTTTATACTTCATAAAAAATAAATTCAATGCACGTTGGGCCCTATTTTCCCCTAAAAATTTATTTAAGACATTTTTTATATCTGAAACATATGCCTCACCTTTCCAAACTAAAGCACTGTCTTGTAATGAAGAATAATTACGGCTGTCCACAAACATTTCAGCATAATTTCGTTCGCGATAGTTTCCTTTTGAGGTCAAAGAAAAAATAAGATAACAAACTACGTTGGCAGACATACTCCAGAAAAACGCGTGTGCCGGTGGGGATAAAAAATCAATACCAAAAAGGGCATATGGTTTTAATACCGAAATATTAAACAATCCATGGTTTGTAAAATCAGTTATACCAGTAAGTGCTTCTATTGTGAATGGTAAAACCAAGGTGTAAAATGTAATTAAAGATCCAACTATCATGCCAATAATTGCGGCTTTTGAAGATCCCCTATTCCAAAATAAGCCAATAAAAAAAGATGGTGCTAATTGTGATATGATTACGAATGAAATTAACCCAATAGAGTATAATGACAATTCAATTGAAAAATTAATATAGAAAATGTAAGCAGTAATGATGATGCAAAAAATGGAAATCCGACGAATATTTTTAATATAATTAGAGTTTTTATCGGGTTGTCCTTTTATAAACTTATCTAAAAAACCATATGGAATTATTAGGTTATTACTAACCATAGTCGATAATGCCAAAGTTGAAACCACTACCATTGAAATAACTGCGGAAAAGCCTCCAAGAAATACCAGTAAGGCTAAAAAAACACTATTATGCTGAAGTGGCAGCAATAAAGTAAAATACTCTGCGTTAACCTCATTACCAAATGTTAATTTTCCTGCCCACGCTATAAAAATCACAAAAATATTAAAAAGCAGTAAATACAAAGGGAACATCCAAATGGCCTGTTTCAAATGTTTCTCCCTGGTGTTTTCCAATACAGAAACCTGGAATTGCCTGGGTAGTAAAAAAACAGCAATAAATGAAATCATCGTCATAAAAAACCAATCAAACCCTGCTTCTAAGCCACCTATTTTAGTTAAGCTTTCAAAATTTGGAGTTATTGAAATTTTATCATAAATATCTGTGGTACCATTAAAAAGAAAAAAAGTAACATACACCCCAATTATTAAAAAAAACACCAATTTTAAAATGGATTCAAAAGCAACTGAAACCACAATACCTCGATGCTTTTCTGAAGCATCAGTGGCTTGTGTACCAAAAAAAGCGGCAAAAACAGCTAATAGAATAGCAATGTAGAATGTAGAGTCATCAAAAATATTAGTAGAAATATAACTGATATCATCCGTCATAATCTCAAATGTTTCTGAAATAGCTTTTAGCTGCAATGAAATGTATGGTACAATCCCAAAAACACAAATCACTGTAATTAAAGCTCCCAGAAAGCGATTATTTCCATATCGAAGCGAGACAAAATCAGCCAAAGTAGAAATTTTATGCTGCTTTGAAATGCGCATAATTTTTCTAAGAACAACAATCCATAAAGGTGCAGCAATCACAGGACCTAAGTAAATAGGAAGAAAACTAATTCCTGAATTTGCCGCAATACCTACGCTACCATAATACGTCCATGCAGAACAATAGACAGCTAATGATAAACTGTATACAATTGAATTATTAACCCACTTACTCTTGGCGTTTTTCTCTGCCAAAAAAGCGATGTAAAATAAAATCGCTAAATAACAAATGATAATACTTATTAAAGCATAGTTATTCATAGTGCCTGCTTAATACGATAAAAGAAAGGATTACAGATAACAACCAAATTGAAAATATCGAAAAATAAAATGTAGGAATACCAAAAACTTCACCACCTAAATTATAAATCAAAATAAACGGGACATTTAAAAGTAAAAACAAAATTATTGATAGAACAACAAGTTTTTGTTCGTGACGCTTTTTCATTGTACAAATTTAAGATTGTTTTAAATTGTTTTAAATTTAAGAAAAAACAGTATTGCAAATACAAGCAATACTGTTTTTATAACCAACATTATTAGTGTGAAGAAGCTTCACTGGCTCCACTTGGTATTCTTATACTTTCCACTATTTCTTGAACATGTGATGGCGGGGCAGGTGTTAATCTTGAAACAACTACAGATACTATCACGTTTAAAACCATTGCTACAGTACCAAAACCTTCTGGAGATGTACCAAACCACCACTCACTAGCTGGTCTAGCGTCCATAATACCAATTAATCCGGTTTTATATCGTATCATATAAAACAACATAATTGTGACACCCACTATCATCCCTGAAATGGCCCCTTCTTTATTCATGCGCTTGTCAAAAATTCCAAGTATAATTGCAGGAAAGAAAGAAGCTGCTGCTAAACCAAAAGCTAAAGCAACAACAGCTGCAACAAACCCTGGTGGATAGATGCCAAAAATACCAGCAATAAGAATTGCTATAAAGATGGAAATACGGGCAGCCAATAATTCCCCTTTTTCTGAAATGTTTGGTTTTATCTGTTTCTTAATTAAATCGTGGGAAATAGATGTTGAAATTACTAATAACAACCCAGCTGCCGTTGATAAAGCAGCGGCCAAGCCTCCGGCAGCAACCAAGGCTATAACCCAGTTTGGTAAATTAGCAATCTCTGGATTTGCCAACACCATGATATCCCTATCAACATACAATTCATTAGCATTGTCATTTCCATTTGAAATTAATCGTTCACCATGAACACCCCTTTCCTTAATATAAGCGGGTTTTCCATTAGTTGAAGCACCTTCTATATATTGAATTTTTCCATCACCATTTTTGTCATCCCAAGCAATCAATCCAGTATTCTCCCAGTTTTTAAACCACTCTGGAATTGAAGCATATTCTTTATTACTAACTGTTTCTATAAGATTAGTTCTAGAAAACACAGCAATTGCAGGTGCGGTTGTATATAAAATAGCAATAAATAACAAGGCTAATCCCGCCGATTTTCTTGCATCTTTTACTTTTGGCACAGTAAAAAATCTAACTATAACATGAGGTAAACCAGCCGTCCCAACCATTAATGCCAATGTAATGGCAAAAACATCCCAAGTGGACTTAGTGCCACTGGTGTATTCTTTAAATCCTAACTGCGTGTGAAGCGTATCTAACTTATCCAGTAAAAAAACACCATCGTGTGTTTTACTACCCATCCCTATCTGTGGAATTGGATTTCCTGTCATTTGAAATGAGATAAAAATGGCTGGTACCATAAAGGCAAAAATCAATACACAATATTGAGCTACTTGAGTATAAGTTATACCCTTCATTCCTCCTAAAAGCGCAAATCCAAGAACAACTCCCATACCAATGATTACCCCTAAATTGATATCAACTTGTAAAAATTGGGAAAATACAATTCCTACACCCCGCATTTGTCCAGCCACATAGGTAAAAGAAACAATTAAAGCACAAATAACAGCCACGGTTCTTGCCGTATTTGAATAATATCTATCACCAATAAAATCAGGAACTGTAAACTTTCCAAATTTTCTTAAATAAGGTGCTAAAAGCAAGGCTAAAAGCACATAACCCCCTGTCCATCCCATCAGATAAACAGATCCATCATATCCTGCAAATGATATGATTCCTGCCATACTGATAAAAGAAGCGGCACTCATCCAGTCTGCAGCCGTTGCCATACCATTTGCTAAAGGTGAAACGCCACCACCGGCAACATAGAATTCTTTAGTTGAACCAGCTCTGGCCCAAAATGCAATTCCAAAATATAGGGTAAAACTAACCCCTACTAAAATCCATGTCCATGTTTGAACGCTCATAATAATATATTTTTTTGGTTAGTATTAGGATTACTCATCGAATCCGAATTTTTTATCTAGTTTATTCATTAATCTTACGTAAACGAAAATTAGAATTACAAATACGTATATTGAACCTTGTTGCGCGAACCAAAATCCTAGTTTAAATCCACCTAATTTTATATTATTTAATTCATCTTTAAATAATATTCCCGCTCCATAAGAAACTAAAAACCAAATAGTTAATAATATAACTAAGTAACTCAAGTTTTTTTTCCAATATGCAGTTGCATGTTTTTGTTTTTCTGACATAATTGTATAATTTAAATTAATTGTTTAAAACCCATAAATCGCTGATACCAATACCCTGAAATTACTAACGGAATCAATTCCATTAGTGTCTATATCCATATTATTTGCTGCTAAATTACCATATTGAGCAGACGTATACTCAAATTCAGTTCCTATAATCATATTACCTGAAAACCAACCAATACGAGGGGAAATTCTAAAAGCGTGATCCATTGTTGGTGCTAATCCATAAATAGCACCTCCTACTGGATCTTTAAATCCGTTATTTTTAGTATAGCCAGAAAAAATACCCCATTCGAAGTTTTTGCCTTTACCTTCTAATTCACCCCAAACAGAGAGGGTCCTGTTAGAGGTATAACCACCATTGGTGTCTTGTGCCAAACCGCTTATAGAAAGCACATCTGACATATTTTCACCATAAACACCTTCCAATTTAAAGGTAGCTTTACCCACTTTTGTTTTCATATAAGAAATTAAAACTGTGTTGGTAATTGTATTCCCACCTAGTTCTGGTCTTATAGGTTTTAAGTTAATACCAAAGCCCCCTAAAAATTCTTTACCTCCAAATTGCAATTGGGTGTGAAATTGGGGTAAACCAGAATTTCTTAAAAAGATTGATGATCCTAACGGTGCATCAGGGCCCCTGGTTGCGAAGTCTCGTTCAGAAAAAATAACGCCGATAAAACGCACATTCCCTTTAGTTGTAATTCTTAATTGTGGGTTTCTGGAGAAAGGTTGAAAGGGCACCCCTGTGTTAAATGAATAGGTTCCAGGATACATAGTAGCTACAAATAATGGATTCCAATATTGCCCCATAATAATATCAACCTTGTCATTTGATAATTGCACATAGGCATGACGCAACCTAAATCCATTAATGTTTGAGTCCGATTGACCAAAAAAAGCACCTTCAATAACGCCAGAAGTTTTCATGCCAAAAAAATCGGGCCCATGAATTTTTCCTGTTAACCTAGTTTGGACAGCTAAAATGTTGAAATTGGGTTCGGCATTAATGTCTTTCCCCCCTTCCATATTTGCCAACGATGGAAATAATAAAAAGTCACCTTCCCTGGCAGTTACATTTTGACGTGTGTCATATATATAATCTGCTTTAACAAAACCACCCCAGCTGATTCCAAAATCGCTGGAAGGCCCTTTGGCATTCCACTGACCATAACTGAAGTATGCCAATCCTAAACAGGCAATTAACGTTATTGAAAGTTTTTTTTTCATAAATTTTTGAATGATTAGTTAATAAATTGGTTTTGTGTGCGGTACTAATCTCCAAAAAAGAATCTGTTAAAAAAAAATCAATATATATAAATGTTAATTAACTATAGTTAATCTCTAAAGCGTTCCCATTTTATAAGCATAAACTTATCTCCTAATTCCGTAACAACTACACCGGCACCTGATAAGTTTTCAATGTTTTGGAAGTATTTTGACAACTCTATAGCATTAAGTATTTTATAGGTTGGGTGATAGTTTGTGCTAGTTGGTCTTTTAATATTATACTTCTTAACCCAATTCATAATACTCACATGGGAAACCCCTAAAATACGTTCAATTTCTCTATATGTTAACCCTTCTAAATACAATTGCAAGGCCTTATTAACATAATATTCGTCAATTTTTTTCCCTACCTTGTTTACAGAGAAATAATAGCCGCAAGACTTACATTTATAACGTTGTCTATCATTTACAATTCCACTCTTAACATAAGTGCTTGAATCACAATTTGGACATTGATCAATCTTCATATATATTATTTTAGCATAAATATACTAATTTAGCATAAATTTTAAAAAGCAATTTTAATTTCAATTCAAAAATTATAGAAATCATTTAAAAGTATTTGGTCTTATATATGCTAATGGCCTTTAATACTCGAGGAGCCAATAAGATGGTTGCTATCATGGTAGGAATTGCCATTAATGCAAAAGCGCTATCAATTAAATTCAACATCATACTCAATGAGGTTGTAGCACCTAAAATGATACTGGCTATATAAAAATAATTATAATAATGTTTATTATGTGAACCGAATAAAAACGACATGCATTTGGTACCATAATATGAATATGAAAATAACGAGGAAATACTGAACGTTGCAATACAAACCAGCAACAAATATTTTCCATAAAATGGAATAGCATTATCAAAGGCCTGAGCTGTTAGGGTTACACCATTTGAAGCACTGGTTTGCCAAACGCCCGTTACAAGAATGGCTAAAGCTGTTAATGTACAAATAAACAACGTGTCAATAGCCGGACCTAACATAGCCACCAAGCCTTCCCTTACGGGCTCATTGGTTTTAGCGGCACCATGAGCCATAGGTGCTGTACCAATACCCGCTTCGTTTGAAAATGCACCACGCCTTATTCCTAAAAGTATTAATCCGCCGGTAACACCACCGAGAAAAGAATCGCCTTTAAAATTACTTGCGTTAAATGCATCAGTAACCATAAGCAATAAATATTTAGGAACTTCACTTCTATAAACAAACAATATAACCAAAACCATCAAAAAGTAAAGAGTTACCATAGTCGGAACGAGCTTGGAAGCTGTTTTACTTATTCTGTTCAAACCACCTAATATGACAATGGAAGTAATGATAACCAATACAATTCCAATTATCAGGTTGGATGTAAAGCTTACTTCAATATCATTCGGAATTAATAAAATATCATTGATGGCCTGCGTTAATTGGTTCACATTAAAAACCGGTAATGCACCAATTAATCCACATACACTAAAAAATACGGCCAACGGTTTCCAAGATTTGCCCAGACCTTCCATAATAAAATACATGGGGCCACCTTGCACATTTCCAGCACTATCTTTGCCCCTAAACATGATGGATAGGCTACAGGTAAAAAATTTGGTAGACATTCCAATAATGGCGCTTATCCACAACCAAAACATGGCTCCGGGACCACCAATACTTATTGCCACGGCAACACCTGCAATATTTCCCATGCCTATGGTAGAAGATAAAGCCGTTGTTAATGCTTGAAAGTGTGTGATCTCACCTTTATCATCCGGGTTGTCATATTTACCTCTTAAAACATTGATGGCATGTCCCAAATATCTAAAGGGCAGGAATTTTGAAAGAATCAATAAATATAAACCACCGCCTATAAGTAATATTAACAGTGGCAATCCCCAAACAAAAGAGGCGAAATCTGCAATAAATTGATTGAGTTCAGACATATTAATTCGTAGTATTTAAGACCAATATATTATTTTCAAATTAAAAGATTTGTTGGAATTTATAATTTTAGATTATATTTATCGGCAACGAACTTATATCTATTGAATTCTAACCGATTATATTTTATTGATGCTGTAAGGGCATTTGCTATTTTAATGATGCTTCAAGGGCATTTTATAGATACTTTAATTGATCCTATTTACAGAGACCCTTCCAACCCAATTTATAATTTGTGGTCTTATTTTAGAGGGATAACGGCGCCTACTTTTTTTACTATTGCTGGGTTGGTTTTTACTTATTTATTATTACGCGCCAATGCTAAAGGTAACGACCAAGGACGAATTAAAAAAGGACTATTCAGGGGGTTATTGCTTATTTTTATTGGCTATACGCTTCGTATTAATTTAGTCAGTTGGTTTGAAGGGGTTTTTAGCCCCTATTTTCTTGTGATTGATGTTTTACAATGTATTGGTCTTTCTCTCATTATATTAGTCTGTTTGCATATTTTATTTAAGCATCACAGTTATATATTTTCCGTTGTGCTTTTTGGTTTAGCTAGTCTGTGTTTTGTTACTGAACCATTATATAGAAATTTGGTTATTGACAATATGCCATTGGCCATTGCAAATTATATGACCAAAGTTAACGGTTCCGTTTTCACCATATTACCCTGGTTTGGATATGCAGCTTCAGGTGCTTTTTTATCTACCGTTTTTTTTAGGCATGCTCACAGAAATAGGTTTAAACAATTCACCATCGTTACATTTTTTGTTGTTGGCTATTTACTTGTTTACTATTCTACCTGGTTCCTTTTAAAACTGTACAGCTTTACACATATCGAGTTATTAAAATTGAGTGCCGATTACAATTATTTATTTACCCGTATGGGAAATGTGTTGATCCTGTTTGGAGTGTTTTATAGTTTTGAGCGGTTTTTAAAACAGTCTATCATTGCCAGAATAGGTGAAAAAACATTATCTATTTATGTGATTCATTTTATCATTCTCTTTGGAAGTTTTACGGGTACTGGATTGAAACATTTTTGTAATCAGGCTTTAAACCCAACCCAAGCCATTATTGGTGCCATTCTTTTTATGATAGGTGTTTGTCTTGTTTCATTTTATTATGCAAAAACCAATACGCTTGTTTATAATATGATTCGGAAATTAATTGATCATTTAAAAAAATAAAAGGATGGCTTATGATGACTATTTAGCTGATAGAATTCGGCAGCAATTAAAAGAAAAACACACACATTTTGAAGAACTTAAAATGATGGGCGGTTTATGCTTTAAAGTCAATCATAAAATGCTTTGCGGCATTCACTTTGATAAAAAATATGGTGACCATTTATTAATGGCGCGCATTGGGAAAGACGTTTATAAAAAGGAACTTGAAAAACCCAATTGCCTACCTATGGATTTTACTGGTCGCCCCATGAAAGGCTATATTTTTATAACGCCCGATGGTTTTGATACTGATGATAACTTATCCTATTGGATGGATTTATGTTTAGCCTTTAACCCATTGGCAAAAGCAAGTAAACCGAAGAGGAAAAGTTTATAGTTTTTTATTATAATATGCGCTGCAAAACTTATATTACAAATTGATTTTATAGATTTAATAAGCTGATTTCACTTCTGTCTGCCGATAGGCAGATATCGATTGACATGAAACATTGAAACAGATTTATATTCTAAAAGTTACAAGTAAGCAAAACCAACAGATATGAAAAAATCATTCGCCGTATTTGTATTTCTCGTTACCATATTTGAAGTTAAAGGACAATCTAATTCTTTTCCTCAAGAACCTTTTAACGCCAAATTTGTAACAAGTGATATTGAAAATTTCTGGATAGCATTTGATTCGATTGACATTTCAAAAAACAATCCATTCAATAGATATATAAAAAATGGAACGAAAGGACTTCAGGGATTCATTCCTAGTCGAATAATGAGTGCGGATTCATTATTGAATATGGTTAAAAGGAGAAAAGATGATTATGAAAAAATGCGTAACATAGAGTCACCAATTAAAGTAAAGGAAAAAGAAACATTGCCATATTTTTACGCTTTAGAATATTGGTATCCTTATGCTGTTTATCCTCCTGTATATTTTGTGTTTGGAAGATTTAATAGTGGCGGAACAACTTCAGAAGAAGGTTTATTAATTGGAGTGGAAATGCTGACTGATTTAGATGGACTTCCCGAATTAGTTATTCACGAGTCCATTCATTTTCAACAAAAATGGCCCGAAGATGGAAATACAACCTTATTACAACAATCCATATTAGAAGGTTCAGCAGATTTTATTGCAGAATTAGTTACAGGAAAACACGGGAATTCTAATGCCAACTCTTATGGAAATAAAAATAAAGAAGCATTGTGTGAAGAATTCGTTCTACTAATGAATGGTACAAATATGAAAGATTGGTTATATCAAACGAGTGGAAAAGACAAAAGACCTAATGATTTAGGATATTGGATTGGTTATGAAATCGTAAAAGCATATTTTGATAAAGCACAAGACAAAAAATTAGCTGTGAACCATATCTTAAATATTGATGATTATTCAAGATTTTTAAGGGAAAGTGGATATTTAAACAAATATATGAACTAAACCACTATGGACTGGAAGTCCATAGGTTTGGGCTGGTGACTTAAAGTC
>CAXBJF010000034.1:0-42449 GCA_963976005.1 uncultured Flavobacteriales bacterium | reverse complement strand
CTTTGGTTTTAAAGACTTTTCCTTTTCTTTTTATGTGAAGCTTGCGGATTTAAGGGGTTACCATATCATCCAACATTCTTTTACTATTGATTGAAGTATCAGATTTTGTTGTTGCACATCCCCAAAATATCAGAAAAACACTTAAAATCCCTATAGTCTTCTTCATCTTCTTTTTCGTATCAATTAATAATCTACGAGTTCCTTACTTTCTCTTAAATATAGGAATAATTTGTGATTTAAACACCTTTTTTAACACTAGTTTGGTAGATTGTTATATACCATGCACACTTAAAAATTAAATCCACCATATAATTAGTACATGACAAAAATTAATTCAAAATAGCGTTTAATGCTTGGTCTCCGACGTGATAAGAACTCACAGGTTTCTGATATTAGTTTGAAAATAAGCCACTATAATTTGAAATCCATGGTTTTAAAACAAAAGAATGAAATTATTTTTAAAGTTAGCTTGTCATTCCGAATGTTACTGAAATCAAAATATATTTTGATTGAAAGTACATTGCGGAGCAATCGAAGAGGAACTCATTATTATAAGATTTCTCGTCGCTCGTTCTTCTTCCGATAACTATCGGAACTGTCGAAATTACAAGATGTTCTAAAAGTTTATAGAAAGTAAAGTAACTACAATGTATCCCGATAACTATCGGGAGCAAGGTTTAACCTATAACTAGATAATAAAGAGGTCATAATTATTATTGCCTTTTTTATCATGTCCTTTGGGGAAATATATAAAACTTTGAGTGTTCTTAAATTTACATTACTTACACCGCCTGTATTCTATGATTAAACCAAATTCAGGAAAATAATTGTGCCACAAAAAAAGCGGCTGCGGCAGCTATGGCACCAATAAAGGTCACTTTTAAAGCACCTTTTATAACAGGTTGCCCTGTAACCTTACTTTTAAAATACCCAAAAACAAACAAGCAAATTATGGTTAAAGTTGTTGAACTATACAAACCCTCTGTTGGTGTATTTGTAAAAATATAACCTAAAAGCGGAATTAAACCACCCAATATATATGCTATGCCAATTGTTAAGGCACTATTTCGCGCTCTGTTGATATCTGGTTTTTCAAGACCAAGCTCAAACTTCATCATAAAACCTACCCATTTAACTTTATCCTTTGCAAGCTCTTCAACAATAAGTGTTTGGGAGCTTTCGCTTAAACTATAGTCGGCAAATATTTCCCTTACTTCTTCTTTTTCTTTTTCAGGTAAAAGTTCTACTTCTTCAAACTCCCGTTTTAATTCAGATTCATAATGCTCTATTTCAGTTTTTCCTGCCAAATATCCACCTAAACCCATGGCAATGGAACCCGCTACAATTTCAGCAATGCCAGCGGTAACAATTATGGCATTAGAGTTAACAGCTGCACTTAAACCTGCGGCCAATGCAAAAGGCACTGTGAGTCCATCAGAAAGCCCAATAACTGCGTCTGTAATAAAGTCTGAATTTTTAAGATGCTTTTCTTCGTGCATATTTGGAAAAAATTTTATCAAGATAAAATTACCACATAATTTTTTGTTTTTTAAAACATTGGGTTGATAATATTTTTATTATATTTGTTAACCATTTGGTTAAACTAAATAGTTAAATATGAATAAAACTAAAAACGAAACGACAGAAATACAGATATTAAATGCTGCAAAAACTGTGTTTCAACAGAAAGGGATGGATGGTTCAAGGATGCAGGAAATAGCAGATGAAGCTGGTATCAATAAAGCCATGTTGCATTATTACTACAGGAGCAAACAAATACTGTTTGAAGCTGTATTTAACCATGCATTTGCCCTATTGGCACCACAACTCAATAAGATATTAAATGATGATTCTTCCATTGAAGAAAAAATTAGAAACTTTACTTCAAACTACATTTCTTTTGTGAACAAACACCCTTATTTACCAAACTTTGTGATTCAGGAAATCAATAGAAACCCAGGTTTTGTATTAAAAATGAAGTTGAATTCAGGGTTTCCAGATATTGAAAAGTTTAAAGAACAAGTAAAAAAAGATGTTGAAAATGGCATCATTAAACCTATTAAAGCGGAACAATTATTTATCAATATTTTATCATTGAGTGTTTTTCCTTTTGTAGCAACTCCATTAATAAAAGCCTTTATAAATACAGATGACCAAGGGTTTAAATTTCTTATGGATGAACGAAAAACGGAAGTTGCCAATTTTATAATCAATTCAATAAAAACATAATACAATGAAAAAATTATGTAACTATATCCTTTTGCTCCTACCCTTTGGTTTTTTTGCACAAGAACATCTCATATTAGAAACATGCTACCAATTAGTAGACAAAAACTATCCTTTAGCAAAGCAATACAGTCTTTTGGAAAATCAGAATATCATTGATTTAGATGTCATTAAAACCAAATCCCTACCTCAATTTAATTTGGATGCTCAGGCCACCTATCAATCCGAAGTTATTGAGGTTCCTCCTCTACCAAATGCTTTTATAGAACCCCTAAATAATGATCAATATAGAGCCACGGTTACCATGAATCAACTTATTTATAATGGAGGTGCTATTAATGCTTCATTGCAAGATAAATTGGCTGCCCTAAAAACGAAGCAGAAACAGGTTGAAGTCAATTTATACCAACTAAAAAAACAAGTGAACCAATTGTTTTTTTCTGTTTTGTTGTTCCAAGAAAAAAATGCTCTGTTTCTGGCAAAAAAGGAGCTGCTTCAATCAAAAATCAAAGAAGTAAGATCAGGAATTGAAAATGGGGCTATTCTACCAGCTTCAGATAAGGTCCTGAATGTGGAATTAATCAAAATTCAGCAGCAGCTTCATGAAATTGAATATAATAAAATAAGTTTATTGGCTACATTGTCATTATTAATAGGAAAGGATATTGAACCTACTGCCATTATTGAAAACCCCGAGGTCACAGAAAATTTACGAATAAGTATTAAGCGCCCAGAATTGGAGCTGTTCCAACTAAAAAAAGAACAAATAGACGCATCCGAAAGGCTTATATCCAAACAAAATGCTCCAAAAATTTCAGGTTTTGCCATTGGCGGATATGGAAATCCTGGTTTAAATTTATTGGATAATTCATTTAAATCCTTTTATACGGTTGGACTCAAGCTCAATTGGAACGTTTTTGATTGGAATTCCAATAAAAAAGAACGTCAATCCTTATTGATCAATAAGGACATTGTGAACAATGAAGCTGAATTATTTAATTTGAACACTTCCATTGAATTGAATCAACAACAATCTGATATTGATAAAATAAATGCATTTATAAACACAGATTCTGAAATTATCACACTTCAAAAGGATGTTTTGAAATCGGCTGAATCGCAATTACAAAATGGGGTTATTACAGCATCATCTTATATCACAGAGCTCACAAATTTATTTGAAGACGAAACCACTATGAAAACACATGAAATCCAATTATTACTTATCAAAGCAAATTACAATATAACCAAAGGACAATAAGCACATGATAACACAAATTAAAAAAACAGTAACGTTAAGTATAGTATTTGCTGCCCTTTTTTCCTGCGGTAAAAACAACGGGAAAGCAGATGGCTATGGTAATTTTGAAGCAACCGAAATCACAGTTTCTTCTGAAAACAGTGGGAAACTATTAATGTTTAACATTGAAGAAGGCCAAAATTTAACTAAAGATTTATTTATAGGCTATATTGATACGATTCCTTTAAGTTTAAAAAGGGAACAAATAGTGATTTCAAAAGCCGTATTAAACTCAAAATCCAAAGGAGTTCTCTCGCAGATAAGTGTTTTGAATGCGCAAATGGCAACCGCTAAAAAAAATCAAAATCGCATTGAAAATTTGATAAAAGATAACGCAGCAACGCAACAACAATTAGATAATATTACTGGTGAAATCAATGTGCTCAAACAACAAATCAGAAGCATAGAAATCCAGAATGCACCAGTTGTTAATGAATTAAAAAACATCGATATACAACTAAAACAAATTGACGACCAAATTCAAAAAAGCATCATTACAAATCCTATAAATGGAACGGTTTTAACTAAATACGCTGAACCAAATGAAATTACTTCTTTCGGAAAACCGCTCTATAAAATTGCCGATTTAAGTACCATGGAATTACGTGTGTATTTAAGTGAACCGCAATTGGCATCAATAAAAATCGGACAAGAAGTTACTGTAAAAATTGATGATTCAGACACCATGAAATCATTTAAAGGAACTGTTGACTGGATTGCTTCGGAAGCCGAATTTACACCTAAAATTATTCAAACCAAAGAAGAACGGGTGGCACTGGTTTATGCCGTAAAAATTAAAGTTACAAATGATGGTAGCTTAAAAATTGGTATGCCAGCTGAAATGTGGGTAAACAATCCTGAAGTAAAATAAACAACATAAAATCAGTATTATGAAACAATTAATTTTTGCTATGAGCCTTATGGCTTTGACAAGCTGTAAAGACAATAAGCAGCAAGGAATCTCAAACCAGAATGAAAAAGTTGAGAAACATTCCGAATCAACTCATGACCAACATCAAAACAATAGTACAACTGTTTATGACAATACTTGGATGACAAAGATGCAGTTAAATAATGGCGGAAAATGGCAGGCCAATGTTGAAACAAACGAAGGAGTAAAACGAATGCAAAAGATTTTAACAACACAGATCACTTCAAAAATTGAAGACTATCACAAATTAGCAGAACAACTCAATGAAGCTAAAAATTATGTGGTGAAAAAATGTACTATGACAGGTGCTTCTCATGATAATTTGCACGTTTGGCTGCTTCCATTAATTGAAAAAATTGATGCGCTTTCTAAAACTGAAACCATTAATGAGGCTGAAATAATCAAACACAGTATTGAAGAAAACCTTGACGCTTACAATAATTATTTTCAATAAAAATTATTAAAAACAAAACTATTATGGACAAACATGTTTATAACGTAGATATTAATTGGACACAAGACCGAAAAGGGATGATGTGTTCACCAGAATTAAATGGTACAAAACCTAATAGAACGAACTGTATTGAAGTGGCAACACCTCCAGAATTTGATAAAGGGATACCCAATATCTGGACGCCCGAACACTTATTTACGGCTGCCGTAAGCAGTTGTTTAATGACCACTTTTCTGGCAGTTTCTGAGTATTCAAAATTCGAATTTATCAGTTTTAAATGTGGTTCTAAAGGCATTTTAGACAAAGTAGACGGTAAATTTGTTATGACAGAAGTGTTACTTTTTCCTGAAGTTTTTATTTCAGATGAAAACCAACGTGAACGTGCTTTAAAAATTCTTGAGAAATCTGAAAATGCCTGCTTAATTTCAAATTCAATTACTTCTAAAGTAACCATGGAACCGAAAATTACCGTTCAAAATTAAAATGTCATGAGCATTTCAATAACCAACGTATCAAAATCTTATAAAGATGTAAAAGCCCTACAGAACATCACTTTTGATGTAAAACCCGGTGAGCTTTTCGGACTTATTGGACCCGATGGTGCTGGAAAAACAACCTTATTTCGAATTTTAACAACGCTATTACTTGCTGACGAAGGGTCTGCAACGGTAGCGGGTTTTGATGTTATAAAAGATTATAAAACAATCAGAAATAGTGTGGGTTACATGCCCGGGAAATTTTCATTGTATCAAGATTTAACGGTTGAAGAAAACCTGAATTTTTTCGCAACCATTTTTGGAACTACCATTGAAGAAAACTACGATTTAATAAAGGATATCTACATTCAAATTGAACCATTTAAAAATCGAAGAGCTGGTAAACTTTCTGGTGGAATGAAGCAAAAACTGGCTTTAAGTTGTGCCCTGATTCATAAACCAAAAGTATTGTTTTTAGATGAACCAACCACTGGTGTTGACCCCGTTTCGAGAAAAGAATTCTGGGACATGCTTAAACGTTTGCAAAAACATGGCATTACCATTTTGGTTTCAACGCCATATATGGATGAAGCTGCCTTATGTGATAGAATTGCACTCATTCAAAATGGAAAAATATTAGAAATTGATACTCCTGAAGAAATTGTAAAACATTATCCAAAAACCATTTTTAATGTAAGTGCTAATAACATGTATCAATTAATTAAAAGTTTAAAGGTATATGAACATCTGTATAGCATCTACCCTTTTGGGGAGTTTGTACATTATTCAGATAAACGTGAAAAATTCAATTCAGATGATTTAAAACACTATTTAGAAACTCAAAATCTTTCAGATATTCAAATCAATCAAACGCAACCCACCATTGAAGATACCTTTATGGAATTAGCTAAATAAATGTCTGTTCGAGCGCAGTCGAGAACTATTAAGACATCTCGATTGCACTCGATGAGATAATAGAAAATAATTTAATGAACAATAAAAACGTCATAGAAGTAGAAAATCTAACCAAGACCTTTGGCGATTTCACAGCTGTAAATGCTATTTCGTTTGAAGTAAGAAAAGGCGAAATATTCGGCTTTCTTGGAGCCAATGGCGCGGGAAAAACGACGGCGATGAAAATGCTGATTGGTATTTCGAACCCAACTTCTGGAAAAGCAAATGTGGCAGGCTTTGATGTCTTTACAGATGCCGACAACATAAAGAGGAACATTGGCTATATGAGTCAGAAATTTGCATTATATGACGATTTAACCGTAAAAGAAAACATTACTTTTTTTGGAGGTATTTATGGTTTATCGAGAGCCCGAATAAAAGAAAAGGCCAATGCATTAATTAATGAATTAGGCTTACAGGAAGTTACTAACCAATTAGTTGGTTCCCTCCCATTAGGATGGAAACAAAAATTGGCGTTTTCAGTGTCACTGATACATGATCCAAAAATTGTTTTTTTAGACGAACCTACAGGTGGCGTAGACCCTATTACGAGACGCCAATTCTGGGAAATGATTTATAAAGCATCGAACGAGGGAACAACCGTTTTTGTAACCACACACTATATGGATGAAGCTGAATATTGCGACCGGGTTTCCATCATGGTGAATGGTAAGATTGAAGCACTGGACACACCAAAAAAACTGAAAGAACAATTTAATGTGGCAACCATGAATGATGTGTTTTTAAAATTGGCAAGGAGCCCATCCCCAACCCTTCCCAAAGGAAAGGGAGTAAATACGGATAAAGATTATAATCATGAGAAAAAATCCTCCCCTTTGGGGAGTTAGAGGGGCTTATATGAAACGATTTATAGGGTTTATAAAAAAAGAATTTTACCATATTTTTAGAGATAGGCGTTCACTTTTTATTCTCTTTGGGATGCCAATTGCTCAAATTTTACTATTTGGGTTTGCTATTACTAATGAAATCAATAATGTAGATGTCGCTATTTTAGATCATTCAAAAGATGCCAATACTCAAGAAATTATTAATAAAATATCGGCATCAAAATACTTCAGCATTAATCAATTAATAATAAATGAAAAGGATATTGAAACAGTTTTCAAAAAAGGAAAAGTGAAAGCGGTATTAAGCTTCGAAAAAGATTTCAGCAAAAAACTAATCAAAGACCATAAAGCAACGGTACAAATTATTACCGATGCTACGGACCCAAATACGGCCAACACTATAAGTAACTATGTAAATAATATACTTCAAAATTATACTCAAGGTTTAAATAATAAGGCAACAATTGCTTATCAAATAACTCCACAAACACGTATGGACTATAACCCGGAACTTAAAAGTGTTTTTATGTTTGTTCCTGGAGTTATGACAATTATTTTAATGCTCGTTTCTGCAATGATGACCTCCATTTCCATTACCAGGGAAAAAGAATTAGGCACTATGGAAATCCTGCTGGTTTCACCTTTAAAACCTTTACATGTTATTATTGGTAAGGTGATTCCTTATATTTTTCTATCCGTTATAAATGCGACTGTAATTATTGTTTTAAGCATTTTTATTTTTAAAATGCCTGTACAAGGAAGCCTGATTTTATTAGGTTTAGAAAGTGTCTTATTTATAATTACAGCTTTGGCCTTAGGTATATTAATCTCTACCATTTCTGCAACGCAACAAACGGCCATGATGATTTCGCTTATGGGATTAATGTTACCGGTAATACTATTATCTGGATTTATATTTCCAATATCAAGCATGCCAATGATTCTTCAAGTTATTAGTAACATTATTCCAGCAAAATGGTTTATTATCATAATAAAAGGCATTATGCTAAAAGGTGTCGGACTTGAATATGTTTGGAAAGAGACATTAATTTTATTTGGAATGACTGTTTTTTTTATTGCTTTAAGCATGAAAAAATATAAAATCAGACTGGAGTAAAAAAGTATACAGCATTCAGTTGCAGTATTCAGTCATTGAAGTTTTTAATTCAGTGGCTTTAAAAATAAATAGAAAAACATTAGTGTCCCAATAGCTATCGGGATTGTGGCTAATAAAACTAAATAATTATGAAAACGATAGGTTTTATAATACAAAAAGAGTTCAAGCAAATTTTTAGAAATAAAGGCATGCTTCCTATCATTTTTATAATGCCTTTTATACAACTGATAATTTTATCATATGCAGCCACTTTTGAAGTGAAAAACATCAAGTTTTCTTATATTGATAATGATCATTCTTCAACATCGCGCGCATTAATTGAAAAATTCAATGCTTCAACATATTTCAAAGTATTGAATCATTTTCCTTCGGAAACACAAGCCAGTTCTGCTATGTTAAATGGAGAAGTGGATGTGGTTTTAGAAATTCCTCAACATTTTGAAAGCAACTTACTAAAGGAAAAACATCAAGATTTAGGTTTAACAATCAATGCCATTGATGGCGCCGCGGCAGGTGTTGAAAACGTATATATTAATCAGATAATACAAAGCTTCAATAAGAATATAAGCGCGACATTAATGCAACCTTCCGACTTAAATGTTAAACCTATAAATATTGTTACCATTCCGTCATTTTGGTACAACAACACTTTAAATTATAAAACCTTTATGGTTCCTGGTATATTGGTGCTTTTAGTAACCATGATTACATTATTTCTCTCTGGAATGAACATTGTGCGCGAAAAAGAAATAGGAACTTTAGAACAAATTAACGTCACACCAATTAAAAAAAGTCAATTTATTATAGGTAAATTATTCCCGTTTTGGGTATTAGGTTTAACTTTATTAAGCGTTGGATTGATTATTGCAAAACTCATGTTTGATGTTCCAATAGTTGGGAGTTTGGCATTGATGTACTTTTATACTTCTATTTATATTCTTGTTATTTTAGGAATAGGCTTATTTATTTCAAATTTTACAAATACGCAACAACAAGCCATGTTTATTTCCTGGTTTTTTATGGTTATTTTTATATTAATGAGTGGTTTATTTACACCTATTGAAAGCATGCCAAAATGGGCGCAAATGATAACCGAATTTAATCCTATAAAATATTTTGTGGAAGTTATGCGTATGGTCATGTTAAAAGGTTCCAGCCTTTCAGATATTTGGCTACAACTTATAAAAACCCTGCTATATGCCTTTATTATGAACGGGTTAGCTGTTTGGAGTTATAAAAAAACAGAATGACTTATGTTTTAGGTTTTTAGGGAACTATCATCATAGAGCATTTTTTTTAAAACCATTTGAGCGTTTATAAATTACATTTAAAACCAATCCACCTATAATTAAAGCAATTCCAATTAAACTCCAAATAGTATAAATTTCCCCAAACCAAAAGAGACCGAATAATAAAGTAAAAACAACTTCAATATACTTTAATGGCGCCACTTGATGCGTAGGTGCAGATTGAAAAGCTTTGGTCATAAATACTTGTCCGAAATAGCCAAATATACCCAAACTCAACAACAACAACCACTCTACTCCAACCGGATTTACCCAATCTTTAATTGATAAAAGCCCTCCAACAATAGTAGCGATAACCATAAAATAATTTACGACGACTACAGGGTGGTCTCCCTTACCAATTTTACTTAAAACAATGTAAACAAGCCCACTAAAAACAGATGCAATCAATACCAATGAAAGACCGTATGTACTCATTTGGTTATCAAATCCTTTCAATACCAAAACACCAGTAAACGCCATGATAAAAAACAACCATTGCACGGGCTTGATTTTTTCTTTTAAAAATAGAATGGCAAAAATGGCTGCAAAAATGGGCGCAATATAACGAAGAGAAACCGCTGTACCAACAGGCAAATATTTAATGGACATAAAGAAAAATGCCATGGAAGTAACACCAACCAGTCCTCTTAATACCAACAACTTCTTTTGATTTCCTAAAATTGGTATTTTGTTTTTTAGAAGAAATCCAAAAGTAAAAAACAAGGAACCAACCGACCTAAAAAAAACAATCTGAAAAGCATTAATACCAACTAAATACTTTACAACAACATTCATGCATGCAAATGCCAAAGTGCTTATCAGCATAAATTTAATGGCATTCTTTACATTCATTCTTGTAACATATTAATAAACTATATCATGTTTTTTATTGGTTTGAAAACGTATTCTATTCAGGAATTTGCTGACTCAAACAATGCAAGGTGCCAAAACCCCAGATTAAATCAATAGCGCTGATACCAATGATTTCACGGTTTGGAAAACAGTTTGCAATAATATTTAAAGCCATTCTATCTTGAACATCATTAAAAGTTGGCACTAGCACGCATTTGTTTAGAATTATAAAGTTTGCATAACTGGCTGGAATCAAAATATTATCAAACTTTAAAGGTGTTGGCATAGGTAATTCAACAATATTAGGTGATTTGCCATTTTCTAAAGTCGCTTTTTTAAGTCGATTTAAATTATCCTGTAAAGCTGCATAATTTTTGTTTTTAGGATTCGATTCTACTACAGTTATAATCGTATTTTCATTCACAAATCGACATAAATCATCAATATGTCCATGCGTATCATCTCCTACAATGCCATCTCCTAACCAAATGACATTACTTATTCCTAAATATTCTTTAAAAACATGTTCATAGTCTTGCTTTGTAAAGTTTGGATTTCTGACTTGAATACTAGGATGTAACAAACATTCCTCTGAAGTCAATAAGGTTCCTTTACCATTTACATCTATGGCACCTCCTTCCAAAACTACAGGTTTACCTTTATAGGTTGCTTGTGTTAAAGGGATATTTAAATGGTGAGCCACTTTTGAAGGAACCAGTTTATCCAATTGGAAATTTTTATACTTTGCCCAACCATTGAAATTAAAGTTCAATGCTTCTCTTTCTGTGCCGTTTTTAACAATAATTGGTCCGGAATCACGCATCCAGCTTCTATTGGTTTTATATATTATAAAGGAAACATTCGAAACATTTACATGGGCAGTTTCAAGCATGTTTACAACCCTGTTTTTTAATTGGTCATTCGCCACTACTAAAAAAACCGACTCTACCTCGGCCACTTTTTTTATAAACTCTACAAAAGCCCATTGTATAGCACCATATTTACCTGGCCAGTCGTTACCATTATGCGGAAAACAAAGCAAGAGACCTTGTTGTTTTTCCCATTCTGCTGGAAATCTTCTCATCAGTCTATAGCGCGTTTTGTTATGTCATGATAAGCATCAATACGTCTGTCCCTAAAAAATGGCCAATTCTGTCTTACATTTTCCTGCAAATCTAAATCGACTTCAGCTATTAAAATTTCTTCTTTGTCATGTGACGCTTGCGCCAAAATTTCACCTTGTGGACCCGCAATAAAAGAGGCTCCCCAAAATTGAATGCCATCAGTATCAGGTACATATTTTTCAAGACCAATTCTATTGGCTGCAGCAACATAAACACCGTTGGCAACGGCATGACCTTTCATAACATTCATCCATGCACCATATTGATTGTCTCCATATGGTTCTTTTTCCTTTGGATGCCATCCTATAGCTGTAGGATAAAATAAAACTTCTGCACCCTTTAATGCTGTTAATCTGGCCGCTTCTGGAAACCATTGGTCCCAACAAATAAGCGTGCCAATATTTCCTTTTTTTGTTGGGTTAGATTTAAAACCTAAATCACCTGGTGTAAAATAAAATTTCTCATAAAAATGAGGATCATCCGGAATATGCATTTTTCGGTATAATCCGGCTTCAGAACCATCCGTATCTATAATATAAGCACTATTGTGATAAATACCTGCCATACGTTTTTCAAAAAATGGAACGATAATAACAACCCCTAATTCCTTGGCTAAGGCACTAAAAGCAATAAATGACGTGCTATAAAGTGGTTCTGCAAGCGCAAAATTGTCGGTATCTTCACTCTGGCAAAAATAATGACTGCTATAAAGTTCAGGTAACGAAATGACTTCAGCGCCTTTATTAGCTGCTTTTTTAACCCAACTCAAACACTTTTTTAAATTGTTTTCTGGCTTGTCATTTAAATTAAGTTGAATGACCGCAATTTTATATGTTCTGCTTCCCATTATTTAAGATTAAGAATACAAAAATAGTTATTTAGATTAGAATAGATAAACAGAATTTTAAATGAACGTATTTACCAATCAAAAGGGCGGTAATCTTTTAAAAATTTACCACTCCAATGTTTACCTGTATTGATTCCATCAAATAACGGATCCATTACTCTGGCAGCACCATCAACAATATCTAAAGGTGGTTGAAAATCATGAACTTCCGCTTTATGTTTAGCTAAATCTGCCGGGTCTTCATCAGTGACCCAACCCGTATCAACAGCATTAATATAGATACCATGTTTTGATAAATCATCAGCAGCGGTATGCGTTAACATATTTAAAGCTGCTTTGGCCATATTGGTATGTGGATGACGAGACGCTTTAAAAAACCGATGGAATTTACCTTCCATAGCCGATACATTGATGATGTGTTTTTTGCCTGTACTATCTTTTTTCATAATTTCAGATAGTCTATTGCATAATACAAAAGGCGCTACAGAATTAACCAATTGAACTTCAATCATTTCTGTCGTTTCAATTTCACCCAGTTTTAAGCGCCAGCTATTTGTTTTACGTAAATCAACTTGTTGTAAATCAGCATCTAAATGCCCTTCCGGGAATACTTCTTTAACCACCAAGGTATTATCAAAACTATAGGGTATTTGTGATAATTTAGCCGATGCTCTCAAACCAATTCCAGGTTCTGGACCATGCCAAGTAACCGGCATATTTTGATTGGATGTAGAACCCGAAATAAGCACCTTCAATTCATCCAAACAATTGGTATGGTCTACCAATAAATTTTTGGCATATTTAGGTAATGAATCCAACAGACGCTCTTCATTTTTCATTAAATGCGCATAAAAACCGGCGGGTCTTCTAACGGTTTGTGCCGCATTATTTATTAGAATGTCTAATCGTTCATATTTTTGCTCTATAAAATTGCAGAAAATTTCCACACTTGGGATATGTCTTAAATCCAGTCCGTGAATTTTTAAACGATGTCCCCATTCTGTAAAATCGGCTTCTTTTGAAAATCTCAAAGCAGAATCAACCGGGAAACGGGTTGTTGCCACTACCGTAGCTCCAGCACGTAAACACATTAAGGTTATATGATAGCCAATTTTTAAACGCGAGCCAGTTATAACAGCCACCTGCCCTCTTAAATCTGAGGTTTGAAAACGTTTAGCATAATTAAAATCCCCACATTCTGAACACATAGTGTCATAAAAATGATGCAATGTGGTGAATTCCGTTTTACAAACATAGCAGTTTCTTGGTGATTGTAATTTGAGTGTTTTTTTGTTAGATAAATCGGCTGAAGAAAGCAATTTAGGCGCTTCAAACACAATGGATTCCCTGGCACTTCTGATGCCCGTTTCCTTTCTAGCTGTTTTATCTTTTGCAGCTAGTTTTCGCCTTTGAGCTTTTTTAGAATCTTTTTTCCGACGGGAAAATTCTTCACGACTTGGTCTTGATAATTGTCCGCTAACTTTAATTAAAGCCGTTCTTTGTTGTTTTGGAATCTCAAATATTTGATTTGTGTCTGAAACCAATTGCTCTAAAATAGTGATACACTTATTTATTTCTTCAGAAGAAAAACCTAATTCATCATTCGCATTACCATTAACCATATCAAAATTCTTATAAATAGAAAAAGTGCAAATTTAGTTTAAATTCTTTCCTAAATAACAGACTATCTTAACGTTCTAATATTTTTCTTGGAATTTATAAAGTAAACACCCGTTAATAAAATAACTGCTGCCAATATGGATTGGGCTGTAATTTTTTCATTTAGAATCAATGCGCCTAAAATTAATGCGATAACGGGATTTACATAGGCGGATGTTGACACTTTTTCGGTAGAAACAACCTTGAGTAAGTAATTAAAAGATGTAAAAGCTACTATGCTTCCAAAAACAACAAGAAGGCCCATTGATATTTTTACCGGTGCACTCCATAATAACGGTGATAACCATGTTTCCCCAATAACAAAACTGGTTAGCAATAATATAATACCTCCGGAAAGCATTTGATAGCCTGTGTTTATAAAGAAATTTGACGGAAGTTCTGCTTTTGCTACAAACAAGCTGCCAATACTCCAACTGATGACACAAGTAAAAATCATGAACATTCCTAAAATGCTATTTTCTTGATATACTAATGCTTCCTGGCTAACCAACAAATACATCCCTATAATACCCAAAACGATACCAATAATAGACATCCTTTGGATTTTTTTCCCATCTATCATGCGCATCATTAATAGCACAATTAAAGGTTGTGTTGAAGCCTCAAGGGCTCCAAAACTACTATCTACATATTTAAGAGCCCACACAAATACCCCATTACCATATGCCATAAATAAGAATCCTGCAATGACACAATTTATAAGTTGTCTTTTGTTAATTGCTAAACTCAATTTCATGAACTTAGCAATGACAAAAATTAATAGACTTGCAGAAATAAACCTGATACCGGCTAAAAAAAGAGGTGATAATTCAGAAACGGCTATTTTATTTAAAACGTACGTGGATCCCCAAATAAAATAAATAGCAAAAAAAGCTAATAAAATAAGAATTGTTTTACGTGGTAATCCCATAACGCAGATAAAATGAAATTTAAAATTGGAAATTATATTGGACCAGCGTATTTAAATCTCATTAAAAACTTCGGAAACAATCGTATTATCTAAGCTTAACCGTTCACCTGAAAGGCCTTTTTTATCATATTCAAGTTTGTTAACCACATAGCGCATGACTTCTTTTCTGACAACATCACGGTCATTACCTTTTACTACAACCCAAGGAGCATGTAGTTTGGCCGTTTTTTTAAACATGGCTTCTTTATAAAATGTAAATTCTTCCCATTTTGATTGCGCTTGAACATCAACACTACTTAATTTCCAGTGTTTTAATGGATTATGCACCCGTTCTTCTAAACGACGTTTTTGTTCTTCTGCATCAATTGAAAACCAGAACTTAAACAAATGAATTCCGTCTTGAACAAGCATTTTTTCTAATGACACAACCTGTTTATTAAATAAGCTATATTGTTTTTTGGAACAAAATCCCATCACGGGTTCAACAACAGCCCTATTATACCAACTTCTGTCAAATAAAACCATTTCTCCAGGACCGGGTAAATGCTCAATATACCTTTGGAAATACCATTGTCCTTCTTCTTTTTCTGTTGGTTTTGAAAGTGCAACAACTTTAAATAGACGGGGATTTAAAAAACGAATAAAACGCATAATGGCTCCACCCTTTCCGGCAGTATCACGTCCTTCAAATAAAATAAGCACTCTTTGATTTGTTTCTTTAATATGCTGTTGAAGCCAAACAAGTTCTGTTTGTAAATTAATATATTCTTGATCTTGTTCTAAAAGATGTAATGCCACGTATTGATACTTTTTATTACAAACTAAATTGACACTAAATCTTTTTTACACGAACAGCGTTCATGCCTTTCTGACCTCTTTCAAGCTCATAAGTAACCTTATCGTTTTCTTGAATTTCTTCAAGCAATCCACTTACATGAACAAAATATTTTTCTTGAGACACACTATCAATAATAAAACCAAACCCTTTTGAACTGTCAAAGAAAGAGACTTTTCCTTGTTTGTCAACTGTGGCCTCTTCTTCTCTATCTTCTTTTTTAGGAATACCAATTTCTATGCTTTCAGCCTCAACTTTTATTTTCATTGATGGATCTGGAGGCGTGTCAGTTAAGTTCCCATTATAATCTACATAAGCAAATTGAATTCCTTGAGGATTCTCTTTTGCTTCTGATTTACGGGCATCTTTTTTCTTTTGCTTTTCCTCCCGTTTCTTTAAGCGTTTTTTTTCTTTTTCAATTTTATTAAACGTTACCTGCGATTTTGCCATTGTTTAAATTACCTTTTTTTTAATTAATTTATATGATTACTTCTTTAATTTGAATATTAAGTGCTTTTTGAATATCATGTAATTTATGCAATTCTCCTGGAATAATCAAAGCTATTGAATTACCTTTTTTTCCTGCTCTGGCTGTTCTTCCACTTCTATGCGTATAATATTCTATTTGTTCAGGAAGTTGATGATGAATAACAAATGATAAATTATTTACATCTATTCCTCGAGCTGATACATCAGTAGAAATCAAAATTTGCAAAGATTCATTTTTAAATGCCCGCATTACTTTATCACGTTCCTTTTGTTGCATATCACCTTCCAAAGCTCCCACAGAAAATCCTTCATCAATCAATTTTTCGGTTAAATTTTTGGTTCCTGCCTTCGTTCTACAAAAAATAATACCGCGCTCCCTTTCTCTTCGCCCTAACAACGTGACTAAGATATTAAATTTTTCTTTGATATTGGTACTTATGTATTGATGTGTTATATTTTCATTCACCAGCGCATTTTTATTAACTTCTACTTGAATTGCGTGAGGTGACATATACGTTTTAATAATACGTTGAATTTCTTCAGGCATGGTTGCCGAAAATAGCCACGTATGTTTTTTACCCGTATTATATTTTAAAATTTTATTTAAATCCTCTTTAAAACCCATGCTCAGCATTTCATCAGCTTCATCTAAAACCAGGATTTTTACATTTTTAATGTTAACATCACCGCGTTCAATTAAATCTAATAATCTTCCTGGGGTTGCAACTACAATGTGCGTGGTTCGTTTTAAAGCACTTATTTGTTTGTCTATTTTCTCTCCTCCATACACGCCTTCAACAAAAATTTTGGCATCCGTAAATTTTGTGAATTTAAACAGTTGCTTTTTTATTTGCTGCACCAATTCCCTGGTTGGTGCCAATATAAGTGCTTGAATTTCATTTTTAGACACATCAATATGATGCAAAACTGGAAGTCCATAAGCTGCTGTTTTACCAGTTCCTGTTTGGGCTAATCCAATAAAATCTGTTGTGGATTCTAATAATATGGGTATTGCTTTTTCCTGTATTTCAGTTGGAACTTTAATTTCCAGTTCTTTTAAGGCAAGCACAAAGTCTTTTCGGACTCCTAAATCTAAAAATGTTGACATATTAATGATTACGAAGCGGCGAAGATACGCTTATTTTAAGGATGTTATAAAAATAAAAAATAAAAAAATCAATCTTCAGGTGGAAAACCGTTTATAGATTCAAAGACTTCATCAAAATTTGATCTTAAATAAGCATTCAGTTTTTTACGATAATCACCTTTCATCCATTCTACAAAGTTAAAAGTGCTTTTACTTATACATTTTGTATAGCGTTGGATTCTAAAATCAATATCATCACCCAACATCTTAGCTAAGGCCAAAGCGTCATAAACGTCTTCACTGTTTTCTACACAAATTTTTGCATGTTGTGCAATAGAACGTTCTAAAACAACTTTGGAAGATTCGCCATCTCTAATAGATGAAACATAAGTTTCATGTACATTGAATGAAATATCTGCAGATTTTGAAAACTCAGCTCTTAAGGCATCTGGCATTTCATACCTAAAATTATTTTCCAGTTCATCATCACTTAATAGGGAATCTAAATAATAATTTGGTGATTTGAATATACGTTGCCAGTCTAAATTATCACCCCATGGTCCGAACCTATGAAAATTATTACCTAAATCAATCACGTCAAACGTATTTTTATCTTTCAAAATCCTGGATCCACGACCAATCATTTGATAATATAAAGTCAATGATTTGGTGGCTCTGTTTAAAATGATACTTTCAACGGTTGGTTCATCAAATCCTGTGGTTAAAATGCTGACAGAGGTTAAAATAGCGTCCGGGGTTTTTTTAAACCACCTTAAAATTAAAGCCCTTTCCTTTTTGGTATTGGTATTATCTAAATGCGCTATGGGATAACCGGCAGCCCTAAACGTATCATAAACATGTAAAGAGGTGTTAATACCATTATTAAAGATAAGTGTTTTTTTGCCTTTGGAACGCTCTTCATAAGCGCTTATCAGCTTTGTGAGCATGTCATTATCTGTATATAAATCCTCTGAAGACTTTACGGTGTAATCTCCATTTGCCCCAACCACCAATGAGGTTAATCCCACATTATAGGTGAACATTTCCGCACGTGAAAGAAATCCGTCTTTTATTAAAGATTCAATAGTTTCACCAACAATGAGTTCGTCATAATTATCAGTCATTGGCAATTCAACATTTGAACTTAAAGGCGTTGCGGTTACACCTAATATAAAAGATTTGCTAAAAAACTTAAAAAGTTTTGTAAATGAATTGTAATGAGCTTCATCAATAATGACTAATCCTATATCAGATATATCCAGTTTATCATCTTGCAGCCTATTGTTCAAGGTTTCAACCATAGCCACAAAACAACTGAATTCACCTTGATCATTTAAATTGGCTTTGCTATCAATAACTTTATTAACCACACCAAACTCGGTTAGAACAGACGAAGTCTGCTTACAAAGTTCAATACGGTGGGTCATTACCAGAACTTTTTTATTGTGGTGTTTTAAATACTGCCTAACTATTTCAGAAAATATAACCGTTTTCCCACCACCAGTTGGTAATTGATATAATAAATGATAATCATCTTGTGCTTCTTCAAATCTTTTAAAAATTTGATCAATGGCACCTTTTTGATAACTATATAAGTCTTTCCCTACTTTACGTTCTTCTAATTCTGTTTGTTTTGACATCTATTAATTTTGACAACGTGCAAAAATAACACCTTTTAAAGGTTTATGACGAATGATTACATTAAAAAATCATCATAACATCAAAACTAATTTATACTTTTACTTTTCATAAAATTTTAGTAAACCATGCAAATTAATGATAAATCAGGTGTAAAAGCCTATCGAGCAAACACTACCAGTTATCATAATATGACTTATAATAGGTCCGGCAAAAGTGGTGTCCTATTACCTGCAATATCATTAGGCTTATGGCATAATTTTGGATTTGTTGATAACATCCAAAATGCAAGAGACGTTTTAAGATGTGCTTTTGATTTGGGAATTACCCATTTTGATCTCGCCAATAATTACGGACCCCCATACGGTTCAGCAGAAGAAAATTTTGGAACTATATTTAAAGCTGATTTCAAAAGCTATAGGGATGAATTATTTATTGCTTCAAAAGCAGGTTATGATATGTGGCCTGGGCCTTATGGAAATTGGGGATCTAGAAAATATTTAATTTCAAGTTTAGACCAAAGTTTAAAACGCATGAATTTAGATTATGTTGATATTTTTTATCATCACAGGCCAGACCCAGAAACACCTTTAGAGGAAACTATGGGTGCATTAGCCGATATTGTAAGACAAGGAAAAGCACTATATGTTGGTATTTCCAATTACAATCCTGTAGAAACCCAAAAGGCTGCAAAACTGTTGCGAGATTTAAATGTTCCTTTTATTCTTCATCAAGCAAGGTATTCAATGTTTGACCGTTGGGTTGAAGACAGCCTTTTAAATACTTTAGAGAAAAATGGTGTTGGATGTATTGCATTTTCACCATTGGCCCAAGGCATGCTCACCGATAAATATTTAAAAGGTATACCTAAAGATTCCAGAGCCGCTAAAAATTTAACGTATTTGAATGTTGAAACTGTGAACAATAACCTTGAAAAAGTACAGCTTTTAGCAAATATTGCACAAAATAGAAATCAAAAATTATCACAAATGGCTATTGCTTGGATATTAAGGCAACCGCAAATAGCATCCGTTTTAATTGGTGCAAGTTCGGTAAATCAATTAAAAGAAAATGTAATGGCTCTAGATAATCTAAATTTCACGAATGAAGAATTGAATTTGATTGATAAGATTGTTTCCTGAAAATCAATGTCACTCTTTAACAATAATAATTGTTGCTTTAACACCCGTTGAAAGGTTCCACATATTGGACGCAATGGTGTTGCCTAAATCATCAATAACTTGAAATTCAGCTGTATTTGGTAAAGCATACCCTTCATTTAAGGCTAAAAAATCAATCTTATTAAATCCTTGAACTAAATCCAGCTTAAAGCCTTTATAGCCATTAGTTAGAAGAACCCGCGGATTAATAAGCTCATCATTTACGGAGACACTGATTAAATCCCCATCTTCCAGTCCAAAATCTCTATACAAAACCCGAATAAATTTCGATTTACTATTAAAATTTCCAAAATACTGATCGGTTTTACTTCCTACACCACCTAAACCCATTTCTTCTTTTATAGCCTCCTTATTTTTATTAATTCTTTTTTCATAAAGCTCCCCGGGGTTTCCAAAAGTTTCTCCAAACATGGAAAATTCTTTTTGCGGAACATTCAAACTAGAATTGGTTTTAGGAACTGATAATCCGTTAAAGGCATTATTTTCATTAGTCTTATTTGGCTTAAACATTAACGTTTCTGCAGAATCTTTTTTATTAGGAATGGCTGGAATAGTGGTTGAATTGCTTTTATTATCAATTTGCCCAGTAACAGATAATGTTACTGCAAATAAAATAAAACATATAAAATTTAATTTCATCGGTTTCAAAATATAACTATTGCACTACTCTACTTTCAATTTAATTCTGAATTCAATATCAAAGATATTTTATTATCTGAAATATGATGGTTCAAAGGCGCATATTTTACATTCATTTAACAAATACCATTCCTAAGACAATCGATTTAGGTCGTTTTTATAAAATTATTTTTTATTTCAGAACGTAAAGTATTTAAAATACCATCTTGAATTATATTAAAAATAGTTAAAAATTGTTAATTTATTATTATGTTATACATAGTACTGTAACATTTTTGATTTGTACTCGTCTGTATAGTATAAATCAATTAAAAAACATATAATCATGAGAACTTTAAACAACAACCAAATTACAGATACTCCTAAAAACACAAAGAGTCATGTATGGAACAGTAAAAGACGTTTTAGATAATTAGCGGCTATTAAAACCAAAAAAAAATCATTCAATCAAAAAAAATCAAAAATCATGAAAACATTAAACAGCAATGAATTTGCAGGAACTTTAAGCAATTCAAAAAGTTACAACTGGAACACTAAAAGACGTTACAAATAAGTGACGTCTTTTAAACCAAGAAAACACACATCAATCAATCATTTAAAAAAATCAAAAATCATGAGATCTTTAAAAAGCAATGAATTTGCAGGAACTTTAAGCAATTCAAAAAGTTACAACTGGAACACTAAAAGACGTTACAAATAAGTGACGTCTTTTAAATCAAGAAAAACACACACCAATCAATCAATCAAAACAATGAGAACAATTTTAAAAATATCAAAACGGTTAGACACCCTAACACAAGAGAATTTATTAATGAATAGAAGGCTCATAAATTTTAATCGTATGACTGACGACATTTGGAAAGGCACGAAGCGATATGCACATTAAAAAAATTCTAATATGAAGGCTTTGAATCTTCTTTAAGGACACCATAAGAAATTTTAATTTTTTTTCTTCCCCAGTTTTTGGCAGCTTTAACATCTGTACCCATGTAAATATCAATTTTATTTTTCCAACGTGGGTGCATTTTATCTTTTACAAAATAAATACCTTCAAACCCGCTAATTTTCACGGGGGTATCATGTTTTAAACCTTTTTTAATCAAATCTTTAGAAACTGCAATGTATTTCATACCAGGTTTTAAACTATCACCATAAGCTGTTATATGAGGGTTTGAATTTGTTTGACTAACCACTGAATTATAAGCTGTAGCCGTAACTTTAATGGTATGCCAGGTATAATTTTTTTCAAAATCTTTCTTACAACCTAAAGTCAAAAAAAGAAACATTATTAAAAAGGATCTTCTTTGCATATTTTAAATATACAAATTTTATAATTTGAATTCCTTAATGTTATTTTTGGAAAAAGACTGAACAAACAAAAAAGTTAATATGCCAGCAATTCTTTTAAGGCGCTTTCAAATCTGTCTTTTGGTAAATATTGATCTTCAAGTTGCTTTATAAAAGGGATGGGTGTTTCCATACTGGCCACCCGTTTTACTGGCGCATCAAGATATTCAAAACAATGTTCCATAATCATGGCGGAAATATCACTTCCTATTCCTCCAAATAATGAATCTTCCTGAAGTATCATGGCTCTTCCAGTTTTTTTAACCGATGTAAAAATTGCCTCTGTATCCAAAGGTTGTAGTGTTCTTAAATCAAGAACATCTGCTTTTATGTCTAAATTATTATCCAATGTTTCTAACACCCAATGCACTGCTAAACCATAACTAATTATGGTGACATCAGTTCCTTCCTTTAAAAGGGAAGCCTTGCCAAATGGTAGCGTATAATAATCAGTTGGTACATCTTGCCGAATACTTCTGTACAGTCCTTTATGTTCAAAAAACAACACAGGATTGGGGTCGTTAATAGCTGTAGCCAATAATCCTTTTGCATCATAAGGAAACGCTGGATACACAACTTTTAATCCAGGGGTTTTGGTAAACCAAGCTTCATTGGTTTGTGAGTGAAAAGGACCAGCAGACATACCTGCACCACAAGGCATTCGTATAACAACATCTGCAGATTGACTCCATCTGTAATAAGATTTTGCCAAATAGTTTACTACAGGATTAAAACCAGAAGAAACAAAATCAGCAAATTGCATTTCAACAACACTTTTTATACCTGCAATTGATAGGCCCATAGCTGTTTCAATTATGGCCGACTCACAAATAGGCGTGTTTCTAACACGTGATTTACCAAATAAATCTACAAACCCATCGGTTATTTTAAAAGCACCTCCATAGTCTGCAATGTCCTGACCCATAATAACCAAATCGTCATGATGTTGCATACTTTGTTTTAATCCTTCAGAAATAGCGTCAATGAATCGTAGTTCTGCATTTAAATTATTTTCTTTAACTTCTTGATAGTTAAATAGTTTATAAACATCATTTAATTCATTAGTTTCATTCGGAATAATTAATTCTTCTTCAAAAGCTATTTTTAAACTTTCATTTATTTCATTTAAAATATCTTCTTTAATAGAGGCTTCCAGCTCCTCAGTTAAAATGCCTTGAACTGTTAAAAAAGATTGATAATTGGTTACAGGATCTTTTAACAGCCAAGTATCCAAAAGTCCCTGAGGCACATATTTAGTGCCACTGGCTTCTTCATGCCCGCGCATCCTGAAGGTCTTGAATTCTAACAAAACTGGCCTTGGTGATTGCCTTAAACCTAAAGCGATTTCATTAACTTTAGTATATACTTCAATAATATTGTTACCATCAATAATATGAGATTCCATACCGTAACCAATCGCTTTATCTGCGATATGCTCACAATTATATTGCTCGTTGGTTGGTGTTGATAAGCCATATCCATTATTTTCTACACAAAAAATCACAGGTAAATTCCACACAGAAGCTATATTTAAAGCTTCATGAAAATCGCCTTCACTGGTACCCCCTTCACCTGTAAACACAGCCGTTACTTGATTTTTATTCTTCAAATTACTCGCCAAAGCAATGCCATCAGCAACACCAAGCTGTGGTCCTAAATGTGAAATCATACCAACAATATAGTACTGTTGTGTTCCGAAATGAAAGGATCTGTCACGCCCTTTGGTAAATCCAGAAGCTTTCCCCTGCCATTGTGCAAACAATCTGTATAAAGGAATCTCACGGGTTGTGAAAACCCCTAAATTTCTATGCATAGGCAAAATATATTCCTCTTTATCCAGAGCCATAGTAACCCCAACAGAAATAGCCTCTTGTCCAATCCCAGAAAACCATTTACTTATTTTACCTTGACGTAATAAAATAAGCATCTTTTCTTCAATCATTCTCGGTTTTAATATGTTCTTAAACAATAGTATTAGGGTGTCATCATCAATATTTTGACGGTTATAATCAATACTATTTTGGGAAGTTGCTGTACTCATATTTTTCAGTTTTCTAAACGTATCAAATATACCATAAAATGATTATTCCCTTAATAAACTTATGTAAAATATGCGGTATTTAGATTGTAATGTTTTTGTACATTTGTATAGAATCCTATTTAAACTTATTATCATGAATATCATTCCCAGTGTTAATTTAAATGACTTTATTTCTGGTGACTCCAACAAAAAACAACAATTTGTAAAAGAAATTGGTGAAGCTTATGAAAACATTGGTTTCGTGGCTTTAAAAGGACATTTTTTAGATGACGTTTTAGTTGAAAATTTATATTCAGAAGTCAAGAAATTTTTTGAATTACCTGTTGAAACGAAACAAAAATATGAGATTCCGGGTATTGGTGGTCAAAGAGGTTATGTATCCTTTGGAAAAGAAAGTGCCAAAGGAAAAAAAGTAGGCGATTTAAAAGAGTTTTGGCACTTTGGACAATATGTGGAAAATAATCCCAAATTAAAGGCGGAATACCCAGCAAATGTTGAAGTAAAAGAGCTTCCGCAATTTAATATGGTTGGAAAAGAGGCCTATAAAATGCTTGAGAAAACAGCTAAATATGTATTACGGGCTTTATCTTTGCATTTAGGATTGGAAGAAACCTATTTTGATAAATACATAGTTAATGGAAATTCCATTTTAAGACCCATTCATTACCCGCCAATTACATCAGAACCAAAAGAAGCAGAAAGAGCAGCAGCCCACGGTGATATTAATTTAATTACACTGCTTATGGGAGCACAAGGCAGAGGATTACAGGTTCAAAATCATAAAGGGGAATGGATAGATGCCATAGCTGAACCGGATGAACTCATGATCAATGTGGGCGATATGCTTTCAAGACACACCAACAATAAACTAAAATCCACCATTCATAGAGTTATCAATCCACCAAAAGAACTTTGGGGCACATCGCGTTATTCCATTCCTTTCTTTATGCATCCTATCAGCGAAATGAAATTGGATGTTTTAGATGTTTGCATTGATAAAGACAACCCTAAGGCTTTTGATGATATTACTGCAGGCGAATTTTTAAACGAGCGATTAATTGAATTAGGTCTTATTAAAAAATAAACATCATGGATTTGCATGATCAATTGAAGAATCTTTTTCCAGGGCATATTACTGAAGAAACTTCTAAAGAAATAAAAAAAAATGATGCCATTTGGATGCAAGACGAGCCAATTATATGCAAATATGAAAAGCGAAAAGGAAAACCTATCACTATTTTAGAAGGTTATACAGGCTCCAATGAAGATTTTAAAATCCTGGCAAAAGAAATTAAAACTAAATTAAGTGTTGGTGGAAGCTTTAAAGATGATAAAATCATTATTCAAGGTGATTACCGAGATAAAATAATGCAAATGCTACAGAACAAAGGATTCTCTGTAAAACGTGTAGGAGGATAGATCATGCCTAACAATCCACTTCATATTACAAACGGCAGTAATTTAACTGGTATTCTAAAGGAATTGGATTATCAAGGAGATATCCTTACATGGGAAGAAATGCTCTGTGAAGGACCTACTATTTCTAATATTAATTCAGACAAATTTTTACAGATTCGTGCTTCTTTTTTTAATGCCTTTTATGACGTTGGTTTAAATATTCAAGAAATAAAAGAAGAATTAGATATTTTAAATCATGTAGATTCATATTCAGAAATAATTCTTTGGTTTGAGTACGATTTATTTTGCCATATAAATATGATTGCAGTTATAAATTTGCTTCAACAAAAAAAGATACACTTGCCTATATATCTTGTTTGCAGTGGAAGAATTGCTGGTGAAAAAAACTTAAAAGGTCTTTCGGAGCTTACGCCTATTCAACTTGAAAATCATTTTCAAAAAAAAATAGAGCTTACAGATAAAGATATTGAATTGACCAGAGCTATATGGAACATTTATTGCGGAAAAGACCACAATCTTTTAAAGCCATACATTGTAAAAAGTTCAAGTTTTAAATATTTAAGTAATTGTTTAAAAGCTCATTTAGAACGTTTTCCAGATTCTAAAACAGGTCTTAATGTTTTGGAAAAAAATGTTCTAAAAATTATTCATGAAAATGATGTGAAATCCTTTAACCATTTGTTGGGTTATGCTATAAATTACCAAGGTTATTATGGATATGGCGATGTGCAATTTAAACGAATTATTAAAAAACTTTGGATTTTTATTTCTGAAGAAGAAAAAAGATTAACCCTTAACAGAAAAGGCCACGAAGCTTTGTTAGGGCAACATAATTTTGCGACAGAATTAAATGATACTATTTATTTTGGAGGCGTAAACAAACTTGATTTTCAATTCAACAAAAAACAAAACAAACTCATTAAAACTAATTTAAATGCAAATTAAAGAATCAGAGCTTATTTTAAATCCGAATGGTAGTGTATATCATTTAAATTTAAAACCAGAAAATATAGCAGAAAACGTGATTTTTGTTGGTGATCAGGACCGTGTTGAAAAAATAACGAAACATTTTGACACAGTGGACTTTCAAATTCAAAAACGTGAATTTAAAACACATTCTGGCACTTACAAAGGAAAACGTATTTCAGTAATTTCTACGGGTATTGGCCCTGATAATATTGATATTGTTTTAAATGAGTTGGATGCTTTAGTAAATATTGATTTAAAAACCAGACAACCAAAAGTAAAATTAACCAGCCTCAATATCATTCGAATTGGTACTTCAGGGTCATTACAACATGATATTCCTGTTGATTCAATAGTAATCAGTACTCATGGATTAGATTTGAATGCCATGTTACATGCCTATCAAATAAACCCTGTTACCAATCCAGATATTGAACAAGCTTTTATAGCGCATACCAATTGGAATTCTGACAAAGGAAGACCGTTAATTATAAATAACGACTCAAGTTTAGAAAAAAGATTTGAAAGCCCTCAAGTTTTTAAAGGAATTACAGCAACTGCCGGTGGGTTTTATGGACCACAAGGGCGTGTTTTACGATTACCCCTTCAAGATCCTGATTTAAATCATAAAATAGATTCCTTCAACTTTAATGGTTTACGAATAACCAACCTTGAAATGGAAACTTCTGTTATTTATGGGCTTTCAAAATTATTAGGCCATAAAGCGCTCTCATTGAACACCATAATTGCTAATAGAGCCAATGGTACGTTCAGCAAAAACCCTGGTTTAGCAGTAGAAAACGTCATTAAATACGCACTGGAAAGGATTTAATAAAACCATTGAATGCCATGAAGAAAATTAATATTGGAGGTGTACCGGAACACTTTAATCTTGCTTGGTATTTGACCCTTAAAAATGGAGAATACAAAGAAAAAGAAATTAATTTACGATGGAAGGATTACCCAAGCGGAACTGGTGATATGTGTAAAGCACTTCGCAACAAAGACATTGATTTAGCGGTCATTCTTACTGAAGGCATTATAAAAGATATCATAGACGGGAATCAAAGCAAAATAGTACAGACATTTGTGCGATCATCTTTAATTTGGGGAATTCATGTGGCCCAAAATTCACCATATAAAACTATTGAAGACCTTAAAGGCACTAAAGCGGCTATAAGCAGATATGGATCTGGCTCTCATTTAATGGCCTATATAAATGCCCAAAATAACCAATGGCATTTAAAAAAAGATTTGCATTTTAAAGTTATAAAAGATTTGGAAGGAGCGGTTGAAGGATTAACAAATGGATCTGCAGATTATTTTTTATGGGAAAAATTCACAACAAAACCTTTAGTTGATAATGGAACTTTCAGATATCTTGGAAACTGCCCTACCCCTTGGCCTTGTTTTGTAATTGCTGTAAGAGAAGATTTTCTCAAAACGAATGAAAAAGAAGTAAAATCTATATTGAATATCATAAATGATACGACTTCATGGTTTAAAGAAATTCCTGATATTGATAAACTCATTGCTAAACGATACGGACAGAAAATTGAAGACGTGAAAGAATGGTTAACCTTAACGGAATGGTCACAAAATATGATAGATAAACAAACCATTTTAAATACTCAAAAACAGTTATTTAGTTTAAAAATTATTCCTGAAATGGTTGATTACAATCAATTAATTTACAAAATTTAAAACATTTCGTTGCTGTCAATGTCCAGATTCTGAATAAATGCAATAGAGGCTTGTATATCGTCATGCAACACGCGGTCATCCGTTACAAAAGAAACATCTTGTCTATAAATTTTCAATATGGATTCTATAAAATCTGATGATTTTATAGGTTGCCTAAAAAATAAGGCTTGTGATGCATTAAATAATTCGATCGCTAAAATCCGTTCTACATTATTGACTAAAGCATACGCTTGAGTCCCTGCATTGGCACCCATACTCACATGGTCTTCTTGTCCGTTTGACGAAACAATGGAATCCACACTGGCAGGCGTCGCCAACTGTTTATTGGCACTTACAATACTGGCAGCTGTGTATTGAGGAATCATAAAACCAGAATTCAAACCAGGATTATTTACTAAAAACA
The DNA here is from genome assembly GCA_963976005.1 of uncultured Flavobacteriales bacterium. GTDB lineage: Bacteria > Bacteroidota > Bacteroidia > Flavobacteriales > Flavobacteriaceae > Yeosuana. The sequence goes on along the minus strand of CAXBJF010000034.1, from coordinate 13,692 downwards.
CGGGCAATCCTCGCAATCCTGAAACTAATTGAAAGGTTCTGCGTTCTGAAATGTTCCCAAGTTCTGCCATGGCTATTTTTAAATAATCAAAAGCCAGTGCCAAAGGTTGCCCATGAAAATTTCCTCCGGATATAATTTTATCTTCTTCTATAAAAATATTAGGATTATCTGTCACTGAATTGATTTCTGTCAAAAATGTTTTGGCAGCAAATGAAATGGTATCCTTTGTGGCACCGTGAACTTGAGGCATGCATCTGAATGAATACGGATCCTGCACATGTTTTTTGGGTTGTTTAATTAATTCACTCCCCTTTAAAAATCCTCTAATTTGCTTCGCTGTCGCTATTTGTCCATTATGGGGCCGTACTAAATGCACCAATTCCATAAAGGGTTCAATACGGCCATCAAATGCATCCAACGACATACTTCCTATTAAATCTGCTAAATAAGACAGTTTGTAAGATTTCAAAAGCAAATAAACCCCATAGGCACTCATAAATTGCGTGCCGTTTAAAAGCGCCAATCCTTCTTTGGATAATAAGGTGATTGGGCTCCATCCAAATTCACTTAAAACTTCAGTAATGGGAAGGTCTTTATCTTTATAAACTACATGCCCCTTGCCAATTAATGGTAATGCCAAATGTGCTAAAGGCGCTAAATCACCTGAAGCCCCCAATGAACCTTGTGTATAAACTATGGGTAGTATATCATTATTATAAAAATCAATAAGTCTATTTACCGTTTCTAATTGAACACCGCTATGCCCATAACTTAATGACTGAATTTTAAAAAGAAGCATCAATTTCACAATGGCGTTTGGAATACGTTCTCCGGTCCCACAGGCGTGAGACATGACCAGGTTTTCTTGAAGTATGGTTAAATTTTCATTTGAAATCTTTACATTATATAAAGCCCCGAAACCCGTATTAATACCATAAATAACTTTGTTTTGCCCTTTAAGCTTTTTATCTAAATATGCCCTGCAATTGCCGATTTTTAAAATAGATTCTTCTGAAAGTTGTATTTTTTTTTGTTCAGAAATAATACTGTTTATAGTAGAGAAATCAAGAACTTTTGAAGATATTATATGGTAGGTATTCATTGTTATATTAGTTTTTCCAAAAGTCAGCATTCAATACATATTATACAACAAATGTTAATAATAAATAAAATTTAATACTTAAAATGTAAAAAACTCTATTTTTGTTCCTTAAAATTCTAAATAATGAAAAAAACTATATTTATTTTAAGTGCACTTGCTATTTTTTCTTGTAAAAAGGAGCCTAAAGATTATGTGACTCTTTCTGGTAAAATTACAGATAAAATTAGCGACTCCCTAGTAATAAGAACCCGCGATTATTCTAAGACTATTAAGGTCAATCCTGACGGAACTTTTAAGGATACTTTAAAAGTGGAGCCTGGTGTTTTTAATTTGTTTGATGGTTCAGAATCTACTTATGTGTTTTTAAAAAATGGTTATGACATAAACCTAACTTTAGACACTAAAATATTTGATGAATCTATTAAATACACAGGAATAGGTTCTGAAAACAATAATTATTTAGCTGAAAAATCTATAATTGAAGAGAAATTATTAAATCCAGATAAACTAGCCAGCCTAGATTTGGCAGGTTTAGATAGTGAATTGGAATCTATTAAAAAACAGCTTAATGAGTTTTACAATAGCAAACAGGAAATTGATACATTCTTAACCAACAGCGCTAATAAAAATTTAGAGCCAATGCTAAACATGTATGAAAATTACTTTAAAGCCTCTATAGAATTAAAAGAACAATTAGCTAAGGGAAATGCGTCTCCTGCATTTGAAAATTATGAAAATTATAATGGCGGACAAACATCTTTAAAAGATTTAGCTGGAAAATATGTTTATGTTGACGTTTGGGCAACTTGGTGCGGACCCTGTAAGGCAGAGATTCCTGCATTAAAAGCATTGGATAAGGCATATCAAGGCAAAAACATTCAATTTGTAAGTATCTCTATAGATGATGATAGATCTCATGGTGGATCATGGGAAAAAGCAAAAGCAGATTGGAAAGCTATGGTTGCAGATGAAGAATTAGGCGGCATGCAATTATTTGCTCCAAACGGCTGGCAATCACAATTTGTTTTAGATTATAAAATAAATGGAATTCCAAGGTTTTTATTAATTGATCCTAACGGAAACATTGTGAATCCGGATGCCCCAAGACCTTCAAGTTCTGGTCTGATTGATCTTTTTAATAGTTTAAATATATAAATCAATTACAAAAATATGATAATCAAAAAGGCTGTCTGAAAAGTCAAAATAAGTTGTCATTACGAATCTTTCGACTGTCGCTCAAGACAGGCTAAAGTGAAGTAATCTGTTTATTGATTACCAATAATTTACAGATTGCTTCTCCCGATAGCTATCGGGACTCGCAATGACGTAAAACTTTACTTTTCAGGTAGCCTCTTTTTTTTATGTGTTGTCCTCAGTTTCTGATTCTGGTTCTGGTTCTTTAAATAAATCTAAATAAGCTGCACCTAAATATTCAATAATATGACTAGCAATCAAACTTTGATAACCATAATCCTCCACCGCAATATCAGCCGATTTACCATGAAGATAAACTCCAAATATTGTAGCAGATAACACGTCATAGCCCTGTGAAATTAATCCTGTAATTATGCCGGTTAACACATCACCACTGCCAGCCGTTGCAAGTCCAGGATTACCAGTGGCATTTATATAAAAAGTATCTTCAGAAACTGTAATGGTATTGGCGCTTTTAATAACCAAAACAAGTTTGTTTTTATTTGAAAAAATCCTGGCTTTTTCTAATTTATCGAAATCATCAGTCCATTTTCCAATTAATCGTTCTAATTCTTTGGGATGTGGGGTAAGTATGGTGTTTATTGGCAATAATTTTAATAAGTGATTGTTTTTTGCCAATATGTTTATACCATCGGCATCAATAACCAGGGGTGTTTTATTCGTTTTTAAAAAATCTTCAAAAGCTTTAATGGTTTTAATACCGGTGCCTACACCTACTCCAAATGCTATAACAGTAGGTTTAATCTCGAATTTAATTTCAGAAATAAAGTTGTCATTTATATCTGTAATGACCATAGCTTCAGGAAATGAAGATTGCAAGGCATGATAACCACATTTTGGAACATAAGCCGTGACCAATCCTGCGCCTGCACTTAACGCACTTTTACTGGCTAAAATTACCGCCCCTATTTTCCCATAACTACCACCAACAATCAAACTATGCCCGAACTGGCCTTTATGAGAAAATTTATCCCGAGGTATATACATAGGCAATGCTTCATATTTTCCAATTAAATTGAAATCTGTTTTAGTGGTTGATAAAAATTCAGGATCTAATCCAATATCCAAAACTTCCCAATTGGCTGTATATTTTGCAGTTCCCGGTAAAAAAAACACCAATTTTGCCGACGCAAAACTTAATACATAGGAAGCCCAAACAACGCTGTTTTCATCTTTCACGCCTTTATTGGTTGGTAATCCTGAAGGAATATCAATTGATATTGTAAATGCCTTTGATGTTCTAAAATGTTGAAACAATGCTTTAACCCAAACAGCAACTGGTTTATTCAAACCAATTCCGAAGACAGCATCAACAATAATATCATTTAATTCAATTTCAGGAAAATCATCAGCATCACTTAATAATATTGGCCAATGGTTAGTAACATTCTTAATTCTATCATAATTGATTAAAAAGTCTTTAGAGCGTTTATGACTATAATTTACTATATAAGTTTTAACATGATACCCGTTTAAAATTAATTGTCTGGCTAATACCAAGCCATCCCCACCATTATTGCCAATACCACAAAAAACATGAATAGGCACCTGAGCTCCTTGAATCCTGACATGTATCCAATTAAAAATTTGGGTTCCGGCTCGTTCCATCAAATCAGTTGAACTAATTTTTTGGCGTTCTATTGTTAGCTTGTCGCCTTCATATATTTGCTCTTTGGAAAATATTTTCATTCAATAGGTGTGTTTCTAATCAACACTAATATTACGCATTTTTATATTTTAAATCAACAACAACCTTATATAATTAAAAAATCCTCAACTAAGCTAAGTCAAGGATTTTATGGTGGTTTTAATGCGGAAATATTATATCACGAATATATTTCAATTTTTTATGAACTTAATGATTTCAAAGTCGTCTAATTTTAAAAGATACAACCCATTTGTTAAAAACCTGACATCAATTTTGTTATTATAAGAAATACTACCTCTTGCTAATTCTTTACCCGAGGTGTTATAAATTATATAGTTTTTGGTTTCCATTAAACCTGCTAGACTAATATAATTTGTTGATGGATTGGGGTAGGTCTTTATTTTCGCCTGTAAATTAATATCTATATTTGATTGTGTGCTGGTATCAATAATACTTAAACTTCCATAAGCTACACCTTTAGCATTTATGGCATAAGGTCTGATGTAATATAATGTACTTGATATTAAGTCTGTTAATTTTTCACTAAATGTTCCATCACCGCTTTCAACACTAATTTTTGAATCTGAAATAGTGGGAAGGTTTTCAGAAGTACTATAAACAAAGCCTTTTTCTGTAACTGCTAATTCTTCATAGTCTGAAACTTCGCCAATCATGTCAATCTCATTTGTTGTATTATTTAAACCTGCACTACCTTCAATAATTGGTAGAACATTAGATTTTTCTGGTGTTGATTTTGAAGTTGTTTGAGCTTGTGAAAGTATCACAAAAAATAAACTTAGAATGGTTAAATTTCTTTTTGAGAGAATTTGAGGTTTCATTTTGAAAGGTTTTTAATGAATTAACTCGACAAATATATGAAATTTTTGATAAAAAATACACTTTATCGAATAAATATGTTTTTTAACGATATTATTTAATCTGAAGAATTCCCGATGGCTGTACCTCGGGGTTTCCGATTTACCTCTCCTATGGAGAGGTCGGAACTGTCCTTTTTGTCAGTTTCGGGTGAGGTAAAATACATTTTAAAAAGATAAGTCAATTTTTTAGTAGTTAATCTATCGGATTATTTAGAACAAGGAAACTTGACATGGATAATATAGATTTTTTAATTCTTATATAAAATAACTGTTTTTCTTAAATGAAAACTGATTGAATATAAGAATACCGCAAAAAATATAATTTTGTTTTTTTATAAAGTTAAAAGTGATACTTTTGGTTTTAATTATATATGTTTATAATGAAGCATTTAAACCAAAACTCAAACCATTATTTTTCTTCTTTCACAGTTGAAAATGTCTCTGTTTTTGGTATGACTACAAACGTTACAACCCTTTGGGGTTGCTAATCATATTACCTTCAAACAATTTTTGTGATTTTTTTAAATTACGACTCCAAAAATATTATATTAAAATATTAATTTATTTCTAATGAAAGTTTTAAAATTTGGCGGAACTTCTGTAGGTTCTGCAAAAAACATAAATAATGTAATTAGCATTCTGAATTCTAATTCCAAACCGAATAAAATAATTTGTGTTGTTTCTGCTGTTGGAGGCATTACTGATAAACTTCTTTTAGCTGGTAATTTGGCCAAAAATAAAGATGTTGGCTTTTCAAAAGTTTTTGATACTATCAAACAAATTCATATGGATATTATTAAAGAATTAATACCTGATAAAAATGATTCTGTTCTAAACTTTATAAATGATAAACTTAACATCCTAAAAAGCCTTTTAGATGGCATTTATTTGATTAATGAATTATCTCCAAAAACGTCGGACAAATTAACCAGTTTTGGTGAGTTATTATCGTCTTATATTATAGCAGAGACCATGAAAAATCGTGGACTTTCCGCTAAACTCAAAAATTCTCAAGAGTTGGTTATAACCAATTCAAATTTCACAAAAGCAGAAGTTGATTACGCCTTAACCAATAAAAATATTCAAGATTATTTTAAATCGGCCAAACAAAGTGTTACGATACTTCCTGGGTTTATTTCTTCATCTAAAAGCGGAGAGCAAACAACCTTAGGACGAGGAGGTTCAGATTTTACGGCAGCCATTATAGCAGCAGCCTTAAAAGTAGAACAACTTGAAATTTGGACCGATGTAAGTGGCATGTTTACTACCAACCCAAAACTGGTAAAACAGGCCTACCCTATTGAAAAATTGTCGTATCAAGAAGCCATGGAATTATCGCATTTTGGCGCTAAAGTATTGTATCCGCCAACAGTTCAACCGGTACTTGCATTGAACATTCCAATTCATATAAAAAACACACTTGATCCTGAATCTTTAGGCACCATAATTTCTAACGATCACATAAATTCCGGGATTCCTGTAAAAGGAATAAGCAACATCAATAATATTGCTTTGTTAACGCTTCAAGGAAGTGGGATGATTGGTATTCCAGGATTTTCAAAACGATTGTTTGAAACCTTATCACAAGAAAAAATCAATGTCATTTTAATCACCCAAGCGTCTTCAGAACATTCCATTTGTATTGGAATTGATGAAAATGATGCTGATGGAGCTCAAAGCGCTATTGATAATACTTTTGAAAATGAAATTGCCTTAAGTAAAATTGATCCTATAATTATTGAGAAAAATTTATCAATCATCGCACTTATTGGAGATAACATGAAGAACCACCAAGGAATAAGCGGTAAAATGTTCAGTACACTTGGGAAAAACAATATTAATATCAGAGCGATTGCTCAAGGTGCATCAGAAAAAAATATTTCAGCAGTCATCCTTCAAAATGACGTAAAAAAAGCCTTAAACTCTTTACATGAACAATTCTTTGAAATCAAAACCAAACAACTAAATGTGTTTATTACAGGTGTTGGTAATGTGGGAGAAAAACTTGTGGAGCAAATAAAGCAACAAAAAAAATATTTAAAGGATCATTTAAAAATTAGTTTGCATGTTGTTGGGTTATCCAACTCCAGAACCATGATTTTTGATGAAGATGGTATTAATTTAAATACTTGGAAAGAACAATTACACACAGGTGAAAAAGCAACCTTAACTGGTTTTTTTGAGACCATTAAAACACTTAATTTGCGCAACAGTATTTTTGTGGATGTTACTGCAAATAAAGCAGTTGCCAACTTGTATAAAGATTATCTACGTCAAAGTATTGGTGTAGTAGCATGTAATAAAATAGCCTGTTCCAGCGATTTTGAAAATTACAGTCTATTAAAACGATTATCATTAAAATACAACGCACCATTTTTATTTGAGACCAATGTAGGTGCCGGTTTGCCAATAATTGATACGTTGAGTAATTTAATTGCTTCTGGAGATTCTATCTCTTCAATTCAAGCAGTTTTATCAGGTAGTTTAAATTTTGTGTTCAATAATTTTGATAACACTACAAAGTTTCATGATGTTGTAAAGCAAGCTCAAACTGAAGGCTATACAGAACCAGATCCAAGAATCGATTTAAGCGGTGTTGATGTTGCCAGAAAAATATTAATCTTAGCTAGGGAAAGCGGATTGGAAATGAATTTGGAAGAGATAACAAATTCATCTTTTTTAACAAAAGCAAATTTAGAAAGCGATACGGTAGATGATTTTTATAAGACTTTAATTAGTGATGAAGCACATTTTCAAAAACTTTATGCATCAGCCAGAGCAAAAAACTGTCAGTTAAAATATGTAGCCGAATTGAATAAAGGAAAAGCAAAAGTTGGATTGAAAGAAATTCCGGAAGGGCATCCATTTTATAATTTAAAAGGAAAAGATAATATTGTTATGTTTTATACACAACGCTACCCAGAGCAACCTATGATTATTAAAGGTGCTGGAGCTGGAGCTGATGTAACCGCTTCAGGTTTGTTTGCAGACATTATTAGAATTGGAAATGACTAAATCAGTTGACAGTCGCAGTTTGCAGTCACTTACAAAACGAAATTAAAAAAAGACTTGAGAATAGAGAAAAAAGAATAACGACGGATTTGTCTATTTTCTTTTATCTATTTTCTTTTATCTGAATAAAATGAACGAAATAAGAATATTTTCCCCTGCAACTGTCGCCAATGTAGCCTGTGGTTTTGATGTATTAGGTTTTTGTCTGGACCACATTGGTGATGAAATGGTCGTTAGAAAAACAGATAAAAAAGGTGTTGTCATTACAAAAATTGAAGGTTTTGATTTACCTTTTGAAGTAGGGAAAAATGTAGCCGGTGTCTCAGCATTAGCACTTATTGCAGACGCAAATCCGGACTGTGGTTTTGAAATAGAAATTTATAAAAAGATAAAACCCGGTAGTGGAATTGGAAGTAGTGCAGCAAGTGCGGCCGGTAGTGTGTTCGCTATTAATGAATTATTGGAAAGGCCATACAATAAAATGCAACTCACCTACTTTGCTATAAAAGGTGAAGCTATAGCCAGTAAATGTGAACATGCTGATAATTTGGCACCTGCCATTTTTGGAGGTTTTACCTTAGTAAAAAGCGTAAATCCTTTAGAAATCTTGCAAATACCAACCCCGCATGATTTATTTGCGACTATAATACATCCACAAATTGAAATAAAAACATCCGAAGCAAGAGCGATTTTACCAAAAGAGATTCCACTTCAACTAGCCATCACACAATGGGCCAATATGGGAAGTTTGGTTCATGGCCTTCATAGTAATGATTATGGTTTAATCAGCAAATCACTGCATGATGTTGTGATTGAACCTTACCGAAGTCAGTTAATTCCATATTTTAAAGAGGTTAAAATGGCGGCCTTAAATGCAGGCGCATTAGGTTGTGGCATTTCAGGCTCAGGACCTTCTATTTTTAGTTTAAGTAAAGGAATTAAAGATGCTTCAAATGTGGAGGTTGCAATGAATAATGTATATCGAAAAACAAATATTAAATTTGATACCTACGTTTGTAAAATCAATACGAAAGGAATTAAGATTCTGAATAAATAAATGTCATTCCGAGCGAAGCGTGGGAATCTTTTAAATTGTAGTTCAATTCATAGATTGCCACAGCAAATAAAAATTTGCTTCGCAATGACTAAAAAAATTACAAATTACTAATAATCAGATTCCTGCCTTTGCAGGAATGACAAGAAAATGAACTATTACTCTCTAAATAAACAAGCTCCAAAAACATCTTTTAAGGATGCAGTTATTAAAGGTTTAGCGCCCGATAAAGGATTATATTTTCCTGAAACCATTACACCTTTGCCAAAATATTTTTTCGAAAATATTGACAAATTTTCATATAAAGAAATTGCCTTTGAAGCCATAAAACAGTTTGTATCTCCTGACATTCCTGAAACTGTTTTAAAAACGATTATAGATGAAACTTTATCGTTTGATTTTCCAGTAGTTGAGCTAAATAAAAACATCTCCACTTTAGAGCTTTTTCATGGTCCAACCATGGCATTTAAAGATGTAGGTGCTCGATTTATGGCACGTTGCTTAGGCTATTTCAATAAAGACAACACCAATGAAATAACCGTTTTAGTGGCAACTTCCGGCGATACCGGTGGAGCGGTTGCGAATGGGTTTTTAGGTGTAAAAGGTGTGAATGTTGTCATTTTATACCCTAGCGGAAAAGTAAGTGATATCCAGGAAAAACAACTGACGACCTTAGGTCAAAATATTAAAGCGTTGGAAGTTCATGGTACATTTGATGATTGTCAGGCCATGGTGAAAACCGCATTTTTAGATGAAGACTTAACCAGCAAAATGCAGTTGACCTCTGCAAACTCTATTAATGTGGCGCGTTGGTTACCGCAATTGTTATATTTTATCTTCGCTTATAAGCAATTACATAACACCTATAAAAACATCGTGTTTTCAGTACCAAGTGGTAATTTCGGCAATGTATGTGCTGGTATGATGGCACAGCAATTAGGTTTGCCTATAAGCCATTTTATTGCAGCAAATAATGAAAATAACGTAGTAACCAGATATTTAGAAACACAGTTATATACGCCAATACCTTCGGTACAAACAATAAGCAATGCCATGGATGTAGGTGCGCCGAGTAATTTTATTCGCATTCAGGAAATCTATAAAAATGATTTTGAAACTTTAAAAGCCAATATCTCGTCTTATAGTTTTACAGATGAAGAAACCAAAGAAGCGCTATTGGAAATTTATAACACTTATAATTATGTGGCAGATCCGCATGGTGCTGTTGGGTATTTAGGTTGTAAAGCCTATTTAAAAAAGCACCCTGAGGCGCATTGTGTGTTTTTAGAAACAGCACATCCCACCAAATTTTTAGATGTAGTTGAAGAAGTGATAAAAGAAAAACAATCCCTTCCTAAGCAAATCCAAGCTGTAATGGGTAAAAAGAAAATTTCTATTAAAATTATTAAGTATGAAGAATTAAAAACCTTTTTATTAAACTCATAGTTCTTATGACATCCATCGTAAGAGCAACATTACATGATATAAAGTTACTCACTATTCTTGGCAAAAAAACATTCATTGAGTCACACGGAATGAGTGCTTCTAAAGCTGATATTGATGTATACACCCATTTAAAATTTACTAATGAAGTATTTGAAAACGAATTAAAAGATTCAAATAACAACTATTTCATTCTGTATTATAATCAAAAACCAGTTGGTTATTCTAAAACTATATTTAATTTTTCTAGCCCAAATATTTCATTAAAAAATGTCACTAAATTAGAACGATTGTATGTACTTCAAGAGTTTCATAATTTAAAACTCGGACTTCAACTTTTTAATTTAAATATTCAGGAATCTATTAAGAATAACCAAGCTGGCATATGGCTATTTGTTTGGACGGAAAACCTGAAAGCCATTAATTTTTACAAAAAAGTTGGTTTTGAAATTGTAGGGAGACATGATTTTAAGATTTCTGAAACCCACTCAAATCCTAATCATCAAATGCTTTTAACTTACTAATTATGAATTTTACAGACTGGATTGGATTTTTAGGCGTTTTTCAAATATTGCTAGCGTACGTATTAAACGTTTCTGGAAAAGCAACCAATAAAAGCTTCATCTTCATCATCCTTAATCTTACTGGAGCTACTATGGCATGTATGGCTTCTGTACTATTAAACTATTGGCCTTTTATTATTCTTGAAGGTATTTGGGCATTGGTGTCATTGTATTCACTTATTACATATTTAAGGAGTCATTAGTGTTTGACTTTGTCAGAAAAATTAGCTAACTTCGTTTAACATCATATATAAAACATTAAAACGATTTCATATCAAGTCGTTGTGCTTCATTATGACAGACTGCTAACCAACTATAAAATTATTTAGAAAAATGAATTTAAGACAAATTACATCAACCATTCTCCTATTGGTTTTGACAAGTACAACAGCAAGTGCACAATTCAGCTTTGGCAATTATGCTTTGCAAAATGTCAATATTATTGATGTAAACTCAAATAATGTACTCTATGATTATACCATTTTAATCAATAATGATAAAATTTCAGACATCTTACCTTCCAAAAATTATATAGCTAATGATACCGTTCAATCTATTATATTGAAAGATAAATATGTTGTTCCTGGTTTGATTGATGCTCACGTACATTTTGCAACAGACCCGACCGAAGAAAGAAGAGATAATGCAGAAAAAGTGCTTAAAGAAATGCTATTAACAGGTATAACCTCGGTTAGAGATATGGCTGGAGACGCAAGAGCATTAGCTAGTTTATCAAGAAATGCATTAGTGGGTGACATATTGGCTCCAAACATTTACTATTCCTCTTTAATGGCGGGTTCAAAGTTTTTTGCCGACCCAAGAACCATTGCATCAGCTCAAGGGGGAATTAGCGGAAAAATGCCCTATATGAAAGCAATTGATGACAATTCTAATATGGTAATTGAAGTAGCTCAAGCTAAAGGCACAGGAGCTTCAGGTATAAAAATGTATGCAGATTTATCAAATAATGAAGTTGTAAAGATTGTTGAAGAAGCTAAAAGGCAAAATTTTCCTGTTTGGTCACACGCAGCATTGCAAATCGCTAAACCATCCGAAATAATAGCAAGTGGTGTGATTTCAATTTCACACGCTAATATGTTGGTTTATGAAAATGATGATAGTGAAAACTTGATAAAGTCTTGGATTGACCATAAACCTAATGGAAAGGAAAAGGAATTTTGGGATAAAGAATTTGAAAAAATGGACTTTTCAGAATTGTATAATTTAATGATTAATCACAATGTCGTTTTAGATGCAACAATGTCTGTACTAGTAATGTACAAAAACCATCCTAAAATGATTTGGCGATACGAAATTGGGAAAAGAATAATACAACAAGCACACAAAAAGGGAGTGCTCATAGCTGCTGGCAGTGATTCTGACCAAAGCACATTTGTTCAGCACGAAATGAAATTATTGGTTAATGAATGCGGATTTAGTCCATCAGAAGCATTAGTAGCTGCAACAAAATATTCTGCAATGGCTACTGGTATCCTAGAAAATGAAGGTACAATAGAAGTTGGAAAAAAAGCGAATTTACTCTTATTAAATGCCAATCCTACAGAAAACATTGAGCATATAGATGACATTTTTTTAGTAGTGAAAAACGGAAAATTGTACAATAAAAAATAACGAAAGCACAACACCGGTGCCTGTTGCACAAGATTGTTGATAAAGATAAGAATCCAAATTAAAAGAAGCTTTTTAATTTCTTAACTTTAGTTATGCAAGGCAAGAAAGATTACCAAGAGAAATTATTCGCTCAGTTTCAACTTAGTGAGCGTATCCCGAAGCACAATTTTTATCGGCGATTAAAAGAAGTTCTAGATTTAGATTATCTGTATGGATTAACCAAGGATTATTACGGAGAAAGTGGACAGAAAAGCATCGACCCCGTGGTTTTTTTTAAACTGTGTTTGGTTGGTTATTTAGAGAACATTATTAGCGATAGAGATTTGATTCAGCATAGCAGTATGCGTTTGGATATTCTTTATTTTTTGGGTTATGATATCGATGAGCCCCTACCATGGCATTCTACGATCAGCCGTACCCGAGGGTTATATCCAGAGACGGTCTTTGAACAGGTTTTTACCAAGGTACTTAGTATGTGCATTGAAAAAGGGATGGTTAGTGGTCATACCCAAGCGATTGATTCAGCACCAGTAAAAGCAAATGCTTCGATGGACACTTTAAAGCTGAAAGTACCAAAAGAGGATTTAGAAGCTCATTTGTATCAAATTCGTCATATCAGTAAAATGGATAAAGCATCAGCTCCTATAAGGAAAGCCAAACATAATAAAGCGACCAAAACCCAACAAGAAATAAGTGCAACAGCAAGCGAGTTACAAGCTATAAAAAGCAGAAACAAAAAATGGCGTAAAGATCAAGACCAACGTCCAGGAGCAGGTAATAAAGGCTCAAAGTACACCTCCAATAAAACCCATTACAGTCCAACCGATCCAGACGCCCGAATTAGTGTAAAACCAGGCAAGGCAAGAAAGCTTAATTATATGAGTCAATTAAGTGTAGATACAGGGCATCATGTGATTACAGACATAAAGGCTTATCATGCCGATGGTAAGGATAGTCAGTGTTTACCCGATATATGTAATCGCTTAGAAAAACGTCTGCACAAACAAGGTTTATTATGGCATAATTGTATAGCAGATACAGGCTATAGTAGTGGAGAGAACTATGCTTTTTTAGAACAAAAAGGATTACGTAGTGTCAAGTCAATCTTCATATGACGGATAAAGCCTTTTCAGTTTTATTCGTGC
>CAXBJF010000033.1:0-45262 GCA_963976005.1 uncultured Flavobacteriales bacterium | reverse complement strand
CTATTCAAGTGTTAAAACTATGAAATTTAAGACTGATTTTGCGTAACGTGAGTTACTTATCAAATATAACAACAATCATTCCGAAAAAACAAAATTTCTTTGCTTTTTTTAAACGCTAAAAACCTTTCATCGTGTTTTTTAGCCATATAAGGGTTAAATATATCTTAAATAATTCGAAGAAAAAAAATAACAGGTTTTGCCAAAACTATTGAAGAACAATAAATTTAGTGGGATGAAATACTTATAGTATCTTTGCAAAATTATTCTCTATAAAGCTATGATTACTAATCTTTCAGATGTAAATCCTAAACAAAACATCATTATAAAAGGTGCGAAATTGCATAATTTAAAAAATATTGATGTTGTTATTCCAAGAAACAAATTGGTGGTTATTACAGGCTTATCAGGTTCAGGAAAATCAAGTTTAGCCTTTGATACACTTTATGCTGAAGGCCAAAGACGTTATGTTGAAAGTTTGTCCAGTTATGCAAGACAATTTTTAGGAAGACTGAACAAACCAAAAGTTGATTATATTAAAGGCATCGCACCTGCTATTGCCATTGAGCAAAAAGTGAACTCAACAAATCCGCGTTCAACCGTTGGGACATCCACTGAAATTTATGATTATTTGAAATTGCTTTTCGCCAGAATTGGCAGAACCTATTCGCCAATATCAGGAAATGAAGTTAAAAAAAATACGGTTTCCGATGTTTTAAACTATATAATACAGTTCCCTGAAGGAGAAAGATTATTACTCCTTGCTCCTATTCATTTAGAAAACGGGAGAGAAATGACCGATAAACTCAAAGTGCTTCAGCAACAAGGTTATTCCAGAATTATGGTTAACAATATTGTTTTAAGAATTGACGAAGCCAATACTATTAATGAATCTATTCATGATATTTTTTTAGTTGTTGATAGAATTATCATTAAAGACGAAGAAGATTTTCAAAACCGATTGGCAGATGCTATACAAACGGCATTTTTTGAAGGTAAAGGCGCCTGTATTGTTGAAAATTTAAGCAACATTTCAACAAGACTTTTTAGTAATAAATTTGAATTGGATGGCATCACGTTTTTAGAACCAAACGTGCATTTATTCAGTTTCAACAATCCGTATGGAGCCTGCCCAAAATGTGAAGGTTATGGTGATATTGTTGGTATTGATGATGATTTAGTGACTCCAAATACAGCGCTTTCTGTTTATGAAAACGCCATTTTTCCGTGGCGAGGTGAAAGTATGAGTTGGTACCGGGACCAGTTGGTTAATAATTCACATAAGTTCAACTTCCCTATCCACAAACCTTTTTTCGAATTAACCCCCGAACAAAAACAACTTATTTGGGATGGTAATCAGTATTTTGAAGGTTTAAACGCCTTCTTTGCTGAATTAGAATCCAAAGCCTATAAAATTCAAAACCGGGTCATGTTGTCGCGTTATCGTGGAAAAACCAAATGCAAAACCTGTAATGGAAAACGATTGCGGAAGGAAGCCAATTATATAAAAATAAGTGGTGCTACCATTACTGATTTGGTTGAAATGCCATTAAATAAATTGGCTAATTTCTTTAATCAATTAGAGTTGAATGACCATGATAATCAAATTGCCAATAGGCTTTTAAAGGAAATTAACAATAGATTGTCTTTTCTAGCCCATGTTGGACTTGATTATTTAACGTTGAATAGAAAATCAAATACTTTGTCTGGTGGGGAAAGCCAACGCATTAATTTAGCCACGTCGTTAGGAAGTAGTTTGGTGGGTTCCATGTATATTTTAGACGAACCTAGTATTGGCTTGCATCCTAAAGACACAGAACGCTTAATTTATGTTTTAAAATCGTTGCGGGATTTAGGTAATACGGTCATTGTTGTGGAGCATGATGAAGATATTATGAAAGCTGCCGATGGCATCATTGATATAGGTCCTGAGGCTGGAACGCTTGGTGGTCATGTGGTTGCCAATGGAACCTATGCTGATATTCTGGCGTCTGATTCATTAACCGCACAATATCTTAATGGAAAATTGCAAATTAAAATTCCGGAAATCAGAAGAACCTCAAAGTATTATATTGACATAAAAGGGGCTCGTGAGAATAATTTGAAAAATATAGATGTAAGGTTTCCTCTGGGAATGTTAACCGTTATTACGGGTGTTTCTGGTAGCGGAAAAAGCACATTGGTTAAAAAAATTCTATATCCGGCATTACAAAAAAGATTAACGGATTTTGGAGACAAACCTGGTCAATTCTCAAGGATTGAAGGTCATTTTAGCAATGTGAATCATATTGAATTTGTGGATCAAAACCCCATTGGAAGGTCGTCACGTTCAAACCCTGTGACTTATATCAAAGCCTATGATGACATAAGAGCCTTGTATTCAAATCAAAAGTTAAGTGCTATTAGAAATTATCAGGCAAAACATTTTTCTTTCAACGTAGATGGCGGACGTTGTGAGACTTGCAAAGGCGAAGGTGAAGTAACCATTGAGATGCAGTTTATGGCAGATGTGCATTTAGAATGTGAAACCTGTAAAGGGAAGCGCTTTAAAAAAGAAGTGCTTGAAGTTACTTTTGGGGGCAAAAACATTGATGATATTTTAAATATGACCATTGATGATGCCATTGCTTTTTTCGAAATAAATAAACAACCAAAAATAAAATCAAAACTGCAGCCACTTCAAGATGTAGGTTTGGGCTATGTCACTTTGGGGCAAAGTTCATCTACCCTATCTGGCGGTGAAGCGCAACGTATAAAATTGGCATCTTTTTTAGGAAAGGGAAATAAAAAGGAAAAAACACTTTTTATATTTGATGAACCCACAACAGGCCTGCATTTTCATGACATTCAAAAGCTTTTAAAATCTTTTAATGCTTTGATTGAGAATGGGCATTCTATTATTGTGGTTGAACATAATTTAGAACTTATTAAATGTGCTGATTATATTATTGATTTGGGTCCGACAGGTGGTGAATTAGGCGGTTATATTGTGGCAGCAGGAACACCGGAAGACCTTATAAAAATAAAAACTTCAGAAACCGGGAAATATTTAAAGGAAAAATTAAAATAACACATTCCTGTTAATAAAACATAAAGGCCGATATTCCTATAATTACTATGGCTAACGGAATTACAAAACTGAAAAACATAAATGAAATGATGCCACTTTTTAATAGACTTAAAAAGTAACCCTGGCTATAAAATCGTTTGACTGCTAAAAACAGATATAAAAAAGTTGAAAACATTATTAACCCGATTACTATGCCAGGAATTTTCCATAATAAATCCAATAAAATTAAAATACTAAATACCATAAATAAAAAGGAAAAGTAGTAAAATGCAAATACCAAATGGTGTGAAAATGGACCTTTTCTGAAGTAGAATAATTTAAGCAACAGTGCAAAAATTGGCAGTAATATAAACATAGCTAATGGGATGCTATCATAAAATGCCTGTAAAAGGGAACCGCCATTTCTTTGTTTATAAAATTTAAGTGCTTGAGCATATAATTTTCGCGTAAAAGCCCCTGCATCTTCTTCTAATCCCATAGCCTTGTAAATCTCAGCATCTGATGCATTTATAGCAATTAAAGAATCTATTTTATTTTCATCATAATCAAAACTTGCATTAACTACTGGTTTATTGTTTTTAGACTTTATTATTGAATCCAGGTTATTTAAATTTTTAATCCCTAATGCCTTTTGATTTTCATTCAATGGCATTAATAGTTGTTCTGTTTGAATAGAATCTAACAATGATTCAACTTGTAATGAATCTAAAACCACTTCAGCCTTATTAAACCCTTTTTTAAGTGCTGAATCAAATTTTTCAGTTGATTCTCTGGTAATAATTGAAAACAAAAAAAAGAACAGCACAGAAATAAACAAATACATTTGAGCTGGGTGCAAATACAATAAACGCTTCCCTTCAATAAAGCGTTTCGCTAAATATCCCGGTTTAAACATTAAAGGAATGTAACTTTTAAAAAATCGGGCATCAAAAGAAAAATAATTACTTATGGTATTGTAAAACAAGACACCTAAAGTAAGTTCATCATTTGATTTTTGCCCACAATGTGGGCAAAACTGAAACTCTTTATTATAATCGTTCTCGCAATTTTTACAGGTTACAAAATTGTTTTCCATCGAAATGATTGGTTTATATAAAAATAAAGAAAATAAATTAGAATCTACTTAATTACAATTAATTGGTAATTAGATGTTTATATTTTTGGCACGCTGTTTGTAATTATCAATGTGTATCACAATTAATACTTACAATTATGAAAAATTTAAAACTCTTAGTAGCAATTGCAATCCTGATAGGATTGTCTGTTAATGCAACCACAACCATTACAACCAAAACTGATAATACATCAACTTTTATAAAAGGTTATGGAAATAATTTCATATTTGTAGAAGGTGGCATTGAATTTTCTGTATTTCCAGATGGACAATTTGATTTTAATGTATTGAGTAACAACACGCGACTAAATGTTTCCATTGGGTCACCTAATGCAAATCTTAGTTTTAATTCTGGTTATGACTATAATGGATATGTGCAATATGATGAATATGGTGCGGTTATTCAAATTGAAAACACACCAATATATTATGATTACTACGGACGAATCACTCAAGCTGGAAATGTAAATATTAACTATAACAATTATGGGTATATATCCAGAGTTGGTGGATTATATGTACATTATAACAGGCACCATGTGTTTTCATACTATTCTGGCTACATAAACAATTACAACAGATATTATGTTTACAGACCTTGGCATCATTATTATAGTGTTCCATCATATAATTACCGTGTGGTTTATAACAGGCCTTACAGACAATATTATAATCCAATACGTTATGCTTATAACAAGCCATTTCACAATAATTACAGACCAAGAACTGCCATTGCTAGCAGACGTGGAAATAACATAAAAAGGAACAGCAGTTATTCAACTGCAAATAGAAGTACTAGAAATAATACTGAAATCAACAGAAATACGAATACAAGACGGGACATTGTACAAAACACGAACACAAGACGAGATAATAATAGTACGGTAAATAGAACTGTTACCAGAAACTCACAAGTGGTAAATAAAAATGCAAATAGACGTGTTAACAGCAGCCATAATCAAGTAAATAGAAATAATTCACCTGTGAATAACACTAAAATAAATAGAAAAACCGTTGTTAATAGAACAGTAGCATCAAATAGTAACAACCCAAGAACAAATGGAATTACACGTACACGAGAAACCCGGGTTGTTCAAAAACCGAATAACAATAATGTACGTACATCTAATAAAACAACGATAACTAGAAGTGCTCCAAAAGTTACTCAACGATCTGTAGAAACTAAATCAAGAGCAACACAAAGTAGAAGCAGTTCTAGCAATAATAAAACAAGGTCCGCTTCAAAAAGAAGAAGACAATAAAGGTTTGGTTGGTTAGTTGGAAAGCCCCACGATATGTTTGCCTCAAAGCAACGTCGTGGGGTTTTCTTTTTTCCAATTAAGACTCCTTTCAACTTTCAATTGTTTCTTCTAAATTTATTAACGCTTTATAAGTTTATTAATAATGGAAGAAATGTCTTCTGAAAGATTTAAACCATATACCATTAAACCATAACTAACTGTAACAGTAACTGTTTTTAAGGCAATATTTATAACTGAATTAAAAGGAAATTCCCAAAAGTAAAATAACAGAACACAACACACAATAAGAATAGCCACTTTTACTGTTTCAATTGTAAAGGGGTTCATTTTAAAGGCATATTGAACAAAAAGTATCTTTGACAGATTGTATAATACTATGGCGATAAATGTTGCATATGCTGCTCCATTGATACCGTAAATAGGTATAAAAATCACATTTAGAATAATTGTAGTTCCAACCAATAAAACACCAAAAACCAATCCCATTTTGTAATAATCACTATTAAATAAAATAGCATTATTATTCCCCAGTAAATTATCAATCAACTTAGCTATTCCTATTAAAATAACAATGACTAATCCTCCGCTAAATTTTTCGGGTATAAAATGATATAACTCATTGATATTCAATATTATTAACAAAAAAATAAAACCACTTATTATAAACAATGTTAAAGAGCTTTTCTGATATAATTTTTTTAATTCCATTGGGCTGTTTTCGTTTAAAAGTTTAGCAGTTAACGGACTTACTATTTGGTCCATGGAGGAAGACGGCACGCCAATCACAGAAGCTATATAGATGGCTACACCATAATAGGCTACATTTTCAATTTGAATATAATAACCTAACATAAACTTATCTATTTCCAAAATAATGTTAGTTACTGAACCTGCAATTATAATCAATGCTGAATATTTTAAAATATTCGACAAACTTTTAAAATTTGAAAATTTAAGAACCGGTCTTTTTAAACTAAATGCATAAATGGCCATGAGCACCATGCGCAACATATAAACCCAGACGATGGCTAAAATTAATTGCTCAGCATTTAAATAGTTGACATATAAAGCCAATAATAAAAAGGTAATACACAGTCTGTGGAAAACCTCTTTCATAAAGTTCCCAAAAACGCTTTGCATTTGTACCCTGCTCCAGGCATAAAACACTTCAAAATAAGCAAATGAAATGGCTGCTATATAAATAAGCCAAATATAATCCTTGATTATGGGGTTTTTTTGCGATAACCAATTACCAATAACATCAAAAGAAACATAGCCAACAAACCCTGCTGGAATAATAATTGCCAAAGGTAAAAACATCATTAATGTTAGAAAGCTATTTTGTGATTGTCTTGTTTTAAAAATGGAATAAAATTTTATGATGGTATTATTTGTTCCAAAAGCCATTAAAGGCATCATAATATTGGCCGTAGATAATATGAATGTTATTAAACCAAAATAACTATCACTCAAAAAATTTGTAAATAGAAATAACACATTTATGGCACCAATAAAAATACCTATGTAAGTTGTAATCGTGTTTTTAACTGATTGCGCAAAGACAACTCCCATTAGATTAAGTTAGATAAGGCTTTAGTGAGTTCTTTTCTACTGTATTTTTGTAAACCAATAGGATGAGATTGCAACGTTCCATTTTTAAATGCATCATATTGATTTAATATAAGTGTTTTTAACGAATCATAATCATTATAATTAAAATACGATCCAGAATTAGTTTCTTTAATAATCGTTTCTACATCAGAATCCGCAGGGCCTATCGCTATAATAGGTCTGTTTGATACCATATATTCAAAAAGTTTACCCGGAATAATACCTTTTGTTTCATCAGAATCTATTTCAATAAGCAATAACACTTGAGATTTTTTTTGATATGTAATAGCCTCTTTATGTGAAACATATCCTACCTTATTTACATAATCCGTTATATTATAATTTTGAATGTTTTTCATTACATTATCACTCACTACTCCAATTAAATTAAGTTGAAAGTCTTTTGAAAAACCTTTGTTTTCATTAATTAGATCATGAAACACACGCCATAGCACGTCTGGATTTCTTTTTGAAAGCAAAGATCCAATATGTGAGATAGAAAACTTTTTATCAAGATTTGATTTTGCAGTAGACATCATATCATATCCATTTGTAATGACATGAACCGGTTGTTTTGTTAAACCTTCAAACTCTTTTTTTGTAGTAAAGCTTGTGACGATAATTTGATCTGCATGATCAAGCACCTGTTGCTCTAAAAATTTATGCTTTAATTGAGACTTCTTAGTCAATTTCAACTGTTTATGGTAACCAATTGAAGTCCAAGGATCTCTAAAATCGGCCAACCACTTCACTCCTAACCGCTCTTTTAACTGTAGCCCAATAAGATGCAGACTATGTGGTGGTCCGGTGGTGATGATGGTTTCAATGTTTTCTGTTGAAATAAATTCGGAAAGAAATGTTACTGAAGGTTTAACCCATGCGATGCGTGCATCAGGAATAAAAAAGTTACCTCTAATGTACAGCAACAATTTTTCAAGTAAACTTTGTGTTTCTTTTTCTGAGATAATGCCCTTACTTAAAACTTTAGATTTATTTTTTGAGAAGAGGCTTGCTAATTTATAAGGTTCTGAAATAGGGAATCTTACAATTTTTACTTCTGAAGAAACTTCATCTAACAAGCTCTCATCTGTCATGGGATAATTAGGATTATCAGGTATAAAAACAATCGGGTCAATATTATACTCCGGAAGATATTTCACAAATTTTAACCAGCGCTGCACACCAGGACCTCCCGCAGGTGGCCAGTAATAAGTTATTATGAGTGCTTTTTTACGCACTTGTTGCTGATTTCTTTTTAAACCCATAAAACAATCCACCAAGCAGCAACAAACCAAATAAAATTGAACTTGCTAATGCAATAGTACTGCCTGTTTTAACAACATCTGGGTCAAACTTAAATTCAATGGTGTGTTTTCCAGCGGGTAATTCCATGCCTCTTAAAACATAATCAACACGCATATGTGTGGCCCCTTTTCCATCAACCCATGTTTTCCAACCATTCCCGTAATAAATTTCAGAAAACACCACAAATCCTTCGTTTGAATTGTTGGATTGATATTTCAGGTAATTTGGTTTATAGCTAACAAGTTTGATGGTTGCCAATGAATCTACTATATAATTAGTTTTAAGATTTTCTGATTCTTTTTGACTTGTGTAAATTGCTTTGTTTTTGTTATCTAAACTATCTAAAGCGTTAATTTCTTGATTTGCAGAATTAACTTTTTCTAATTTTTTTACAAACCAAGCGTTTCCATTGGCATCTTCATTAGTATATGGAAACACATTACCCTTTTCATCTTGCGCAATTATATACTTGGTATTAAGCATATTAAGTACATTTATATTGTTTTTTGCAATATGAAAATCGAACAATTCACTGTAGCGCTTCAATTCTGCAGCGCTATAACCGTTTAGTGAATTATGAAAATATGAAGGTTTTGCGGCTCCACCAACTAAATCGAAAACCCTGTAATACCCAGTATCTTTTAATATTTCTTTGTCAGCAGCATTGGCTTCAAAAGGTTTATTTACTTGAATTGCCGATACAAAATCATCATTATTCACATATCGTTTGTCAACTCCAACTAAATCAAAAAGGATTAAAACACCATATACGACAACAACCCATTTTTCTTTAAGTTTGTCCTTTAAATACATATATATTGCCCCGGCAGAAAGCAATACTAAAATTAAAGTTCGAATTGTATCTTGGGTAAAAATGGTTTTCCTGTCTTCAATAAGTGCATTAACAAATGCTTGTCCGTAATTCTGACGATAAAAACCGTCATTCACACCAACAAAATCAAACAAGGATGATTTGAACAATAAAAACCCTAATGCAATACCACCAGTAATTATAGATGCGTTTTTTAAAGCTTTTAGCTTCTCCTCTTTCTTTTCAAAATTGTTAAACAATCTTGCCAATCCGAAAATCGCCAACACCGGAATGCACAATTCTAATAGTACTTGGATGGATGTTACAGCTCTAAACTTATTATAAAGCGGTACGTAATCAATAAAAAAATCGGTTAAGAAACCTAAATTTTTTCCGTAGGATAATAATAAAGATAATATGGAGCCACCTACAAGCCACCATTTTAATCGTCCTTTCACCAAAAACAAGGCAAAAACAAATAAAAATAATACAACAGCTCCAATGTATGCCGGTGCTTCTACAATTGGTTGATCACCCCAATACATAGGCGCCTGTTTCGATTCTTGAATTGCTTGTGATGTTGTAGCTCCCAATTTTCTATAGGCATCATAAGTAGCTGAGTCTTTCCCTACATCTTCACCATTGCCACCTCCCATAAATCTTGGGATAAACAAGTTGAAAGTTTCCCAATATCCATAACTAAACTGTGTAATATAATCTTTATCTAAGCCCGAAGATATCTCTTTTGAAGAGCCATCAGGATTAATGGTGAGCTCACTTTTACCACGCGTGCTTTCTTTTACATATTCTTTAGTAGCCAGTACACCGATAGCATTTAGCGCCACAGACAATATAACCGCAGCCACCAAAATACCTACCGATTTAAAATAATGAGGCAAAAGGTTCTTTTTATAAGCATCAATCAAATAAGCAATCCCTAAAATAATTACCAATAGCATTAAATAATAGGTCATTTGAAAATGATTTGCTACTATTTCTAAACCCATGGCTAATGCAGTGAGCAAAAACCCTGAAATATACTTCTTCTGAAAGGTTAATAAAATACCACTTAAAACCAATGGCATATAAGCAATAGCGTGCGCCTTGCTATTATGGCCCACACCCAGAATTATGATTAAATAGGTAGAAAAACCAAATGCCAGCGCACCTAATGCCGCAAGCTTAAAATCGACTTTTAAAACTAATAGAAGCACATAAAAACCGAGAAAATATAAAAACAAATAATCGGCTGGTCGTGGTAAAAAACGAAGTGTTAAATCTAATTTTTTAATATAATTATGCGGGTATTTAGCACCTAATTGATACGTTGGCATACCACTAAACGCGCTATTTGTCCAATACGTTTCTTCTCCTGTTTGAGATCTAAAGTCATTTTGTTGCTTTGACATCCCAATGTATTGCATGATATCACTCTGAAATATTTGTTTTCCTTGAAGCACTGGGCTAAAATATGCCAAAGACAGAATAACAAACCCCACAAGAACTAGAAAATGTGGAAGTACTTTTTTAATTGAAAATTGCATGTAGTAAAGTTAGATTCAATGAATGCGAAAATTAATCAATTTCTTCGTAATCAATATAGTCTCCAACATTTTTATTTGAAGATTTCGTTTTAGGAACTTTATCAATGGTTACTTCACCCTCTTTTTTAGGCGGTTCATTTTGTTGTTGAAACTGGCCTCCACCAAAGCGTTCTTCAGTTTTTTTAATAATAAATTTCATAAGAAAAGGAGAGAATAAACGTGCTAAAATCTTAATTCCAAAATAAATCAATATTAAAATTAATATCGTTCTAACTAAACCTACTGCCGATGCAAATTGTAGCATAAAAATATTTTTAAGCAAAAATACAATTCTATACGTTTAAAAAAGAGTCAAAAATGATAAAAAAACTATAAAATCTCTATATTTGGAAGCCATTAAATGTTAATGGCATTATGGTTTTTTAATTCAAACAAAATCTAAAATTCATTATGAAACATTTTAAATTTATCATTATATGCCTCTTGTTTTTAATATCAAGCAGCGTCTTCAGTCAATATACAGATGTTATCAATTCAAATAGGCCAGGTGTATCAAGAAGTCCTTTTTCAGTGGGCACCAACGTGGCACAATTTGAAGTAGGACCTTATATGATAAAAGAAAAACGCACACCTGCCCTAAAAACAGAAGTCTCTGGATTTGGAGTGGATTTTGCGGCACGCTATGGTTTTTTGTTTGAGCAATTGGAGCTTAACATTGAAGGGACTTACCAAAATGATACTAAAACTTATTTTTCTACTATTGTTTTTGACGAATCACGGGCAAATTTTAAAAATCTTACTGTTGGGGCAAAATATTTAATTTATGACCCTTATAAAAATTCAGAAAACGAAAAACCGAATCTATATAGCTGGAAAGCAAATCATAGGTTTAGATGGAGTTCCTTAATACCAGCTGTTTCAGTATATGCCGGTGCCAATTATGATACTAAAAACAATCCTTATACAGCTGGTGGCATTGAAGGTTTTAGCCCTAAAGTAATGATAGCAAGTCAAAATAATTTTGCAGGAGGATGGGTATTGGTATTAAATTTAATAAAAGATAGAATTGGAACCGATCAGTCAGATTTTCAATATATTTTCACACTAACACATTCTTTCAGTCCTAAATGGGTCATTTTTGGAGAAACGCAGGGTATTCAAAGTGATTTTTATGCCGATAATTTATTTCGATTCGGAGGGGCATTTCTTGCAAGTAAAGATTTTCAATTGGATACAGCCGTTACTTTTAACACAAAAGATACGCCGTCAGTTTTTAGTGTGAATTTTGGTGCTTCCTACCGATTGGATTTCCACAAGGATAAAGAAATCAAAAATCCTGATAATGGTACTTCTGCCAAAAGCGAAGGAAAAAGAAGATCACAACGAAATAAAGGCAATAAAAAGAATCTTAACTTTAATAATTAAAAGCCAAAACTGTTCATTTTAATATGATTACAATAAAAGAAGTAAAAACTAAAAAGGACTTAAAGGCTTTTGTGAAATTTCCATTTAAGTTATATAAAGGTTCAAAATACTGGGTGCCACCCATTATAAGTGAAGAATTAAAAACATTCAACAAAAAAGAAAACCCCGTTTTCAATGATGCTGATGCCACCTTATTTTTAGCATTTAACAATGAGGAAATTGTTGGTCGTGTCGCTGTTATTATTAATTGGCTTGAGGTGAAAAACCAATCCTTGAAGAAAATGCGCTTTGGTTGGTTTGATTTTATTGATGATTTGGATGTTTCACAAGCGCTTTTTAATAAAATTGAAGAAATTGGTAGATCTCATGATTTAGAATATTCTGAAGGCCCTGTAGGATTTTCAAATTTAGATAAAGTGGGGGTTATGACCGAAGGCTTTGAGTCTATTGCTCCCATGATAACTTGGTATAATCATCCTTATTATGTAAAACATTACGAAGCTGCAAATTACAAAGTCGAAAAATCATATTCAGAAAGTAGATTTCCTTTTGAAAATGTAAAGCCTGAATTCTTTTTAAAAGCTCAGGAACTTATAAAAAAACGTTACCAACTTAGAGCATTGAAATTTACAAAAACCGAGGAAGTGATGCCCTATGCTGATAAAATGTTCGATTTGTTTAACGAAAGTTACTCGTCTTTGGCTTCATTTGTTGCCATCACTGATGTTCAAAAGGAATATTTTAAGAAAAAGTTTATTAGTTTCGTAAATCCCGAATATATTAAATTTGTGGTAGATAAAGATGATAATCTCGTTGGTTTCGCCATTGTGATGCCTGCATTTGCAAAAGCATTACAAAAAATGAATGGAAAACTGTTTCCTTTTGGGTTTAGGCATATTCTTCATGCCAAAAAGCATAGTAAAGATGTTATTTTCTATTTAATAGGTATTCATCCGGATTATCAAAACAAAGGAGTTCATGCTGTAATTTTTAATGAATATTATAATACTTTTACTGAAAAAGGTATTAAAACATGTTTTAGAACCCCTGAATTAGAAGATAATTATGCTATCCATCAGATATGGAAACATTTTGATCCTGTTGTATACAAACGCCGTAAAACTTTTAGAAAAGAGATTGCATAAAAAGAGGCTGACTAAAAAGTATATACTAACCGTCATTACGAGAAATTTTTATTTCGAAGTAATCTTGTAAATCAGTAACTTGCAATTTACAGATTGCTTCATTCCATTCGCAATGACGCCCTTTTAGACTGCCTCTTTTTATAAGAACACCTTTATTTATTCACCCATGGCAGCCATAACTGCTGCAGATAAACGTTTGTAGGTTCCATTTTCAAGTCTGGCTCTGATGGCGTCAAAAGCATCCAGGGTAATATCCACATCTTCTAAAGTATGAGTAGCAGTCGGAATTAAACGCAGCAAAATTAATCCCTTAGGAATCACTGGGTAAACCACTATAGAGCAGAAAATACCAAAATTCTCCCTTAAATCTTTTACCAATGCCATGGCTTCAGGAATACTTCCTTCTAAATATACTGGTGTAACACAACTTTGTGTTGTTCCTATATCAAACCCTCTTTCCTTTAGTCCAGATTGTAAAGCATTTACGTTTTCCCAAAGCTTATTTTTAAGTTCTGGCATTGTTTTTAGCATTTGTAAACGCTTACGGGCACCAACAACTAATTGCATTTGCAATGATTTTGCAAACATTTGAGAACGTAAATTATATTTTAAATAATCAATAATTTCTTGATCGGCAGCAATAAAAGCTCCGGTACCTGCCATTGATTTTGCAAAAGTTGCAAAATAAACATCAATATCATCTTGAACGCCTTGTTGTTCCCCCGCACCCGCTCCAGTTTCTCCTAGAGTACCAAAACCATGGGCATCATCAACTAAAAAACGGAAATTATATTTTTTCTTTAACGCTGCTATTTCTTTAAGTCTGCCTTGCTCACCCCGCATGCCAAAAACACCTTCAGAAATAACTAAAATACCCCCTCCTGTTTGTTCAGCCATTTTAGTAGCTCTGTCCAAGTTTTTTTCTAAACTTTCAACATCGTTATGTTTGTAAGTAAAGCGTTTTCCCATATGCAAACGGACACCATCTATAATACACGCATGGGCATCAACATCATATACAATAATATCATTTTTATTTACAAGGGCATCTATTGTAGAAACCATACCCTGATAGCCAAAATTTAAAAGATAAGCAGCTTCCTTACTCACAAATTCCGCAAGTTCCTTTTGTAAAATTTCATGCAACTCTGTATGACCTGACATCATTCGAGCTCCCATTGGGTAGGCAGAACCATACGCCGCACCGGCTTCAGCATCCACTTTTCTTACTTCAGGATGATTGGCTAGCCCTAAATAGTCATTAATGCTCCAGGTTATAACATCTTTTCCTTGAAATTTCATTCTATTGGAAATTTGTCCTTCTAATTTTGGAAAAACAAAATATCCTTCGGCTTGTGAAGCCCACTTTCCTAGCGGTCCTTTATCCCTATAAATTTTCTCAAATAAATCTTTCATTAATTTTAAATATTATTGCTATTAATACATGTACCATGACTTCTAAAGAGTAGAAACAAGTCACAAAATAAAATAAATTATTTCATTTGCAAATTATAAAAACCTATAGTCCTTAGTTAGTTGGCGCAAAATTAAATATTTATATTGTCTGTACATAATTTTTGCTGTTCAATTATCAATAAAATAAAAAAAGAGATGGTATTTTGTTAATACAAAATCCCATCTCTTTAAATTATACGTCTTTTTATTATTTTATATATTCAATACTTTGAGCAGCTTCCACATTTATGCTATCAAAGAATCCTTGTTCATTCATCCATTTGTCACTATAAATTTTACTCATATAACGTGACCCGTGATCAGGAAAAATAACGACTACAACATCATTTTTCTTAAATCTACCTTCCTCACCAAGTTGTTTAATGGCTTGCATGGCAGCACCAGATGTATATCCTACAAACAAACCTTCTGTTTTTGCAATTAACCGAGCCGTATGTGCACTTTCCTCATCTGTTACTTTAACAAACTCATCAATCACGTCAAAATCTGTTGCGGTAGGAATTAAATTCTTACCAAGCCCCTCAATTCTATAGGGATATATTTCTTTTTCATCAAACACTTTAGTTTCATGATATTTTTTTATCACTGAACCAAAAGCATCAACTCCTATAATTTGAACATTCGGATTTTGTTCCTTTAAATATTTTGCTGTACCAGAAATGGTTCCACCAGTTCCACTACAAGCCACTAAGTGCGTGATTTTACCTTCGGTTTGTTTCCAAATTTCTGGTCCCGTAGATGCATAATGCGCATCTACATTAAGTTGATTAAAATATTGATTGATATATACGGAACCTTTTATTTCGCTATGCAATCTTTTGGCAACTTCATAATATGACCTAGGATCATCTGCACTTACATGTGCAGGGCATACATAAACTTTGGCCCCCATGGTTTTTAACATATCAATTTTATCGGCTGAAGACTTTGAACTTACTGCTAATACACAATCATATCCTTTTATAATACTTACCATGGCAATACTAAAACCAGTATTACCTGAAGTCGTTTCAATAATGGTATCACCTGGCGTTAAAATACCCTGTTTTTCAGCTTGTTCAATGATATAAAGTGCAATTCTGTCTTTTGAAGAGTGCCCTGGATTAAAAGCTTCTACTTTTGCGTAAAATTCACCCTTAAACTCAGATGCCATTTTATTAAGTTTAATAAGTGGTGTTTTACCTACTAAATCCAATACAGTATCAAAAACTTGATTTTTGTGTTTCATAAATGCTTTTTAAACGCTACTCTAATTTAAACAAAAATTAATGTAACCTAAAACCAAGCAAAAGTAAAACATTTTTTTTTATTAACCATGAATTCCTTCTAAATCTAACAAAAAGGCATACTCTAAGGCTACTTCTTTTATGCTTTCAAAACGCCCGGAAGCTCCACCGTGACCAGATTCCATATCAATATGCAATACTAATTTGTTTGAATCTGTTTTTAAATCCCTAAGTTTGGCAACCCATTTTACAGGTTCCCAATATTGCACTTGTGAGTCATATAACCCTGTAGTTACCAGCATATTAGGATAGGATTTAGCTTCAACATTGTCATACGGTGAATACAATTTCATGTAATCATAAGACTCCTTATCATTGGGGTTTCCCCACTCATCATACTCGCCTGTTGTAAGTGGAATAGTATTATCAAGCATCGTGGTTAATACATCAACAAAAGGAACTGCTGCTATAATACCATTATATAATTCTGGATTCATATTAATTATTACACCCATTAATAAACCACCTGCTGAACCTCCATAAGCGTATAAATGCTTATTTGATGTGTATTTCATGTTTATAAGATGTTTTGAACAATCAATAAAATCATAAAAGGTATTGAGTTTTGTTAAGAGCTTGCCATTTTCATACCATTGTCTGCCAAGATATTCACCACCACGAATATGTGCAATGGCATAAATAAATCCTCTATTTAACAAACTCAATCTAATGGATGAAAAAGAAGGATCAATAGTTGAGCCATAAGAGCCATAAGCATGCAGCAATAGTGGGTTTTCCTCATTTAACACGATACCTTTTTTATAAACTATGGATATCGGAATCTGTTCACCATCCCTGGCAGTTGCCCAAATACGGTGTGATTCATAATCATTCTTATTAAAATCCCCTCCTAAAACGGCCTGCTCCTTTTTTATTTCTTTTTGTTTTGTTTTAAAATTGTAATCAATAACGGCGCTTGGAGAGGTTAATGAATTATAGCCATACCTTAATACATTGCTATCAAAATCTGGGTTATTTCCAATATAAGCTGTGTATGTTTCACATTCAAAAGGCAAATAATAGTCTTCCTTTTGGTCCCAACTCATTATTCTTAAATTATTCAACCCATTTTCTCTTTCATTGACAACTAAATAATCTTTAAAAATTTCAATGTCCTCAATTAATACATGGTCTCTATGCGGTAACACTTCTTCCCAAAATTCTTTTTGAGTATGATTCTCCCCTACTTTTAATAATTTGAAGTTTGTGGCGCCTTCCCCATTTGAAATCACATAGAAATGATCATTATAATGTGCAATACTATAATCTAACTTCCGAACACGTTTTTGAAAGATTTTGAATTTTTTATCCGGCGTATCTGCATTCAAAAACCGGTATTCTGACGTTAGCGTGCTTGAAGATCCAATAACAATATATTTTCTAGATTTTGTTTTGTAAACAAAGGTGTTGAATGTTTCATCATTTTCATGAAATACAATAACATCTTTTACAGTATCAGTATGTAATTTATGCTTTAGAATGTTATTAGAACGTAAGGTTACCTCATCTTTCATAGAGTAAAACAAGGTGATATTATCATTTGCCCAGGTTGCACTTCCTGTTGTGTTTACAATTTTATCTGGATATATTTCACCGGTAATCAAGTTTTTTATTTGGATGGTATATTGTCTTCGGCTTACAGTATCAATTGAAAAACTTGCCAATGTATTATCCGGACTAATTGAAATACTGCCCAGATTAAAATAAGAATGACCTTTAGCCATAATATTACAATCAAACAGCAATTCTTCAGGCGCGTCCAAAACATCTTTTTTTCGAGCATATATTGGATAGTCTTTCCCTATTTCAAACCGCGATATATACCAATACCCGTTTAATTTATAGGGAACTGAAGTGTCATCTTCTTTTATCCTGCCTTTCATTTCTTCAAACAGCGATTTTTGAAAATCTTCTGTAGATGACATTATTTCCTTCGTATAAGCATTTTCAGCATTTAAGTAATCAATGACTTCAGGGTTTTCTTTATCATTTAACCAATAATAATTATCAATTCTAACATCGTTATGAATTTTTAGTTTTTTTGATTTTTTTTTTGCTACTGGTGGAAGAACTATCTTTTTCAATGAAGCTGAATTTAATACGAATTTAATACGGCAAAAATATAAAATTTAAATAGTTTTGTACGGATATTAAAATTATAAAATTATGTTTGGAGATATGATGAATATGATGGGCAAACTTAAAGAAACCCAAAAGAAAGTTGAAGAAACTAAAAAACGATTGGACACCGTTTTAATTGATGAAAAAAGCAATGATGAAAAAGTAAAAATCACTTTAACAGCCAACAGAACTATTAAGTCTATTGAAATTGATGAAACCTTGCTTGAAGATAAAGAACAACTTGAAGATTATTTGATACTTACCTTAAATAAAGCTATTGAAAAAGCCACCAAAGTAAATGAAACTGAGCTTGCTGCTGTTGCTAAAGAAGGGATACCAAATATTCCTGGAATGGATATGTTTAAGTAGATTTATTAGCTTTTTAGATTCTTAGATTTTTAGACTTGTCAAACTACTCAAAACTTTTTCATGCATGGCATCAGTATAATCCAAATGTGTGACAATGCGCAGTTTATTACTTCCCATACTAATAATTAAAATATTGTTTTCCTTTAATTTTTGAACAAAATCAGGCTCTTTAACATCACTGCTTAATTCAAAAACAACAATATTGGTTTCAACGGGTTCAACAGTTTTTATGTAAGATAAACTGGATAAAATATTTCCAATTTCTTTTGCTTTTTTATG
The DNA here is from genome assembly GCA_963976005.1 of uncultured Flavobacteriales bacterium. Lineage (GTDB taxonomy): Bacteria > Bacteroidota > Bacteroidia > Flavobacteriales > Flavobacteriaceae > Yeosuana. The sequence continues at coordinate 26,447 of CAXBJF010000033.1, read as the reverse complement.
GTCTTCTTCTAACCTATCTATGTGATGATCCAAAGCATAAAGTCCGGCCGCAGCTAAATACCCTACTTGGCGCATATTACCACCAAATATCTTCCGTATTCGTATGGCCTTTTTCATGATGTCATCATTACCAACTAAAACCGATCCAATTGGGCAACCTAAGCCTTTACTTAAACACACTGATATGGTATCAAACACATCGCCATATTGTTTGGCAGTTTCATTTTTAGCCACTAAAGCATTCCATAAACGGGCACCGTCCAAATGAAATCCTAAATTTTTATCATCACAAATGTCTCTGATTTTTAATATCTCATTAAAATCCCAACAGGCACCTCCTCCTTTATTGGTGGTATTTTCAATTTCAACTAAAGTAGTCTGACTATAATAAAAAGCATCTGGGTTAATATGCTCCAAAACTTGTTCAGCAGAAAACATCCCTTTATTACCATTTATAAGATTACACGATACACCGCTATTAAATGAAGCACCACCCGCTTCGTAATTATAAATATGTGCATATTTATCACATATAACCTGTTCCCCTGGATTGGTATGTAATTTAATGGCCGTTTGATTTGCCATACTTCCACTTGGAAAAAACAAAGCCTGCTGTTTACCAAACATAGCAGCAATACGAGATTGCAAAGCATTAACCGTTGGATCTTCACTAAAAACATCATCACCCACCTGGGCTTTCATCATGGCGTCCAACATGGCAAGTGTGGGTTTTGTTACCGTGTCACTCCTTAAGTCTATATTCATTTAAATAAAATTATGGATAAAGCTATAAAAATATTGTTATATAAATTTTCTGATGATGGTTTAAATTCTATTTTTGTTGAAAATTAAATCCATGATAACTTCCGATCAAATTAAAGTTCTTAATACCCGCCTAGATAAACTTAGGCAATATCTTTGACGTTAATGCCAAACTTATAGAAATACAAAACGAAGAAGAACAAACCTTTGACCCCAACTTCTGGAATGATTCAAAAGCGGCTGAAATAATTATGAAATCGCTTCGTGTCAAGAAAAAATGGGTTGAAGATTACAACAAATCCAAAACACTTATTGAAGACTTAGAAGTTCTTTATGAATTTTATAAAGAAGGAGAAGCAAAAGCTGAAGAAGTTGAAAACCAGTATGACAAAGTTTTTAATCTTCTTGAAGATATTGAGTTTAAAAATATGTTGTCTGAAGAAGGTGACAGCTTAAGTGCCGTATTGCAAATAACCGCAGGTGCCGGTGGTACAGAAAGCTGTGATTGGGCCAGTATGCTCATGCGCATGTATTTAATGTACGCCGAAAAAAGTGGCTTTAAAGTAAAAGAGCTGAACTTTCAGGAAGGTGATGTGGCAGGTATAAAAACGGTGACTTTGGAAATTGAAGGCGATTTTGCTTTTGGCTGGTTAAAAGGTGAGAATGGAGTGCATAGATTAGTGAGGATTTCCCCTTTTGACAGCAATGCCAAACGACACACAAGTTTTGCATCTGTATATGTATATCCATTGGTTGATGATACTATTGAAATTGATATCAATCCGGCAGATATTGAAATTACCACTGCCCGGTCAAGTGGCGCCGGTGGACAAAATGTAAACAAAGTTGAAACAAAAGTTCAACTAACGCATAAACCCAGTGGCATTCAAATCTCATGCTCTGAAACACGATCACAACATGATAATAGATCCAGGGCTATGCAAATGCTGAAATCTCAACTTTATGAAATTGAATTACAAAAACAATTAGCACAACGGGATGATATTGAAGCAGGAAAAATGAAAATTGAATGGGGAAGCCAAATACGTAATTATGTAATGCAACCTTATAAATTAGTGAAGGATGTAAGAACCGGACATGAAACCAGCAATGTTGATGCTGTCATGAATGGTGATATTGGATCGTTTTTAAAAGCGTATTTGATGATGATGGGACAAAAACAAGAAGATAGTTCAACTTTGTAAAAGTACAATTAAAAGATACTATTTTATTCTGAAAAGGAATATTTTATTCATGATGATTTAAAAATTTAACTATGATCAAAATATATCATAACAACAGATGCAGTAAATCAAGATTAGGATTAGATATTCTAAAAAAATCTGGTAAGGAATTTCAAATCATCAATTATCTTGAAACGGTTCCATCAAAAAATGAGTTACGTGAAATTATCACGCTGTTAGGAATTAAACCTATTGAATTGGTTAGAACAAATGAATCCATCTGGAAAGAAAATTTTAAAAACAAATCCCTTTCTGATGATGAAATTATTGATGTCATGATTAAAAACCCTAAATTAATGGAGCGTCCAATTGTAATAAATGGAAATAAGGCCGTAATTGGCAGACCTTCAGAAAACATTCTTAAAATCATATAGTCCGATTAACAGGATCGTATGTTTTTAACAGAATATTAACTAGATGGGTATTAAACCTTAAGCTATTTTTGTGGTCAAACACAAAAATTAAATAATGTGTAAACCATACCTAACCTGCCTTTTTTTAGTTTCGTGTATTTCTATATCAAACGCACAATCATTACCAGAAAAAACGGAAGATATTAAATCGCCTGTTTTAATTAATAAAATCACTACCCCTACTTCTTTTTCTCAAACTGAGAAAAATCCAACGCTGTTAAGAGAAGACATATTAAATGATGTCACCATTACCGGAACTGTTTTAGATAAGGAAACCAAAGATCCTTTAGAATATGCAACTATAAGTTTTTTTAATAAACAAGAAAACAAAATAGAAACAGGTGGAATTACCGATGCTAAAGGTCATTTTAACATCACGGTAAAAGTTGGTGTTTACGATATTTCCATAGAGTATATTTCTTACAAAACGCAAACCATTACAAACAGGGTAATAACTTCAAATGAAAATATTGGGGTTTTTTATTTAGATGTTAACTTTGAAGAATTGAAAGCTGTAGAAATTATCGCTGAAAGAACAACGGTAGAATTAAAACTAGATAAGAAAATATATACTGTAGGGAAAGATTTAACTGTAAGAGGTGGCACCGTTAGCGATGTTTTAGATAACGTGCCTTCGATTTCCGTTGATGTGGAAGGCAATGTGGCTTTACGCGGAAATGATAATGTCCGTATCCTTATAAACGGTAAACCCTCTGGTTTAGTGGGTTTAAACTCTACAGAAGCTTTAAGGCAGCTGCCAGCTGAATCTATAGAACGTGTAGAAGTGATAACATCTCCATCAGCTCGATATGACGCCGAAGGTACTGCAGGTATCATAGACATCATTCTTAAAAGAAGTAAGTTGCAAGGATTTAATGGTGCCATAACCACTAATACTGGCTATCCGTATTCCGCGGGAATTTCAGGAAGCGTTAATTATAGGGCAGGTGATTTCAACTTCTTCAACACAACCAGTTACAACTACCGTGAATCTCCCGGAAACTCAATCACCAAAACAGAATATTTTAACCCATCTGGCGGCCCCAATACATTTTTAAATGAAGACAGAAAGTTTGACCGAAATAGTAACGACATAAATACCAACCTTGGTGTTGAATGGTATATTACAGATGCTGCTTCTTTGACTACTTCTTTTCTATATAGCAATCGAGACCAAAATCAAGATGCAACCAATATTATTGATGAATTTGACAATACTGGGAATTTATTGAACCAATCCATTCGATTTGACCCTGAAAAATCAACAGATAGAACTACTCAATATTCTTTGAACTTTGATAAAACCTTTGATGGCAATAGTGAACACAAACTCACTTCTGATTTTCAATATGAAAGCAGTTCTGATGACGAAAAATCAGAAATTTCCCAAGATGGTGGTAATGCTGAACGCGTTGAAACTTTAGAAAAGCAGGATAAAATTTTATTGCAAAGCGATTATGTGCTGCCGATAGGGGAAAAAAGTCAATTTGAAATGGGATATCGTGGTACTTTCAATGTATTGGATACTGATTATACGCTTGAATTTTTTAATAACGGCGTGTATGAATTAGATACCAACGTAAGCAATAATCTTATTTATAGGGAATATGTTAATGCCGTTTATACACAATTTGGAAGCAAAATAAAGGACAAGTTTTCCTATTTGTTAGGACTGCGTATGGAATCTACCCGCATAACCATCAATCAAATAACGAGTGCTGATTTTAAACGGAAAAATTATCAATCCTTATTTCCAACAGTAAATTTAGCCTACGAATTTTCAAAAGACCATAGTATAACGTTTGGTTACAACAGGAGGATTAGAAGACCTCGGTCCCGATTTATAAATCCGTTTCCATCCAGAAGCAGTGCTACCAACCTATTTCAAGGAAATGCTGATATTGACCCCAGTTTTTCAAATAAAATTGATATAGGTTATCTAAGTAAAACTGGAAACGTCACTTTAAATTCATCTATATATTATGAACGCTCGAAAGATGCGTTTACATTTATATCCGAAGATACCGGAGAAACAGCATTGGTTGGTGGAACCGATGTGCCAGTGATTAGACGTACACCAATAAATTTAGCGACCAATGATAGATATGGTTTTGAATTTACACTAACTTACAGACCCACAAAAAAATGGAATGTTAATGGAAACTTTAATTTATTCCAATCTATTACCAAAGGTTTTTACAATGGTTTTGATTATGGAGCCGAAAACTTGAGTTGGTTTGCAAGAATAAATAATAAATATACCCTTCCCGGAAAAATTGATTGGCAAACACGTTTGTCATATAGTGGTCCCAGTGAAGATGCCCAAAACATAAGGAAAGGCATTTTTTCAACAGATCTTGCTTTTAGTAAAGATTTGTTCAAAGACCAAGCTTCCGTTACCTTCAACGTAAGCGATGTTTTTAATTCTCGAAAAAGACAAACCACTTCCACGACGCCTACATTTCTAAGCTATAGTGAATTTCAATGGAGAGAACGCAGTTTTAATCTATCTTTCACTTACAGGTTCAACCAGCAAAAGAAACGTGAGCGTAATGGCAACAAAGAAAACGGTGGGGAAGACTTTGACATAGAAGGCTAATTTTTGTTTAATCTAATGTACAGCTTATTTTTGCCATTCCATAAAATGAATTCTATGTAAAAAATTTGACTTAGGGTACTTAAATAGGTTTAAAAATATATTTTAAGCACTTCTTTATATTATCAACATTCCATTAATATTATAAATTTTATAACTTTTGATACCGGTAATACGGTAAACATTGATGGACAAGATGTTCCCAAAATATTAATTTCGGCTTTAAAAAACTAAGTTGGTCTGTAAGGTTTAATAACAAAATGCCCCTTCCGGGAAGTATAGATTGGCAAACCAACCTTAATTACCGGGACCGGAAGCAAGGATGCTCAAAATGTGAGGGATGGTGTATTAATAGGCAGTATCGCATTCAGCAAAGATTTGCTTAAAGAAAAAGTATCTATTGCATTTAACATCAGCAACTTATTTGACAGTCAAGGCTTTAAAGGAATCATAGAAACTGATGGCTTTATTACCAATAGAGATATCCGGTTTAGAGGAGGAAGAAGCTATGATATATCCTTTACATACAGATTTAACCAAAAGAAAAAACCACAATATGATGGTAACTATGGAGGTGGCGACGTTCAAATGTAATTAAAAGTGCAAAAAAGAGGTTGTCTAAAAAGTATATATTAACCGTCATTACGAGAAATTTTTATTTCGAAGTAATCTGTAAATGAACTATTTGCAATTTACAGATTGCTTCTCCCGATCGATAGCTATCAGGACTCGCAATGACGCCTTTTTAGACAGCCTCTTTTTTTATGATTAAATTCAAACTAGTGAATCGCTGCTTCTCTTTTTGCCCTTTTCTCGGCGCGCCTTTCCTTTAATCTTTCAAAAAATGAACCCATCATCCAATATGGCACCACAAAAAGCATTAAAAAAATCATTAACCAAAACCCGATGGTAAAAATGGTTAAAAATGCTAAAAATCCTAAATATTGGTCAAATTCGAACATAATTGTAAAAGCCTATTAAAAATATGAAGCAAATATAATGCAAACCAAGTATTTATACAAAACTAAAATTAAGTTTTATTAACGTAGTTATTAGTTTCTGTTGGCTGTCCTTAATAAATTCATTTTGATTTTATTTTTTTTTGATTTTTGCATTTGACAAAAAGGGATTTAATTTTTCAAATTCTAATATATACATGACTTTATGCCTAAAATTTGCACGAAATAATCAACATCTCCTTCATGTATAAGTAACAAAAAGTGTAAATTTGTGTAATTAATTAATCTTCGTTAAAATGAATTTTAGAATAGAAAAAGATACTATGGGTGAGGTAAAAGTACCGGCCGATAAACTTTGGGGAGCTCAAACTGAACGCTCACGAAATAATTTTAAAATCGGCTCTCCTGCCTCCATGCCATTAGAAATCATTTATGGTTTTGCTTATCTAAAAAAAGCGGCGGCGTTTACCAATTGTGAACTTAACGTTTTACCTATTGAAAAACGGGATATTATTGCTCAAGTTTGTGATGAAATTCTGAATGGAAAGCTAGATGACCAATTTCCTTTGGTTATTTGGCAAACAGGTTCTGGAACACAAAGCAATATGAATGTTAATGAAGTTATTGCAAATAGAGCGCAGCAATTAGCTGGCAAAATTATTGGTGAAGGAGAAAAAGTGATTCAACCTAATGATGATGTTAATAAATCTCAATCGTCAAATGATACATTTCCTACGGGAATGCACATTGCAGTATATAAGAAAATAGTAGAAACAACCATTCCGGGAGTCAAGCAACTAAGAGATACCCTAAAGAAAAAGTCTGAATCTTTTAAAAATGTCGTGAAAATTGGCAGAACGCACTTAATGGATGCTACGCCCTTAACTTTAGGACAAGAACTGTCTGGTTATGTAGCTCAATTGGATCATGGTTTAAAAGCACTGGAGAATACCTTACCTCATTTAAGTGAATTAGCTCTTGGAGGAACCGCCGTTGGAACGGGTTTAAATACGCCTAAAGGCTATAGTAAACGCGTTGCTGAATATATAGCTAAATTCACGGAACTCCCCTTTATTACGGCACCCAATAAATTTGAAGCCCTTGCTGCTCATGATGCTCTGGTTGAAACCCATGGAGCCTTTAAACAATTGGCAGTATCATTAAATAAAATATCCAATGATATTCGTATGATGGCATCGGGACCTAGAAGTGGTATTGGAGAAATCACCATTCCTGCGAATGAACCAGGAAGTTCTATCATGCCAGGTAAAGTAAACCCAACGCAATGCGAAGCTTTAACCATGGTATGTGCTCAAGTTATAGGTAATGATATTGCTGTATCCGTTGGAGGCATGCAAGGGCATTATGAACTAAATGTATTTAAACCCGTTATGGCAGCAAATGTGTTGCAATCAGCACAATTATTAGGAGATGCCTGTGCGAGTTTCAACGAACATTGTGCGGTTGGAATTGAACCTAATTATGAAGTCATTACAAAACTAGTAAACAATTCATTAATGCTCGTCACTGCCCTTAACACAAAAATTGGTTATTATAAGTCAGCTGAAATTGCTAATACAGCCCATAAAAATGGAACGACTTTAAAAGAAGAAGCTGTTAATTTAGGCTATGTAACTGCTGAAGATTATGACGCCTGGGTAAAACCTGAAGATATGGTTGGAGGATTAAAATAAAATCTTCTCAATTTTTATATATTAAAAGAAAAGGATGAAAAAGAGGCTGTCGAAAAAACCGTCATCACGAGTCCCGATAGCTATCGGGACTCGTGATGACGGTTAATATATTCTTTTTGGACAGCCTCTTTTTTATTATGTTCGATTTTAATTATGCTTACAGTTTCAATAAAACTAATAAGTCTATCTTTTTATAAATATGTTAGTGTAGTACCAATCACCGTCTCCATTTTGTTCTGCCGATACATCGAAATCGGTAAAATCCCCTTCAATATTTTCTCTGTGTCCGTCACTTTTTAACCACGCGTTAACTACAGTTTCTGCTTTAGTATATCCATAAGCCACATTTTCTGAAACCACTTTGGCTCCGGCGTTTGTTTTTAAGTAGTTGCTTCTTTCAAAAAAGTTATTATGGTTAACTTCATTGGTAACAACCATATATTCAGTATGAGAATACGCTTGAGATTTTATGATATCCATGTTTTCCAACGGATTTAATCCAATGCTTAATCTGTGATTATTTAGTAATTCTAAAATTTGAATTTCTATTGTTTTGGTTTGCGGAACAATTAAATTTTGGTTTAAAGCATCAGCATTTTTACTTAAGTTATCAGTAGAACAAGAGAAGCACATTACTGCTAACAATGCCAACAAAGGTAGTCTAGTTAATAATTTCATGGCTAGGTATTTTAGATTTGGTTTTTTGAAATTACCTCACTAAAATCCAAGCAAATGTTAATAAAATGTTAAAATCGATAAAAAACAATCTGTTAATCGATAATAAACGTTATTTATCGATAGAATGCAATATTAAATTATATTATTATGTATTTCAACAGAAAATTATGGTGATAATCGGTCTATTTTCCAATTATAATCTTTTTGTAGTGTATATCTTATCCGATCATGCAATCTGTTAGGTCTACCTTGCCAAAATTCCATTTCAATGGGCTTAACTATATAGCCTCCCCAAAATTTGGGTCTAGGTATTTCCTTGCCTTCAAATTTCTTTTCAAAATTTAAAAGTTTGGTTTCAAGAACGTTCCTATTATTGATAACCTCACTTTGATTTGATACCATAGCGCCTAATTGACTTCCTCTTGGGCGAGATTCAAAATAGCCATCACTTAAATTTTCAGCTATTTTTTCAGTTTTACCTTTTATAATAATTTGACGTTCAGCACCATGCCAAAAAAAAGACAAACATACATTAGGGTTTTTTGCTATGGCTTTACCTTTTTCACTATTGTAATTGGTGTAAAAAATAAACCCTTCAAAAGTGTATTTTTTAAGAAGTACTACCCTACTTTTTGGATAACCATCCAGACCAATTGTAGAAATGGTCATGGCGTTATTTTCATCTTCAGGAAAAAACCGATCTACTTCATAAAACCATTTTTGAAATAATTCCATAGGGTTTTCCGGAACATTCTTTTTTAGGAGTTCGTTCTTTTCATATGATTTTCTATAGTTGCTTAAATCCTTTTCCATAAGTAACAAATTAACAAAAATTTAGTTTTTTATTCTCATAAAATTTTGATAAATAACTTAGTTTTACTCGCCCTAAAAAATTAACATGAAATTCGAGGATTCAATATACCATAAAGATTTAAAACACTATAAGTTAGCAATGCCATTTGGTGATTTTTATTTATGTGACAAGTTTATTGTTTCAGAAATAAATGAAGGCATCCATTTTAATTGGGAAATGATTAAAAGTATAATGGCCAAAGTAATTAAATTTTATGGCGAAGGTGTTAAGTTAGGTTACATCTCAAATAGGGTTAACTCTTATTCAGCAGACCCACAGTCTTGGGATAAACTTGATAAGGAATTTGGTGTTATTATTGCTAGTGCTATTGTATCCTACAACAATATAGTATTTATGAATGCCACGCTTGAAAAAAGATTTTGCCAAAAAAGTATTAAAAGATGTTTGTTTTTAGATGAAGCTGTTTATTGGATATCAAATATCAAAGAGTTAAATTAAAACTCAAATACTTTTCCGTCTTCGCATAATTCTACATTTTCAAAAATTTCTTGCGCTTCTTCTTTAAAGGCATTTAAGCCTTCGTAACGCGTGGAGTAATGCCCAAGTAATAATGTGCCAACATTTGCCAATTTTGCAATATTAGCGGCTTGTTTTGCTGTGCTATGCTTTGTTGGCTCTGCAAGGTTTTCATGTTTTTCTAAAAATGTTGATTCATGATACAAGACATCTACATTTTTTATGATGGGCACAATATCTTCGTTGTAAGTGGTATCACTACAAAAAGCATAACTTTTTGGCTTTATTGCAGGTTTAGTTACTAATTCGTTTTTAATTAGAATCCCCTCTTCATTTTCTACATCAAATCCTTGCTTGAGCTTCCTAAAATAGGATTGATCTATATGAGCATCTTCTACGGCCCCAATATCCAACTTTCGTTCACCTTCCTTTTCTTTAAATAGGAAGCCATTGGTATAAATTCTATGTCTTAATGGAATCGTATACACTTCTACAACTTCATCCTCGTAAATTAATTTTGAATTTTTTGATTGCAATTCGTGAAATATCAGCTTATAATTGGTCCAGGAATCAGCTAATTTCATTTGAAGGGTCACCACTTCTTTGATTCCTTTTGGTCCATATATATGAAGATCGGTCTCCCGGGTTAGCAACCTGAATGTTGAAATTAAACCCACTAATCCAAAAAAATGATCACCATGCAAGTGTGAAATAAAAATGTGTTTGATACGGTTGAATTTAATTTTATGCCTACGCAATTGAACTTGTGTGCCCTCGCCACAATCAATTAAGAACATATGGTTTTTAATTTCAAGAACTTGTGATGTTGGATTGGTGAATGCACGTGGCGTTGCGCTGTAACAGCCTAGAATGGTTAGTTTCATATTAAAACCCTAAATCCCTTTCTATTTCTTCCATTTCAATAATATCATAGGCTTCTTGAAGCGTTGGAACCACTATAATATCATCAATTGTATCATCTAAATCATAATTGTGCGAAACAATTACAAAAGAATGTTTTGAATTTCTATGGTTATTTGATAACTCTAAAAACTCCAACATATCTTGTGAATTTGGTTTATTTAGGGTTGCCAAATTAACAATAATATTATGGTTTTTCATTTTTGAATAGCTCTCTTGAATCTTTTTAACTAATTCAACAATAGTAGCTTTCTCCTGAGTTACAATTGAGTAATTTTCGTCTTGAATTAAAATCATATGCCCTATTTTATTTTTGAGGCCAACAAATAAATAACCGCCATTCTAATTGCTACCCCATTTTGAACTTGCTCTAAAATTATAGATTGTTTTGAATCAGCCACGTCACTTGTGATTTCAACACCTCTATTTATAGGTCCAGGATGCATGATGGTTATTTCTTTATCCAAGGAGTCTAATAAGTCTTTATTTACACCAAATTGTTGGGTATATTCTCTTGTAGAAGGAAAATAACTAATATCCATACGCTCATTTTGAACCCGCAGCATATTGGCAACATCACACCAGTTTAACGCTTTTCTTAAATTGCTTTCTACCCTTACGCCTAGTTTATCAATATATTTAGGTATTAATGTCTTTGGCCCACAAACCATCACATTGGCACCTTGCAGCTGCAATGCGAAAATATTGGACAATGCAACACGGCTATGCAAAATATCGCCTACGATAACCACATTTTTACCTTTTACTTCCCCATGCTTTTCCCGTATGGAATATGAATCTAATAAGGCCTGTGTTGGATGTTCATGAGCTCCATCACCTGCGTTGACAATACTGGCCTTGACATGTTTTGATAAAAAAACACATGCACCAGGATTTGGATGTCTCATAACCACCATATCCACTTTCATTGACAGGATATTATTTACCGTATCAATAAGCGTTTCTCCTTTTTTAACCGAAGATTGTCCTGATGAAAAATTAATGACATCGGCTGATAAACGTTTTTCAGCCAATTCAAAAGAGAGCTTTGTCCGGGTAGAATTTTCAAAGAAAAGATTTGCAATGGTAATATCTCTAAGCGAAGGAACTTTTTTTATGGGCCTGTTTATCACTTCCTTAAAATGATCGGCCGTTTCAAAAATAAGTTGAATATCTTGTTTGTTAAGATATTTAATTCCTAGTAAGTGATTGACACTTAATTCACTCATTTTTTAAGTTAAAAGTTAAAAAGTTAAAAGTTAAAAGTTGCTCGTAGCAAATTCAACTGTAACTTGTAATTATTAATTTTCAATTGTTAATTATCAATTGCTTTATTTATCAATTAAATAGATAACATCTTCACCATCATTTTCTTTCCAATGTACTTTTACTTTTTCTTCATTTATAACATCTACTTGAGTACCTCTGTAATTGGGTTGAATAGGTAAATGCCTGCTAAAACGCCTGTCAATTAGCGTTAATAATTCTATTTCATTTGGCCTTCCAAAGGATTGAATTGCTGTTAATGCGGCCCTGATACTTCTTCCAGTATAAAGTACATCATCAATGAAAACAACATTTCTGTTTTCTATTAAAAAATCAATTTTAGTGGAATTGGCTTCCAGTGGCTTTTCGCCTCGTCTGAAATCATCCCTAAAAAAGGTGATGTCCAAAAACCCTAATTGAACATTTTTAACTTTATAATCCTCTTTTAATATTTTAGCAATTCTATTTGCCAAAAAGACGCCACGTGGCTGTAGGCCAATTAAAACAGTATTGGAAAAGTCATTATGTTTTTCAATAAGCTGACAAGCCAATCGGTGAAGAATGATGTTTACCTCTTTTTCGTTAAGTAAAACTTTTTGACTCATACGCTATCCAAACATGTTTGGAATACAAATGTAATGCAAATTTTAAAAAAAAAGTTTAAAAAATGTTTAATAAAAAAAGCCTTCAATCCCGATAGCTATCGGGACGAAGGCTTTAAATTTATAATTGACATTTTGTGCTAACCACAAACTAAAGAATAAAAATTATTTTTTTTCTTTAGCTTTAGCTTTAGGTTTGGCAACTTTTCCGTCCATTTTATCTTTAAGAGCTTGCAACTGGTCATTAGCATCACCAAGTGTTGGTTTTGCTTCTGCAGCAGCACTCGCGGCTTTCTTAACAGCAGCTTTCACATTTGCAGCTTCTTCAGCTTTAAATGTAGCGGTATGAGAAGCAACTACGCGTTTAAACTCTTTATTGAATTCAATGATTTTAAATTCTGCCGATTCCCCTTTTTTAAGTTTCTTACCATCTGCTTTTTCAAGATGACGAGACGGTACAAAAGCTACAATATCTTCATTAAATTCAACGGTTGCACCTTTATCTACTATTTCAGTGATTTCAGCAGTATGAACAGTATCTAAAGCAAAATCTTTTTCGTAAACATCCCAAGGGTTATCAGTGGTTTGTTTATGACCTAAGCTTAATTTACGTCCTTCAACATCTAATTCCAATACAACAACATCTAATTTGTCTCCAACTGCACAAAACTCACTTGGGTGTTTGATTTTCTTAGTCCAAGATAAATCAGAAATATAAATCAATCCATCAATACCTTCTTCTAATTCAACAAAAACCCCAAAATTTGTAAAGTTTCTAACAATACCAACATGTTTAGATCCTACAGGATATTTACCTGTAATATCTGTCCACGGATCTGGTGTTATTTGCTTAATACCAAGAGACATTTTGCGATCTTCTCTATCTAAAGTTAATATGACAGCATCCACTTCATCACCTACAGATACAAAATCTTGAGCTGAACGCAAATGTGTTGACCATGACATTTCTGAAACGTGAATCAATCCTTCAACGCCATCAGCAACTTCAATAAAGGCACCATAATCTGCAATAACAACCACTTTTCCTTTTACTTTATCACCAACTTTTACTTTATCAGAAAGTGCTTCCCAAGGATGTTTGCTTAATTGTTTTAAACCTAACTGGATTCTAGATTTATTTTCATCAAAATCAAGAATTACCACGTTTAATTTTTGGTCTAATTCTACAATTTCATTTGGATGATTTATTCTAGACCAAGATAAGTCTGTGATATGAATTAATCCATCAACACCACCAAGATCAATAAATACACCGTAAGAAGTAATGTTTTTAACTATACCCTCAAGTACTTGACCTTTTTCTAGTTGACCGATGATTTCTTTTTTCTGTTCTTCAATATCAGCTTCAATTAAAGCTTTATGAGAAACCACTACGTTTTTGAATTCATGATTGATTTTAACAACCTTAAATTCCATAGTTTTATTTACATATTGATCGTAATCCCTGATTGGTTTCACATCTATTTGTGAACCTGGTAAGAATGCTTCAATACCAAATACATCTACAATCATTCCACCTTTAGTTCTGCATTTAACAAAACCATTAACGATCTCACCTGTTTCATGAGCCGCATTTACACGATCCCATGCTTTGATGACACGGGCTTTTCTGTGAGATAACACTAACTGACCTGTAGCGTCTTCACGCACATCAATTAATACTTCTACCTTGTCTCCTACTTTTAAATTTGGGTTGTAACGGAATTCGTTTAATGAAATAACACCTTCAGATTTAGCGTTAATATCGATAATCGCATCACGATCTGAGAGATAAACCACTGTTCCGGTTACCACTTCATCATCAAGTGTGTCAACGAAATTTTCTGATACTAGTTTTTCAAATTCTTCAAGTTGTTTGTCATCAACTTCATCAATACCTTCTTGGTAATTGTGCCAGTTGAAATCTTTTAAGAATTTTTCAGGATTTGCTTGAGCTTCAGATACTACTGGAGCTTCTACAGTTGTTGCTTCAACAGCCTCAACTTCAGCTTTTTTTGCTTTTTCAGCCATATGCTGATTTATTTTTGTATTCTATATGTTTCGGAAGATTTTAAGCGATAAACACACAGAAGTGTTATTATTTATTTTTAGTTTCATTCCTTTTATCTTTCCTAGATTCGCTAAAAGGAGTGCAAAAATACATATTATTAGGATAATTACCTAGAAATGAACAAATAAAAAATATGTGCCTTTTAACAATTCATTATGTCCTTATACAACAAATAAGTTAACCAATATTTAACAAATAAAAAGTATAGAATTTATTATCTTGTATAACATAAATAACCAGTAAAATCAACGATTATGACAATGAAAGCAAAGTACCAGCCTGTTTTAGATTTGGGAGAAGCATTACATATTAAAGATGGAGATGTAACTGAAGAAAATGGCGTTTTAAAAGTAAAAGGAACTGCAAAAACGCAGTATGAAAAAAATCTAATTTGGGATAAAATCAAAGAAATAGGCGGTCAAAATCCTACTGATATTAAAGCAAATATTAATGTAGCTGATGCTAGTGTTTATCACAGACATATAGTTAAAAGTGGTGAAACTTTAGGTAAAATTGCGAAACTTTATTATAAAGATGCCATGAAGTATAAACAAATATTTGCGGCAAACACAAATATCTTAAAGAACCCAGATTTAATTCACCCGGGTCAAGAATTAGTCATTCCTAATTTATAAAATTTAAGAACAAAATTAAAAAAGGCTGTCTAAAAAGTATATATTAACCGTCATTGCGAGTCCCGATAGCTATCGGGACTCGCAATGACGACTTTTTAGACAGCCTCTTTTTAATGCTTTTATTTTTGTGTTTTATGAACTAAATTTAATATCAAATTAAACTGTTCTTCAATGGTCATATGAGAATTTTCAATTTCTATTGCATCCTCTGCTTTATAAAGAGGTGAATCTTTTCTTGTAGTGTCAATGAAATCACGCTCTTGAACATTTTTTAACACAGCTTCATAAGTAACATCATCCCCTTTGGCTTTTAGCTCATCGTATCGTCTTAAAGCTCTCGTTTCAGCAGATGCCGTCATAAAAATCTTTAATTCTGCATTAGGAAATACAACCGTTCCAATATCTCGGCCATCCATGACAATGCCTTTTTGCTTTCCCAATTGTTTTTGTTGTTTTACCAACTGTTTTCTTACTTGAGGAATTGCTGCTACCTGACTTACAAAACCAGACACTTCTAAGGTTCTTATTTCCTTTTCGACATTGACGTGATTCAAATATACCTCAGCAAACCCTACGGCTTTATTAAAAATAAAACTGATGTGAATCGTGTCAAGTTTTGAAATGAGTCCTTCAACATCAAATTTTTGACTGCCAATAAATCCGTTTGTCATTGCGAAATAAGTAATGGCCCTATACATGGCGCCAGAATCAATGTAAACATACCCTAAATGCTTGGCAAGTTGTTTTGCAACCGTGCTTTTTCCGGTGGAAGAATATCCATCTATGGCAATAATTATTTTTTTTTGGCTCATACCTTTATTGTAAATTTAGCTGTAATCCGAAAAAGTTGGAATTGGCGGCACTTGTATATTTAGCATGGGTATAACTGAACCTCAATTTTTTAATTTTCATTGAAAATCCAGCTGATAATCCTGAGAAATTACGCTGATCAACAATACGCAATTCTTCTGCCCTTCGAAAATTATAACCCAATCGGATATTAAATCCACCTTCAGGAAATAATTCAGCACCTAAAATTGTATGTCTGATTGCTTTTCCTAAAAAACCTATTTTCTCCTGAGTTTGATTTCCTGATAAATCTGAGGTTACTCGTGCTGGATTTGATACGGCAATTGGCCATTGTTGTAGGTTCTCTAAAGTAACATGCCAGCGAATAGGCACATTTTCCAAGGTTTGTGACATTCCAAAATCAACTTCAAAAGGCAATGATTCTTTTAACCCAGCATAGGTTGTGATTTGTGTCCCCAGATTTCTTATGGCTATTGCTGCTTGAAAATCTAAAGCTTCATTAATATACAATAGCCCCAAATCTGTTGCAACACCAAACGAATTATATTGTTCTAATTTTGAAGTAATTAGCTTAACATTAGTCCCAAAATAAAAATCACTATAACCAATTCGTAAAGCATAACCCATTGATAATGCGGATTCATTACCTGTAAAAGAACCTGTTTGATTGCCATTTTCATCATAACCCTCAAAGGAACCATAATTTATATAAGTTATTCCTGCATGAAATGTTTGAGTGCGTCTGTCAACAGTATAGGCATATGCTACAGTACCATAACTAATTCCACCTAAATAATTAGTATAGTTTAATGCCAACTGATTATCCATATCCGGATTTATAGTTGCCGGATTATAAAGCCCTTGAGTTACATCATAATCTACATTGGTCAACACCTTCCCTCCCAGTGCTGCCTGACGGGGAGAAGATACCAGATTAAGAAACTGATACGTAGATTCGCCTCCAAGTTGCGCCATACTTATAGCACAAAATAATAAATAAAAAAGAGTAACAATTTTCTTTAACATATATTCTACAAAGAAACTAAATCTATGTTAGAACGAAAGCACTTACGATTTATTTTAAATCATAAAAAACCCCGAATTTAATCGAGGTTCATTTATTACAGTTTCTTTGCGTTTAAAACCTTTTGCTTGGTGAGTGCTATTTTAATTACCTCACTCATATCCGTCACATAATGAAATGTTAGTCCTTTTAAATAATCAGGTTTTATTTCTTCAATATCAGATCTGTTGTCTTCACACAGTAAAATCTCTTTAATTTTAGCACGTTTTGCCGCTAATATTTTTTCTTTAATCCCTCCTACCGGAAGTACTTTTCCGCGTAAAGTTATTTCTCCAGTCATAGCTAAACTTTTCTTAACTTTTCGCTGCGTAAATAACGATACTAACGATGTTAACATAGTAACTCCGGCACTAGGGCCATCTTTAGGTGTTGCGCCTTCTGGCACATGAATATGAACGTTATAGTTGTCAAAAACCGTTGGGTCAATTCCAAACAAATCAGCATTTGATTTAATATATTCCATAGCGATAGTAGCTGATTCTTTCATTACTTTTCCAAGATTTCCCGTAATGTTCAATGCACCTTTCCCTTTAGAAAGAATGGATTCAATAAATAGAATATCGCCGCCAACACGTGTCCAAGCTAATCCTGTAACTACGCCTGCTACATTATTATTCTCGTATTTATCACGCTCCAATTTTGGCCCGCCTAATACTTCAATAATTTTTTCATTTGATACTTTTACATCATATGGTTCGTCCATAGCTATGTTTTTGGCAGCATACCTAACCATTTTAGCCAATTGTTTCTCAAGACCACGAACGCCAGATTCACGTGTATAACCTTCAACAATCTTTTCTAATTGCGGTTTAGCAATTTTTAAATGAGCATCTGTTAAACCATGTTCTCTTAATTGTTTTGGAAGTAAATGTCTTTTTGCTATTTCAACCTTTTCTTCAATAGTATAACCAGTCACGTTAATAATTTCCATTCTATCCAATAATGCAGGTTGAATGGTGGATAAACTATTACACGTGGCAATAAACATGACCTTAGATAAGTCATAACCGACTTCTAAAAAATTATCATAAAATTCACTATTTTGCTCAGGATCAAGCACTTCTAACATAGCTGATGAAGGATCACCATGATTTGAATTTGAAATCTTATCAATTTCATCCAATACAAAAACCGGATTTGATTTTCCTGCTTTTTTCAAACTTTGAACAATACGCCCGGGCATGGCTCCAATATATGTTTTTCTATGGCCTCTAATTTCAGCTTCATCACGCAATCCGCCAAGGGAAACACGTACGTACTCCCTTCCAAGCGCTTCTGCAATGGATTTTCCCAGTGAAGTTTTACCAACTCCAGGAGGACCAAATAAGCATAAGATAGGTGACTTCATATCATTCCGAAGTTTTAAAACTGCTAAATGTTCTATAATTCTTTGTTTTACATCTTCTAAACCAAAATGGTCCCTATCAAGAATTCTTTTGGCTCTCTTTAAATCAAACTTATCTTTACTATATTCATTCCATGGTAAATCCAAATATAAATCTAAATAATTACGTTGAATTGAATATTCAGCTACTTGCGGATTCATGCGTTGCATTTTGGCCAACTCTTTATCAAAATGCTGTGCCACTTTTGCATCCCATTTTTTATCTTTAGCACGCAATTTCATTTCATCTATTTCCTCATCATGACTTACGCCACCCAATTCTTCCTGAATGGTTTTCATTTGCTGTTGCAAGAAATATTCGCGTTGTTGCTGATTCATATCCATGTGAACCTTGGATTGAATGTCGTTTTTAAGCTCAAGTTTTTGAAACTCCATATTCATGAATTTCAATGTAGCCAGTGCCCTCTTTTTTAAATCATTTATTTCTAAAAGATTTTGTTTTTCAGAAACAGATAAATTCATGTTAGACGACACGAAATTTATTAAAAACGAACTGCTTTCTATATTTTTTATGGCGAAAGATGCTTCACTTGGTATATTTGGACTATCCTTGATAATTTGAAGTGCCAACTCCTTAATAGAATCTATGATAGCTACAAATTCTTTATTGTTAATAGTAGGTTTTGCCTCAGGAATTTCCCTAATAGTGGCATTCATATAAGGCTCTTCCGTAATGACTTCAGCAATTTTAAATCGTTTTTTTCCTTGAATAATAACGGTCACATTACCATCTGGCATTTTTAATACCCGTAAAATTCTAGCTACTGTACCCGTATCATAGATATCCTTTGCCGTTGGATCTTCAATTGATTCATCTTTTTGCGATACTACACCAATAACCTTGTTACCCTTATTGGCGTCATTTATCAATTTTATCGATTTGTCACGTCCTGCCGAAATTGGAATGACAACTCCTGGAAAAAGCACCGTGTTTCTTAACGGTAAAATAGGTAAGGTTGCGGGGAGGTTTTCATTGTTTATTTCTTCTTCATCTTCAGGTGTCATTAAAGGGATTAATTCTGAATTCTCATCAAACTCCTGGAATGACAAACTGTCAAGACTTATAAAATTAGATTTCTTCATATATGTTTTTAGGTCAATATGTCATTGAATGACCATTGATCATTTTTTGTATTTATTATTTTTAATATCAAATTACTGAATATCAATGTTTTAAAATAATTAAAGGATATTCACTCACCTCATAAATTCAATAGCTATGCCATAAGCGTATTTACTCATTAAAATTATCTTCATTGAAATTAATGAAAATGATATGTTTTACATTTTACCAGCTTTTTTTAATATAAAAAGCAACACAATTGGTATAGCTAATAACGCAATCATGAGTAAATCTTCTTTAAATAACCAAGGGGCTAAAACCAAAGTAATAACATAACCGCCAATAGCGCCACCAAAGTGAGCATCATGTCCTATATTTCCAATTCTGTTTTTCATACCGTAAATGGAGTATAATAAATACCCGATTCCAAAAACATACGCAGGAATTGGGATGGGAATTAAAATTATGTATAAACTCATTCCGGGTTGCAATAAAATAGCAGAATATATAATACCCATAACGGCTCCACTGGCACCAACCGCACTGTAATGGTATTCATCTTTATGAAAATAAAGTGATAATAAATTTCCTAATAATAAACTTCCCACATAAATAATTATAAAACTTAATACCCCTAAATACCCAATAACTACATTGGCAAAAACATAAAACGAAAACATATTGAAAAACAAGTGTGCACTATCTGCGTGTAAAAATCCAGAGCTAAATAACCTGAATTGTTCTCCACGCCTTACGGCCCCAACATTAAATTTATATTTTTCAAAAAAGCCAAAATCACTAAAACCTTTAAAAGAGATTATAATATTTGCTGCAATAATTATAATAGTCACTAAATCTAATTTACCCATAAGGTGATATCGTTTAAATAATTTATAACATATATTTGTTGCTGCAAATTTAAAATTAATTAATGCAATTTCTAGTTTACATTCTTGTTTATCCTTTTTTATGGATTATTTCGGTACTTCCTTTTAAATTATTGTATTTGTTTTCAGATGGCGTCTATGTATTAATATATCATGTTATTGGGTACAGAAAAAAAACAGTAACTAGCAATTTAAGGCTTGTTTTTCCTGATAAAAGCAAGCAAGAAATCGCAAGCATAAGAAAAAGATTCTATCATCATTTATGTGATATGTTTTTAGAAATGATAAAAACCATGACTATTTCTGAAAATGAATTGAAAAAACGGTTTAAAATCACCAATCCTGAAGAATTTAAACGATTGGAATCCCTCGATAAAAGTGTTATTTTAATTTTTGGGCATTACGCCAGTTGGGAATGGTCTATCGTGATTCAAAACTATATTAATTTTAAGGGATTCGCAGTCTATAAAAAATTGGCAAACACTTATTTTGATAAACTTGTAAAAAGGATTCGGTCTAAATTTAATACCACATTAATAAGTACCAAAGAAACTATTTTGGTTATAAATGAGCATGAATCAAAAAACATTAAAAGTATTACCGGATTTATAAGTGACCAGTCACCAAGACTTACCAAAGACGTTTATTGGAGAGAGTTTATGGGAATCAATGTGCCTTGCTTTACAGGTGCTGAACGACTTGCTAAAAAACTTGATTTTTCCACGACTTATTTAAAAGTAAAAAAAGTAAAACGCGGCTTTTATGAAGCTGAAATTATAACCTTGGCAGAAAACTCAAATGATTACCCAGATTACCAATTAACAGATATGTTTCTTAAAGAAGTCGAAAAGCAAATTTATGAAGCTCCAGAATACTATTTCTGGACGCATAAACGCTGGAAACATAAAAGAACTGAATAACAATTTAGATTTTAAACTAATTTAAAACCACAAAAAAGTCTCTTAAACCACTAAGAATACTTTGAACCGCATACGCAGCTAGGATAAGGCCCATTATTTTACTAACTACTGTAATGCCATACTCTCCAATTCTTTTTTGCACAACATTTGCTGCCAATAATAAAAGCATGGTTAATGCTACCACAAACAAAACCAATAAAACTGTAATTAATTGTTCTCTGATTTCGTATAAATGATTATCGGTCATAAGCACAACTGCCATTATTGCTCCAGGTGACGCTATTGAAGGTATTGCAACAGGAAAAATAGTAACGTGCTTATAATCTTTAATTGAATGCTTTTCAGATTCAGGTTTACCTTCCCCAAAAATCATAGTCAAAGCAAACAAAAATAGAATAACTCCTCCTGATATTTGAAAGGCATCCAAAGAAACGTTCATGCCCTCTAAAATAACCTGACCAACCAAAATAAAAAATAAAAGGATAAAGAAAGCAACCACCGAAGCCCGCATTGCAGTTTTCTTTTTATGTTTTAGGTCGAAATCTTTTGTAGCCTCCAAATAAACTGGCACAGAACCAAGTGGGTCGATTACAGCTATTAAAAATAGGATCTTTGTTATTATTTCCGTTGTCATTCTAATGTACTGTTTTTCCCTGTGTTGTAAACGAAATTCCTTGCTGCCCGGATGTAGAAAGCATAACGCTTTCAAAAAATGGCTCAGTAGAATTTGGTTTTATACTCCAATTAAACAAAAAATTAGCTCCAGTTCCACCCTCTTTATCAGATTCATCAATAACAATTTCTACAGTTTCCATAGGAGCTATAAAAATAGTTTTATCAAAATAGGTCCGTATCGCTTCTCCGTGTGTATTATAATAAGTCGCTTTGTCAATAAAAATAGTATCCTTAACATTAATATTTCTTAGGCTAACTGTTGCTGTTAAATTAAGAATTCTATGTTCTGTTTCACTATATATTTGAGAATATATTGATAAATACGTTTGACCATGAACTAAACTGTCGCTATTAAAATTATTAACTGTTCTTTTTTTCCAGTTTGTCTCATTTATAGAGCTTATTTCCTTCTCTTTATCGCATGAATTAATAAAAAGCAAAATAGTTACGAAAGTTAGTACCTTAATTATATTTTTCATGGTTAAAATTTTTAATTATTTAAATATTAGTTTTTCGCTAGCGTTCCAATTTCCTCTATAAACTTATCCGCCAAAGTATCCGCTTCATTTTGTGATTTAGCTTCCGTATAAATTCTAATAATTGGCTCTGTATTGCTTTTACGTAAGTGCACCCAGCTTTCAGTAAAATCAATTTTCACACCATCAATAGTTGTTAGGTTTTCATTTTGATAATGCTTTTCAATCGTTTTTAAAATACCATCTACTTCTAAACCTGGCGTTAATTCAATCTTCTTTTTACTCATAAAGTAATTAGGGTAGGTTTTTCTAAGCGCACTTACACTCATGTTTTTGTCTGCCAACAAACTTAAAAACAAAGCAACTCCCACTAGTGCATCCCTGCCATAATGAGACTCCGGATAAATAATACCACCATTCCCTTCACCACCAATAACAACCTTGTTTTTTTTCATTAGTTTAACTACGTTAACTTCTCCAACAGCACTAGCTTCATAGGTTCCACCATATTTTTCAGTTACATCTCTCAAGGCTCTTGTTGAGCTCATATTACTAACAGTATTTCCGGGAGTTCTGCTCAAAACATAATCAGCGCAGGCAACAAGTGTGTATTCTTCCCCAAACATGTCTCCATTTTCATCCATAAAGGCTAATCTATCTACATCTGGATCAACCACAATACCAAAATCAGCTCGTTCCTTAACTACTTTTTCAGACAAATCCCCTAAATGTTCTTTTAATGGTTCCGGATTGTGTGGAAACTCTCCATTTGGTTCACAAAACAATTTAACCACATCTACTCCCAACCGCTCTAAAAGTAGTGGAATAGCAATACCACCAGTAGAATTTACGCCATCAACAACCACTTTAAATCTAGCTTCTTCTATGGCTTTTACATTGACTAGTGGTAAATCCAATACCTCAATAATATGTAAATCCATATAGGCATTATTTTTAGTGATTTTCCCTAAGTTATCCACATCGGCAAAAGTCATAGCATCACTTTCTGCAATTTCTAAAATTTTTGCTCCTTCAACTGCGTCTAAAAACTCGCCTTTATCATTTAATAGTTTTAATGCATTCCATTGTTTTGGGTTATGACTTGCTGTTAAAATAATACCCCCATCAGCATGTTCCATGGGTACAGCTATTTCAACTGTAGGTGTAGTGGAAAGTCCTAAATCAACGACATGAATACCAAGTCCAACCAAGGTATTCATTACTAAATTCTGAATCATTTCTCCTGAAATTCGGGCATCTCTTCCTACTACAACTTTATAATGTTCTTTATTACGTTGTTGTTTTAACCAAACGCCATACGCAGATGCAAATTTTACAGCATCAATAGGTGTTAAGTTATCACCAACTTGTCCTCCAATAGTGCCTCTAATTCCTGAAATTGATTTTATTAATGTCATATTGATTCATATTTTTAACAAACCTACATATTTTTTTCAGCTTGTATTTCAATAAACCTTAAAAAATGTTCAATGAATTATTTTTATGATAAAATACTATTCTTACATATGAATTTGTAAATTACACAAGTGAATTATCTAGCCCATATATATCTATCAGGAGAAAACGACCTCGTTACCATAGGCAATTTTATTGCGGATGGTATTAAAGGAAAAAATTACATGAAATTCCCTAAAGAAATACAAATTGGCATTTTGTTGCATAGGCATATTGACACCTTTACGGATGCACACAAAACTGTTAGAAAAAGCACCAAAAGGCTTCATGAAAAATATGGACATTATTCAGGAATTATTGTTGATATTCTTTATGATCATTTTTTAGCAAAAAACTGGAGTGTATACTGCGGCACTCCTTTAGTTGAATACGTTGGTACTTTTTATGATTCGTTAGAAACACATTATGAATTATTACCACTACGTATCCAAAAAATGACGCCTTATATGACAACCAATAATTGGTTGGTTAGTTATGCTTCCATTGAAGGGATTACCAAAGCATTAGAAGGCGTAAATAGGCGTACAAAATACATATCAAGTATGAATGAAGCTGTTATTGAGCTTGAAGAATTTTATGCTGACTTTGAAAATGAATTCACCCAATTTTTCGATGAATTAATCGTATTTTCTAAAAACAAATTAAACGAATTAACACTTACATATAATGAATAGATTTTTTTGTACCCTTTTAATAGTCGTTTTCAGTTTTTCTTGTAAAAACGCTGAAAACAAAAATATTCAGAGCAACATTAAAACAGGTGTGGTTGCTGATCATGCTATAGTAGTTTCTGCACGTGAAGAAGCTTCAAAAATAGGTGTAGATATTCTTAAAAAGGGAGGAAATGCATTTGATGCTATGGCTGCTACTGGTTTAGCTTTGGCTGTAGCATATCCTTTTGCCGGAAATATTGGCGGTGGTGGATTTATGGTATATAGGTTGGCAAATGGAGAGATTGGTGGTATTGATTACCGTGAAAAAGCACCGCTTGCGGCTACAAAAAATATGTATTTAGATGAGAATGGAAATGTGATTCCAGACAAAAGCACCTTAGGTTCTTTATCCGTTGGCGTTCCAGGAAGCATTGCTGGCATTTTTGCAGTTCATGAAAAATTAGGAACCTTACCCATAAAAGACATCCTTGAACCGGTTATTAAGTTGGCAAAAAAAGGTGTAGTCGTTACAAAAAAGCAAGCTGAAACGCTTAATTATTACCAGCCACAATTTAGAAAGGTAAATAAAGACTCCATTATTTTTTACAACCATTGGAAAGAAAATGACACCATTAAATATGATGCGTTGGCAAAAACTTTAGAACGCATTTTACAAAATGGAAAAGATGAGTTTTATCATGGTGAAACGGCTAAAATTCTTGTGAAATTTTTACAAGACAATGGCAGTATCATTACTGAAGAAGACCTTGCTAAATATGAAGTAAAATGGCGAACCCCTATAACTTTTAATTATGATGATTTAAAAATAATATCTATGGCTCCACCATCCAGCGGCGGTATATGTTTAGCTCAAATTATGGAAATGATTGAACCTTATGATTTAAATACATATGGTCATAATTCAGAAAAATATATTCAAGTAGTTACTGAAGCTGAAAGACGTGCTTACGCTGATAGGAGCTATTATTTAGGTGACCCGGATTTTGTTTCAATTCCAACCGAAGAACTTATTAGTGAAGCGTATTTAAAATCAAGAATGTCTGATTTTTCATTTGATCATGCAACGTCATCTTCTGATGTGTCACACGGAAATATTGAAGTTGTTGAAAGCAATGAAACCACACATTATTCCATTATTGATCAGTTTGGAAATGCAATTTCAACTACCACGACAATAAATGGTGCTTACGGCTCTAAATTATATTGTTCAGAACTCGGTTTTTTCTTAAATAATGAAATGGATGATTTTAGCAGCAAACCGGGAGTACCTAATATGTTTGGAGTAACAGGTGGAGAAGCAAATAGCATTGCCGCAGGGAAACGTATGCTAAGTTCTATGACACCAACTATTGTAGAAAAAAACGGGAAATTATTTATGTCTGTTGGTACACCTGGAGGATCTACAATTATAACTTCTGTACTACAAACCATCTTAAATGTTCATGAGTTTAATATGACCATGCAAGATGCTGTTGATGCCCCAAGGTTTCATCATCAATGGTTGCCAGATGCCATTCAAATGGAACCAAATTCGTTTGATGAAAATATTATTCAACATCTTCAAAATAAAGGATATATTTTAGATGAAACAAACTCTCCAGTAATTGGCAAAGTGGACGGGATTATGGTTTTAAACGATAAAAAGCTCGAAGGCGGTGCAGATCGTCGAGGTGATGATACAGCGGTCGGTTTTTAAGTCTATTGTTTTAGTGAACCGATTCTATTTTATATTTTGGTCTTTATTTACTTAAAATGCGAATCAAGGGTTAAAAAATTAGGGATATAAAAGCCGCGGCCAGTCTTCCA
>CAXBJF010000032.1:0-45489 GCA_963976005.1 uncultured Flavobacteriales bacterium | reverse complement strand
GCACGAATAAAACTGAAAAGGCTTTATCCGTCATATGAAGATTGACATGACACTACATTATCTTTTAAAACAATATTGATGACACCGGCAATGGCATCAGACCCGTATTGAGCTGAAGCACCATCTCTCAAAATTTCTATTCTTTTTATAGCAGAAGCAGGAATAGCATTTAAATCAGTTCCTGTGTTTCCTCTACCTCTTGTTCCAAAAATATTGATTAAAGAAGATTGGTGTCTTCGTTTTCCGTTGATTAACACAAGGGTTTGGTCTGGCCCCATACCTCTTAAAGATGCTGGATCCACATGGTCTGCTCCATCAGAACCAGATTGTTTATTGGCGTTAAATGAAGGCGCAGCATATTGCAGCATTTCATTAATTTCAACTTTTCCAACTTGAGTTGTAACACTGGCAACATCAATAACATCAATAGCTACTGCCGTATCAACAGCAGTTCTTTTTGGGCTACGAGAGCCAACTAAAATTACTTCATCAAGGCTGACACCTTCTTCTAAAGAGATATTAATTGTAGATTGATTGTTTACCGCAATTACTTGTGTATTAAATCCAACTGAGCTGAATATTAATGTAGCATTGTCGCCCGTAGTAATAACATATCTACCATCTATATCAGAAACCACCCCATTTTTAGTTCCTTTTTCTAAAATATTAACGCCAGGAAGTGGAATACCAGATGAATCTGAAATAACACCAGTTACAGTTTGTTGTGCATAATTAAAAGCTGTACATAAAAGTAAAGCCAATAATAAATTGAGTTTTTTCATAAAAAAAATTGTTTTAGTTAATTTTGCTAAAATATGTTAAAGAATTCACAAAATAAGTATGCATGTATAATAAATGTTGATTTTTTTTTGATAATCCCGCTCTATTTTTAATTTTTAATTAGTTAAACCGTTAAAAAAAATGAAATATTTCAATTTTTTTTAATTGTGCATTTTATAGTATAGAGTACTATATTTGCAGCTTTAAAAACATGTTATGAAAGCAGGAATTGTAGGATTACCGAACGTAGGGAAATCGACCTTATTTAATTGTTTATCTAATGCGAAAGCGCAAAGTGCCAACTTTCCGTTTTGTACTATTGAACCTAATATAGGTGTGGTAAACGTGCCTGATAAGCGTTTGGAAAAACTGGAAGAATTGGTAAATCCAGTTCGTGTTCAGCCTGCAACTGTTGAAATTGTTGATATTGCCGGATTGGTAAAAGGAGCGAGTAAAGGTGAAGGTTTGGGGAATCAGTTTTTAGCAAATATTAGAGAAACCGATGCTATTCTTCATGTGTTGCGTTGTTTTGATAATGATAATATTGTGCATGTTGATGGCAACGTTGATCCTATAAGAGATAAAGAAACCATTGACATGGAATTACAATTGAAAGATTTGGAAACTGTTGATAAAAAACTTGAAAAAGTAAAACGTGCTGCTAAAACGGGTAATAAAGATGCCCAAAAAGAAGAAGCCGTATTGCTTAAAATCAAGTCAAGTTTAGAAGCAGGGATTTCTATCAGGGCTGTTGAGTTTAGTGAAGATGATTATAATGATTATGTAAAACCCGCACAATTTATTACTGAAAAACCAGTGATGTATATTTGTAATGTAGATGAAGGCTCTGCTGTTTCAGGAAACAAATACGTTGATTTGGTAAAAGAAGCTGTGAAAGATGAGCAAGCTGAGGTTTTAGTGTTGGCTGTGGGAACAGAAGCTGATATAACAGAATTGGATGATTATGAAGAACGCCAAATGTTTCTTCAGGATATTGGATTGGATGAAGCTGGTTCTGCTAAATTAATTCGTGCCGCCTATAAATTACTAAAGCAACAAACCTATTTTACAGCAGGTGTTAAAGAAGTTCGTGCATGGACTGTTGATATAGGCGCCACTGCACCACAAGCTGCAGGTGTTATTCATACCGATTTTGAAAAAGGATTCATTAGGGCAGAGGTTATTGCATATAATGATTTTGAAAGTTATGGTAGTGAAGCCAAAGTAAAAGAAGCTGGAAAAATGCGTGTTGAAGGTAAAAATTATATTGTAAAAGATGGTGATGTGATGCATTTCTTGTTTAATGTTTAAAAAAAGACAGCCATTTGTTTCCCTTTGAATTATCGATGAAAAGCAATTTTACCCTTTTTTATGTCAATAAAAACAATAAAATGTAAATATTTGTAAGTAAAATTATATTTTTGGAACAGTATTGTAATATAAACACCCCAAATTATAATTTATAATGCCTCTCATAAAAATAGAAACTATTATTAAAGCGGACATAAAAGCGTGTTTTGATATAGCCCGTAATATTGATGTCCATCAAGAATCGTTAAAGCATTCAGGAGAGATTGCCATTGCAGGTAAAATTTCTGGATTAAAAGGATTAGGAGAATGGGTTAGTTGGGAAGCTAAGCATTTTGGAATTGTTCAACACTTAACATCTAAAATCACTGAATTTGACTCACCAAACTATTTTGTAGATGAAATGGTTTATGGGGCATTCAAATCAATTCGACATGAGCATATTTTCCGCGAAAGCGAAAATAAAACAATTATGACAGAAATGTTTTATTTTGAATCTCCCTATGGGGTTTTAGGGCGTTTGGTTAATAATTTGTTTTTAAAAAGGTACGTTACTAAACTTTTAAAAGATAGAAATCAATTCTTAAGAGATAAAGTAGAGGAAGTTTATAATTCTTAATAAAATCCTTTTCTAAAAAAACATAAATTAAAATCCGTTTTCATTCATATTTACTTTTGTTAATTAAATTAATATTCAATTAATTCCCTGAATTTATGAATGCTTTTTCTGTTGTAATCAGAATTTCATTAGTATCTTTAAGCAAGAAGTAATTCATGCTTTTTTCTGTAATTTTAAAGTAAAATATAATGTTCTCAACAACATTGGTTTTTTATTGTTAATTAATTTGTGAGCGGGCAGTTTTATATTTTATATGGTTATATTATATTAGCACCCTATCTTAAAAATTCACTCAAATTTATGGTTGAACAATCCACTTATACCGAAGATAATATACGCTCATTAGACTGGAAAGAACATATCCGTATGCGACCAGGAATGTATATTGGTAAGCTTGGTGATGGTTCTTCCCCAGATGATGGCATTTATATTCTATTAAAAGAAGTTTTGGATAACTCTATTGATGAATATGTTATGGGAGCCGGTAAAACCATTGATGTTTCCATACAAGGAACAAAAGTGATTGTTAGAGATTATGGTAGAGGTATTCCGCTTGGTAAGGTAGTGGATGTCGTTTCAAAAATGAATACCGGTGGTAAATACGATTCAAAGGCCTTTAAAAAATCTGTAGGTCTAAATGGTGTTGGTACAAAAGCTGTAAACGCATTATCGTCGTTTTTTAAGGTAGAATCTACTCGCGATAATAAATCGGCTTCTGCTGAATTTGAGCAAGGAAACCTTATCAACCAAGATTTAATAGATGATTCATCCAGACGAAAAGGCACAAAAGTATCATTCATTCCAGATGACATGATATTTAAGAATTATAAGTATCGTAATGAGTATGTCATTAAAATGCTTAAAAACTATGTGTATCTTAATACAGGTTTAACCATTTTATTTAATGGAGAAAAGTATTTCAGTGAAAACGGATTAAAGGACTTATTAGGCGAAAATATTTCAGAATCTGATATGTTATATCCCATTATTCATTTAAAGGGGAATGATATAGAATTGGCATTAACGCATAGTAAAACACAATACAGTGAAGAGTATCATTCATTTGTAAACGGTCAAAATACTACCCAAGGTGGCACGCATCTTTCAGCCTATAGAGAATCTTTGGTTAAAACCATAAGGGAATTTTATGGCAAAAACTATGAGGCTTCAGACATCCGGAAATCCATTGTTTCTGCCATTTCAATCAAAGTCATGGAGCCTGTTTTTGAAAGTCAGACAAAAACTAAATTGGGCTCCACTGATATGGGTGGAAACCTGCCAACGGTAAGGACTCATATTAACGACTTTTTAAAAACACAACTCGATAATTATTTACATAAAAACCCTGAAACTGCTGAAAAAATTCAACGCAAAATCATACAAGCAGAACATGAACGTAAAGAACTTTCAGGCATAAGGAAACTGGCGAAAGATCGTGCCAAAAAGGCAAGTTTGCATAATAAAAAGCTAAGGGATTGCCGTGTTCATTTTGGCGATATTAAAAACGAACGCAATTTAGAATCTACATTATTCATTACTGAAGGGGATTCTGCATCAGGAAGTATTACCAAATCACGAGATGTGAATACACAGGCTGTTTTTAGTTTAAAAGGAAAACCTTTAAATTCATACGGATTAAGTAAAAAAATTGTGTATGAAAATGAAGAATTCAATTTGCTGCAAGCTGCTTTAAATATTGAAGAATCCATTGAAGATTTGCGTTACAATAATATAGTGATAGCAACAGATGCAGATGTTGACGGTATGCATATCAGGTTGTTGCTAATTACATTCTTTCTGCAATTTTTCCCTGAAATTATAAAAGAAGGGCATTTGTATATTTTGCAAACCCCATTATTTAGAGTTCGAAATAAAAAAGAAACTATTTATTGTTATTCTGAGCTGGAACGCAAAGATGCTATTGAAAAATTAAATCCCAAACCGGAAATAACAAGGTTTAAAGGATTGGGTGAGATTTCACCTGATGAATTTAAAAACTTTATAGGAGATAGTATTCGGTTGGATCCTATCATGTTGGATAAAGATTTATCTATAGAAGGATTATTGGAATTTTATATGGGTAAAAACACTCCAGATAGACAGGAGTTTATTATTAACAACCTAAAGGTTGAACTGGATATCGTGAAAGAATTATAATTAATAAAGTCATGTTATATAAAGAACATATAATTAAAAAAAGCATGCATGCATCTTGGTTGTTAGATTATCATTTAAGACGTAAACTGAAAAAAAAGGCTTCAAAAAACAGCCTTTATAATAAAAAGAATAAATAACGTAGTGAATGATTGAAGATAATAACGATTTGATAAATCCTCAAGGAGAAAATCAAGAAACCATCACCAGGATTTCTGGTATGTATAAAGATTGGTTTTTAGATTATGCTTCATATGTTATTTTAGAACGTGCCGTACCTGCCATTGAAGATGGTTTTAAACCGGTTCAACGCAGAATCATGCATTCTATGAAAGATTTGGATGATGGCCGTTATAACAAAGTAGCCAATATTGTTGGTCATACCATGCAATATCACCCTCATGGTGATGCAAGTATAGGTGACGCTATGGTACAAATTGGCCAGAAGGATTTACTTATTGATACACAAGGTAACTGGGGAAATGTTTTAACCGGTGATAGTGCAGCAGCTTCCAGATACATTGAAGCACGCTTATCAAAATTTGCGCTGGATGTTGTTTATAATCCTAAAATTACAGAATGGCAAGCGTCATATGATGGCCGACGTAAAGAACCGGTAAACCTTCCGGTTATGTTTCCGTTGCTTTTGGCCCAAGGTGGTGAAGGTATTGCTGTTGGACTGTCAACTAAAATAATGCCTCATAATTTTATTGAATTAATCGATGCTTCAATAAAACATTTAAAGGGGAAAAGTTTCACCATATTTCCAGATTTTCCAACTTCAGGAATTATTGATGTAAGTGATTATAAAGACGGATTGCGTGGAGGTAAATTGCGCGTTAGGGCTAAAGTTTCACAATTAGATAAAAGCACCTTGGTAATTACAGAAATTCCTTTTGGAACGAATACAACAACGCTTATTGATTCTATTTTGAAAGCCAATGATAAAGGTAAAATCAAGATTAAAAAAATTGAAGATAATACAGCAGCAGATGTAGAAATTTTGGTGCATTTACCTTCAGGAATTTCTCCTGATAAAACCATTGACGCACTCTATGCTTTTACCAATTGTGAAAGCTCCATTTCTCCTTTAGGTTGCGTGATTGAAGACAATAAACCACTTTTTGTTGGTGTCACCGAAATGTTAAAACGTTCAACAGATAATACCGTTCAGCTTTTAAAAAGTGACTTAGAAATAAAATTGGATGAGTTTGAAGAACAATGGCATTTTGCATCACTGGAACGTATTTTTATTGAGAAGCGAATTTATCGGGATATTGAAGAAGAAGAAACCTGGGAAGGCGTTATTGCAGCCATTGATAAAGGGCTTAAACCTCATATAAAACATTTAAAACGTGCTATTACCAAAGAGGATATTGAACGATTGACTGAAATTCGAATCAAACGTATTTCAAAATTTGATATTGATAAAGCACAACAAAAAATAGAGGCTTTAGAAGATCAAATTGCTGAAGTGAAGCATCACTTAGAAAACTTAATTGATTACGCCATTGCCTACTTTACAAGGTTAAAAAAGGACTATGGCAAAGGGCGTGAGCGTAAAACAGAAATAAGGGCTTTTAATGATGTAGATGCGACTAAAGTAGTTATTCGTAATACCAAATTGTATGTTAATAAAGAGGAAGGGTTTGTTGGCACATCATTACGAAAAGATGAATATGTATGTGATTGCAGTGATATTGATGATATCATTGTTTTTACTAAAGAAGGTAAAATGATTATTACCAAAGTAGATTCAAAAACCTTTATAGGTAAAGATATTATTCATGTTGAAGTATTTGATAAAAAAGACAATCGAACCATTTATAATTTAATTTACAGAGACGGAAGTAAGGGACCTTCTTATATCAAGAGGTTTGCCGTAACAAGTATTACCAGGGATAAGGAATATGATTTAACCAATGGAAGCAAAGGGTCAACTATTCTATATTTTTCAGCAAATCCAAATGGAGAAGCAGAGGTAATTACCATTATTTTGAGACAAGCAGGTAGTATCAAAAAACTTAAATGGGATCTGGATTTTGCAGATATTTTAATAAAAGGAAGAAATTCAAAAGGGAATATTGTTACAAAACATACCATTAAAAAAGTGGAGCTTAAAGAGAAAGGTATTTCAACTTTAAAACCACGTAAAATTTGGTTTGATGATTCCGTTCAACGTCTTAATGTTGATGGGCGAGGGGAACTTATAGGTGAGTTTAGAGGTGAAGACAGATTGCTAATTATTACGCAAGCCGGCACTATAAAAACTATTTTACCAGAACTTACTACTCATTTTGATGACAATATGATTGTTCTTGAAAAATGGATTCCAAAAAAACCAATTTCAGCAATTTATTATGATGGCGACAAAGAGCGTTATATGGTAAAACGTTTTTTAATTGAAAACGAGAATAAAGAAGAAATTTTTATTTCTGAACACCCAAAATCACATTTGGAACTAGTGTCAACCGATTGGAAACCTATGGCCGAAGTTATTTATGGTAAAGAACGAGGGAAAGAACAAAAGGATGATCAAGAAGTCAATCTTGAAGAATTTATTGCCATTAAAGGTATTAAAGCGCTTGGGAATCAATTGACAGCTGATAAAGTGAAACAAGTTAATTTGTTAAAACCTTTGCCTTATGAAGCTCCTGAAGAAATACATGCTGATGAGATAGAAGTTGTGGATGAAGAAACCATAGAAACAGAGGCAAAATCAAAATCAAAAGATAAGAAAGGAAATAATTCTGAAATTGATGAAACTGGACAAACTAATTTGTTTTAGAATATACTAATTCAATTCAACTTCTGGTTTTGTTTTTTCTGAATTCTAAAATTTAAAAACTCTACAAACAAAGAAAATGCAATGGCAAAATATAAATACCCTTTTGGAATGGCGCCAACCATATTTCCGAATATTTTGGTGTGTGATAAATAAGCAGCTTCAGTAATTAGCATAAAACCAATTAATATTAAAAAAGCTAAACCTAATAATTGTAAACTTGGGTGCGCATCAATAAACTTCCGAATTGGATTTGCAAATCCAATCATAATCCCAATGGAAATCATAACGGCAATGATCATTAAAACCAAATTATAATTATGATTTGGGTGTAAGCCATTGGTCATACCAACCGCGGTTAAAATAGAATCTATTGAAAAAACAAAATCAATAATAACAATTTGAAGAATAGCTTGAGATAATGATTTTATTTTTTTTCCCCGAAATTCCTTTTCATTATGTTTTGGGGTTTCTGATTTTTCATGAATCTCTGAAGTACTTTTAAAAAGCAAGAATATGCCACCACTAAATAAAATGATGGCTTGCCAACTTACTGCAATATGTAGCCATGTTAAATCTATGGTATAAAAAGGCTCTTTAAGGCTCACTAAAAACGAAACAAACAGCAATAAAACAATGCGTTGCACCATGGCTAGCAACAACCCAATATTCGTGGCCTTACTACGTTGATTTTTGGGTAATTTATTGGCAGCAATGGAAATGAAAACAATATTGTCAATACCAAGAATTATTTCTAAGAAGGTAAGTGTAAGCAAAGCCATTATAGCATCACTTGTGAACAAAAATTCCAACATGAGTTTAGCAAATTAACGGTACTAAATTAATAAAAATACAATCATGATTATAGCTTAAAATATACAATGTTTGGGTATGTTGAATTGTTCATAAATTTATTATTAATTAAATTCTTAAATGGTTTATATTCAGTACATTTGAGTTAATCTCCGAGATGTTTAGCCTGCTTTTTTGAATATGTAACATAAACCAACCACTAAATATCATGAAAAAATTATTAATTTTAATTTTCGGGATTTGCTCTTATTTTATTTTTTTAATCACCTTTTTGTACGCCATTGGTTTTGTAGGTAATATCTACGTTTCAAAATCAATAGATTCCATTGATTCTGCTGATGTTAGTATGTCAACAGCCATCATTACTAATCTTATTTTACTCAGTATTTTTGCCTTACAGCATAGTATTATGGCCAGACCTAATTTTAAAGTATGGTGGACCAAAATATTTGATCCGGCCGTTGAGCGAAGTATTTATGTACTGCTTTCAAGTGCTGCATTAATATTAATGTATTGGCAATGGATACCAATGAACGGTACTGTTTGGAGTTTACAAAATAACGCCGCGATATTTATCCTGAATGCTTTATTTTGGGCTGGCTGGGGAATTGTATTGATATCTACTTTTTTAATTAATCATTTTCATTTGTTTGGACTTTTACAGGTTTTTGAAAATTTTAAAAATAAAAGTTTAAGCTATCCAGAATTTAAGGAAAATCTTTTTTATAAAATAGTAAGACATCCAATTATGCTTGGATTTATAATTGCCTTTTGGGCGACACCAGTGATGACTCAGGGTCACTTATTATTTGCTGTTGTTACAACAATTTATATATTAGTTGCTGTAAAATATTTAGAGGAAAGAGATTTGCTTAAAATGCATGGAGAAGTTTATGAATCTTACAAAAGAAGAACATCCATGATTATTCCTTTAGGAAGATCTAAAAAATAACAAAACTTAAACATTCTTATATTTAAATAAATAAAAATATAAGAATGTTTATTTATTTTTTCTTAAAGAATCAATTTTACTAAAGTGTCAATAATTACTTTTTGTTCGGTTTCAAACTGAAACCAAATAATACTTTCATCTTTTTTAAACCAGGTTAATTGTCGTTTTGCAAACCTACGTGTATTCTTTTTTATTTCAGAAATCGCAAAATCAAGAGGCCAGATACCATCAAAATAATTAAATAATTCTTTGTAACCTACGGTGTTTAAGGCATTCAAAGACTTGTGTTTATATAGGTTTTTGGCTTCTTCCAAAAGGCCTTCATCTATCATCATATCAACACGTTGGTTGATACGATTATAAATAATTTCTCTATCAGCAGTTAATCCAATTGTAATAGTATTAAAATTTCGTTTTTCTTTATCCTTTTTTAAAAAAGAGGCGTATGGTTTTCCTGTACCCATGCAAATTTCCAATGCTCGAATGACACGGTGTGGATTGTCAATTGCAATGGTGTTATAACTTTGAATATCAAGGGTTTTAAGTTTGTTCTGTAACGCTATTAGTCCTGAGGTCTCCAATTCTTTATTTAAAGTTTCTCTAATACTTTGATCTACTTCAGGGAAATAGTCTAACCCTTTTGTAACCGCATCCACATATAAACCTGAACCGCCAACCATAATAACGATATCATGAATTTTAAAAAGTTCATCTAAAGTTTGTAAGGCATCTTTTTCAAAGGCACCAACATTATAATGGTCTTTTACAGATTTATGGTGAATAAAATGATGTTTAGCGGCTTGTAATTCTTCAGAAGAAGGTGCAGCAGTTCCAATTTGCATTTCTTTATAAAACTGTCTGGAATCTGCCGAAATAATTTCGGTTTTAAAATGTTTGGCGAGTTGAATGCTTAAAGCAGTTTTGCCAATGGCCGTTGGGCCAACAATAGATATGAGAATTTTATTCATTGTGTAACTTATAGCCACAATTATAACAAAACTCGGCATTATCTTTATGTTTTTCTGCTGAGCAATTTGGGCAAGCTTGCGTGTTTAAATGCACTTCGTCTTTCTTTGGAGTTTGTAATTTGTTTTGAGCAGTATATTCAGCTGATACAATTCCTGTTGGTACAGCAATAATACCATATCCTAAAATCATTATCAAAGATGCTATAAATTGTCCCAAAGGTGTTTGTGGTGCAATATCACCAAACCCAACCGTAGTAAGTGTTACAATGCACCAATACACACTTTTTGGAATGTTTATAAAGCCATTTTCCTCGCCTTCAACCAAATACATAATAGTGCCTAAAATAAGGGCAATAATAATAACGGCAAACAAAAACACTGAAATTTTTGCTCTACTGGCTTTTAAGGCAGATACCAAATTGTTTGAAGCACCTAAAAACCTTGCTAATTTTAAAATTCTAAAAACCCGTAATAAACGTAATGCGCGTAAAGCAGCCAAAGCATGTACACCACCAAAAATTAATGAAATGTATTTAGGAATGGTCGACAATAAATCAATAATTCCATAGAAGCTAAAAATATAATGAAGTGGCTTTTTTACTGTGATAATTCTTGCGATGTATTCTAAACTAAATAATATGGTAATTACCCATTCTGATATATTAAGAAAATCATGGTACTTAGCATCAATACTATTAACACTTTCAAGCATTACAAGCACAATACTGGCAATAATGGTAAGCAATAAAACCACATCAAATAACTTACCTGCAGGTGTATCTGCTTCATAAATCATTTCATGAAGTCTTGATTTCCAGTTAGAGGTTTGTTGTTTTTGCATAGTTTCAAAAGTACTAAAAGATTAATAATTTTATTTTATCCGTTCAGCTGTATCACTTTCAAGCGTTTATTCCGTCTCATATAACTTTGAATGATATGTTGGGTATCCCTGTTGTTTTCCATGGGTGTAATGATGGATTCCAAAACTTCTTTAGTGTTTATTTGATAATTCAAATTAAAAAAACCAATGCCTTTAAATACGCCATTTTCGATGTAAATAGCACTTCGTTCGTCAATATCACGACCTCGGTCAATGATGACCATATTTTTATTTTTATAACTGTTTTTATTGATGAATGCTTCGGCACGCGTGTTATAGTCTTCTGAATTTTCTTTACCAATGCAAGCGCCGTAACATTCTTTTATGTCATATTTAAAGCAGGAGGTTTTTGTTTTGAAAATCCCTGTTAGCTTTTGGCATAGATTATAGTCTTCAATGGCCTTTAACAGAAAACTTTTAGCGCTTTCTCTGTTGCTAAACGTGGTTATGGGCTTTTTTCTGCCATCCACTTTATCAATTTTTAAATTAATATAATTTTGGTCATCTATAAAACTATATAACGCATGGGTGAAAACCGTTCGTCGTAAAGCTCTGTTATAAATAGGCTTATTACGCTTTATTTCTTCACTTTCTTTTAATAATGCAACAAGTTCACTCCCAGTTGCTTCATAGGTTACTGCAGCGGCTTGAAGTTGAATTTTCTTTGATTTATGATTTGTATTGGTAAAATGCTGATTGATACGTTTTTTGATGTTGTTACTTTTGCCTATATAAATAATTTCACCGTTTGATTTGTGAATATAATAAACACCGGTTATTGACGGCAATTGTTCAATAATATCAATATGCCTGGGTTCTAATTGTAATTTCGGATTTAATCTGATGGATTCTTGAATGATTTTTTTTGAAGAATCTTTGTCTATAAGCATTTTGAACAACTTAACAGTTGCTAAAGCATCACCCGAAGCTCGATGTCTATCAGTAACAGGAATCCCTAATGAACGCACTAATTTTCCTAAGCTATATGAAGGTTGGTTTGGAATTAATTGTTTTGCCAATTCAACCGTACAAAGAGATTCAGAAATAAAATCAAATCCCAGACGTTTAAATTCAGTGACCAAAATGCGGTAATCAAACTGGGCATTATGTGCAACCAAAATGCAACCATCTGTAATTTCTACAATACGTTTGGCGACTTCATAAAATTTAGGAGCATTGCGCAACATGCCACTATTAATTCCGGTGAGATTTACCACAAAAGGTTGTATTTCACGTTCGGGATTAATAAGGCTTATAAATTGATCAATTACCTGATGCCCATCATATTTGTAGATAGCAATTTCGGTAATGCCTTCTTCATTATATTTGCCCCCGGTGGTTTCTATGTCAAGTATTGCGTAAATTTCTTAAAAGTTAAAAGTTAAAAGTTAAAAGTGCCTACCTATTGCAAAAGTTAATTATAATTTCGTTCGCCAAAGATACTACTTCCCACCCGAATCATGGTACTACCACATGCAATTGCAAGGTGGTAATCTCCGCTCATTCCCATGGAAATAATTTCTGGTTTAAAGTTAAAAGATTCTAAAGATTTCAAATCTTCAAATGATTGTTTTAGAAAATCGAATTCATTTTTTATCTGATGCTCATCTTCAGTAAATGTCGCCATTCCCATGAGTCCTGTAATCTTTACATTTTTTAATTCTGAAAAGGTTTTGGATTGCAATAAATTTGATGCTTCGTTTGGGGTCATTCCAAATTTAGATTCTTCTGAAGCGATTTTAATTTGAAGCAAACATTCAATAATTCTATTATGTTTTATAGCTTGTTTGTTGATCTCTGCTAAAAGACCAAAATTGTCCACACCATGAATTAATGAGACAAATGAAGCCATATATTTAACTTTGTTTTTTTGTACATGACCAATTATGTGCCACTGAATATCTTTTGGCATTTTTTCATGTTTCTCAACCATTTCTTGTATTTTGTTTTCACCAAAAATGCGCTGCCCTGCATGATAGGCTTCCATTAAATCACTTATAGGTTTTGTTTTTGAAACGGCAACTAAAGTAACATGTTGAGGTAATGAAGATTTAATTTTATTAAGATTTTCTTTTATTGACATACTTGTTTTTAAAATTCATAAATAGTAACACCACTTCGTAATTTTGGTTCAATATAGGTACTTTTTGGTGGCATGGTTAATCCGTCATCCGCAATGGCTTTCATTTCATCTACCGTAATTGGAACCAGTCCAAAACCTACGGCAAAATCACCTTTATCAACTTTACTTTTTATGTTTACTAAGTCATTTTTTCCGAAGGAGTATTCAATTCTGGTATCATTTCTTAAATCCGTGATTCCGAGAATAGGCTCTAATATGGTTTTATACAAAATTTGTGTATCTAAGGCATCTAAGGAATTATGAAATAAATAATTGCTTTTTCTCAAAAAAAGCGAGTAAAATTCACCATCAAGATACATGCTAAAATGATGTTTTTGCGTTGGTTTATATAATTCTTGTCCTCTGTTTTCTATTCGAAACATAGTATCAAGCTCAATTAAAAACGCTTCTTTTGATAAACCGTTTAAATCCTTAATAAGTCTGTTAAATTCATGAATTTTAAGATGCGATTCTGGTATTAAATAACTCATAAAATAATTATAAGGCTCGTGACCTGTATGGTTTTTATTTTCCGCCTTTAAATCTTTTGACAACAGATATGATGACGCGGAACGATGATGGCCGTCAGCAATATAAATGGGATTAATTTTTTCAAATTCTTTTTTTATAATGCTTATGGATTGCTCATTATCAAGTATCCATAAATAATGGGTATCTCTATACGTTGTGGTAAATTCAAATTCGGCTCGCTTGTTTTGAGTTTCTGATATAATGGATTCAATTATCGCATTGTCAGGATAGGTAAGTAAAACAGGTTCTGCGTTAAAGCCAACGGTTTTTAAATAGTCTTTAAATATGTTTTCACGATACACAATGGTATCTTCATGTTTTTTAATAATATCATTTTCATAATCTTCGGCACTTGTTGCGGCAATGATGCCTGAAAACGCAATACCATCTCTGTTTACAATTTTATAGATATAGTAACTCGGATTTTTATCCTGAACAAATACGGCTTCCTCCTTAAATTCCAAATATCTATTTCTAACCAAATTATAACGTTCTTGACCAGATATATTTTTATTATATCTATAGCCTGGATTGACTATGTGTAAAAACGAAAACGGATTGTAATTAAGTCTTCCTTCAAGTTCTGACTGTGTATAACTTTGGTAAGAACGTGAAGCTACCAAACTAACTTTATCACGAGTAGGACGAACTGCTTTAAATGGGATTACTTTTGCCATGTTTTTTTTCTAGGCATTACGAAGAGTAAAACGACGTGGTAATCTTTTTAAAGCAAAGAGATTGCCACAACTTTTTTCAAAAGTTTCGCAATGACATTAATATATTACTTCAGAAATTGCGAAGCAATTTTCTCAGCTTTTTTACTTTCAGAATAATCATAAAACCCTTCACCAGACTTGATGCCTAATTTTCCGGCCCGAACCATATTTACCAATAGTGGGCATGGCGCGTATTTAGGATTTTTAAAACCATCATACATCACATTTAATATGGATAAACAGACGTCTAACCCTATAAAATCTGCCAATTGCAATGGCCCCATGGGGTGTGCCATACCAAGTTTCATTACCGTATCAATTTCATAGACACCAGCAACCCCATTATAAAGGGTTTCAATAGATTCATTAAGCATTGGCATTAATATTCTATTGGCAACAAAACCAGGGTAATCGTTCACTTCTACAGGTATTTTACCTAATGTTTTTGAAAGATCCATAACAATCTTAGTAACTTCATCGCTGGTATTATAACCTCTTATGATTTCTACTAATTTCATAATTGGCACCGGATTCATAAAATGCATACCAATAATATGATCTGGTCTTGAAGTTACCGAAGCAATTTGAGTGATTGAAATAGATGATGTATTGGTTGCAAGAATGGTTCCTTCCGGGCACGCTTCATCTAACTGTTTGAAAATTTTTAGTTTTAAGTCTATGTTTTCAGTAGCGGCTTCAACAACTAAACTTGCATATTCAACACCTTCATTAATATTTGTAAACGTTGTAATATTTGATAAGGTTTCTTGCTTTTGAGCTTCAGTAATGGTTCCTTTACTCACCATTCTATCCAAATTTTTGATTATGGTATCTATACCTTTTTTTAAAGCAGATTCATTAACATCAATAAGCTGAACTCTAAATCCGCTTTGAGCAAAGGCATGAGCAATACCGTTTCCCATGGTTCCAGCGCCAATAACTGCGACATTTTTCATTATAAAATTTTATTTAAAAACAATTTATTATTTCAGTAGCAATCCGTAAGGCTTCTGTGCCATCATGAAGGGTTACTACCGGTTTTGTGTTGTTATTTATGGCATCTGCGAACGATTCCAATTCATCAAGAATGGCATTATTGCCAGTGATAGCAGGGTTATCAAAATAGATTTGTTTTTTAGCGCCTTCAGCATTTTGAAGAATCATATCAAAATCCCCTGGAATTTCAGGGGCATCTTTCATTTTAACAACCTCACATTTTTTCTCCAGAAAATCAACCGAAATGTAGGCGTCTTTTTGAAAGAAACGTGACTTTCGCATGCTTTTTAATGAAATTCTGCTTGCTGTTAAATTGGCTACACAACCATTTTCAAATTCAATACGTGCATTAGCAATATCTGGTGTATCACTAATAACCGATACGCCACTTGCAGAAATATGTTTTACTTTTGATTTAACGACACTTAAAATAATATCTATATCATGAATCATTAAATCTAAAACTACAGGAACATCTGTACCTCGTGGATTAAATTCAGCCAATCTATGAGTTTCAATAAACATAGGATTATGAATGTCATTTTTCACAGCTAAAAATGCCGGATTAAATCGCTCTACATGACCAACCTGACCTTTTACTTGATTTTTAGCTAATAACGCTCTAATTTTTTCAGCTTCCTCAACAGTGTTTGTGATGGGCTTTTCAATAAAAATATGTTTCCCTTTTGCAATGGACTGTTTGGCACATTCAAAATGTGAAAGTGTCGGGGTAACAATATCTACAACATCCACGGCATCAATTAATTCTTCAACAGTTGGAAAGTATTTATATCCAAATTCAGCCACAACTTTTTTGGCATTTTCAGAATCGGCATCATAAAATCCTATGAGGTTATATTTTTCAGATTGGTTGAGGAGTCTTAAATGAATTTTTCCAAGGTGACCAGCACCAAGAACACCAGCTTTGAGCATTTTTCTTTAGATTTTCAACAAAAATAGCATATTTAAAGGATGAAATTCATAATATCACACTAATTTTTCCTTTAAAATCATCAAAAATTTAGTCAGATTTAATTGCATTTAGCTAAAATGTTTAACTAATTTTAGACTTGAAAAGATAACCACCATTGAAAGATACATTTAAGCATAAAGGATTAAGGCAGAAATTGGTTCATATAATAAAAACCAAAGGAATTAAAGAGGAAAAGGTTTTAAAAGCTATCAGTAATGTGCCCAGGCATTTGTTTATGGACTCTGGTTTTTTAGATCATGCCTATCAGGATAAAGCATTCCCTATTGCAGCAGACCAAACGATTTCACAACCTTATACAGTTGCTTTTCAAACAGAATTATTAGATGTTAAACCTGGGGACAAAATTCTTGAAATTGGCACAGGTAGTGGGTATCAAACGGCAGTTTTATGTGAGTTAGGTGCTAAAGTTTTTAGTATTGAAAGGCAGCAAGAATTGTTTAAAAAAACCAAAATATTTCTTCCTAAATTAGGTTACAGACCCAAAAAATTAATATTTGGTGATGGTTATATGGGGCTTGAAGAAGAAGCGCCATTTGATAGTATTGTAGTAACAGCAGGGGCTCCATTTGTTCCTAAACCATTATTAAGTCAGCTAAAAATAGGAGGAAGGTTGGTGATTCCTGTTGGTGAAGATGTGCAAATTATGACCCTTTTTATAAGAAATGATATCAAAGAATTTGAACATCATGAGTTTGGGGAATTTCGGTTTGTACCTTTGTTAGAGGATAAGATTTAGAAATATTGGTAACACAATTAACGCTAACAAATTAAATGTTAGCTTTTTGGTAAATATTTTTTAGGAATAGGATTATCTTGAGTTTCTTGAGTCCAGTAAACATTTATAATCCACCAGCGTGAACCATCAAATAATAATTGAATGCTATTGATCCCTCTCATAAAAGGTCTTTCATCAGACTCACTTTTAAAAGATTCATAGGTGCTAAAAACCTGAGATATATTTCCAAAGGTATTTACTGTTCTATGGATTTCCTTTTCAAAAAAACCGTTTTCAACAAGCCATTCCCTGGAGCTCAATATATATTCTTCAGGAGACAAATACCGTGTTTTAAAAACGCCATCATGATCTTTTCCAGAAGGAATTAATTTAGCATCGGGCTTAAATAAAAATCTAAATTGTTTCCAGTTTCTTTTTACACCTTTTTCACCTGAAATGACACTGTATAATGTTTTAATGGTACTATCAAGCGTTTTAACTTTTGAACTGTCAATAACATGAATGTCTGTAGAATCAATTTCAGATGTTAC
Organism: uncultured Flavobacteriales bacterium; assembly: GCA_963976005.1. Classification (GTDB taxonomy): domain Bacteria; phylum Bacteroidota; class Bacteroidia; order Flavobacteriales; family Flavobacteriaceae; genus Yeosuana. The sequence goes on along the minus strand of CAXBJF010000032.1, from coordinate 27,605 downwards.
AGGTTTATCTTGCGCTTTTACTTGTATTGAAAAAGAAAAGATGATTATTATTATAATGAGTTTTTTCATTTTTGACGTCTTAATTTGAAGAACTTATGTGTAATTTATTATTTATATATTTTCTTGATTCTATCTAGATTCCGCTTGTTATCCCGGTCTTTTATAGTTTCACGCTTATCAAATAATTTTTTTCCTTTTGCTAACGCAATATTTAATTTGGCATAGCCCTTGTCATTAATAAATAATTTTAAAGGAATAATGGTTAATCCCGTATTTTGGACTTCTTTATATAGTTTTTTAAGTTCTTTTTTATTTAAAAGTAGTTTTCTTTCAGCTTTGGGTCTATGATTGTAATAGGTCCCATAAATATATTCTTCAATCGTCATGTTAATTACAAACAGTTCACCTTGCTCATTAAACTCACAAAAACTTTCAGTAATAGACGCTTTACTATTGCGTAAAGATTTAATTTCTGTCCCTGTTAATACAATACCAGCCGTGTACTTATCTAATATTTCATATAGAAAGCGTGCTTTTTTATTTTGTATATTAATGTTTTTTTGCATGAGCACAAATCTACATAATTTTACGTTGACGCATTATTAGTTTCTTTGTAAATAACAAACTAAATTTAAAAGTTAAAGAATATTTAAAGCACTTTTATTTCTTATTGATATGAGTACATTAGCATACGTGTTTGAATGATTTAATAGAAAACGATATTTATTTTATGAAAAAACTGTATTTGTTTTCTTTGGTTTTAGTAACATTAACATCCTGCCGAAGTGTTAAAGAATATAATAAACAGATTACCAAATTGCATTCAGTAAAAGAGTTGCAAAATGATGTAGATAAAGTTTATATTCAGTTGAAAAGAAATCACCCCAAGCTTTATCAATATACTCCAAAAGAAGTTTTAGATTATAAATTTGATAGTTTAAAAGCTTCTATTACAGAGCCTTTGGATTCCCGTCGGTTTTATAAAAAATTAGCACCAGTTGTATCCAATGTTAAACAAGGACATATTTCAGTAAGTTCAGCAAATAAAAGGTTTACTAAAAAGGAGACGAAGCAATTAAAAAAACGCCCATTTGAATTTTATGACCTGAACTTTGAATATTTACAAAATAAACTTTGGGTAAAAAACACGCTGGGAAAAGATTCCTCTATGGTTGAAAGCGAAGTTTTAAAAATAGAAGATGAACCAGTATCTAATTTGATGGATGCATACAAAACACTTTTTTCATCAGATGGCTATAACAAAACGCTTTATAATAGATTTGTAGCACATAACTTTTCAACTTTTTATTATAAAGACAAAGGGTTTTTAGATAGTTTAAGTATTACTTTTAAAAACAGGGATTCATTATTTACAAAAACGCTAAGGCGCATAGAAAAAGAGAAAAAAAATATTGATAAAGATTCTGCAAAAACCATAAAGCCAAAAAAAATATCGAAAGAAGAAAAGCAATTAAACAGATTGGCCAGTAAACAGAAGCGCAAGTATAACAGGAAACACGGTTTTTTATTGCGTCAAAAAACGTATTCAAGGAATTTTAGGTTTATAGGTCAGGATAGCACCGTTGGGTTTATGAAAATCAGGGATTTTGTTAATGGACCATATAAAAAGTTTTATAAGGAAAGTTTCTCAAAAATAGATCCTGCAAAAACAAAATATCTAATCTTAGATTTAAGGGATAATGGCGGCGGGCGCATTTCGGAAATTGATTACCTGTATTCCTTTTTGACGGATAAAGATTATCGGTTTATAAATGAAAGTGAAGTCAATAGCCGAATCCCATTTTTAAAATATTTAATGAGTAATACGACGCCAAACGGACTTAAAGTGGCAAGTATTGTACTTTCACCACTAATAATCGTTCACAATTTAATTCATACAAAAAAGCACGATGGTAAACTCTATTATAAGTTTAAATATGCCAATTTAAGGAAGCCAAAACCCTTAAATTATAAAGGGAACTTGTATGTACTAATAAACGGTAATTCGTTTTCGGCTTCTTCCATATTGTCAACACATTTACAAGCCAATAAAAGGGCCACATTTGTGGGTGAAGAAACTGGAGGCGCCTATAATGGAACCGTAGCAGGTATTTATAGGGTTTATCAATTACCTACATCAAAGCTTAAAATTAGAATGGGTTTAATGCAAATTGAAGCGCCAGAAAAGCAATTACCGGATGGTTACGGAATTATCCCGGAAATTAAAATAATTCCAACAATTGAAGACAGAAAATTACAAAAGGACACGGAATTGGAGTGGGTATTAAATGATATAATAGAAAAGGAAAAATTGTAATTTGTTACTTTACATTTAAGACCCTTTAACTTAATAAGAAAGAAGAACTGAGCTATATTATGCTCACTTTTTTTATTGCCTACCCGCAAAACATTTGTATTTTTGTTTTCAATTTTTATTAATTAAATATCACAATTATCTTATGAATTCATACGATGTAGCCATAATTGGGTCTGGCCCTGGAGGATATGTAGCAGCCATTCGCTGTGCACAATTAGGAATGAAAACTGCCATAATCGAGAAATATACCACGCTTGGTGGCACGTGTTTAAATGTAGGTTGCATACCCAGTAAAGCACTTTTAGATTCATCTCATCATTATGAAGATGCTTTGAAGCATTTTCAAGAACACGGCATCGATATTCCAGGAGAAATTAAGGTAAATTTAAAGCAGATGATTACGCGTAAGCAAGCTGTGGTTGACCAAACAACTGGTGGCATTGATTTCTTAATGAAGAAAAATAAGATTGATGTGTATGAAGGGTTAGGAAGTTTTAAAGATGCTACCCATATTTCAATTAAAGGAAAAAAAACGATTGAAATTGAAGCTAAAAATATCATTATAGCTACTGGAAGTAAACCATCAAGTTTGCCATTTATTAAAGTAGATAAAGAACGTATCATCACATCTACAGAAGCATTAAAGTTAAAAGAAATCCCGAAACATTTAATTGTTATTGGTGGGGGAGTTATTGGTTTGGAATTAGGACAGGTGTACAGACGTCTTGGTGCTGAAGTAACTGTTATAGAATATATGGACAGGATTATTCCAACCATGGATGCAGGCTTATCCAAAGAGTTAAACAAAGTTTTCAAAAAAGCAAAATTTTCTGTTGAAGTATCTCATAAAGTCAAGTCAGTTGAAAGAAAAGGTAATGAAGTCATAGTAAAAGCTGATAATAAAAAAGGTGAAGAAGTTACTTTTAAAGGAGATTATTGTTTAGTGTCCGTTGGTCGCCGTCCTTATACAGATGGCTTAAATATTGAAGCTGCAGGTGTTAAACTGACAGATAGTGGGCAAGTTGAAGTGAATAATCATTTACAAACTTCTGTAAATAATATTTATGCCATTGGTGATGTGGTAAAAGGGGCTATGTTAGCTCATAAAGCTGAAGAAGAGGGAGTTTTTGTTGCAGAAACGATTGCTGGACAAAAACCACATATTGATTATAATTTAATTCCGGGTGTGGTTTATACATGGCCTGAAGTAGCTAGTGTTGGAAAAACGGAAGAACAATTACAAGAAGCGAAAGCAGATTATAAAGTGGGTCAATTCCCAATGCGTGCTTTGGGAAGAAGCAGGGCCAGTATGGATATTGATGGATTTGTAAAAATTCTTGCGGACAAAAAAACCGATGAGGTTTTAGGTGTACATATGATTGGTGCCCGTGCTGCTGACATGATTGCCGAAGCTGTTGTAGCTATGGAATTTAGAGCCAGTGCTGAAGATATTGCAAGAATGTCTCATGCGCATCCAACGTATACTGAAGCCATTAAAGAAGCGGCGTTGGCAGCAACTGAAGATAGAGCTTTGCATATTTAATTTGGATAAAACTACAAATTAAAAAAGCTATCTAAAAAGTATACATTAACCGTCATTACGAGAAATTTTTATTTCGAAGTAATCTGTCAGTCAACAACTTATAATTTTCAGATTGCTTCTCCCGATAGCTATCGGGACTCGCAATGACGACTTTTTGGTAAACCTTTTTTATTAAAATAAGTCGTTAAGTATTTTGGCAAGTCTAATACCACCTTTTTGCAACTGAGACCTAACAGTTTCAAAATTATCATAAGAATAACTGTAACGTAAGTTCTCATTAGGTTTTACATGTGCATAGACTTCCCTTGTGATTTTATGCGTATCATTTACCCAATCAATCAGGCTGCCTGCTTGTATGGTTTTAACTTGATTTTTATTTAAATAATCGGCATTTTCCGCTAGTTCACTATAACTCATTCCAAAGCTATCAATCATTTCTCTATCCCAAACACTATGTAAATTAGAGTCTTTGTAAAACCATTGTAATTTAAAATCATTACCTCCTCTATCTTCAACCAGGCCAACGTGCAAGGGTTGATGCAAGTCACCAATAAAATGAATTAATAATTTCAAATAAAACACCTTGTCTTCTTTTGAAGACGATTCGTCTTTAATGATTTTGATACAATAATTAATACCAGTAACCAAATCACCGCTAGTACTTTTTTCTGAATCTTCATAATTTGATTCTAATGGCATATTAATATAATGCCAGGAGTAAAAATCATTAAAACGTTTATCCGATTTAATATCATCTGCATAGGTAGAAACCAAAGCCAGGGACTGGTTGTTGAGTAATTTTTTTATTTTTCTTTTGGTTCTGTATGTTAAATATTGGTCGGCAATTTGACCAACCACACGATGTCCTGTGGCGCTCCAATCATCAGAAGCTCTTAAACTAAAAGAACAAAAAAGAGATAGTGTTAATATAAATGTTACTAGTTTTTTCATTTAAATAAAGGTTTCATGCATTATAGAATATAATGACTAGTTGTCCAATTTTTTCACCGTATTTTTTGTTAGCAATATCATAGGTAAAGATACACCAAGTGTAAGTGCAATTAAAATAAAAATCATATTAAATCCATTGGTAAAAATAGCATCAATTAATGTGATTCTTTTAGTAATATCATCTTCCATAAAAATAAAATTCATAATAGACAATATGGTTTCATAAGCAAAATAACCCGGAATCATTGGTATGACTGGTGGTATTGAAAAAACAACTGGTGGATGATGAATTTTATGTGCTAAAGGAATACAAATAAATCCCACAAATAGGGCTGCTAAAAAACTGCCAAGCACTACATGCACGTTAAAATGGATTAACAAAAATTTTATAAAACCGGCTCCAAAACCCAAAATAAAAATAGTAAAAACAGAACTTTTTGGTACGTTAAACAACAAGCCAAAACCAACGGCGGCAATGCCAGACCAAAAGGATAATTCTAATAATTTTAATATAATTTCTATCATATTATTTTATTTGAAAAAGATACATAGCTAAAAATAAACCAATGGCCATTGCTAAAACAGTCATTAAGCCATGTGTAAATCGCACTATTCCATTCAACATATTATTTTCAAGTAAATCGGTAAATGAATTTATTAATGCAACACCAGGAACCAAAAACAAAATGGACGTTGCCAAGGCACTTTGTGGTTGTTCCCCAATATGATAAAGAATACCAACTGATGCTACTGATGACGCAACAAAGGCTCCAGAGAATATTCTTAAGTATAAATTGTATTTAATTTTATGAGTTTCCTGAAAAATAAACAAACCCATAAAAGTACTAACAAATGCGACCAACATGTTTATATAATCTCCTTTAAAAATATTACAAAATCCTGCTCCTGCTAAGCTTACAGCAATAAGAATAATGATTCTTGGATAGCGGTTTGTATGTTTAATCCGTTCAATTTCATTCGCTATTTGTTCCAAAGTCCAATTATCACTAATGGCATTCCAACTTGCTTTGCTAATTTCAGAAATAATGGTAAAGTTAATAGCGTATGGAGGTAGATTTTGAACTCTGGTACAACTTAAATTTGTTTCTTCATCTTCTAAAGTCATAATGATGGTTTTATGACTTATCATACTAGACGCTTTAAAATTTAAAACCGAGGCAAACCTGTCAATACTTAAATTAGTTCTGTTGGTATTGGCACCAGAAACCATTAAAAGAGATGAAATCTCTAAAAGTAAATTGGCAGTATTTATAATTTTTTCAGATTCATCCATAATCAATAATAATTGATGTAAATCAGCAGCAAATTTAAGGTTTTCATTCTTTATCAGGATATAAATGGAAGGTATTTATCAATAATTTTAATCACTTTTTTTTGATAAAAATGTAATTAATAAATGATTTGTTATACCTTTATTTTAATAAGACAGAATGTTACATTTTAAATAGGAACTAATCATATAATAAAAAGTAATTTTTAATTTTTTTGAAATATTTAATATAAATAACGTTTTTAAGTGTGACTTATCTTAATTTTGCACGTCCAATAAATAAACTGTTTGTCTGAAGAATTTTTCTAATTATTGATATACAGGCTGTAGATTATCATAAAGTTGAAAATTTAAAGGACGTTGATGACAATGATCATAACCTTCTTGGTATGAATGTTGACTTTGAGTTAATTTCTCCTGAAGAAAAAATAATGTTATTATTAAAACATGAGATTTTTTACTAAATAAAGACATTGTAGAGAGCCAAATAAAAATTCAGGACTAATTTTTATAATTAGGGTTTTGGTTGGTTTCAAATCTGGTTTTTAAACTAACTCTTTACATATCCCTTTTCATTCATTTGGAAAGGGATTTTTTTGTTTATAAGTGTTTCTAATTCTGTTTAACAATTTGTAGTCAAAAAGGTATATTTGAGTTGAAAAAATAAGTGGAAGCTACTATGAAATCTTTTTTACCAATATTGATTGTAACTCTTTTATTTACATCTTGCAAATCAAAAGTTACAGATAAGAATGCTACCATAGAAATTCTGGAACAGTTTTCAGAACTTCAATCCATTATTGATTCTGAAAAAGATACATTGTTAGTTCTGAATTTTTGGTCAACTTATTGTCCGCCTTGCATTAAGGAGATGCCACTTTTTAACAAATTAGAATCAGAATTCAAAAATAAGAAAATAAGAATTTTACTTATTAGCTCTTGGATGATGTGACACAACTTGAAAGTCGAATTTATCCATTTGTAAAGAAACACGGCATTGTACAGGAAGTTATGATTCTTAAAGATCAAAACTATTCAAAATGGACTGAGAAAATTGATGAATCTTGGTATGGCGCATTGCCTGCAACGCTCATTATTAAAGGGAAAAAGAGGGATTTTAGATTTGAAAGTTATGAAACCTATGAGGCGTTAAAATCTGATGTTGATGCCATATTGGATGAATGATTGGGTTTTTGATATCATAGCATTTCAATAATTAGGGACTGTGAAAACTGCAACTTTTCCTTTTTAAATAACCTTGTTCCTTAGTACAAATTTACTTGTGTGTTAATTCCCAAAGTTCCACTTTTTCAGAAGAACGCCAGTGCTGATCTCTCTTTGTTTTATCAGAAGCTGCTTTCACGGTTCTTTTAAAACAGTTTAGTAATTTAAATCGCCCACCTTCTGCTAGTTCTTTTTCTATTGGGTGTTCTTTTGTTACATCTGTTATTTGTGCCAAATTTGAGAATAACAGTACAAGTTTTCCATTTGGTAAAAGCAGTTGCTTTGCTGCAGAAAAAAAATCAGGGAATAAGTTTTCATTGTAGTAAATAGCTTCATCCATTCTATTTAAATCATGGGATTTTGGCAACCAAGGCGGGTTAAATACAATCAACTCAGTTTGTTTTTCCCACTTGCCAAAAAGATGACCAAAATCTAATTCTATCTTTCTGGACAGTTTTGTGTCTCCCATAAACTCAGTAAGCCCAACAATGGCATTTGGGTTTGTATCTGTTCCAAAAACCTTTTGAAAACCATGCTTTATCATTTGAAAAGAAAGTACACCACACCCAATACCAACATCCATTGCAGACTTTTTTGGTCCTTCATAATGTTTTAACCAATTGTCAAAAAGTATCAAATGATCAAAACGGGTAGGGAAATAAGTGCCGTAATAGGGGTGTATTTTATTTCGTAATACAGGAGTCAAAATCCCATTTTGGTACCATTGCCACGCACTATTGAGTCCTTGTACTTGAGCAAAGGATAATAGGAAATCACTGGTTTCTGGATACAACTTTTCTAACCAACCAATAGAAGGCGCTTTTTTCACTGCCAATTTATGATCTACAATTTCTATTAAAATAAGATTTGACAGTTTATGATATTGAGACCGAAACGCACGTTGCTCTTGAAATGACTTATTGGGCAACCTTCTTTTAAGATGCTTATCCAACTCCTTGAGAAGTAACAATCCGTTACTATAAAATGCGGTAATTAATACAGGTTTCCCAGCCTCTAAGGTTCTTATGGTAAGCTTAACATCTGTAGAAATATTAAATAATGCTAATTGTTTTTCTGAAACAATGGGCTCGGGTCTATTTACCTTCATTTCTGCATTTCCAATTTTTCCCATTTGTGGTGAAGCCATATTTTTTTGAATTGAAACGAATTGCAGCGTGATGAAATAAGCAAAACGTAAGATTAAAATTATTAATTGGTATTTACAGGTATTTAGCTAGTCATTTGGGTTTCATCATACACATTAAAGACTTAAAAAGAAAACCTCAACAATTCGCTAAAGTGTTGTGATAGGATACTTAATATTAACAGTTAAATAATGCTTTTGTAAAGATACTTTATTAAACCCATTTTATTCATTTGGATTTTTTTTGTTTATAGCAGATATTAAGCTTGTTTAAATTTCATATAAACCAAATTGATTTTAAATCTTAAAAAGTCTAAATTTGTTTGACTCATTTTAGTCAAATATACCTTGATTAAACGTTTTGACTAAATAGTATATGTATAAAATATTTAAGAACAGTGAATAACTCAAGAGTATTTAAAATGTCATTCGCGAGTGTTTATCCGCACTATATTCAAAAAGCGGAGAAGAAAGGTCGTACCAAGGGAGAGGTAGATGCCATCATTTATTGGTTAACAGGATATAATCAAAAATCGTTGCAACAACTAATAGATAATAAAACTGATTTTGAATCTTTTTTTAAAAACGCACCACAAATAAACCCCAATGTTTCTAAAATTACGGGAGTAATATGCGGATATCGTGTAGAAGAAATCGAAGACAAACTCATGCAAAAGATTAGATATTTAGACAAGTTGATAGATGAACTGGCGAAAGGTAAAGCAATGGAAAAGATTTTAAGAGTATAGAAAGGACTGTTTATACAAAGATTCAATTGTGTTAATATTGAGAAGGACTTGAAAATTCAGATTTGTAAACATATTTTATGTTAACCACTAAACTTTGCAATTACTCATAACCGATACAGATAAACGGAATAAAAATCAACCCCAAAATAAATGATTAAAAAAGCTACTTCTTATTCCGTTTATTGTAATTTTTATCACCTCTGGTTTTTGGCTTTTTGTACTTCGCTGCAATTTTAAATTTATAAGAACCACCCAGGTTTTCTTTAGAATTTTTTTCAGATTTTTCATGAAAGGCCGCCCCAGCTTCATCCATGTTTCTTTTTATGGGATTATGATGTTCTTTTATTTGCGGGCGCTCTTCTTCAATTAATTCAGTTGAGATTTCAACCTCCTCGGGTAGCTCTGTAAAAGGAATGGGTAAATTCATAAGTTCTTCAATCTTCTCTAAAGATTCAAGTTCTGCTTCTGTTGAAAATAGAATGGATTCGCCTTCACGTTCTGCACGACCTGTTCTACCAATTCTGTGCATGTAGTTTTCAGGAAAATCTGGGGTATCAAAATTTATAACATGAGAAATACTGTCAATATCCAAACCACGTGCCATGACATCAGTGGCCAATAAAATCCTGTTTTCCCCATTTCTGAATTGCTCAATACTTCGAAGTCTGTAATTTTGTGTTTTGTTGGAATGGATGACACAACAAGAATCAGGAAAAGTTGTTTCCAGTTTCTCAAAAAGCAAATCAGCCAATTTTTTATAGCCAATAAAAATCAATACTTTATTAAATGTATGTTCGTCTTGTAATAAATGTACAAGTAAATTTACCTTGGTATAAAAATTAGGAACGGTATAGCGGTGTTGTGAAATATTCTCAAGAGGTGTCCCAGAAACGGCAATGGAAACACGTTCAGGGCTTTTAAAGAATTCAGAAATCATCACATCAACATCATGCGTCATGGTTGCAGAAAACATGATATTTTGCCTGCGTTCTGGTAAAATATCAAAAATATTTATGAGCTGATGCCTGAATCCTAAATCCAACATCACATCCACTTCATCAATCACTAATCGCTGGATGGATTTAAGCTGTAGGACTCTGCTCAAGGCTAAATCATAAAAGCGTCCCGGAGTTGCTACCAAAATATCCAATCCGTCAGCAATAGCTTTTTTTTGTGTGTTAATATTGGTGCCTCCATAAATTCCTAAAACACGGATATTCATGTATTTAGAAAGATTTTCAATATCATCAACAACCTGTACAACCAATTCGCGAGTTGGCACTAAAATTAAAATCCGGGGTGCATCTTGTGTTGAAAATTTTAAATTTTTAAGAATAGGTAGCATATAGCCAAAGGTCTTTCCGGTTCCCGTTTGGGCAATACCAACCATATCTTTTCCTGAACTTACCACATTAAAAGCTTCCGCTTGAATGGGCGTTGGCGTTGTAAACCCTAAATCTTCTAAGGCGTTATATAAAGGGGTGTTTAAATTTAAATCTTTGAAATGAGTCATAATAAATACTAGTGTATCTTTAAATTATAAAAGCGAATTACATCTGTCAGATAAAAAACAAATAATTTCCGTCAGATGAAATTCACAATTTTAATTTAACTGGCAAAGTTAAGGTTAATATTCCTATTTAAACCAGATGATTGTTGTGAATTTCAATACGATACGTTGCTGCAAACGTTTCTTTTGGCTTCAAAGATAATATGCCCTCTTTTGTTTTTAAGTCTTGATTTGTGTTTTCAGGGTCTGCAACTCCTAGCCAAGGTTCAAGGCAAACATAATTTCCATTAGGTTTTGCCCAAATTCCAAAATACGGAAATTCTTTAAAATGAAGCGATAATATAGCGCCATAAGTACCGCTTTTTAAAGTCACTTTTCTGGATTTTAAATCTTTAAAAACAAGGGCGTCTTCATTAAATAAATCATGGGTTAAACTAATTTTATTTGAATGATTAAAAACAGGGTTGGTACTTGAAGAAATTAACCCAATTTCCATATTAATTAGATGTCTAACTGAATTTTCAACATGTTCAAACTCCAAAAAATAGTCTTCATAATTTTCATCGCTATACAATGGGCACTTAAAAGCCGGATGACCACCAAGTGAAAAATACATGGTTTGAATATCACAATTTTTAACCGTGTGTACTACTTCAATGACATTGTCTATGAGCTTGTAGGTTATATAAAATTCAAACTTAAAAGGGTAAGATTTTAAAGTATTTTCATTCTCTGAAAGTTTAAACGTCAGGCTATTTTGAGTTTGTTCATGTAAAATAATGTCTTCATTATTTCGAATAAATCCATGTTTACCAAGTGAATACTTTTTGTTTTCAAAATAATAGCTATCCTGTTTTAAGGCGCCTATAATGGGAAATAAAATGGGCGCATGGTTAGCCCAAATAGCTGGGTTTGCATCCCACATAAATTCATTAATGTTCTTTATAGATGAAATTTGGCATAACTCGGCACCAATTTTTTTTATAGCTATTTTAAGTTTGTTATTTTCTAATGTGTACATATGCTTTATTAAAACTAATATGCAAAATTTGTAATTTTTTAATGAATCTAACTAACTTTACCCTATAATTTTTATGATTGAGAACAAAGTATATTTATAATATTGAGAACCCGGAATCATTTAAACAAAACATATTGTTTTGGAGCCAACAGTTTGGTGAAGTGGTGTGGTTAGATTCAAATAATTATCAGCAAGCGTATTCCAATTATGATGCTGTTTTGGCAGTTGATGCCAATAGTAGTATTCATTCAAATTATAATCAAGCTTTTGATAATCTTAAACAGTATCAAACTAAATGTAAGGACTGGATTTTTGGTTATTTAACCTATGATTTAAAAAATGATGTCGAAAATTTACAATCCCAAAATTTTGATGGATTACAGTTTCCTGAATTATATTTTTTCCAACCAAAAAAACTTTTTCTTTTTAAAGGAAATCAAGTTGAAATAAAGTATTTAAAAAGGGTAGAAAATTCTTTGGGAAAAGATTTAAAAGCTATCCAAAATATCAACCAAAACCTTAATGAAAATAGTAATAATTCAATAAAAATAAAATTACGTATTCATAAAAATGCCTATTTTGAAAAGGTAAATAACATGTTGGTACATATTCACAGAGGTGATATATATGAAGCCAATTTCTGTCAGGAGTTTTATGCTGAAGATACTATTATAAATCCTTTGGAAACCTATTTTGAACTCAATCGTATTTCAAAACCACCTTTTGCTACTTTTTTAAAGGTTATGGATTTGTATTTAATATCAGCCTCTCCTGAACGTTATTTAAAAAAGCAAGGTCAAACCATTATTTCCCAACCTATAAAAGGAACTGCTAAACGATCCTTAAATTCTGTTGAAGATGAGCAACTAAAAAAGGATTTGTCTCAGGATGAAAAGGAGCGAAGTGAAAACATCATGATTCTGGATTTGATGCGGAATGACTTATCAAAAACGGCTCTTAAAGGCAGTGTGCGTGTTGAAGAATTATGTAAAGTTTACACCTTTCATCAGGTGCATCAAATGATTTCAACAGTATCATCAAAAATTGATAAAAACGTACATCCCGTTGATGTGATAAGAAGCACATTCCCAATGGGAAGCATGACAGGTGCTCCCAAAATATCAGCCATGAAAATTATTGAACATTTGGAAGAAACCAAACGCGGGTTATACTCTGGTGCCGTGGGTTATTTTTCTCCTGAAGGCGATTTTGATTTTAATGTGGTCATTAGAAGTATTTTATATAACAAAACCAAAAAATACATATCCTATTCTGTTGGCGGTGCTATTACTGCTAAAAGCGACCCCATCAAAGAATATGAAGAGTGTCTGGTAAAAGCAAAAGCCATGCGCGAGGTTTTAGAACATCAGTCAATATGATCTTTGAATTTACTTTTTACTTCTTCATAAATGTGTTCAACACGTTTTACTTCAATTGATTTTACTTTTGCAATTTCTTCAAATCTTAATTTTCCAAAAACCAGTAAGTCAATGATATTGGACACGTTAAAAGGCAACCAACTGTAAAGACTTCCTATAAGCTGTTTAGATTTATTGGATGACAGATCCTCAATTTCAAAGGCATTTAAAACTGAATTATTATGGTCGTCATATAAAAATAAGTGTTTATGCTTATGGTCTTGCTGGTATGAAATATCATTTAATTCCTCATTCATAACAAAATCCCAATCCGCATCAATGGTATATTTTTCTTCCAAATCATCAAGTTCTTCTTCTAAAATAGAACTAGTACTGGTGGTGTCTTTATGAAACGCTTCTTTTTTAAAAAGTGAATCTATATATGAACTGGCAAATTTGAACAGTTGTATTTTAATGGATGATACGCTGCTGTCAATGTCATACCCATGTTCATATAATTGGGCAATACTTTCATCAATAATTCCATTTGGTGAATACATATTTTTTGGAATGATACCTGTTGATTCAGCTATATAAAGTCTATGATTCACAAAGGGATATAAATATTGAGTTGCTGAAATCACTCTTTTATCAAACGCCGTTTTTGTGGCTTTATCGTTTAATTTTTCTATTGAACACATAATAAAGTATTTAAAATTAACTCCTTTAAGATACTTATTTTTTTAAATAGAAATCATGATATCTATCATTTTATATTAACAAGTTGATATAAATGCCTAATTCAATGTTGTATATTTGAAATATGATTGAGCTTTTTCAAAATCATATGAATACCTCGCTTTCTTTTTTAAAGAAAGGAAAACTTCTTGTCGCTATTTCTGGCGGGTTGGACAGTGTTGTGCTTACACATTTGTGTTGTAAATCAGGTTTAAATATCGCTTTAGCACATTGTAATTTTAATTTAAGAGGCGATGAAAGTGATGCCGATGAAGATTTTGTTTTACAACTTGCTGAAAATTTAGATTTAGAAGTTTTTATTGAAAGCTTTGACACCATGGCTTATGCCGATGAATATAAGCAATCTATTCAAATGGCGGCCAGGGAGTTGCGTTATAATTGGTTTCAAGAATTGTCTGAACAGTTAAATTTTGATTATATATTGACAGCACATCATGCCGATGATAATTTGGAAACTTTTTTAATTAATTTATCCAGAGGTACCGGTTTAGATGGTTTGACAGGAATTCCTGAAATAAATGGTAATATTGTGAGGCCGTTATTGCCTTTTTCCCGACAAGATATTGAGGTGTATGCCAAAGATAAAAAACTGAAATGGAGAGAAGACAGTAGCAATGTTTCCACTAAATATATGCGCAACAAATTAAGGCATGATGTGATTCCTATATTGAAAAGTATCAATCCCAATTTGCTGCAAAACTTTCAAACAACACTTAATAATTTAAATGATACGGCTGATATTGTTGAGGAACGTGTAAATGCCGTGTTAAAACGATCGATTGAATCAATTGACAATACCGAAATAAAATTTAAAATTTCAGAATTTAAAAAACTCAACAACCCTAAAGCATATCTTCATGAGATTTTGAAAGATTATGGGTTTACGGAATGGACCGATGTTGTTAATTTATTGGATGCGCAATCCGGGAAACAACTTTTTTCACCTTCGCATAGATTATTAAAGGATCGGGATTTTTTGATTTTAACCGAAATAAAAACTGAAGAACCAAATCAAGTTATTTCAATTTCTGAAGACGATAAAAAGGTAGAAATGCCGTTAGGGATTTTGTGTTTTGAAACAGTTGATGATATTACTAAAACGGCATCCCATTTAATTTATGTTGATAAAACCCTAGTAAATTTTCCGCTGAAATTAAGAAAATGGGAGGAAGGTGATTATTTTTATCCGCTGGGGATGAAAGGGAAAAAGAAGTTGAGTAAATACTTGAAAGACGAGAAATTATCATTATTTGAAAAGGAACACGTTTGGTTATTAATGTCAGGCAATGACATTGTTTGGGTACTGGGAAAAAGACCCGATGAACGATTTAAAATAACGGAACATACAAAACAGATTTTAAGAATAGAATTAAAATAAATTCTCTCTTTTGGAGAGATATATGAAAGACAGAGGGGAATGAAGCTACAAGGCCATATTGTTGATATACATAACAAACGAATTTTTAAAGGGGAAATCACTATTTTAAATGGCAGGATATCGCAAATTAAAGAAAAGGAACATGACGTAAATCATTACATTTTACCCGGTTTTATTGATGCTCATATTCATATAGAAAGTTCTATGTTGGTGCCTAGTGAATTTGCGCGTTTAGCTGTAAAACATGGCACGGTTGCTACGGTTTCTGATCCTCATGAAATTGCCAATGTACTTGGTGTGGAAGGGGTAGAATTTATGATTGAAAACGGAAAAAAAGTGCCTTTTAAATTTAATTTTGGAGCACCATCGTGTGTGCCGGCAACCAGTTTTGAATCGGCTGGAGCTGTGATTGATTCCGGTGCCATTAATGAGTTACTTAAAAATCCAGACATCAAATATTTGACTGAAATGATGAATTACCCGGGTGTTTTGTTTGATGACGAAGAAGTCATGAAAAAAATTGCCCTGGCAAAACAGTATAATAAACCGGTTGATGGTCATGCGCCGGGATTAAGAGGGGATGATATTACAAAATATATAAATGCCGGTATTTCAACAGATCACGAATGTTTTACTTTTGAAGAAGGCTTGGAAAAACTTCAAAAGGGAATGAAAGTCCTCATTCGTGAAGGAAGTGCCGCTAAGAATTTTGAAGCGTTAATTGGATTGCTGCCGAATCATTTTGAAAACATCATGTTTTGTAGTGATGACAAGCATCCGGATGATTTATTGCTCAATCACATCAATAAATTGTGTGCCAAAGCCGTTGCCAAAAACATGGACATTTTCAAAGTGTTGCAAGCGGCATGTGTTAATCCTGTAAATCATTATAAGCTGGATGTGGGCCTACTTAAAGAAGGTGATTTTGCTGATTGTATTGTGGTTGAAGATTTAGTCAATTTTAAAACATTGCAAACTTACATTGATGGTGAGTTGGTTTATGATAACGGAAAATCACTTATCAAACCTGTTCCATTTAAAGTGTTGAATAATTTCAACACCAATAAAAAGAAGGCTTCAGATTTTAGCTTTGAATCTTCTTCAAAAAAAATCAGGGTAATTGAAGCGTTGGAAGGGCAATTGGTAACTAATGAGATTATTTTAGATAGTTTGATTCGTAACGGAAATTTAGTATCAAATATTGAAAAAGACGTTTTAAAAATGACGGTTGTCAATAGGTATCATCCCGATGGCTATCGGGATCAAGCTCCTGCCATTGCCTTTATAAAAAACTTCGGATTAAAAGAAGGCGCCATTGCATCATCGGTTGGTCATGATTCACATAATATTATTGCCGTTGGAGTTTCTGATGAAGCTATTTGTCAAGCGGTGAACTTACTCATTGAAAATAAAGGTGGTATTTGTGCAATTTCCAATTCCGAAGAAAAAATTATCCCTCTTCCTGTTGCTGGTATCATGAGTGATCAAGATGGAGAAACCATTGGATTGAATTATGCTGAATTGGATAAAATGGCAAAGCAATTAGGAAGCACCTTGCACGCACCTTACATGACCTTATCATTTATGGCGTTATTGGTCATTCCATCATTAAAATTAAGTGATAAAGGCTTATTTAATGGGGCAACATTTAAGTTTACACCTTTAGAATTTTAAAAGGAATTCTGTTGTATTATTTTAGGAACTCAAATTGTTTAAAGCTGTTTCTGAAATAATTATTGTATTATTATTTTCTTATATTTGAATAGATACGATTAATAATTATCTGTATAAGGATAAAATTATTAATGTATTCTTTTTTTCTAAATAATTAATTAAACTACAATATGAATTTAACAGGTCAACTTTCCGAAGTTAAAAACTTCATAAATGGTAAATTTGAAAGGAATGGTCAAAAGGAAATGGATGTCATAAATCCATCAGATGGAAGTGTTATTGCAACTCTTCCGCTATCAACGGCCAATGATGTTGATAAAGCTGTTCAGGCGGCAAAAAACGCATTTCCAAGTTGGTCTATGATGACCTTTAAAGAACGAGTTCAAATATTTTTTAGATACAGAACCCTTCTTGAAAATAATATGGATGAGTTGACAAAATTAGTGCAACTCGAAAACGGAAAAACTTATAGTGAAGCTAAAGCAGAAGTTGAAAAAAGTATGGAACTATGTGAATTTGCAGTTTCTATTCCACAAATAATAGTTAACGAAGTTCAAGAAGTTAGTAACGGTGTGGAATGCAGGATTGAACGCAAACCACTTGGAGTTGTAGCTTCAATTGCTCCTTTTAACTTTCCAAATATGGTACCACATTGGACCATGCCAAATGCTTTAGTTCTTGGTAACACCATGGTAATGAAGCCTTCTGAAATAGTGCCTTTAAGTACGGTTCGTATGGCCGAATTATTAAAAGAAGCAGGGCTTCCTGATGGCGTTTTTAATTTAGTAAATGGCGGAAAAGAAGTGGTTGAAGCCATTTGTGACCATCCTGATATTAAAGCTGTTTCATTTGTAGGATCAACAAAAGTTGCTAAAATTGTATACAAACGTGCCACTTCAACACTTAAAAGATGTGTGGCTCTAGGTGGTGCAAAAAATCATTTATTAGTATTTCCAGATGCCAATCCAGAAATGACCGCTTCTAATGTTGTGGCATCCATGTCTGGTTGCGCAGGACAGCGTTGTATGGCGGCATCGGTTATGGTTGGTGTAGATAAAATTCAACATATAATTGATAGAATGGTTGAAGATGCTAAGCAATTAATTCCAGGAGAAAATTTAGGATCTGTAATTAGTGCAGCTGCAAAAGAACGAATTGAAGGTTATATTTCAGAAGCCGAAAAAAATGGAGCAAAAATACTGCTTGATGGCAGAAACACAACAGTGGCAGGAAAAGAAGGTGGATTTTACGTAGGTCCAACAATTATAGATTACGTAACCACAGATATGTCTGTAGCGCGCGAAGAAATTTTTGGACCTGTCATTTCAATCATAAGAGCTAAAGATTTAGACGAAGCTATAGAAATAGAAAATGGTTCAAATTATGGGAATGCTGCTGCTGTATTTACCCAAAGTGGCGGGTTAGCAAAACAAGTTATGGAACGCGCAAGTGCGGGAATGATTGGTGTAAATATTGGAGTTCCGGTTCCTCGTGAGCCCTTTTCATTTGGAGGATGGAACGAATCTAAATTTGGTGTTGGTGACATTACAGGGCGTAGTTCTATAGAATTCTGGACACAAAATAAGAAGACTACAACCAAATGGAATCCAGAAGCTCAAACAAATTGGATGAGTTAAGAATAAAAATCAGTAATTATTTCAATTCTGAAATATAGATACTTACTTTTAAATACTACGTACAAATAAAATGAACAACAATATAATAAAAAACAACCTTGATTACACGCTGTTTTCTTGGTCAAAACAAGCTAATTTAAATCCTATTAACGCATCTCATGGAATTGGTTCTTACATCTATGATAGAGATGGTAAAAAATATCTTGATTTTTCATCACAATTAATGAATGTTAATATTGGACATGGTGATCAAAGAATTACTGAAGCTGTCGTGAAACAAATGAAAGAAGTAAGTTACGTCTATCCTGGAATGGCAACTGATGTAAGAGGAAAATTAGGAAAAAAAATTGCAGAGATAACTCCTGGAAATTTAACTAAAACTTTTTTTACACTTGCTGGTGCAGAAGCTATTGAGAATTCAATTAAATTGGCAAGAATCTATACAGGGCGACATAAAATTATTACACAATACAGATCATATCATGGTGCAACATATGGAGCAATAACCGCTAGTGGAGATCCAAGACGTTTTGCTGCTGATAGTCAGGCTATGCCTAATGTAGTTCATGTTGAGAATCCGTACGCTTATCGTTGTCCATGGCATTCATCATCTATTGAACAATGTGGAGAAAGAGCATTGGAATCTTTAGAACGTATTATTAAATTTGAAAATCCAGATAGTATAGCAGCCATTCTTTTTGAAGGAGAATCTGGTTCTTCGGGTTGTATAAAATATCCCCCAATGTATTTTAAGGGAATTAGAAAGATTTGTGATAAATATGGCATTTTACTTATTGATGATGAAACAATGAGTGGCTTCGGAAGAACGGGTAAAATGTTTGGGATAGACCATCATGATGTTACCCCCGATATCATGGTTATGGCCAAAGGGTTAACATCTGGCTACCTTCCTTTAGGTGCAATGACAGTTACAGATACTATTGCAAAATATTTTGATAATAATCCAATGGCATTAGGTTTAACCTATTCCGCACATCCAGTATCTTGTGCTGCAGCATTAGAAAACATATCAATTATTGAAAATGAAAAACTGGTTGAAAAGGCAGCTGAAATGGGATTATATATGGAAGCAGAAGTTGAAAAACTTAAGAAAAAGCATATCTCTATAGGTGATTTTAGAAATACAGGATTATTGGGTTGTATTGAACTTGTTAAAAACAGAAATACTAAAGAACCAATAACGCCTTGGAACGCTGCGCCAGAAGATATGGAAGCGACCAATAAAATGGCTGCAAAAATCCGCGAATTAGGGATGTTTACATTTGTACGATGGAATTTTATTTTTATTGCGCCTCCTTTAAATGTTAGAAAAGCAGAAATTGATGAAGGATTAAATATTATCTCTCAAGCTATTGATATTGCAGATAAGTATTGTTATTAAAAATTTTTCTATAATGTCAGGATGGTTAAAATTTGAATTATGAACTGTTTTTAAATACTAGCCGCAAAATATGATATGAATAAAGACATAGTAGAATTACATGAAGACGTATCACAATCGCCATTATACAGTGAAGATTTAGCTCCGGTATCCAAAATAAACAGAACTTGGAACAAATGGAATCTTGCTGCAATTTGGATAGGTATGGCAGTTTGTATTCCTACTTATTTGCTCGCTTCATATATGATTAAAACAGGATTAAATTGGTATGAAGCATTAATAATCATTGGGTTAGCAAATTTGATTATTACCGTTCCTATGATTCTTAATGGTCACGCTGGTGTGAAATATGGTGTTCCATTCCCCGTAATTGGTCGCTCTTCATTTGGTACAAAAGGTATTCATATTGCTTCAGTAGCAAGAGGGATTATTGCATGTGGTTGGTTTGGTGTTCAAACCTGGATTGGGGGGTTAGCTATATACGCTATTTTTAATGCGGTTACGGGATCTACTGGCGAATTGGGATTGTCAGTAGGAAAATTTGTTGGCTTCGGAATATTTTGGTTCATCAATATTTATTTTATTTGGAAAGGGACTGAAAGCATTAAATGGCTAGAAACCTATTCTGCTCCAATACTAATAATTATGGGTGTTGCCTTGATTTGGTGGGGTTATGCTAAAGCAGATGGATTTTCAGTTGTATTAAACCAAAGTAAGCAATTAGAAAAAACGGCTGCAGTAATATCTGAAAAGGACAATACTTTGTTCTTAACTTTAAATTCATTAAATGATAAGGCAGGGAATCAAAAAGGCAATGAATTTCAATTCACAACTAATAATTTTAAAAGTGAATGGAAATCATTTTCAACTAAACCTATAAATATTTCAGAATATGTTTCTTTAAATGATTTAAATAATCAAAAAAATACAGTTCATGTTCAATTCAGAAATTCAAAAGTAAATCCAATTATAAAATCAAGTATAGTTACAGCATTAATTGGGACTTCAAATGAGAAAAATTCAAAATTTTGGAGTTATTTTCTTTGGATGACGGCTATGGTTGGTTTTTGGGCAACCATGTCAATTAGTATTGCTGATATTACTAGGTATGCTTCCACACAAAAAGACCAGGTCGCAGGTCAGTTTATAGGTTTGCCGGGAACCATGATGCTTTATTCATTCGTTGGTATTTTTGTAACCTGTGCAGCTGTAATTAATTTTGAAGATGTCTTAATTGCAGATGATGCCCCTTGGGATCCGGTATCACTTATAGCAAAATTTAAAAGCCCAATAGTTGTCATTATTGCACAAATATTTATGCTCATTGCAACATTAAGCACCAATATAGCTGCAAATGTCATAGCCCCTGCAAATGCATTTTCAAACTTATTTCCTAAAAAGATAAGTTTTAGAATGGGAGGGTTGATTACAGGAATCATAGGAGTTCTAATTGTGCCTTGGTGGCTATTAAATGAAATTTCAGGCTTTCTCATTTTCGTTAGTGGATTGTTGGGTCCAGTATTGGGGATTTTAATTACAGATTATTACCTAATTAGAAAAAAACGACTGGAACTAGCCGAATTGTATAAAGTTGATGGTATTTATTCCTACGGGAAAACTGGTTTTAACAAGGTAGCACTCATCGCTTTATTCATCGGAGTATTTATTGCCTTAATAGGATATTGGGTACCTGCATTAAATTTCCTATATTCACTATCTTGGTTTACAGGATTTATTATTTCATCAATGATTTATTATGTTATGATGAAAAACAATAAAATATCATTTAAAATCAATAATTAAAAATGTCTATACTTATAAAAAACGGTCGAGTAATTACGGCTTCAGAAAGTTATATCGCTGATGTTTATACAGAAGGGGAACAAATTGTTGCTATTGGAAAAAATTTGAATTATAAAGCAGATAAAGTTATTGATGCTACCAATAAATTAGTGTTTCCCGGTGGAATTGATCCTCATGTACATTTGGATATGCCATTCATGGGAACTTATTCTAGTGACGATTATGAAACAGGGACAAGAGCAGCTTTATTTGGAGGAACAACCATGGTCATTGATTTTATTTTGCAAACGCAGGGAGATACATTGCATAATGCATTAAAGACGTGGCAACAAAAATCGATTGGAAAAGCCATAGGTGATTATTCTTATCACATGGCAGTAACTGATTTTAATGATGACGTTGCTAAAGAAGTTGTACAATTTATTGAAGAAGAGGGTATAAGTTCTTTTAAAACTTTTATGGCATATAAAGGGGCGTTAATGATAGATGACGGACAAATGGTTCAGTTAATGAAAGTCGTTGAAAAACATGGAGGATTGGTAACTGTACACGCTACCAATGGAGATATGATAGACTCATTAATTGCTAAAAATCGGGTAGAAGGGAATTTATCTCCGTTGTATCATTATTTATCACAACCTGAAGTTACAGAGGCAGAGGCATCAGGTCGTTTTGCAGATATGTTAAATTATACCGATTGCCCTGGTTATATTGTTCATATGACTTGCGAAGGGGCTTTAAATGCAATTAGAAAAGCAACCCAACGCAATCAAAAAGTATTTATAGAAACTTGCATTCAATATCTGTTGTTGGATGCGTCTTTATATGAGAAAGGTTTTGAAGGAGCCAAATGGGTAATGAGTCCACCTTTACGAGAAAAGAAAGATCAAGAGGCTTTGTGGTCAGGAATAAATCAAGGTTTGATCCAAGTTATAGGAACTGATCATTGTCCGTTTATGTTAGAACAGAAAAAGATGGGGATAAACGATTTTTCTAAAATACCTAATGGGCATCCTGCTATTGAACATCGCATGGAATTATTATATTCTGAAGGGGTGCATCAAGGAAAAATATCATTGACAAAATATGTAGAAATTAGTTCTACAAATGCGGCTAAAATTTTCGGGATGTATCCACGAAAAGGCACTATTGCAATTGGCTCTGATGCTGATATTGTAATTTTTGACCCTAAAAAAACACACACTATTTCAAAAGAAACACATCATATGAATTGTGATTACTCAGGCTATGAAGGTCGAAAAGTAACCGGAAAAATTGAAACCGTTATATTAAGAGGAAAAATTGCAATTGAAAATAACGCATGCAAATTAAAAGCTGGACATGGACAATTTATTCCACGAGGAAAAACATCAAAAACAGTAATATGATAGAACGCAGATGACGCAGATTTGGCAGATTGCCGCAGATAAAAAATAAAAATAAATGTTTTATTAGAAATCGTATTCAGAATGAAAAAGAAAATCATAATTATCAGCGTCATCTGCGTTCCGTAAAAGTTACACATAAATGAAAAATGATAACTATAAACATTCTGATATTACAGAAAAGATTATTAAGTGCTTTTATAAAGTGTATAATCATTTGGGATATGGGTTTTTAGAAAAAGTTTATGAAAATGCAATGTTTATAGAATTGAAAAGTTTGGGATTATTTGTTGAAAAACAAAAGCAAATCATTGTCTATTATGAAGAAGTTAAAGTGGGAGAATATTATGCAGATTTAATTGTTTCAGAATCTGTTATTGTAGAATTAAAAGCAGCAGAATCACTTTGTGAAGAGCATGAGTTTCAATTAATAAATTATTTAAAAGCAACTGAAATAGAAGTTGGTTTATTATTGAATTTTGGTAAAGAGCCAATATTTAAGAGAAAAATTTTCACAAACAAACTAAATCATATTTAATCATAACAATCAGCGTCATCAGCGTTCAAAAATAATAATAAAATGAGTAGAAAAGTAAAATCAGGATTGATACAAATGAGTCTTCCAATGACGGAAGGTGAAGGAACAATTAAGGAAATTATGGATGCCATGTATGATAAACATATTCCATATATTGAAGAAGCAGGAAAACAGGGTGTTCAAATATTATGTCTTCAGGAAATTTTTAACACACCTTATTTTTGTCCGGGACAAGACAGAAAATGGTATGAATCGGCTGAATCTGTTCCAGGACCAACTACAGAAAAAATGCAAGTTCTAGCGAAAAAATATAATATGGTTATTATTGTTCCAATTTACGAAAAGGAACAGCCAGGTGTTTTGTATAATACAGCTGCGGTAATTGACGCCGATGGAACTTATTTAGGGAAGTACCGTAAAAATCACATTCCACACACAACAGGGTTTTGGGAAAAATTTTTCTTCAAACCGGGTAATTTAGGCTATCCAGTATTTCAAACTAAGTATGCAAAAATTGGAGTTTATATTTGTTATGATCGCCATTTTCCAGATGGTGCCAGAGTTTTAGGATTAAATGGTGCAGAGATAGTTTATAATCCTTCTGCAACAGTTGCCGGATTGAGTGAGTATTTATGGAAATTGGAGCAACCGGCACATGCCGCTGCAAATGGATATTTTATGGGATGTATAAATCGCGTTGGAGAAGAGAAACCATGGAATTTAGGAAAATTTTACGGACAATCGTATTTTGTAGATCCTCGAGGACAAATTTTTGCTGAAGCTTCTCGTGAAAATGATGAATTACTTGTAGCTGAGTTTGATTTAGATTTAATTGATGAGGTGCGTTCTACATGGCAATTTTATAGAGATAGACGTCCAGAAACTTACGGAAGATTAACAGAACTTTAAAAAATAGAACGCAGATAACACAGATTTAGCAGATTATCACAGATAAGAGAATCAATAAAAAATATAATAAAACAAATCATATTTAATCATAAAAATCAGCGTCATCAGCGTTCCAATAAACTTGAAAAATGGCAGAATATAAAAGACCAACTTCAAAAGCAGAATTCAAAAAAAATTTCAAGCAAAAAAAACCATTAATGAATGATACGGAAGCGTATTTTGAAAGTTCAAGATGCCTTTTTTGTTATGATGCCCCATGTATTAAAGCGTGTCCTACTCATATTGATATTCCTTTATTTATCAAGCAAATAAATACAGATAATATTACCGGTGCTTCAAAAACAATTTTTGATTCAAATTGGTTGGGAAATGCATGTGGAGTAGTCTGTCCAACTGATGTGTTATGTGAAGGTGCTTGTGTTTTTAATCATCAGGATGTATCGCCTATTCAAATTGGAAGACTTCAAAATTACGCTACTAATAAAACTATTGACTCTAATAAAACTATTTTTAATTTAGAAGAAGTAAATGGAAAAAAGATAGCAATTATAGGAGCTGGACCAGCAGGAATAGCTTGTGCTTGTGAAGCTAGAACCTTGGGCTATCAAGTTGATATTTATGAAGCAAAAGATAAACCGTCAGGTTTAACAGTTCATGGAACTGCACCTTATAAAATTACGAATGAAGAAGTGTTAAAAGAAATAGAATATTTAAAGAATCATTTGGGGTTTCAAATAAAATACAATTCAGCCATCTTATCTAAAGAAAAATTGCAAAAATTAGAAAAAAATTATGATGCTATCTTTTTAGGAGTTGGATTAGGAAATACTGCAAACTTGAAATTAGCTGGAGAAGATATGGAAGGGGTAATTGGTGCTGTTGAATTTATTGAAGAACTTAGGCTGAAACAACATCTTCTTAAAGTTCCTAATAAAGTGGTGGTTATTGGGGGTGGTAATACCGCAATGGATGCTGCTTCTGAAGCAGCTAGAATGGGTGCAAGTAAAACAGTTTTAGCTTACAGAAATTCTAAAGAAAAAATGAAAGCTTATGGCTTTGAATATAATCTAGCTATAAGTGCAGGAGTTGATAGTCTGTTTCATGTAACACCTTTAGAGATTATTGGAAAAGGGAAAGTTGAAGGAGTAAAGTTTGCAAAAACTGAATGGGTTGAAGGCAAACTTAAAACTAATATGAATAATGTATTTATTGTTAAATGTGATTTGGTAATAATGGCTACAGGACAAGCTAAACAAGGAACATTATATAATCTTATTGATAATTTAGAAGTTGACAGTCAGACAAAAATTATCATTAATGAAGCAACATTTCAAACATCAAATTCAAAGTATTTTGCAGGTGGAGATGCTATCAATGGAGGAGCTGAGGTAGTTAATGCTGCCTATGACGGTAAAATGGCAGCTCAAGGTATGCATCAATGGTTGAATCAGTAGAAGTTTGCAGTAGGCAGTGGCAGTTTGCAGTAAATAAAAAGTAAATAATTGAACACAGATGACACAGATTTAGCAGATTTTCACTGATTTATTTAAACTACAATTTAAATCATTTTTAATCAAAAACAATCAGCGTCATCAGCGTTCCATAAAATCGTAATTCGTAAATCAAAAATCAAAATGATAGACTTATCAATAAATTTCGCTGGTATCAAATCACCCAACCCATTTTGGTTGGCGTCAGCACCACCTACAAATTCTGGGTATCAAATAATGAAGGCATTTGAAGCAGGTTGGGGAGGCGCCGTTTGGAAAACACTTGGTGTTCCTGTTGTTAATGTTTCCAGTCGTTATGGTTCCATTGACTATAGAAATACTAGAATGATGGGTTTTAATAATATTGAGTTGATTACCGATAGACCTTTAGCCGATAATCTTCGCGAAATTGAAGAAGTGAAAAAATACTTTCCAAATCATGCTGTGATTGCCTCATTAATGGTTGAAAGCAGAGCGGAATGGGAACAAATTATTAAAGATGTTGAAAATGCCGGTGCGGATGGAATTGAACTAAATTTTGGTTGTCCACATGGTATGTGTGAACGCGGAATGGGTTCTGCTGTTGGACAAGAACCCGAAGTTTTAAAAACTATTGTAGAATGGGTTAAGGAAGCAGCAAATATTCCTGTAATTACGAAATTATCACCCAATATTTCTCACATAACAGATCCTGGATTGGCTGCAGTACAAGGCGGTACTGATGCTATATCTTTGATTAATACAATAAAAAGTATAATAGGAATTAACTTAGATAACTACGCACCTTATCCTGTAGTTGATGGTAAAGGATCTAATGGAGGCTATTGTGGCCCTGCAGTAAAGCCTATAGCCATGCACATGGTTAAAGATTTGGCTCAACATCCTGAAACATCTAAAGTTCCTATTTCTGGTATTGGAGGAATTGAAACATGGCGGGATGTAGTTGAATTTATTTTACTTGGAGCTACTTCTGTACAGGTATGCACTGCAGTGATGCATTACGGTTTTGGAATTGTTCGTGAAATGGAAGCTGGCCTGCGTCAATTTATGGAAGAAAGAGAATACACAACTATTTATGATTTTGCAGGAAAGGCTTTACCTAATGTTACGGAATGGAAACATTTAAATTTGAAGCATAAGGTCATTGCCGAAATTAATCCTGAGAAATGTATTGGTTGCGACTTATGTTATATTGCATGTGATGATGGGGCACACCAAGCCATATCATTATCTAATGATCCAACAAATAGAATCCCAAGTATTATAGAAGAAAATTGTGTTGGCTGTAATTTGTGTTCTTTAGTTTGCCCAGTTGAAAATTGTATTACTATGGTTAAAACTGATGATGGAACACAGCATGTTACTTGGAATGAAAGAACTTTAGCTGATGATGTCCCTACAACATTTGATGATGATAGAGCTGGAGGTAAAAGGCATTATGTACCCAAGCCAACTGATGCTTTAAAAAACTAGTGTCATGTCATTTGTAAATTGGCGTTATATTTTGTATTTTTGCTAAAAC
>CAXBJF010000031.1:0-45904 GCA_963976005.1 uncultured Flavobacteriales bacterium | reverse complement strand
TTTGCTATGTTCACTTTCATCCGCCGCAAGTGGTTCACTTTGCCCGCCCTATCCAAAACATAGGCATTTCTTACCTTGATTGACTTATGAGACCCCTTTTTAGTGATCGCCATTAGCATGGACCGTTCTTCTTTGGTTAATGTTACTTTGTAGCTCGCCATATGAGTTTTAGCAAAAATACAAAATATAACGCCAATTTATAAATGACATGACACTAGTTCTAATGGCAATTATAAAGCGATAGTCCAAAATAATATCTCTAAAGCAGCTAATATTTTCACGCTTGAAAAAATTGCATTATATACTCTTTCATTATAATATTATGTAAAATAGAATCTCGATTTTAAACTTGGCCTCATAAAATTTTGGTAAAACAATAAGGTGAAGTGAGCGTACATATTTTAGGGGTTTAGTAATACAGTTTCTTAAGAGTTACAATTCTACAAAGGATTTCAAAGCAATTTTAACCAGTCACAATGTTTCCTAAAATATAGCGAATGAGCCGTTAATTGTTTCCAAAATTTTATGCAGCCTTGAATTTTTGTTTCTTTTGTTTCAAGACACTATTTTAAAGAATTGATTGAGTATCAATTTTTAAAATACATATAATGAAACATTAAAAAAAGAATTAATTAAAGTTCTAAACATAGCAAGTGCATAGAAATTATCTCTTCGAGTAATTTTATGCTCTTGTGGCAAGCTTACGAGAATCTCATAAATTTTTTTATTACGTACATTTTATCGAATACGCGATTTTTAATAAGAGTAAAAAGGTTAGCTTTTATTTTGGCGTTGGCAAGCGTTGGATAATTATTCGCCTAATTTCTATTTGATAATTAGGAGCTCATGAATGCTTTGCATTTGTGTGTAAAATAGCATCATAATACTGCTAATCTCTATTTTAATTATGAATCATCCACTGGATAATCCATAATTAAAAATGTATTATAATTTATATTATGTAAAATAGAATATTTAAATCCACACCTCTCTCATGTAGCCAAAAACAAAAAACCACATACAATTAAGTACATGGCCTTCCATTTTATAGTTTTATTTAATATTACAACCATTCTAAAAAGTAATCCATCATTTCTTCTTTTAACTCATAGTGTAGTTTAATATAATTTTTCATATCATCACGTAACGTATTCTGTTCATTTCTCATTCTACCATCTATACTTTCTTCGTAACTAACTCTATTAATGTTTATCATTTTATTTCTGATTCTGTGGAGTAGTTTTGAAATAGCGTCTTTTTCAATCAGGATTCTATTCTGAAAAACTTCTAAAGGTTTTAATGCCTTTTGTCCAAATTCCCGTTCTGCAATTTCTTCCAATTTTTCTTGAAAAGTATCCATTTCATTAAAATGAAATCTCAACTCTCTCTTCCATGTTTCTAAATTGAATTTTAGGTCGCTTAGATATAATACTTTTGTCTGCATAATACGTCTCTATTTATGTTAATTAATTTTTTACTAATTGACTTTGAATGTTTGTTGGTACCGCTTGATATGATGAAAATGATGTGCTAAAAGTAGCGCGTCCTTGTGTTAACGATCTTAAATCTGTTGAATAGCCAAACAACTCATCTGCAGGTATTTGGCAATTCAATACTTGATAATTTTCACTGTTCTCAAAACCTTGTATCACAGCGCGTCTGGACTGTAAATCAGTCATGACTTGTCCTACCATTTCTTCCGGAACTTTAACAATGAGTTCGTTTTTAGGTTCCAATAATTTTGGGTTTGCATTTAAGAAAGCTTCCCTAAAGGCATGCGCTCCGGCAATTTTAAAGGAAATATCATTTGAATCTACTGAGTGCATTTTGCCATCATAAACCATGACCCTAATATCCCTGATATAAGAACCAGTTAGTGGCCCTGATTCCATAACTTCCAACACACCTTTCATTATAGATGGTAAATATCTGGCGTCAATGACTCCACCTACAATACAATTATAAAAAACCAGTTTTCCGCCCCAGGTCAAATCAATTTCTTCTTTACCTCTTATATTAAATCCTTCGGGTTCATCCATGCCTTCTTGCCATGGTTCAATTTTAATATGTACTTGTGCAAATTGTCCTGAGCCACCTGATTGTTTTTTATGCTTGTAATTGGCTGTTGATGACCTTTGAATGGTTTCTCTGTAAGCTGTTTTTGGTTTTTCAAATATGGCTTCTACACCGTAAATGTTTTTTAATGTCCAATCTAATGTTGCCAAATGCAATTCGCCTTGACAACTTATTAGCATTTCCTTATTTTCTTGTGAGAATGACAAATTAACCGTGGGATCCTGTATATGAATTTTCTTTAGCGCTTCATTTAATTTTTCATCATCGGTTTTATTGGATGCGGATACTGATAAAATAATCCTATCGTCTGGATATTGTATTTGTTTTAAAGTAATGGGGTTTTTTCCACTGTACAGCGTATCATTTGTTTCTGAAAACTTCAATTTTAAAGTGGCTCCTATATCACCAACGCTCAGTTTAGAAACGGATTGCCTTTCTTTACCATCCATAATAAATAATTGGTTGATAATTTCTGTCTCTCCAGTTCTTGAATTTGTAAGTCGGTCATTAACATTCAATTCACCAGATTTTACTTTAAAAAAAGTGATTTGACCTAAATTTGTCTGAAAAAGTGTTTTAAACACAAATAATACGGTTGGTCCGGTAGTTTTAGGAAATAACTCATCGCCCTCAACAGTCTGTTCTGATTTCAAATCGGCTGCTGCCGGAGCTACATTATCAATAAATCCCATTAATCTGCCAGAACCCATATCATTTAATGCCGAAACGCAAAAAACGGGAAATAAATCATGATTTAACATTCCCGCTTTGATTCCTTTTCGCATCTCATCTTCATTTAAGGTGCCTTTTTCAAAAAATAATTCCAAAAGGTCATCATCATTTTCGGCTGCTTTTTCAATTAATTCATTACGTAGTTTGTCTGCCAGTTCTTTTTGGTCATCCGGGATTTTTAACTTTTCCGGTTTTCCTCCATTGGGCCCGAATTTATAAAGCTTCATTTTAAGAACATCAATAATGCCTTGTGCGCCATCAATCTTAATAGGATATTGAATTCTAACGGCATTTTTCCCTACTAAAGATTGAATGCCTTTAAAACTGTTTTCAAATTTAGTGTCAGAATGATCTATTTGATTGACTACAAATAGCGTTGGGATATTGTATTTATCAATATAATTCCATATAATCTCGGTACCTACTTCAACCCCTTGCCTTCCATTTATGGTTGTAACAACAGTATCAGCCACTCTGATAGATGAAATTATTTCCCCAATAAAATCATCTAACCCCGGAGTATCAATGATGTTAATTTTATAATTACGCCATTCCGTATGCATGGGAGTCGCATAAATAGATGAGGACCGCTCATGTTCAATGCTATGATAATCTGAAACAGTATTATGATCTTCTACAGTACCTCGTCTATTTATAAGTCCGGCTTCAAATAACATGGTTTCTGAAAGTGTTGTTTTACCACTGTTATGGGCTCCAACTAAAACAATATTTTTAATGTGTTTTTCGTCAAATATTTTCATGTTCTGGGAATAATTATTGTGAAAATAAATCTACGGTGTTTAAATTATAAAAAAAATGACATTAATCATCAAAATTCTTTAAAAAAAATGTAGTTACGGTATAAATATATATTTGAATATGTTAATATGGTATTAAACTTTCTTGTTTTTTTTATAAAAATGCTTCTTAAAAAAGATATACAAGTATATTTGCACCCTTAATTGAATGCTGCTTGAAAATGAAAGAAAAACCCAAATCAAAAACTGAAAAATCACGCCTGCATTTATTACACCAGTATTATAAGTATACTGGGTTTTATTCGTTTGTAGGAAATGCAATAAAAAATGCACTTCCTTATATTTTGTTTTTGGTTATCATTGTTTTTGTTTTCAATGCCTTTTTCAATATTAATGAGGGATTAATTCACTTAACGGAAGTATTACCTGTATCAGGGGTTTTAGTGTTTTTTTATATTTCTGAAACAGTTTTAGGCTTGGTACCGCCCGAAATATTTATTGCATGGGCCGGTAAAATGAGTCAACCGTGGTTGTATTTAGCGGTATTGGCGTTTTTATCTTATTTTGGTGGGCTTTGTTCGTATTGGATTGGGATTGGGATTACCAAAATACCATCTGTACATCAATATTTAGAAGTCAAAATGGCTAGTCAACTTAAAAATTCTAAGAAATGGGGTGGTTTTTTAATTATAGTTGGAGCTTTACTGCCACTACCCTTCTCTATGGCATGTTTAGCTGCCGGCATTATAGAGTTTCCTTTTAAAAATGTTGTTATTTATGGGACCTTAAGATTTTTAAGATTTCTTATTTATGGACTGGTCATCTTTCATGTGTTTTAATTATTCAATAGATCAATAGCTTTTCTATATCTAAATATTACCTTTGCAAAAAATTTTATATAATATGATTTCATTCTTAAATATTTTTAGGATAGTCGCCATTTTGGAAGGCGTGTCCTATATTTTATTGCTTTTCATAGCGACTCCCATAAAATATCTAGCTGAAGACCCACAGTATGTTAAGTTATTAGGGATGCCTCATGGATTATTGTTTATCGGGTATATTATTATTGCTTTCATATTTAAAAGCGAAACTACTTGGACTAAATCACAATTCGGATCGGTTTTATTGGCATCAATCATTCCATTTGGAACTTTTTATGTGGACAGAAAGTATTTAAATACAATAAAATGATATGGATACAATCAAACATTTATTATATGATTATTTGGTATCAGTAGGTTTAACCGAAACATCTTCAAAATACCTAAACATGCTTGCGCTATTCATTGCGCTATCTATACTTGTTTTTATTATAGATTTTATTACAAGAAAGCTTTTAGTGCAATTATTTACTCAATTTGCTACAAAATCTAAGACAAATTTTGATGATTTATTGGTGGTTAATAAGGTGCCTAGAAACGTTGCTCATGTCATTCCTTTATTGGTCATAATTAAATTCATGCCTATTGTACTTACTGACTTTGGTTATTATGAAGTCATTGTTGAAGATGGCATGAAAGTTTTCGCCATTATTTTAACCCTTTGGATTGTACGAAGTATTTTAAATGCCCTAAAAGACTATTTAAAAACACTTCCGAAGCTAAAAGACAAACCTATTGACAGCTACATTCAAGTTTTCATGATTTTTGCATGGGTTATAGGCATTTTTTCAGCTATAGCTATTCTTACTGGTATAGCCTTTTTAAATTTTATAACAGGACTTGGTGCCGCCTCTGCAGTGATTATATTGATTTTTAAAGACACCATTTTAGGTTTTGTGGCCAGTATTCAAGTATCTATTAATGATATGGTTCATATTGGCGACTGGATTACCTTTGAAAAGTATGGAGCTGATGGTGATGTTATTGAAATTAATTTAGCAACTGTAAAGGTTCAAAACTTTGATAAAACCATAACAACCATACCAACTTATGCACTAATTTCAGATTCATTTAAGAATTGGAGAGGCATGTTGAATTCTGAAGGAAGACGTATAAGAAGAGCTTTAAATATTAAATTAAATAGCATTAAGTATCTGTCTAAAGATGAAGTAGATAGGTTCAAAAAAATACAATTAATTGCATCCTATTTAGATAAACGCCAAAAGGATATTGACACCTATAATACTAGTCATAACATAAATAAAGAGATTACCTTAAATGGTAGGAACCTTACCAATATTGGCGTTTTCAGAAAGTATGCTCAAACCTATTTAGAACAACATGCTGCCATAAATAAAGACATGATGATTATGGTGCGCCAGTTATCCCCAACAACCCAAGGGATTCCTATAGAAATTTATGCATTTAGCAGTGATAAACGCTGGGAAAACTATGAATATATTATGGCCGATATTTTTGATCATCTTATTGCTGCTGTTCCTTATTTTGATTTGGAAATATTTGAACTACCTTCAGGTACAGATTTTATGGCGAATGAAACAAGACAAAGTATGTTGCATAATTAATTAGCAAATAAAGACAATATTTAAGCTAATTTTCTAAAATAAAAAAACGAAGCTATTTGAAAAGTCGTCATTGCGAAGGAAATGAAGCAATCTGTAAATGGCAACTTGTTACTTGCAGATTACTTCGAAATAAAAATTTCTCGGAATGACGGTTCGTATAAACTTTTTAGACAGCTTCGTTTTTTAATATTTCTTGTAAAATTGTTATTTAAATATGACTAGCTAACCAGTCGCCTACTTCACTTGTTTTATACGCTTTATTTTTTTCAGATAAATCTTCAGTGACAATACCTTCTGCTAATGATTTGTCAACAACATCACGAATGGCTTTAGCCTCATCAATCAATCCAAAGGCATCTTCAAACATCATAGCAGCCGATAATACGGTAGCTAAAGGATTTGCAATATCCAATCCAGTTGCTTGAGGATATGAACCGTGAATAGGCTCATATAGCGATGTGTGCTCCCCTACAGACGCGGATGGCATTAACCCCATAGAACCTGAAATCACTGAGGCCTCATCAGTAAGAATATCTCCAAATAAGTTTTCGGTTATTAAAACATCATAACTATTTGGCCATTGCACCAAACGCATGGCTACAGCATCTACAAATTCATAACTCACCGTTACTTCCGGATACTCTTTTTCCATGGACTGAACCGTTTCTCTCCACAACCTGGACGTTTCCAATACATTGGCTTTATCAACACAACAAAGTTTTTTTGAACGTGTCATAGCCAATTCAAAACCTTTTTTTGCTAATCGTTTAACCTCATGTCTGGTGTATACGCAGTTGTCATAAGCAGTTTCGCCGTTATCTCTCCTGCCCTTTTCACCAAAATAAATACCACCTGTTAACTCTCTAAGAAAAACTAAATCCGTTCCTTCAATGCGTTCTCTTTTTAAAGGGGACTTATCAATTAATGACGGAAATGTAAATGTTGGTCTTACATTAGCAAATAACCCTAGTTTCTTCCGCATTTTAAGTAAGCCTTGCTCCGGACGAACTTTAGCACTTGGGTCATTATCATATTTAGGATGCCCAATAGCACCGAATAAAACAGCATCAGCCTTCATACAGATCTCATGTGTTTCATCAGGATATGGTTCTCCTACAGCATCAATAGCTGCTGCGCCGGTTAAGGCCGGTGTCCAAGTAATTTCATGACCAAATTTTTTTGCCACAGCGTCACTCACTTTAACTGCTTGTTCAATCACTTCAGGTCCAATTCCATCTCCCGCTAATAGTGCGATGTTTAATTTCATATATTTTTTTATTGTAATCTTAATTAATAACGATATTGAGCATTTTTTCTGTTGCTTTAATGGCAGAAACCGTTTGATCAGAATCCAATCCACGGGTTTTAAATTCTTTTTCAGGACTTTTCCATGTAATAATGGTTTCACACAAGGCATCTGAATGACTACCCGGTGGAATCCTAACGGCATAATCAATCAAATCTGGTAGTACTAAATTTTTCTTTTTGAAGATACTTCTTATGGCGTTCATAAAAGCATCATACTGACCATCACCTTGAGAATTTTCTTCAAACGTTTTACCTAGAATGGTTATAGAAACGGTAGTTGATGGTCTTAACCCTTTTGAATGGGTTAATACATAAGAATCTACTTTTACCTTTTCTTCATATGTTCGATCTAATACGTCCGAAATGATATACGGTAAGTCTTCTTTGGTGACCACCTCTTTTTTATCGCCTAATTCAATGATGCGCTGCGTTACTTTCTTTAAATCCTCATCGTTAAGTTGAAGTCCTAATTCCTGTAAGTTTTTTTGAATATTTGCTTTGCCAGACGATTTACCTAAAGCATATTTTCGGGTCCTACCGAATCGTTCAGGTAATAAATCACTAAAATATAAGTTCTTTTTATTATCGCCATCAGCATGAATTCCTGCAGTTTGTGTGAAA
This sequence comes from uncultured Flavobacteriales bacterium, assembly GCA_963976005.1. Lineage (GTDB taxonomy): Bacteria > Bacteroidota > Bacteroidia > Flavobacteriales > Flavobacteriaceae > Yeosuana. The sequence continues at coordinate 37,939 of CAXBJF010000031.1, read as the reverse complement.
ACATTGGCGCCAATAACAGGTTTATTTGCCGGTATCATGACCCCGGAAAAATTTTCAACTAACTTACTTACTATATATAAAACCTTTTCATTCACACGGACTTCAATCATTGGCATAAAATCATTGATAACCGCAATGGTACTCGCCATAGGTGCATTTCCTGCACGCTCTCCCATACCATTAATCGTTAAATGTAAGCCATCAGCACCTGCCTTTAAAGCTTCCATGGCATTTGAAACGCCCAAGTCATAATCATTATGCGCATGAAAATCAAAATGTAAATGCGGATATTTGGTTTTAATTTCCAAAACAAACGCATAAGATTCAGCCGGGGTTAAAACACCTAGAGTATCAGGAAGCATAATACGTTTAACTGGTTGCGTAGACAAAAACCCTAAAAACTCAAACACATAGTCTTTAGAATTGCGCATGCCATTACTCCAATCTTCTAAATAAATATTGGTTGCAATGCCTTTTTTATTGGCTAAAGCTATAACTTCTGATATTTCTTTAAAATGCTGATTAGAAGTTTTTTTAAGCTGATGTGTTAAATGATTTAATGAACCTTTAGTTAAAAGGTTTTGAACTTTTGCGCCAGCTTCAAGCATCCAATCGATTGAGACACCGTTATCAACAAAAGTCAGTACTTCAACCGCATCAATAAATCCTGCTCCTTTAGCCCAATTAGTTATACTTTTTACAGCTTGAAATTCGCCTTCAGAAACTCTGGCCGATGCAATTTCGATTCTATCAACTTTAAGTTCTTCTAATAGCAATTTTGCAATGGTTAATTTTTCCGAAGCAGAAAAAGACACGCCCGAGGTTTGTTCACCATCGCGCAAGGTTGTGTCCATTATTTCTATTCTTTTCTTTACCATCTAACTATAACAAAAGATCATTTGCAAAGGATTCTATATCGCCTTTTATATTTTGAAGATAATCAATGTCATCGAATCCATGAAGCATGTTTTGTTTTTTATAACTATTGATTTCAAAAGATTCTTGCGCCCCTGTTGAAAGGATTGTGATGGTTTGATTAGGAAGATTAACTTCTATTTCTGTTTTAGGATTGTCATAAATAGCATTGAAAATTTTTTCAGAAAATTCAGGACTCACTTGAACAGGCAACACCCCTACATTCAAACAGTTATTTCTAAAAATATCAGCAAAGAAACTTGAAACTACACAACGGAAACCGTAATCATAAACCGCCCATGCCGCATGTTCCCTTGAAGAACCAGAACCAAAGTTTTTTCCTCCAACTAAAATTTTTCCTGAATAAATTGGATTGTTTAAAACGAAACTCTCTTTTGGAGTATTGTCGTTATTATATCTCCAATCACGAAATAAATTGTCGCCAAATCCCTCGCGTTTTGTTGCTTTTAAAAATCGCGCCGGTATAATTTGATCGGTATCCACATTTTCTAATGGTAATGGAACCGCGGTACTTTTTAATATATTGAATTTATCGTATGCCATGTTTTTAATTGCTTTAGGCTTTAAGCTTTATGCTTTAAGCCGGTAATTATAGTATTTTTTTAGCTTACAGCATAAAGCTTACAGCGTATTGCTTTAAATTAAATCTCTAGGGTCAGTTACAACACCTGTAACGGCTGCTGCTGCGGCGACTAACGGACTTGCTAATAAGGTTCTGGAACCTGGCCCTTGACGTCCTTCAAAGTTTCTGTTGGATGTACTCACTGCGTATTTGCCGGCAGGAACTTTGTCATCATTCATAGCTAAACATGCTGAACAACCCGGTTGTCTTAAAACAAATCCTGATTCAGTAAGTATATCTAAAATGCCTTCTTTTTTAATTAAAGCTTCCACTTCATGCGATCCTGGAACTAACCAAGCCGTCACATTATCTGCTTTTTTCTTACCCTTTACAATGGATGCAAAAGCTCTAAAATCTTCAATTCTACCATTCGTGCAACTTCCTAAAAATACATAATCTATTTTTTTACCAATCATAGCATCATTTTCGTGGTAGCCCATATAGTCTAAAGACTTCTTATAGGTAGCAACACCACCTTCAATGGCATCTGCATTCGGAATATGTTTAGAAATCCCCATACCCATGCCCGGATTGGTTCCGTAAGTAATCATTGGTTCAATATCACTAGCTAAAAAAGTCAGTTCTTTATCAAATTTAGCATCGGCATCGGTTTTTAAAGTTTTCCAATGCGCAACAGCTTTATTCCAATCAGCACCTTTAAGCGATAATGGTTTTCCTTTTAGGTAAGCAAAAGTAGTTTCATCCGGGGCAATCATACCACCACGGGCACCCATCTCAATAGATAAGTTACAAACCGTCATACGTCCTTCCATAGTCATGTTTTCAAACACGTCTCCTGCGTATTCAACAAAGTAACCGGTTGCACCCGATGTAGATAATTTTGCAATAATATATAAAGCCACATCTTTAGGTGTTACCCCTTTACCCAATTGTCCATTTACATTAATGCGCATTTTTTTAGGTTTTGGTTGCATAATACATTGTGTGGAAAGCACCATTTCAACTTCTGAAGTACCAATACCAAAGGCAATCGCTCCAAAAGCACCATGTGTAGAAGTATGTGAGTCACCACAAACAATAGTAGCTCCTGGAAAGGTAATACCGTTTTCCGGACCAACAACATGAACAATTCCATTTTTTTGATGTCCAAGACCCCAATGGCTAATACCATATTCATTTGAATTATCCTCTAAAGCTTTCAATTGATTTGCTGATAACGGATCTTCAACGGGTAGATGTTGGTTTATTGTAGGCGTATTATGGTCTGCAGTCGCAAAAGTACGTTCAGGATATAATACCGATAAACCTCTGCTCTTTAGTCCAAGAAACGCTACAGGGCTAGTTACTTCATGAATAAAATGACGGTCAATAAAAAACACATCAGGTCCACCTTCTATTTTTCTAACAACATGTGAATCCCATACTTTGTCAAACAATGTTTTGCTCATAAATAATTTAATTTAAATATTGAAATGTTGACGATTTTAAAAAATTGAAAACGTCATCCCAAAAGGAGAGCAAATTTATGAAAATCTACCTTTTTTAGCATCATATTAAAAAAGTTAAGAGATTTTGAGTTGAATTTTTATAAGATTATTAATTGAATAGCAAAAAATTGATTTTATTTCAATGTAAAAGCGGTATTGCTTGCGAATTTAAAAATGACTATTTCTCAAAAATTTATCTTAGGTTTAATTAGATTAATCAAACATAGTAAAATTTGTTGTTTTTAAATTGAATTTTAAAATTCGTGTAACTTTTTTGTAATTTGTAGGACATATAAATATCGCATGACAAATAAATATTAACAAAAACTCAAAACACATTATGAAAACATTAAAATTATTATTAGCTGTATTAATTATTAGTTTCACATCACAAATAAATGCACAAACAGCAGATGAAGTTATTTCAACCTATTTTGAAAATGTTGGAGGTCTTGAAAATATAAAAAAAGTAGAGGGCATTAAAATGACAGCAAAAGTTAATAATGGTGGCATGGAAATTCCAATTGACATTACCCAATTAAAAAATGGTAAGCAAATGACTGTTATTAATTTTCAAGGTAAAGAAATTAAACAAGGTGTTTTTGATGGTGAAACCTTATGGAGCACAAATTTCCAGACCATGAAAGCTGAAAAAAGCGATGCCGAAGCAACGGCTAATATGAAATTGAACACGAATGATTTCCTTGACCCTTTTATAGATTATAAAGAAAAAGGGTATACTATTGAATTATTAGGGAATGAAACTATTGAAGGAACGGATACTTTTAAAATTAAATTAACGAAGGAACCTATAACCATTGATGGAATAGAAGAAGCTGATGTTAGTTTCTACTTTTTTGATGTTGATAGCTTTGTACCTATCGCTATTCAGACTGAAATAAAATCTGGCCCAGCCAAAGGGCAGACATCTGAAGTAACAATGAGTAATTACCAGGAAGTTGAAGGAATATATTTTCCGTTTTCAATGACTCAAGGTTTAAAAGGGCAACCAGGGCAACCAATTACAATGTCTTCAATTATTCTTAATCCTACGGTGGATGATAAAGCATTCGATTTTCCTGAAGAAGTAGCACCTGTTGCTAAAGATGAATTAGAGCCAGTTGCTAAAACTGAAGTAGCACCGGTCACTAAAGATGAAGGTAAAAATTAATAATCTTTAAATCTCCAATAGTTAGATATTGGAGATTTTTTTTAATAATCAACTTAATTACAATTCAAAATGAAAAATTTACTTTTCACAATTTTTATTAGTATTTGTATACTTCCAATACATACTAAAGCCCAATCGACTGGCGTGGATATAAAGGATTTATTTGGCGATTTAACAGCACGTCATATAGGACCCGCATTAATGAGTGGTAGAATTAACGATTTGGAAATGCATCCTACAAATCCACGAATTATTTACGCTGGAACTGCCGGGGGTGGTGTATGGAAATCTAATAATGCTGGAACAACTTTCAATCCTATATTCGATGATTATTGCCAATCTATTGGAGCTGTTGCTGTAGACCCCAATGATCCGGACAATATTATATATGTTGGTACTGGAGAAACCTGGACGCGTAATAGCGTTTCTGTTGGAGATGGTCTTTATAAATCTGTAGATGGAGGAACTACTTGGAACAAATTAGGTTTTGATAATTCTGAACGTATTGCTAATATAGCCATCAATCCGAAAAATTCAAATGAAATATATGTAGCCGTTTTAGGAGCACTTTGGTCGGATAGCGATGAGAGAGGTGTTTACAAGTCTTTGGATGCCGGCGTAACTTGGAATAAAATATTATATGTAGATCAAAGAACAGGTTGTGCTGATTTTACTATGGATCCCAATAACACCAATACATTATATGCGTCGATGTGGGAATTTAGACGAACAGGATGGTCATTTGATTCTGGAGGTGATAAAAGTGCGCTTTATAAATCTACAGATGGCGGTGCTAATTGGAATAAAATACACAATGGCTTCCCAAAAGGAAAGTTAGGCCGTTTAGCAATTGCCGTTGCACCGTCAGATTCAAAAATATTATATACAGTTATTGAGGCTGAAGAAGATTTAAAAAAAGGACTTTATAGAAGTAATGATGCAGGTAATAATTGGAAACAACTTAATAATGATTTTGGTATTACTGTCAGACCTTTTTATTTTTCAAGAATAGTGGTTGACCCAAAAAATCCAGATGTGGTAGTAAAAGCCGGATTAAATGGTTCTATTTCGCGAGATGGTGGTAAAACGTTTAAAGATTTAGGAAATATGCATGGTGATATTCATGATATCGTTTTCGATATTGATGATTCTGATAGAATCTATGCAGGTACAGATGGCGGTGTGTATCGTTCATGGAATGGTGGTACAACAATGGAAATTGTAGAAAATCTTCCGTTATCTCAATTTTATCATATTAGCGTAGATAATGCAGAACCATATAACGTTTATGGAGGTTTACAAGATAATGGTTCTTGGTATGGCCCTTCTGCTTCTGATGGTGGTATAAATGCTAGTGATTGGAATTCTGTTGGTTATGGAGACGGTTTTAGGGTGTTAAAACATCCAACAAAAAATATTATTTATTCAGAAATGCAAGGTGCTGAAAATGTTTGGCGTTATGATGTTGATAATAAATTAATAAAAACAATACAACCTTTGCCACAAAAAGGAAATCCTAAACTTCGATTTAATTGGAATGCTCCAATGGCAACAAGTCTTTTCAAACCAGACCGGTTTTATATGGGCAGCCAGTTTTTGCATAAGTCTGAAGATATGGGAAATACCTGGACTATTATTTCTCCGGACTTAACTACAAATGATAAGAGTAAACAGCAACAAGTAGATTCTGGTGGATTATCGATGGATAATTCTGGAGCCGAAAATCATACTACTATTTTTACAATAGCTGAATCTCCGCTAGATGAAAATATAATTTGGGTTGGTACAGACGATGGCAATGTACAAGTGACAACAGATGGCGGTAAAAGCTGGACAAACACCATTGCAAATATTTCTGGAGTCCCATCAAATACTTGGGTTTATCATATAGAAGCTAGTGTTCACGATAAAGCGACGGCCTATGCAGTATTTGAAGGTCACACAACCGGTGATATGAAACCTTATACCTATAAAACTACAGATTATGGTAAAACTTGGACAAATATTATTAGTAAAGATGTTGTTGGATTTGTGAGAAATATACAAGAAGATTATGTAAATCCAGATCTTTTATTTCTTGGAACTGAGTTTGGTTTATATATTACAATAGACGGTGGAAAGAATTGGGCGAAATTCACAAACAATATGCCTTCTGTTGCGGTACATTTCATTGATTTGCAAAAACGAACTAATGATTTGGTAATGGGCACTCATGGTCGTGGTGTTATCATTATTGATGATATTTCACCTTTAAGAGAAATAAATGAAGAAGTATTAACTGAAAAGCTGCATTTTTTTAAAAGCAAACCAACGGTTATGGTAGATCAAAGTGGATTTGCAGGTAGTTTTGGAAGTGAAACAGAATTTGTTGGAGCAAATCCATCCAAAGCGGTTCAAATAAAATATCTGCTTCCAAAACGGCATACTTTTGGAAAAATGGCATTAGAAATCCAAGATATGGATGGAAAAAAAATAGCTACAATTGGGCCTGGAAAATCGAAAGGTATAAATATTGTCAAATGGAACTATTCTATTAAACAACCCAAAGTTGCAAAAGGAAAAACTTTCAGTTTTGGTGGATTCACATCTCCAAGAGTAAAGGCAGGAAACTATAAAGCGGTTATTACTAAAGGAAAGGAATCTTTTGAGCATGTTTTTGAAGTTGTTTACGATGAACATTCAGAATTATCAGATCAGGAAAGAGAACTTAAATATAATACAACCATGAAAATGTACGATATGTCTCAAGATTTGGCGTATATGGTTTATGAACTCGATGCAATTTTAGAGAATTCAAAAGATAATAAAAAATTATCCGCTGCTTTAAATAATCTTAAAGAAACTCTGGTTATTACAACTGGTGATAACTACGTTAGTTCTGCTGAACCTCAATTAAGAGAAAAAATGACTAATCTATATAGTAAAATATCTAGCAGTTATGATAAACCAACAAGTACTGAACTGGACAATTTAGACCTTATAGAAGCACGATTTACCAAAGCAAAGGGAGATTTTGAAAAGCTTAAAAAGAAAATCAAATTGGATGACTTAAATCTAAAATCCTTTGAGGATTTTGTAAATGAATAAAAAGTCAAAAAGATAGCTTAAAACTTTATAAAACCAGAGATTTTAAATATCTCTGGTTTTTTTGTTAATAACCTGGTTAAGAAGTATTAAATCAATCTTTTTATAACGTTCTATAATTCAATAGTTTTATTAAAACTCAAAATCATGAATACAAGACAATCAGGCCTGAAGGCTATTCGCCCTGAAATTTCTTCTGCAACCATTAATGATATGATGTGTTCTGACGAACGATTTCAAAATCTGGTAATAAGACCCATTATAAAACTACAAAACGATTTACTTATTGAGGTTTTTAGAAATTATGTGGCTAAATATAAACTTGCTTTTTATGATTTTTCTTTAGAAAAGCGCATAAACTATATTGAAAATGCCATTCAAAGGGATGTTAAGTTTCGAAATTCGTTAAAAGGAATTATTATTGGTCTTTTTACTGTGGAAGAATACTTAATTTATATTCAAAATTCATCGGCCTTAAACAAGCGTATGATGGGAATTGTTAAAGAGCGCTTAATAAGCAATATTCAACTTTTTGAAAGGCCCAAAATTTTAAATGCCGTGTAAATTTATATTAAAGACACGCCGTTCAAATCAGTAGTTAACACGTCGCTCATATAGTTAAAATATGGGCGAATCACCTTAAATGAAGCATTTACATTTTCAATAAAGTTAGGTTTTAGGACTTCAGTATCCGTATATTTTTTTGTGAAAATATATTGTTTTTTCTTAATCAAATCAATGGCTTTGTGGTCTCTATTAAATCCCTTTGGGGCCGATTTTACTTCATCGCCTACTAGTTCTCCCCACACGTTTTTAAATGCTTTGTTATTGATAATCTCCCTCATTTCTTGATCATCCATTTCAAATTCTTTACGCATTCTCAGTAAATCATCCTTATTGGGTTCCCAGAAACCAGTTGCTATGAAAGATTCATTATTTGGTGCAATATGTAAATAATAACCGCCCCTTAAATTTGGTTTTACTCGGTTAAATGAGCCTCCAAAATGAGTTTTATAAGGTAATTTGTTTTTCGAAAACCGTACATCTCTATAAATCCTAAATAATTTGACTTTATCAACATCATCATGTTCTTTTAAATTTTCAAAAACGGTATTATAAATCTTTTTGACTTCCGTTTCAATGGATTTGAATTCCTTTTTATGATCATTAAACCAATCGCGATTATTGTTTTTTTCTAATTTACTTAAAAACTCTATAGTCTCCTTAGGAATTGAAATATTCATAGTTATTGTAAATAAATTTGTTTTAAAAATACAAAAAAACCATGTTCATAACATGGCTTTTTTATATTTGATTTTTTATTTCACTAAAATAAAGACTTCTTTTTCTAATGTTCCGGTATTTGGATTATAATATTCAACAGCGAAATTGCCTTCTTTATTAAAATACCCTACACCAGTACGGTTCTCATCTCTAAACAAATAGTGATTCTCTCTACTAGCTCTAATGGCATTTCCAATGTTTAGCGTATTGTCGTTTGCATCGGTTGTTATTAAAAAACCATTTTCGTCCTTACTGAAATTATATTTATGTCCATCATATTCATAATGGCTTATTTCAACTTTTGAATCGTAATATTGATCTTTATCATTGTCTACTTCTAGTGTATTTGTAACTTTAACTGGAGTTTCAATAATATCTTTATCTGTTTTGTTTTTGTCACCCTCCTCAAATTCAATATTTTGTTCCTCCCTGGTTGTTACTTTAACTTTACTCTCAGTGATTTTACTTCCATCATTTGTTTTGGTTGTTTTCACAGTAGTTTCTTCAGATACATTTTTTGGTTTTTCTTGTGCAATCGCAATTCCAGCAAACAAGAATAAACAGATATAAATTAGATTTTTCATAATTTTAAATTTTAATAGTTAATATATTGTTTTATTGAAGAATTAACTTCATTATTAATAGTTTTAATAAACTACCATGTGCAAATATCAACCTATTATGTCCTTCTTGGGTTACATCATATTTAACATCATTTATACAATTCACATATAAATTTTGTAAAATAATGAAAATCAATCTATTACATTTAAAATAAGGCTAATAGGATTTGCTTAATGAAACCTATTCAAATTCTATTTTATTTAAAATCAAACCAGAGGCTGGTGCAATATAATCCATGATTTCAGTGCTTTCCGGCTTTAGGCTTTGTTCAATATACTCCAATGAAATATCACCTCTTCCCAATTTAATCAAAGCACCCATAATTAGTCGAATCTGGTTTCGCATAAACCCCTTACCTTTGACTCGTAGAATATAACTTTTTTCAGGAAAAAAATTGGCTGTAAACATAGTGTTCTCAAATAGTTCACAAGTTTCAATGGTTCTATTATAAACACCTTCATTTGTTGCTTTATAACAATATGTTTTAAAATAATGACTTCCTTCAAAGCATTTAGCTCCCTTCTTCATTAATTCAACGTCTAAAGATTCTAAAATGGTTGTCATGAGTGGTGCACAAAACGGGTGGTTTTTACTGCCATGGGCAAACAGATACAAATATTCCTTTAATTTTGAATTCTGAATGATGTTAAAATCCTCATTAACTTCATGAATGGTTAAAGCCCGTATATCTTGCGGTAAATTTTGATTGAACAACTGCATAAAGGCATTAAAATCTTCTATTGGCTCTTCTAAAAACAATTCAAAAGCGGCTTCATTTGCAGAAACCATAGCATCGGTTCTACCTGAACCTAGAGTTTTAAATACTTTATCTTCAAGTATAAATTTTATGGTTTTATCAATCATTAAATGAACCGTTTTCAAATAGGGTTGTTTTTGCCAACCATGAAATCGGTACCCTAAAAACTGAACAGTAACGACATAAAAATATTTTTTCAAAGCTTAAAATTAAGAGATTAGAATAGATTGGAATTTAAGTTAATTTATGAATTATGGCAATAATTTTATAAATTGTATTCAATTAATTAACTAAACTCAATTTTTATGACTGAAATTTCAAAAAACAGACCGCCTTCTTGGTTTTGGACTGTTAGTATTGTAGCTCTTATATGGAATATTATGGGCGTTATGGCATATTTAGCTCAAGCCTTTATGACCAATGAGACTCTTATGGATTTACCTGAAGCAGAACAAGCACTTTATACCAATGTGCCTGCTTGGGCAACAGCAGCTTTTGCTATTGCTGTATGGTTTGGTGCTTTAGGATGTTTATTATTAATATTAAGAAAAAAAATAGCTAAAATGGTATTATTAATATCCTTAATCGGAATCATTGTTCAAATGATTTATAATGTATTTATGAGCAAATCCATGGAGGTTTATGGCCCGGGTGGTGCCATTATGCCGATTATGGTTATGGTTATTGGTATATTTCTTATCTGGTTTTCACAAAAATCAATAACCAAGGGTTGGATTTCATAATACAAACTATCTACCAATAATTAAAAGCATTAGGTTTGTTTTCCTGATGCTTTTTTATTTATGTCTTTTTTGTAAAACGGAAACAATATCATTTAATTTAAATCCTTTGGCTTGTAATAAAATTAAGTAATGAAATAATAAATCAGCACTTTCATCTAAAAATAAATGATCATTGGCATCTTTGGCTTCAATAACTACTTCAACAGCCTCCTCACCTACTTTTTGAGCTATTTTATTAATTCCTTTTTTGAATAATGACGCAACATAAGAAGATTCAGAATCCGCATTTTCCTTTCTATTTGAAATAACGCTTTCTAACTGTGATAAAAACCCATAATTCTGAGTATTTGATTCTGCCCAACAAGTATCTGTTCCTTTATGACACGTTGGTCCAACAGGGATTGCCTGAATCAATAAGGTATCATTATCACAATCATTTTTTATGGAAACAAGATTTAAAAAATTCCCACTTTCTTCACCTTTTGTCCATAATCGTTTTTTACTCCTACTAAAAAAAGTGACTTGTTTAGTCGATATAGTTTTTTGATAGGCTTCTTCATTCATGTATCCCAACATCAACACATTTTTTGTAGTTGCATCTTGAATGATGGCAGGGATGAGAGCCCCTTCTAGCTCCCCCCAAGGGGGAGAAATAATGCTTTTATTATTTTTATTCATTTTTATTTCTAATTTTTTTAATTTTTTCACGATGGTCATTCCCCCTTTGGGGGTTAGGGGGCTTTACAATCGCACTTCTATATTATTTTTTTTTAATTCTTTTTTTAATTCCAATATAGGGATCTCTCCAAAGTGAAATACACTTGCGGCTAAAGCGGCATCCGCTTTTCCTATTTTAAAGGTGTCAATAAAATGCTGAATATTCCCAGCACCTCCGGAAGCAATGATGGGAATGTTTAACTCCGCTGATAATTTAGCTAAAGCATCATTGGCGAATCCGTTTTTGGTACCATCATGATTCATGGATGTAAATAAAATTTCACCAGCGCCACGTTGCTCTACTTCTTTTGCCCAATCAAATAAATCAATCTCTGTTGGAATACTTCCACCTGCTAAATGCACTTTCCAAGAACCATCAATTTGTTTGGCGTCAATGGCCACAACCACACATTGACTTCCAAATTTACTGGATAATTCATTGATTAAATCGGGGCGTTTTATTGCTGAAGAATTAATGGAAACTTTATCGGCTCCACATTGTAACAACGCATCTACATCTTCAACAGATGAAATCCCACCTCCAACGGTAAACGGAATATTCACTTGCTCAGCGACATGCAATACCATATCTAAAGTAGTAGCGCGTCCTTCTAAAGTGGCCGAAATATCAAGAAACACCAATTCATCAGCACCTAAATCTGCATACTGTTTTGCCAGTTCCACAGGATCACCTGCATCTCTTAAATCAACAAAATTAACCCCTTTTACGGTTCTTCCGTTTTTAATGTCTAAACAAGGGATGATACGTTTTGTAAGCATTTGTTAAAGTTAAAAGTTAAAAGTTAAAAGTTTTCCACTTTCAAAATTTAACAGTTTAACTTTGTTATACAAATTTTTCTAATTGTTTTAAACTTATCTTAAATCAACAAAATTAACACCTTTTACGGTTCTTCCATTTTTAATGTCTAAACACGGGATGATACGTTTTGTAAGCATTTGTTAAAGTTAAAAGTTAAAAGTTAAAAGTTTTCCACTTTCAAAATTTAACAGTTTAACTCTGTTATACAAATTTTTCTAATTGTTTTAAACTTATCTTGTTTTCATATAATGCCTTACCGATAATAACACCTTCACATCCAATTTCTTTTAGAATGGGTAATTCTTCTATGCATGATACGCCTCCCGATGCTATTAATTTTATGGATTGCCCATTACTGCTATTGGTACATTCCCGAATGATTTTTTTATATAAATCAACTGATGGTCCTTGCAGCATGCCGTCTTTTGAAATATCAGTACAAATGACATATTGAATACTTTTTTTTTGATATGCTTTTATAAATGGTATTAATGCTTCTGAACTTTGTTCCAACCATCCACCGATTGATACTTTTCCCTGGTCACTGTCTGCTCCTAAAATGATTTTAACTGCACCATATTTTGATAACCAGCTTTCAAAAATTTTAGGATCTTTCACAGCAATACTTCCGCCAGTGATTTGTTTCGCTCCGGAATTAAAAGCAATATGCAAATCTTCATCCGCCTTTAATCCACCACCAAAATCTATTTTTAAACTTGTTTTGGACGCTATTTGTTCCAACACCTTAAAATTTACAATATGTTGCGCTTTGGCGCCATCTAAATCAACCAGATGTAAATATTCAATACCTGCCGCTTCAAACTCTTTAGCAACTTCCAGTGGGTGTTCATTATATATTTTTTTTGTTTCGTAAGCGCCTTTGGTTAATCGAACGCATTTTCCGTCAATGATATCTATGGCTGGTATTATTCTCATGTTTAATATTAAATATTGGAAGTTAAAAGTATAAAGTACTTAAAACTTATTTATTATTGTTTCTTTTAGCTGTATTAATTGAAGCAACCGTAGTAGCTAGTAATTCCCTGCCTTCTTTTTTAAGTTTAACTATTTCTTCAAAATGTTGGGAAAGAATTTCTTCAAAAATTTCTAACCAATAAACACTTTCATCAACTTCTTCTTCAACAATTTTCAGTTTATTTATAAAATCAGCAGTTGACTTTGCTCTTTGAGAAGCTCTATAGTTTGCACCAACAGAACTAGAACTTCGAATTAATTGATTCACAAAAGCATTATACTCTCTAGATTTAGGGACTTTAAAACAAAAAAGCCAACAATCTAAAGCAAATCGTTTAGTTCTATCCAATAATTCGTTCTTCATATTACTTTTAATATCTAATATTTTACTTCTAACTTTAAAAAATTATCAAGAATTTTCTCTCCTGCTAAACTACTCTTTTCCGGATGAAACTGAACCCCAAAAAAATTATTATGCTGTAACGCCGATGCATAATTAACTCCATAATCCGTTGTAGCTATGGTTTGCTTACAATGTTCAGCATAGTAACTATGCACCAAATACATGTATTCATTTTCTTTAATGCCAGTAAACAAATCAGATTTTAAATTTTTAATGACATTCCAACCCATTTGAGGGACTTTGACATGATTTGAAAAACGCTTCACTTCTGTATCAAAAATACCTAATCCTACGGTATTTCCTTCTTCTGTTGAATTACATAATAACTGCATACCTAAACAAATTCCTAAAACGGGTTGTTTTAAGGTTGGGATTAAAATATCCAAACCACTATCTTTAAGCATTTTCATGGCTGTGCTTGCCTCTCCTACTCCTGGAAAAATTATTTTATCGGCAGCTAAAATTTCTTTTGGATCATTAGATAATACCGCATCCACACCTAAACGATTAAAAGCAAATTGAATGCTTTTTATATTACCCGCGCCATAATTTATGATAACTACTGAAGCCCCATCTAACTTCCCCAAAAGGGAAGAACCCTCACTCATATTTATATTTTTAACCATTACTTTTCTTTTATTCCCCTTTGGTGTTAGGGGGCTTTTACAGCATTCCTTTTGTTGATGGAAGAATCATTTTTTCTATATCGCGTTTTACGGCCATTTTAATGGCTTTTGCAAAGACTTTAAAAATAGCCTCAATTTTATGATGCTCATTGGTCCCTTCTGCTTTTATATTCAAGTTACACTTGGCACCATCAGTAAACGATTTAAAGAAATGATAAAACATTTCAGTAGGCATTTTTCCAACCATTTCCCGTTTAAATTCTGCTTCCCATACCAACCAATTTCTACCACCAAAATCAATGGCCGCTTGTGCGTAACAATCATCCATTGGCAAACAAAATCCGTAACGTTCTATACCTAATTTATTTCCTAAAACAGAATGAAACAATTCACCCAATGCAATGGCTGTATCTTCAATGGTATGGTGTTCATCGACTTCTAAATCGCCTTCCACTTTAATGGTCAAATCCAGTTGTCCGTGACGTGCAATTTGGTCTAACATATGGTCAAAAAAAGCAATACCAGTATCAATCTTACTTTTTCCGGTGCCATCAAGATTCAATTGAATGGCAATTTTAGTTTCATTGGTGTTTCTGATGATGCCTCCACTTCTGTCTTCAGCTTTTAAAAATGCATATATTTTTTGCCAGTCATTAGTCTCTAAAGCAATATAAGGATCTAGTTTCTCATGTTTTACAGTAATTTCATTTACCCCTAAATGCGTTTTATCATTTATAAAAATCCCTTTGGCATCTAGGTTTTTAGCCAATTCCATATCTGTAAGTCGATCACCAATAACAAAGGAGTTTTCCAAATCATAATCTTCAGTAAAATACTTAGTTAGTAATCCTGTATTGGGTTTGCGGGTTGGTGCATTATCTTTCGCAAAGGTGATATCGATAAATTGCTCTGAAAATTCCACGCCTTCATCAGCAAAGCATTTGATTACAAAATTATGAACAGGCCAAAAGGTATGTTCAGGATAAACCGCTGTTCCTAATCCATCTTGATTGGTAATCATAACCAATTCATAATCTAATTCTTTTGCAATTTTACTTAAATACTGAAATACTTTTGGGTAAAATTGAAGCTTTTCAAATGAATCAATTTGTTCATCGGCTGTTTCTTTTATGATGGTGCCATCACGATCTATAAACAGTACTTTTTTCATAATTTATTACATTGAAATTGTTGTAAAACTTGTATCAATCTTTTGTTTTCGAGCGCAGTTCCAACGGTGATTCTCAAACAATTTTCACATCCCGGTTGGTTGGTTCTATTACGTATCACCACTTTTTTCGAAATAAGCTGATTATAACGTTGATTGGCATCATCTACCTTAATTAATATAAAATTGGCATCAGAAGGATAAATTTTTGAAATGAAATCTATCTTTTTTAATTCAGAAGCCAACTCGTCCCTTTGCTCTAATATATAAGCTATTTGATTTTTAGTTACCTGATCCTTTTTAAGGTTTTCTATGGCTTTTAATTGTGTTAATTCATTAACATTATAAGGGGGTTTGATGGTATTTAAAACTGAAATAATTTCTTTAGAAGCATAACAAATCCCTAAGCGAATACCTGCCATTCCATATGCTTTTGATAACGTTTGAGTAATTATTAAGTTAGGAAAATCTTGGAGTCTCTTTAACCAACTTGCCTGATTTGAAAAATCAATATAGGCCTCATCAATGACCACAACACCATTAAATTTATTTAAAAGGGTTTCAATGTCTTTCTTTTTAAAACTATTACCTGTTGGATTATTGGGTGAACACAAAAACAATAATTTACTATTTAAATCGCTAACGCTCAATATACTATCAACTCGTAGCTGAAACGTGTCTGATAATGGAACTTTTATAATATGGGTAGCATTTAAGTTGGCTAGGACTTCATACATCCCATATGTTGGTGGTAAAATAATGACATTATCAATATTTGGCTCACAAAAGGTTCTGAAAAGCAGATCTAAAACTTCATCGCTTCCATTTCCCAAGAGCATGTTTTCAATAGGTATTTTTTTTATTTTTGAAAGGAGCACCTTTAGCTTTAACTGATGCGGATCCGGATACCTGTTGATACCATTTTCAAACGGATTTTCATTGGCATCCATGAAAACCATGTCATTACTACCGCCTTTAAATTCATCTCTTGCTGATGAATATGCTTTAAGTGCTCTAATGGTTGGGCGTATTAAATTTTGAATATCCATTATTGTAAATCTTTTAATCTTATGGAAACGGCATTTTTATGCGCCTGTAACCCTTCTGCTTCTGCCATGAGTTCAATGGTTCCGCCTAAATTTTTCAACCCTTCTTTAGAGATTTTCTGAAAGGTCATATTCTTTAAAAAACTATCTAAATTCACGCCAGAATACGCTTTCGAAAACCCATTGGTTGGCAAGGTATGATTGGTGCCTGAAGCATAATCACCGGCACTTTCGGGTGTGTAATTTCCAATAAAAACAGACCCTGCATTACAAATTCCATTTATATAAAAATCTTCATTTTTAGTACAAATTATAAAATGCTCAGGTGCATATTCATTGATTAATTGAAGAGCTAAGTCATTGGTTTCTAAATAAATAAGTTTAGAATTTGCAATGGCTTTTTCTGCAATGGCCCGCCTTGGTAAAACTTTAATTTGTGATTCAATTTCCTCTGAAACTAATTTTATAATCTCTTTTGAAGTAGAAACCAAAAGGACCTGACTATCTGTTCCATGTTCTGCCTGACTTAACAAATCTGAGGCAATATATGCGGCATTTGCAGAATCATCGGCAACAATCAATAATTCACTAGGTCCAGCGGGCATATCAATAGCAACACCATATTTTGTGGCCAGCTGTTTAGCAACGGTTACAAACTGATTTCCGGGTCCGAAAATTTTATAAACTTTGGGTATGGATTCCGTCCCAAAGGTTAAGCCTGCTATGGCCTGAATACCACCAATTTTTATGATTTTAGTAACCCCACATAATTGCGCCGTATACAGTATTTCTGGTGCCATTTGTCCTTCTTTGTTTGGAGGCGAACACAATACAATTTCTTTACAACCCGCTATTTGGGCTGGTACTGCTAACATTAAAACGGTTGAAAATAAGGGTGCTGTCCCACCGGGAATGTATAAACCCACTTTTTCAATAGGTCTTTTTTCCTGCCAGCATGTGACCCCTTTTGTAGTTTCTATTTCTATTTTAGATGTTTTTTGTGCCGTATGAAAAGCTTCAATATTGTGTTTGGCAGCTTTTATGGCGTCTTGAAGTTTTGGAGCTACTTTATTTATAGCATTTTTAATATCCTCTTCATTTACGCTATTGGAATCAAGCATGATACCATCAAAATACGACGTGTATTTTTTTATAGCTTCATCTCCTTTCTGATTGACTTCATCAAAAATTTGATTTACAGTAGCTTCAATATCATCTACCGTTTGTGTTGGCCGCTTTAAAATTTCAGGCCAATTATTTTTATTTGGATTATCAATTATCTGCATAACTCCCTTGTTTAAAGCACCATTTTCTCTATTGGACAAACCAAAATGCCTTGGGCACCATTCTTTTTTAAGGCATCAATTATATCCCAAAATTCATTTTTGCTAATGACAGAATGCACAGAACTCCATCCGGCTTCTGCCAATGGTAAAACCGTTGGACTTTTCATGCCCGGTAAAATATCAATGATAGCTTGTATTTTATCATTAGGCGCATTTAATAATACATATTTAGAATTCCTCCCTTTTAATACGGACTGTAACCTAAACTGGATTTTGTCTAAAATTTCTTGTTTTTCTTCACTTAACAACGGTGAAACAGCCAAAACGGCTTCTGATTTTAAAATGACTTCAACTTCTTTTAAATTGTTTTTAAACAAGGTGCTGCCACTTGAAACAATATCACAAATAGCATCTGCAAGTCCAATATTGGGTGCTATTTCAACAGAACCACTAATAATATGAAGATGTGCATGAATGCCTTTTTTATCTAAATAATTTTGAATGGTGTTAGGATAAGATGTAGCAATACGCCTGCCTTCTAAATCTTTAATACCATTATATTTCACAGACTTAGGAATGGCAATTGATACTTTGCAGGTTGAAAACCCTAATTTTTCAACAATACTAATACCATCCCCTTTTTCGATTAGGATGTTCTCCCCTATTATGGCTGCATCAACAACGCCATCTTTAAGGTATTGTGGAATATCTCCATTTCTCAAATAAAATACTTCCAAAGGGAAATTTCTGGCAGAGGCTTTTAATTGGTCCTTACCATTATCTATAGAAATACCAATATCTTTAAGCATTTCCATGGATTCATCGTGTAAACGACCAGCTTTTTGTACTGCAATTTTTAATTTACTCATTTTGTTTGTTCTTTATTAATTATCATCCGTAACGGGATAAAAAGATTCCCGTTTTCACGGGAATGCAAAAACCCGTTTGATTGTCTCAAACGGGTTTAAAATATATGTTGAATTTATTCAATACATTTTCACTTCGCTTGAGGGCAAATTTGAAGATGATGGTGATGTAATTGAATAGAGTTCATGTCTTTATTTATATTGAAGCAAATATCTATAATTAAACTTTATAATTCAATTATTATGATGAAAACTTTGCATTATTAAATATTCTATAATTTTATTTAAAATATTTAATGAATATTCAAAATATTCAGCTAAAGCTTAAATTTAATTAATTTAACGTGAATAATGTTTAAGTGTTATGATGTCACTTCGAGTTAAATTCTGAAAGAATTTAGTATCGAGAAGTCTTTTATGCTAAGGAATTTACTTGTTTTCGATACACCAAATCACAGATTTGGCACTCTAACTGACATAAATTCCTTATCCATTATTCATGTTAAATTAAGCCTTATTGATTTCCAAGAATAATAGGCAATCCACTATCTCCAGAGCCAATTACAATAACTTTACTGTTTGGAGATTCAGCTAATTTTATAGTAGCTTCAATTCCTTTATCCTGTAAGATTTTATCGGTTAAAGAGGCACTTAAAATCCTGTTAGACTCTGCCTTACCTTTAGCGTCAATGATTACTTTTTCAGCTTCTTTTGCTGCTGTAACCAATCTAAATTCATATTCCAATGATTCTTGTTCTTGTTTTAATTTACGCTCAATGGCATCTTTAATGGTATTTGGTAACGTAACATCCCTTACCAATATTTCATTAAGTTGTACGTATTGTTTTTCCAGTATTTTCTTGGTTTCCAAAAATATTTCATCTTGGATAGCATCACGTTTACTAGAATATAACTGTTCAGGGGTATATCTGCCAACTACACTTCTTGCAGCACTGCGAATTGCTGGTTGAATTACGCGTTGTAAATAATTTTCACCTATGGTTTGATGTAAATTTCCTAAATCATTATAAACTGGAAGATACCATGCAGAGGCATCAATTTGAATTTCCAATCCATTTGATGATAATACTTTCATTTTCTCAAAAAGTTCTTGTTGACGTACAGAATAAACAATCACTTTATTCCATGGAGCTACAACATGAAAACCTTCACCCAAAGGTGGTTGGTCTGTAACCACACCATTATCAAAAGTTTTATAAAGCACTCCAGCTTCACCTGAGCCTATTGTTACAGCAGATTTTGCAAGTACAATTATAAGTATGATGGCAACAATAATTATTGGTATTCCAATTTTTGGTAATTTTTCCATTATTTATATATTTAAATTAATCCGTTAAATTTTCTTAAAAACCATTCTATGGCTAAGGAACATACTATTAAAAAGAGCAAGTATTTCCAATCGATCAAAGGTACGGTATTTATTTTTTCTTTTTGG
Source organism: uncultured Flavobacteriales bacterium (assembly GCA_963976005.1). Taxonomy (GTDB): domain Bacteria; phylum Bacteroidota; class Bacteroidia; order Flavobacteriales; family Flavobacteriaceae; genus Yeosuana. The sequence continues at coordinate 17,907 of CAXBJF010000031.1, read as the reverse complement.
ACTGATTTGTACCTATTATCGGTTAAAATATCAGAAACGAAGGAATCTGTGTTTGTAATAAAATAACCAGCTCCTTTGCTGTAAGTAGCTAATTGTTCGAGTTTTGTAACATTGGCATTTAAAAATTGTTGCTCTACATTATAACCCAGGATTTTAAACGACCCGGATTTTGAAATGTTTCCATTTCCAACGGTCACTGTAAATCTATAATCTGAAGGCGCTAAATTACTTAAATCTACCTGGTACATGTTGTTTTTAAGAACGAATGGAATCGATTTTTCTACTTTTGAAAAAGAATCTTTTAAAGTAATATTCAGTGTTGCTCTGGGATCAAAAATGTAATTTTTATCAAAAAACTCTGCTTTAATATTTAGGTTGTTATTTTCATTATAAAAGGATTCATAAGAAACATTCAATCTTGTTTTTCTTTTGTTTGATGCCAGATATTGTATGATACTACTGATAAAATCATCAAAATCAGTAAAAGAATTATCATTTAAAAAACTTTGTGCTCGCCATTGCCATATATTCTCTCCAAATAAAACGGCTTCTCGCTTTCCATTCAATTCAAAAGTTGCAAATAAGGGTTGATCGGTTTTATTATTATTTATTGTTTTAAACAATAACGTTTCAAATGGCACAGAAAAAGTAACGGATCCGAAATTAGATTTTAATGGTGGAAATGATTCAAAATGGATGTCTTTAATAATAAATGGAGCATAACTTGTATTTAATTCGGCTAAATAGTCTTCAACTTGATGTGTAATATCATGCTTATAATTTTTATTTATTGTATTTAAAAAGTTTAAATCGGTTTTAGTTCCTAAAATAGTCCATCTGTTTTTTTTCTCATCATCTAATAAATCAATTAGTTTTTTAAACTTTTGATTTGGTTGATATAATATAAATAATTGAAAATCATTAATTTGATTAATTACTTCTTCTGGTTTTAATATAGATACTTGATGCTGTTGATTACTTGCGATACTTTCTTTTAATGCACCTAAATCGGGATGGTAAAAATCACTAACTATAGCCACATTGGTTTTTTGATCAATCACTTCTACAGCAAAAGATTTTGTGTTATTTACCCTGTTTTTCTCATTTTCTATTGGAACAACTGTGGCTTTATAGCTAATAACACCTATTCTGGATGCAGGCAAGGTGAAATTTAAAATTTTTGAATTATTTTTTTTAGAAAAGGTTACAGGCTCAGAAAACACTAGATTTTTTCCAGAATACACTTCAAACCGTGTTTTAATGGCTTTATGACCATTATAAACCAAAATACACTCAACAGGAAATTTATTTTTTAAAAAGGCGTACTTATTCACGTTAAGCTGTTGTATGCTAACATCTGTATAGGTGATGGTGTCCCCCAATATAATGGGATAAATGGGTTGTTTGTAACTTGAAGCGACGAATGTATAATCATTACCAAAGGTTTGATTTCCGTCAGTAATAAGCAGTAATGGTGAAATGTTATTATTATAAACTTGTGAAAGTTGCTTGAAAATATTCGCAATATTCGTTTCTTTTTCTGAAAAATCCACTGAATCAGAGGCTTTTAATGAATTTCCGAAGGTGTAAGTTTCAATATTAAATTTTGATTTAAGGTCTTTATTATTGGTGATTTCCTCAATAAATTTTCTTGTATGTTGATCTTGGTTTAAATATTTAATAGATGATGAATTGTCAATAGCAACTATTAAATTTGGTTTTTCAGTGTAATAATTTATGTGTTCAAATTGTGGATTAATTAATAGTAATAGGATTGAAAAAATAGTCAAAAATCTTAAAAAGATAAAAACAGGTTTTAATTTTAATTGGTTTTTAACGTTATAGCTATACAGAAAAAGCGCTAAAAATAGCGCTATGAATCCTGCAATAACAATATATACTATAGTTTCTGGAGACATATATCAAATTACGATTGATGATTTTTGATTGATGTATGTAAAAATCCTAGAATCGTAAATCGTAAATCTAAAATCATGTGAGCATTCCTCCATCCACATTAAGTGTTTGCCCGGTAACATAAGCACTCATATCACTCGCTAAAAAAACACATACATTAGCGACATCATCAGGGGTTCCTCCACGTTTTAAAGGAATTCCTGCTCGCCAGCCTTTTACAACTTCTTCATCTAATTTGGCCGTCATTTCTGTTTCAATAAAACCGGGAGCCACTACATTACTTCGTATGTTTCTTGATCCGAGCTCTAACGCTACAGATTTTGAAAACCCAATAATACCGGCTTTGGAAGCGGCATAATTTGTTTGCCCTGCATTTCCCTTAATACCGACAACAGAACTCATATTTATTATAGAACCTTTTCGTTGTTTGAGCATGGTTCTTTGAACCGCTTTGGTCATGTTAAAAACGGACTTTAAATTGATTTCGATTACTGAATCAAAATCTTCTTCACTCATTCGCATAAGCAAATTATCTTTTGTGATTCCGGCATTATTCACTAATATATCAATACTTCCAAATTCTTTAACAACCTCATCAGCTAACTGTTGAGATTCATTGAAATCAGCAGCATTGCTTTTATAACCTTTCGCTTTAATATCCATGGCATTTAATTCACTTTCTAAAACGTTAGCCGCCTCTACTGATGAACTGTAGGTGAATGCCACATTTGCACCATGTTGAGCAAATACTTTTGCAATCCCTCTGCCTATACCTCTACTGGCTCCAGTAATAATGGCTGTTTTTCCTTCTAATAATTTCATTTTTTGTATAATAAAGAGTTGATGCTCAAATATAGTAATTACAAATTGTATCAAATAAAAAAACCTCACAAAATCTTGTAAGGTTTTTAACAGTTTCTACGTGATTTGTTATATTTTTTTGTCTTCTGGTTTCTCGTAATTGAATAAATAATCGACATCTAATTCTTGAATTTCCCCCAACTTGCTTAAGGCATTAAAATCCATATCTTTTTTACTGCCTATAACCAAAATATTGTAGTTTTCGCCTTTCACATGTTTATTAAAGAAATTATTTAAATCTTCAAAGGACATATCTTTAAGATTATTATATAAATCTTTTCGAATATCGTAATTCAATCCTCGCTTTTGAAGTCTTTCATAATTCCAAAATATATTTGCTTTAGTAATTCGTTCTGCGGCAATCTTCTTTAGTGTCGCTTCTTTGGCATTATTATATTCATCTTGGATTTTAGGCATATTACCCATTACTTCCATCATACCATCAACAGCATCAGGCATTTTATTTGCCTGTGTCCCAATATATGCAACAAGATAGTCAGATTCATCTTTATCAGAAGCGGATATATAAATTACTTGAGTGGCGTATGCCAATGCCTTTTTTTCCCTAATTTCAGTATATGCGATATTCCCAAAGTACTCATTAAATAAGGATGCAGGCCCAATAATTTCTGGGTTAAATGCTTCACCTTTTGCTATAAAAATAATTTCAGATTGTACCATATCATAATCTACATAATAGACATGACCACCTGTTTCTTTTTCATTATATACTACTGCATCTTGATAATTCTTTAATTCTGAATCAACTTGATGAAAAGAATTTAAAGCGGTTACCGCTGCTTCAACATCTTTACCGTAATAAAAGATGCGCTGTTTGTAATTTCTTAATTCCTTTATCAAATCCACTAACTCTTGTGGATTGATTGATTTTAATTCACCTACAGGAATAATGTTTCGCAGCCTTGAATTCTCACCATATTTACCAAAGCTCAACAGACCTGTAAATAAAATGTTTCCTTTTTGAGTTTTATTGTCTTGACGACCTTTAGCAATTTGATCTATGTATTTATCGTATGATTCTTGATTTGGGACTACATTAGCCCAAAGGTTTTCTAAAAGTTCCAATCCTTTTGGTAAATTTTCTTTTAAACCACCTATACCAATATAAGATTTATCGTTACCAGTAACAACATGATAGTCAATTCCTAACTTATAGAATTCTTTCTTTAAGTCTTCAGGCGAAAGGATGTCTGTGCCTAAATATTCTAAATAACCAACAGCAAGTGCCAATTTTTTATCATTATCGCTTCCCATATCAAAAATGATTTCCAAATTGAATAAATCATTTAATTCATTTTCAATATATGAAACTTTTAACCCACTAGCTGTTTTGGTTTCTTTTATAGCAGTGGCGTAATCTACATATTGTGGTTCCAGTGGACTAGACTTCATTTTATTGAAGTTTACTAAATATTCAGAACTTTTATCTCTATTAAGATTTACCGGCGTAATTTCTGGGTTTTCAACTTTATAAGTTTCAGTATCTTTGCCCTTACGCTTGTATGTAATTACATAATTGTTCCCATAAAACGAGTTTGCAAAATCAACAACTTCTTGCTTTGTAATCTTTTTTAAATCATCTAAATATTTAACCCTGTCTATCCAATTCTGACGTAATATAAAGGCATTAACGTATGCAGATGCAAGAGGTGTGCTACTTTCATAACTTCTGGTTTGTTTTAATTTTAAATCATTTATAACGGCCTCCATCATCCAGTCTTCAAATTCACCCTTTTTAAGTTTTTCAATCTGCTCGAAAAGTAAATCCTTCACTTCATCTAAAGTTTGACCTTCTTTTGGTGAACCTGTAAATCGATGATATCCATATTCTAAATCAAAATTTGGCGAACATCCTGCATTTTGTACTACTTGTTTTTGATTTAAATTTAAATCAATAAGCCCAGCGCTGCCATTTGCCAAAATCATATCGCATAAAGTCACTAACTTTTCTTCTTGAGTACCGGTGCCTTTTGAGCGAAATCCAATAGTTATATTTTCGGCCGTTGGCCCAAACACCTCTTTAACAATAGGTTCTGTTATAGGCTCTTCAACTGGTAATGTTGGATGTACTACTTCTTTGTTTTCAAACTTTCCAAAAGCATTATTTACTTTTTTAATGGTTTCATCAAAATCTAAATCACCAACTAATACCATAGCCATATTATTTGGCACATAATATTTGTCAAAATACTTATGAATAGCAACCATTGAAGGGTTTTTTAGATCCTCTCCAGTGCCAATCGTTGTTTGTTGTCCATAGGGATGATTTGGAAATAAACCATCCAACATGGCATAATAACTTTTTCTAAAATCGCTATCTTGACTTCTATTAAATTCTTCAAAAACAGCTTCTAATTCAGTATGGAATAAACGCAATACTAATTGGCTAAAACGCTCCTTTTCTATTGTTAACCATTTATCCAATTCGTTAGCGGGTATCACATTATGATATACTGTTTCTTCAACTGAAGTATGTGCATTTGTGCCAGTTGCACCAAGTGATATTACCATTTTGTCCAGTTCATTTGCTATACTATAATTTGATGCGATAAGCGAAACTGAATCTATTTTTTTATATAATACAAGTTTCTTTTCTGGATTTGCCTCTGCTTTATGCTGTTCATATAAATCAGAAATCTGATTTAAAAACACTTTCTCAGTTTCCCAATCAATGGTTCCAATTTCATCGGTCCCTTTAAAAAGCATGTGTTCTAAATAATGAGCTAACCCAGTGGTTTCTTTTGGGTCATAATTAGAACCAGCCCTTACAGCAATATAAGTCTGAATTTTTGGTTCGTCTGTGTTTTTACTTAAATAGACCTTAAAGCCATTCTCTAAAGTATAAAGACGTAATCCTGTTGGATCATTGGTGACAGTTTCATAACTAAAACCGTTTGCATCTTTATAAGATTCGACAGCGTACGATAAATCTTTATCAGTTTTTGTTTTGCAATTGTATGCTAATGCTACAAATAGAAATAATACAAGAATTTTAATGCTTTTCATTAGTTTTTTTAATTGATTAATATTAATAAAAATCCATTGACTAATTTACAACTAATGGATTGATTACATGATTTGTCAAGTTATTGGCCTCAATTTTAGTTAAAACAACCAAGTCTTTAGCAAAGCAGACATTCAGTCTGCCTAACCAAACCTATGGACTTCCTGTCCATAGTGGTCTATTTATTATCTAGTTATAGGTTAAAACCCTGCTTCCGATAGTTATCGGAACAATAGTTATCGGAAGAGGAACGAGCGACGGGAAATCTTATAATAAAGGGATTCCTCTTCGATTGCTCCGCAATGTACTTTCAATCAAAATATATTTTGATTTCAGTAACATTCGGAATGACAAGCTAACTTTAAAAATAATTTCATTCTTTTATTTTTAAAACTATGGATTTCAAATCCATAGTGGTTATTTTGAAGTAATCTGTAAATCAATAATTTGCCGTTTACAGATTGCTCCGATAGCTATCGGGATGAGCAATGACGACTTTTTAGGTAGCCTCAATTATTTTAACAGTAAATTATGCTAATACTTCAGCCACTTTTTTTCCGATTTCTGCTGGAGAATTAACAACATAAATTCCACAGTCTCTCATTATTTGTTTTTTTGCTTGAGCGGTATCATCACTTCCACCAACTATGGCACCTGCATGCCCCATAGTACGTCCTGCCGGGGCAGTTTCACCAGCAATAAAACCGATGATAGGTTTTTTACTTCCACTATTTTGATACCATTTAGCAGCATCAGCTTCTAATTGACCTCCTATTTCTCCTATCATGACTACCGCTTTGGTTTCTGGATCATTAATAAGTAATTCCACAGCTTCTTTGGTGGTGGTTCCAATTATTGGATCTCCACCAATTCCAATAGCTGTTGTTATTCCTAAACCTTGTTTTACAACTTGGTCTGCAGCTTCATAAGTTAAGGTTCCGGACTTTGAAACAATGCCTACATTTCCTTTTTTAAATACAAAACCAGGCATAATCCCAACTTTTGCTTCACCGGGTGTAATAACTCCAGGACAATTAGGGCCAATTAAACGGCAAGGTTTATTTTTAATATATTCTGCCACCTTTATCATATCAGCAACTGGAATCCCTTCGGTTATAGTAATAATTACTTTAATTCCAGCATCTGCAGCTTCCATAATCGCATCAGCTGCAAATGCAGGTGGCACAAAAATAATGGTTGTATCTGCCTTGGCTTTTTCTACTGCTTCGGCAACGGTATTAAATACTGGTTTATCTAAATGGGTTTGACCACCTTTTCCAGGTGTTACACCACCAACAACATTGGTGCCATATTCTATCATTTGGCTGGCGTGAAATGTTCCTTCACTACCAGTAAAACCTTGAACTATAATTTTCGAATTCTTATTTACTAAAACACTCATTTTATATATTTTTTATTTTAACAAAAGCAATGCAAAATTACTTTATTGAAGTTAGTTTTAAGTGCAATTTATCTTATTTTTTTAAGTTCAGATAAAATCTCCGGAATTTTCTTGATGGACGCCATTTCTTTCATTACTGTTCTAGCCTCTTGCGCTGGTGTTCCCCAATACGTTTTATGTCCTTCTAAGGATTTACTGATTCCTGATTGCGCATGCACAATTGCTTTGGTTCCAATGGTTATACCACTTGTACAGCCTACTTGTCCCCAAATAGTCACTTCATCTTCAATGACTACACAACCAGCTATTCCAGTTTGAGATGCAATGAGACACTTTTTCCCAACAATGGTATCGTGACCTATTTGAATTTGATTATCAAGTTTTGAACCTTTTCCTATAATGGTATCAGCTGTTACTCCTCTATCAATAGTACAAAGCGCTCCTAAATCTACATAATCCTCAATAACAACTCTTCCAGCAGATTTTAACCGATCATATCCTTCCGATCTTTTTTTATAATAAAAAGCATTGGCTCCCAAAACAGTTCCTGCATGAATAGTCACATGATTACCAATGACGGTATCATCATAAATACTAACATTTGAATGAATGACACAATCATTTCCAATGACTACATGATGCCCAATAAAACAATTAGGTTGAATAATGGTGTTTTTACCTATAACTGCAGATGATGCAATGGATGTTTCTGAAGGTTGAAAAGGTTTAAAATGATTGGTTAGTTTGTTGAAATCCCGAAACGGATCGTCACTTATTAATAATGCTTTTCCTTTAGGGCATTCTACTTTTTTATTAATTAAAATAATAGTTGCCTTTGAATTTAAGGCTTTATCATAATATTTAGGATGGTCAACAAATACAATGTCACCAGCATTAACCACATGGATTTCATTCATTCCCATTACAGGAAAATTACTTTCACCAATATACTCACAATCTATAAGTTTTGCGATTTCCTTTAAAGTGTAACGTTTTGTAAACTTCATTTTTAGCTGTGTTGTGTGTTGTGCGCTGTGCTTTTTTGCTTAAAACCCTTCTTGTTTCAATTCAGTCAGTTCTTTTTCATTAAAATGTTCTAAAATCAGATTCATTTTTTGTTCATTTGTTTTTCTGACATAGACCCACCCATATAATTTCCCCATATTTTTTTTATAATCAAACCATTTTTCGCTTGGGTTTTTCTTTTTATCATATCGAAATTGTTTCCATTTCTGAATTTTATCGATAGTTGTTTCTGGTTTTTCCCATTTTCTGATGTCGCCAAATTTCATTTTCCAGACTTTATTTAATTTCTTAATAGTTTCTTTTTTCAAGATATCTTTTTTAGGTAGCACATAAGAATTAAACCGCGTTAAGTATCTCTGCTTATTTGGTTTTTTGTCTGTCGAGAGTTGGACTGTAAATTTCTCTAAATAATGTTCAGGATTTTTACTGTGCATTTTAAAATGAATTCCCAATGCCTCAATTTTTTGAATTAATTCAATTTTGTTTTTCCTTTTAGCAGATGTTAAAAAAGTTCCCAAACTTTTGTTTTTATACTTAAATCTATGGTTTACTTGAATTTCAACACCATCATCAATGGCGTTTTTAAGTAAATCCAACCATTCATTTTCTGTTAACCTTTTGTTATATTTCATTTTGGAAAGATAAAGTTAATTTTATAATCGAATTTTCATTTTTTAATGGTTCTTGTATGATGCACAACGATGATAAGGGTTGAAAGCCCAATAAAAATGAGACAAAGGGTATGTTTTGAATTATTTTCAATCTGTAATAAATTTTCTAATGCATAATGTGGGTTAAATCGTTTGTTTGTTTATTTGAGCAGTTATTTAACTCACTAACGTATAAACATTTAAACCAGACCTACTCTTTTACACGTTCTTTATAGGTTCCTTTATCCGTTTCTACCTTGATGATATCACCTTCATTGATAAATAATGGCACATTAACCGTAGCTCCGGTTTCAACAGTTGCAGGTTTTGTGGCATTGGTGGCGGTATTGCCCTTTACCCCGGGTTCTGTAGCTGTGACTTGCAAAATCACATTAGCAGGCATTTCAACAGATAGGGGCATATTATCTTCTGTATTGATGATAACGGTTACAATCTCTCCTTCTTTCATCAATTCTGGTCTGTCCAAAGCACTTTCCCGTAATTGAATTTGAGTGTAATCTTCGGTATTCATAAAATGATAATATTCACCATCACTATATAAAAATTGAAATTTATGGGTTTCAACCCGTACATCTTCAATTTTATGTCCACCTGAAAATGTGTTATCAAGTACTTTTCCGGTAGTGACACTTTTCATTTTTGTTCTTACAAATGCAGGGCCTTTACCAGGTTTTACATGTAAAAACTCTATAATTTTATAAATATCATTATTATATTTAATGCACAATCCGTTTCTAATATCTGATGTAGTTGCCATCTTGTTTTATACTTTTTAGTATTCTATTTTGTTTGAAATAAATTTAATTGGATTTGAAATAACCCTTCATAATACCACGGTGCGAATTTTTTATAAATTGAAGGATTTCATCACGCTCTGGAGTCGCTTCCATTTCGGCTTCAATTAACTCTGATGCTTGTGTGTTATTATAATTTTTTTGATAAAGAATTCTATAAATATCCTGAATTTCCCTGATTTTATCAGATGTATATCCGCGTCTGCGAAGTCCCACAGAATTAATTCCAACATAAGATAAGGGTTCACGAGCAGCTTTCACAAATGGCGGAACATCTTTTCTTACCAGTGACCCACCTGTAACAAACGCATGGCTTCCAATGGAACAAAATTGATGCACCGCAGTCATTCCTGCTAAAACAACATAGTCTCCAACGGTAATATGACCTGCCAGTGTACTGTTATTTGAAAAAATACAATTATCACCAACAATACAATCATGTGCTATATGGCAATATGCCATAATTAAACAGTTGTTTCCAATGACGGTTTTCATCCTATCTGTGGTGCCTCTATTAATGGTAACACATTCCCTTATGGTGACGTTATTCCCAATTTCAACAGTAGTATCTTCATCATTATATTTTAAATCTTGAGGAACGGCTGAAATGACGGCACCTGGAAAAATACTGCAATTTTTCCCTATTCTGGCACCTTCCATAATGGTTACATTACTTCCTATCCAAGTGCCTTCTCCAATAATGACATTGTTATTAATTGTTGTAAAAGGTTCTATAACTACATTTTTTGCAATTTTAGCCCCAGGATGGACATATGCCAGTGGTTGATTCATTTATAATTATTTATTATTTTACTTTCACTATTTGTGCCATAAGTTCGGCTTCTGCACAAAGTTTACCATTTGCATAGGCGTAGCCTTGCATATGACAAATACCGCGACGTATAGGCGTTATTAATGTGCATTTAAAAATTAAGGTATCTCCAGGGACAACTTTTTGTTTAAACCTAACATTATCAATTTTCATGAACAGTGTTAAATAATTTTCAGGATCCGGAACCGTACTTAATACCAAAATACCACCTGTTTGTGCCATAGCTTCAACTATAAGAACCCCGGGCATTACTGGCGATCCCGGGAAATGACCAGCAAAAAATTGCTCGTTCATGGTCACGTTTTTCATGCCAATGACGTGAGAATCACTTATTTCAAAAATTTTATCAATAAGTAAAAAAGGTTGTCTATGTGGTAACATATTCATGATTTGATTCACATCCATTAATGGTGTTTGGTTCAAATCAATATTAGGAACATTATTTCGTCTCTCGTTTTTAATGATTTTAGACATTTTTTTGGCAAATTGGGTATTTACAAAATGTCCGGGTTTATTAGCGATGACCTTCCCTCTAATACGTGTTCCTACAAGTGCTAAATCACCTAAAACATCCAGCAATTTATGTCTTGCTGCTTCATTTGGGTAATGTAAAGTAAGATTGTCTAATATCCCATTTGGTTTAATGGCTATCGAATCTTTTTTAAAGGCAATTTTTAACTTTTCCATGGTTTCAGGAGATAAGGCCTTGTCAACATAAACAATGGCATTATTTAAATCGCCTCCTTTTATCAATCCGTGTTCCAACAGCATTTCAATTTCATGTAAGAAACTGAAGGTTCTAGAATTAGAAATTTCGTTTTTGAAATCTGAAATTTTATTAAGGGTCGCATTTTGGGTCCCTAAAACTTTAGTGCCAAAATCAACCATGGTTGTTATTTGGTATTCTTTAGACGGCATGACTAATATTTCACTGCCGGTTTCTTCATCTATATAAGAAATGATATCTGTAACAACAAATTCTTCTCTACATATATCTAATTCTGCTATGCCTGCTTTTTCTAACGCCTCTACAAAAAATTTAGACGAACCATCCATAATCGGGGGTTCTGATGCATTCAATTCAATGATGACATTATCAATATCCAATCCAACCAAAGCTGCGAGTACATGCTCTGAAGTTTGAATGATAACGCCGTTTTTTTCTAAACAGGTCCCACGTTGCGTATTTGTTACATAATTGGCGTCTGCTTCAATAACTGGATTTCCTTCCAAATCCACACGCTTAAACGCTAAGCCAGAATTGGCCATTGCTGGCTTAAAAGTAAGTTTTACATGTTTGCCTGTATGCAAACCAACACCAGATAAAGAAACTTCCTTTATGATTGTTTTTTGCTTAAATTCTGTATTAACTATGCCCATTTATTTTTTTTTCAATTTCATTAATATCTTTCACAATTTTAGTCAGGTTTTTAAAGTGAACATACGATTTATTATAGTCACCTATGGCAATAGCTGGGGAGCCTTGCAGTATTTCATTGGCTTTTACATTTCTTGCTATTCCTGACTGCGCTTGAATTTTAACATTATTCCCAATGGTTATATGGCCTGCAATGCCAACTTGTCCACCAATTTGGCAGTTTTCGCCAATTTTTGATGAACCAGCAATGCCTGTTTGAGCAGCAATAACTGTGTTTTTGCCTATTTCTACATTATGGGCAATTTGAATTTGGTTATCTAACTTCGCTCCTTTTCTAATAATTGTTGAACCTAAAGTTGCCCTATCAATAGTGGTAACGGCGCCAATATCCACAAAATCTTCAAGTACTACGTTTCCAATTTGTGGTACTTTATTATATTCACCGTTTTCATTTGGGGCAAAACCAAATCCATCAGCACCTAAAATAGCACCGGAGTTTATAACACAAAAATTGCCTATAACCGTTTCTGAATAAATTTTAACCCCAGAAAAAATAACAGAATTATCTCCTATAACCACATTATCTCCAACATATGCCCCTGGATAAATTTTTACGTTATCACCAATAACCGTGTGCTCTCCAATATATGAAAATGCACCCACATATATATTTTCTCCATATTTAGAAGTGTTTGAAATATATGAAGGTTGTTCTATACCAACTTTATGAAGTTTAATGACATTATAATATTCAAGTAATTTCGAAAATGACGAATATGCATCATCTACTTTTATAAGTGTTGTAACCAGGTTGTTTTCAGGAATAAAAGATCTGTTTACAATGGTTATGGAAGCTTTAGTTGAATATATAAAAGGTGTGTATTTTGGATTCGCCAAAAACGTTAAAGAACCTTCCATGCCTTCTTCTATTTTGGAAAGTTTTGACACTTCTACTTCCGGGCTTCCGACTATCTCACCGTCTAAAATTCCTGCTATTTGTTGTGCTGTAAATTTCACACTCTATGGTTTGCTGATTAATTTAATGTTAGCAAAAATATGAAAAAATGTACTAAAGTTTTTCCTTTGGATAACATATATAATATTTAGTGACTGGTTTTGTCAATGCTTTGGGGTCAAACTGATCTGAAACATCTGCTATATCTCTAATCTTTCCCGAGTTATACAATATATGTATCCCTTGGTTTTTTAACATATATGTTTGGTTTGAAATTTGTCCCGAAAACACAAAATACTTAGCTTCGGCTGCTGTTATTTTATACTTAGCTACTAATTTTTCGATATGCTTTTCAAGATTTTCAGTTTTAACTTTTGTATCCTTCATTTTTATTTTAAGCAACTTTCGGTTAATAATCATATCGCATAAATTACGCAACACAAAATCTTCATGATATTGCCATGTTTTTAATGAAGTAATTATATCAAAATCATCAAGTTCTGCAAAACGGTTCAAAACCTCAATATTAAATTCAGTTAATGAAATATCATGTTCTAAAAAATATTGAAAGGCCTTACTGGTTTCTATAGGTATCCCTTTATTTATTATTTCTTTGGCGCGCTTTAATACACGTATCAATAACTGTTCTGCAACAATGCCCGTTTTATGTAAGTACACTTGCCAATACATAAAACGCCTCGCATTGATGAATTTTTCAACACTATAAATCCCTTTTTCTTCAACTACCAACGCATCATCCACCACATTTAACATGGTTATAAGACGTTCACTATTTATATTCCCTTCAGAAACACCTGTATAAAAACTGTCGCGCTTTAAATAATCGGCTCTGTCCATGTCCAATTGCCCAGAAACCAATTGGCACATAAATTTTCTTGGGTATTCCCCTTTGAATATTTGTATGGCAAGCGTTAAACTTGAGTTAAATTCTGTGTTCAATTCCTCCATAAAAAGGAGTGAAATTTGCTCGTGAGATACGTTTTTAACAATGCTGTGTTCCATGGCATGAGAGAAGGGGCCATGGCCAATATCATGTAAAAGGATGGCCACATAAAGCGCGGTTTCTTCTTCTTTTGAAATTACAATCTCTTTAAAACGAAGTACTTGAACAACTTTTTGCATTAAATGCACACAGCCAATGGCATGTTGAAACCGGGTATGGTGTGCTCCCGGAAACACTAAATATGACATACCCATTTGGGTGATTCTTCGCAGGCGTTGAAAATATTTATGTTGGATCAATTCAAAAACAAGAGCATTTGGAATCGTAATAAATCCGTAAATTGGGTCGTTTAATATTTTGAGCTTATTCAATCTATCTTTTTTAATAAAAACCATATACAAATATAGCCATATGAAGCACATTTTAAATGATTAATTTTAGTACATGACAAAAATTAAAACATTGTCTCCTCGAGCGCAGTCGAGAGGTTATTTTATTACAGAGTCGTTAAAAAATGAGGTCTCGACTGCGCTAGACCTGACATTTGAGAACTTATATTAATTTTTGTCATGTAATTTATATAATAGTTAATTTAAAAAACAGTTGCTAAATAAAAACAAAATCCTATACTAATAATTACTAAATATAATTAAATGAATACCATAAATATACTCTGGGTTGATGATGAAATTGATTTATTAAAACCCCATATTTTATTTCTTGAACAAAAAAACTACAAAGTAACTACCTGTAAAAGTGGTACAGAAGCCATAGATATTTTAGATGAAGCTAAGTTTGATATTGTTTTTTTAGACGAAAACATGCCTGGGCTTACCGGTTTAGAGACCCTTAATGAAATCAAGGAAAAACAAGATAATCTTCCGGTGGTCATGATTACCAAAAGTGAAGAGGAATATATTATGGAAGAAGCTATTGGTAACAAAATAGCAGATTATCTGATAAAACCCGTAAACCCAAATCAGATCTTATTGAGTTTGAAGAAGAATCTGGACCATTCCCGATTAATTTCAGAAAAAACAACGTCTAATTATCAGCAGGAATTCAGGAAAATTTCCATGGAACTGGCCATGGTAAATTCATTTGAAGATTGGGCAGCCTTATACCAAAAACTTATATACTGGGAAATTCAATTGGAAGATATTGAAGATGTAGGCATGTTTGAAATTTTGGAATCCCAAAAGGTTGAAGCGAATACGCAGTTTGGAAAATTTATTGATAAAAATTATCCCAAGTGGTTTCAACCTAATACTGAAGCCCCAGTAATGTCTCATACCCTTTTTAAAGATAAAATAGCACCTCAGTTAAGCAAGGAGCAACCTACCCTATTGGTTGTGATTGATAATTTAAGATATGATCAATTTAAAGTTTTTGAACCCATCATTAACAATTATTATAAAAAAGACATAGAACTTCCGTTTTATAGTATTTTGCCAACGGCAACCCAATATGCCAGAAATGCTATTTTTTCAGGACTCATGCCGAGTGACATGGAAAAATTATTTCCTCAGTTTTGGAAAAATGATACCGATGACGGTGGAAAAAATTTATATGAAGAAGACTTTCTAAAAGCGCAACTAAAAAGACTTGGTTTGAGTCATTTAAATTGTGAATACCACAAAATCACCAATTTAAAATCCGGAAAAAAACTAGTTGAAAATTTTAACAGCTTAAAAAACAACGATTTAACAGTTGTAGTGTATAATTTCGTTGATATGCTGTCACATTCCAAAACAGAAATGGATGTTGTTAAAGAATTGGCATCCAATGATAAAGCCTATAGGTCATTGGCATTAAGCTGGTTTAAAAATTCCCCGCTATTAGAAATGATTCATCAGGCACAAACACTGGGTTTTAAGCTTATCCTGACAACAGATCATGGTACCATTAATGTAAAAAATCCATCAAAAGTGGTTGGAGACCGGGAAACCAGTTTAAACCTACGTTATAAAACAGGCAGAAGTTTAACCTATGAACCAAAGGATGTTTTGGTTGCTAAAGACCCTAAAGCCATTCATTTGCCTTCCATTACCATGAGTAGCTCGTATATTTTTGCAAAAGGCGATTTGTTTTTCGCTTATCCAAACAACTACAATCATTATGTAAGTTACTACAGGAATTCATATCAACACGGTGGTGTTTCACTGGAAGAAATGATTATTCCGTTTGTGGTCTTCACTCCAAAATAAATCCATGTAATGCAAAAAAATCCGATGAAATACGTTTTTTATTAGGTTTTGTCAAAAATTATTGGTAATATTGTTCAATTATCATAAGTTACTATTATGGATTATACATTACATTCAATTGACGCAGCTGCAGAACATATCATAAGTGCTATGTCCTCAAAAATCTTGTTGCTTTACGGTGAAATGGGTACTGGTAAAACAACCATGGTAAAATCTTTGGTGAAAGCTTTAGGAAGCTCAGACGATGTGAGCAGTCCTACGTTTTCCATTGTGAACGAATATGAAATTGAAAATGATGTGATTTATCATTTTGATTTATATAGAATAAAAGATTTAGATGAAGCCTTTAATTTCGGGATTGAAGAATATTTATATTCAAATCATTGGGTACTTGTTGAATGGCCCGAAAAAATTGAAAGCATGCTTCCTGAGGTTTTTGATAGGTTGGATTTACAGACCAATTCAGATGGCTCCAGATCTATAAAATTGAATTTTAAAAGTAATTTTATTAAACAAATATGCTAAGTAATATGAATAAATAACATTAAAAATGCTCCGAATTTTGAAGGATTACGGTAAATCCGCAACACGATTTTTTAAAACCTACTGTATTTAACATAATTTTAACATTTCGTCACATTCTTCAAGCCTCTTTTAGTTACATTTGGGTTATTAATTAATTAATCCCTTAAAATTATGAAAACTAAAAAGTATTTAATTGCCATGGCAATTTTCGGAGGTATGTTGTTTACGGCTTACGTAGCTAATGCAATAAACCACAATGATCAACAAACAGCAAAAGTCGAAAAGGCTAAAATTAGAGTTTCAGACTAAAAAAACAAGTAAGAATGTAGTTATAGGTAGTATTGTTGCTACTCTTATAGCCATGACACCTTATTTATTTTATTTATATGAAAGTGTTCCAACTGAAACAGTTTGGAACACTTTTTTGTTTACATATCATAGTGGTTATTTTGATAGTGCTAATGTAGCTATGTGGGTATTAACGAGTAAACTAATACCATTGTATTTATTATTCTTATGGTTTTTTACTTGCAGACACTGGTGGTATCATGCATTGTTAGTGCCTATTGCAATGTATTCATACCAAACATTTGATACTTTAAATAAAGATACTGCTTACATTGATGCAAATCAATTAATATATTTAATTCCTATAATGGCAGTCATTGTGCCTTCAATTTATTTAATTAGAGCTCGAATTTTTAATGAAGTGAATGATGCTAACAAAACGATGCAAGAACTTGAAGATGAGTTTAAAATAACCCCTAAAAGTTTTTGGGAAAAAGTAAAACAATATTTTTAATAGAAAACACCTTGTCAAACTGAGCACTTCGGCTAAGCTCAGTGCAGGCACTGTCGAAGCTTTATGGAAACGTAATGCATTATGAGACTTCGACAGGCTCAGTCTGACAAAAATCCTTTGTAATATGTGACTCCTGAAAACTCATCAAGAAAACACCGTTGTCAAGCTGAGCACTTCGGCTAAGCTCAGTGCAGGCACTGTCGAAGCTCAGTCCTATTGAGCACTTATAATAAGCACAATGAAAACCTTTTTAAAGTTAGCCTGTCATTCCGAATGTTACTGAAATCAAAATATATTTTGATTGAAAGTACATTGCGGAGCAATCGAGGAGGAATCCCTTTATTATAAGATTTCTCGTCTCTCGTTCCTTGCTCTGTCGAAATGACAAGATGCTCTTAAAAGTTTATGGAAACCAATCCTGATAACTAGAAACCTGAGTTCGATTATTATCTATTTGAATATCAATTATTTAACAATAGTTTTTATGGATGATTTGTCATTCCGAATGTTACTGAAATCAAAATATATTTTGATTGAAAGTACATTGC
>CAXBJF010000030.1:0-46682 GCA_963976005.1 uncultured Flavobacteriales bacterium | reverse complement strand
ACTTTGGCAGCCTTTTTGGCTCCCTCGTTTTCTACTTTGGCAGCCTTTTTGGCTCCCGAAGCAGCAATGCTTTCAATAATAATTTCAGTTAAAGATTGACGATGGCCATTTTTTACTCTATAGCCTTTACGTCTTTTCTTTTTGAAAACAATAACTTTATCACCTTTAAGGTGCTTTAAGACTTTTGCTCCTACTTGAGCTCCGTCTATAGCTGGGGCGCCTACAGTTATTTTGTCACCATCACCAATAAGAAGTACATTATCAAAAGCTACCTGCTTTCCTTCTTCTGATTGTAAACGGTGAACAAAAACTTTCTGGTCTTTTACAACTTTAAATTGTTGCCCTGCTATCTCTACAATTGCGTACATAGCGTAACGTTTTATTAATTAGTTTATTTAAAAATGAGTGCAAATATACTGCTAATAAATTAATTTACAAACGTTTTATTTTTTTTGAGAAATATTTCCGCTGTTTTTAAAAAGCTGCATAACCGTTAAGGTTGCAACAACGGTTGTAGCAAACCCCATAATAGCCACAATAAAGGTCACCATGCCATTGTTAATATCAAAACCACCCTTCATATATCTTAATAATTGAGGCAGAAAATCTTGGTTTACTTCAGTAGAATAAAATAGAAAGAACACCGTAAATGCTATTGTCGCAGTTGCACCTGTAACAAGTCCGGTTGTAAATCCACTCGTGTATGTAAATGCTTCACCTTGTTCCAGTTTAAAAATTCTTATCGCCTCATAAATTCCAAAAGTAGTTATGGCTGCATTAAGAAAACTAAAAAGCGGATTAACATGTTTATTAAACATGGCTAAAACTAAAAAATAAGCAATTAAAACGGCACTTGTAACAAGCCCATATCTTACAGGAAGGATCATCTTTTTCATAACGACATCAGTTTATTCATTTAAATATCGTAAAAAATAATCGTAAAAAATAATTTAGGTTTTCTAATTACAAATTTTAGCAACCAATAAATAAGGATTTAAACCATTTTAGGTTTTGGTTTGTGCGATAAATAAACTCCAATTAAAATAATAACACTGGCAAATCCTTGATACATACTAAATCCTTCCCCATCTAAAATACCCCACATTAATGAAACAATAGGCATCATATAAGTAACTGATGATGCAAATACAGGCGTAGCCATATGAACAAGTTTATTAAATAGCACCTTAGACAAAGCAGTTCCAAAAAAAGAAAGTATAACTAAATAAATTATAGACATTTTAAATGCCGGATTTTGAAAAGTTGCTTCAGAAAAGAAATCAGAAAATAATAATACTATAACAGCTGGAATAAAAATAGCTACATAATTCCCGGTTGCTATGCTTAAAGGTTTTACGTTTTGAAGATGGTGCTTTATGATATTAACATTTAAACCATACATAACCGTTGATAATATAACAAAACCTGCAAACATATAATTTTGATTTGGGTTCAGTTCTGCTCCTTTTAAAATAAGCAAAGCTGTTCCTACAAAACCAATTATGACACCTAAAACCTGACGCTTTGTTGATGTAATTCTAAATATTGCGAAACCTAATAAAACGGTGTTTAACGGTGTTAAAGAATTTAATATTGAAATGACAGAGCTATCAATTTCGTTGCCTGCAATTGCAAACATAAATGCTGGGAAAAAAGAGCCCAAAAACCCTGAAATTATAAGCCATTTCCATTCTTTATTTGAAATATTTTTTAGCTTATTATAACCAACAGCAAATAAAAAGAGCCCAGTAATTATAGTTCTTAATGATCCTAATTGAAATACAGTAAGTCCTATGAGGATTTTTTTAATCAATATAAATGAACTTCCCCAAATTATAGAAAGTATAAAAAGATACATCCATTTAGCATTATTTCCTTTCATTAAACATATTCTTTTTTTAATCAAACAAATGTGATGTTTTATAATGTAAAAAACGGTTTTATTAAGTAATTTTGCTAATAGTTTTATTATTATAAATGATGAATACATTAAAAAATATTATAGCAATTTTTGTTTTAGTTTTGTTTTCTTTTAGTTGCAAGAACGAAGCTAAGCCCGAAATTAAAACTGCAGGAATTGAAAATGAACCTCAAGCTATTTCTAAAGTTGATGAAAACGCCACTTTTGCAAAAGCAGAATTCACCATTGGTGGAATGACATGCGCCATTGGTTGTGCAAAAACCATTGAAAAGAAAATTGCTGGCATGGAAGGTGTAAAATCTGCGACTGTAGATTTTGATCGAAAATTAGCTATGGTTGAATACAATAAAGCTAAAGTAACGCCCGCTTCACTTGAGGAAACAGTGACTAAAGTTGCAACTATTTATAAAGTAAGTAATATGAAAACTGTTGATGCCTTCACAACGCAAACACTTTGTAACAAGGAATGTTGCGATGGAAAAACAGATGCAGAAAAAGCAAATTGCAAAAAAGAATATGATGCAAAAAATATGGACTCAAATAAAAAAACGGCTTGTGCACCTGATTGTAAAAAATCTTGCTGCGCTGAAAAAAATAAAGCATAACTAAGCGTTATGAAACCATTAAAAAAAGCTGTCTAAAAAGTATGTCTTAACCGTCATTATGAGAAATATTTATTTCGAAGTAATCAGTGAATCAACAACTTGCAATTTACAGATTGCTTCATTTCATTCGCAATGACGGAAAACATCAACCTTACCGTCATTGCGAAGGAGGCACAACTGAAGTAATCTTTCAGTTATTTAATTGGAACCGTCATTACGAAGGAGGCACGACTGAGGTAATCTCATGAATTGGAGTTCAATATATTTTTAAGGTAAACAATGAACAGATTGCTTCTCCCGATAGCTATCGGGACTCGCAATGACTCTTTAGACGGCCTCTTTTTATTTCCAAGTTATGGTTTCCATAATATGCCTGATATCCTTTTCCAGATACTTTGCTGCCGGAAGAATAGAATCATAATTTGGTTTAGCATAAAAATACAAAGAGCCCGTTATAAAATGTTGCGTACTATCTGTTGCATAAAACTGTGATTGTGACGCCGCATTTCCACCAACTTCATAAAACATTCCATACACTTTATGCTTCATATTTATAAATTCATTCTCTTTAATTTCATCAGCTTTACTGGTGTGTTTTTGGGTGAAATTTTGAGCATCCCGTAAAAAAGCCCTTAAATTATCAGGATTGTTATTAATGGATTTATAGGTTAAATAAATGGTTCCTCTTAAAGTTGGGTACTCTATATTAACACCATAACTTTCCGTTGTACTTTTAATGGGTTTTAAAGACACCTTTTTTCCTAAAGTGTTGTGTTCAAAAGAAAATGGGGTATCACCTATTTCTGTTTTAACATAATTTGCTGCAGGATACTCTAAACGCAAATACCCTTTTGGTTTAGGGACCAAATCATCATTACATCCAATACAAAAAAGAAAGACGACACTTAAATAATAAAATTGTTTCATTAGGTTATGGTGAATTTTACAAATTTGATGCGCTTTTTATCTAAAGCTTCTATAGTAAAAACGTAGTTTTTGAAATTTATTTTACTGTTCAATTTGGGAAAGCTCTTTGAGATTTCCAATACAAACCCTGCAACGGTTTCAGCTTCCCCTTTATGCTCTTCAAAAAGCGGTAAATCTTCCACCTTAATAATCTTGTAAAAATCCTTTAGTGCCGTTTTGCCATCAAATACAAAATTATTATCATCTAGTTTTGAATATTTCAAATCTTCATCATCAAATTCATCACTTATATCGCCCACAATTTCTTCAATAATGTCTTCCAATGAAATCAACCCTGACGTTCCGCCATATTCATCAACAACAACAGCTAAATGCACTTTCTTCTCTTGAAATTCAGCCATTAAATCATCAAGTTTCTTGTTTTCAGGTACAAAAAAAGGTTCCCGCAATAAGGTGGTCCAATCAAATTGTTTCCGGTCAATATACGGTAATAAATCTTTGACATAAAGTATCCCTTGAATACGATCAATATTATCTTTATAAACGGGAATTCTGGAATAGCCATGCTTCACTATTTCCTGCATGATCTCCGTATATTTTTGATCAACATTCAATGCGAAAATGTCAATTCGGGGTCGCATGACGTGCTTAGTATCTGTGTTTCCAAAAGACACAATACCTTGCAATATTTTTTGCTCTTCCTTGGTTGTATCATGCTCGCTTGTAAGCTCCAACGCTTGAGACAATTGATTGATACTTAGGTTTGATTTTTGCTTTCCTAATTTATTATGAATGCCAATGGTTATGCTTCTCATTGGTAAACTTAAAGGCGATAATATCACATCCAACACATTTAAAGGATGGGCCATGAAAGAAGCAAATTTCACTTTGTTTCGGCTTGCATAAATTTTTGGTAATATTTCTCCAAACAATAAAATTAAAAAGGTAACTATGACCACTTCAACAATAAATTTAAGCACTTTTGAAGCCATTTCTTCAAACAAAAAACCGCCTAAATATGAAAATAAAATAACCACAGCAATATTGAGAAAATTATTGGCGACAAGTATCGTTGCCAATAATTTTTTAGGTCGTTCTAAAAGTCTTGCAATAATTTGTATGCGTTTAGATTTTTGTTCTAATCCTTCTTCAATATCAATTCTATTAAGTGAGAATAATGCTACTTCAGCACCAGAAATAAGTGCCGAAAAAAATAATAACAAAAACAATAGAACAAAACCCGTTACAATTGAATAATCAATTGATAAAAATAATGCGTAAAAACTCGGGGGATCAGGATCCAAATAATATTATTTTAGTTATACAATCAGAACGGAAGGTCATCATCCTCTTCTCCAATAGGCTCATTAGCCATTTGTTGATTATCATTAGGTTTTTGTGGTGTTGGCTTATTAGCCGCTTGACCTTCAGATTCTCTTTTAGTGGTTAAAAACGTAAAATCAGTACATTGAATTTCAGTAGAATATCTTTCTTTACCACTTTCATCCTGCCATTTTCTTGTTTTCAACCGGCCTTCAACATAAATTTTATCGCCTTTACTTAAATATTTTTCGCAAATTTCAGCGGCTTTATTACGTACAACAATATTATGCCACTCGGTATTTGTTACCTTTTCATTTGTTTGTTTACTGGTATAGGTTTCATTAGTGGCCAATGGAAAACGACCAACACAACCGCCTCCTTCAAAATAATGCATTTTTACCTCATCACCCAAATGCCCAATAAGCATCACTTTATTTAATGTTCCAGACATAAATGTTTTTTGTATTTAAAAAAGCAAAATTACTTAATTCATTATCATTTTTTTTAAAATTAATGAAAAAATATGATTTACTAACCAATCTTTAAAAATTAAAATCTTCAATAAAATTACTTATTAATTTAGGTACAGGATATTCAAGGACCTCTTCAATTGGAATCCCGTCTATTAAAAGTTTGTCCACATTCACGATCCAGAATTTAGTATATAAATGTTGATGTGATAACTTATGAATAATGGTGTTTTCATTGTATAATGCTAATTCAAAAGCAATCCCTTTTAATAAGTGGTTGTCTTCTAAAATGGCTCGAAATTTTTTAAAATTTATAACTTTTTCTGTTTCAATTAAAGGAAATTGAAATAAGTTTTGCCAAATGCCCTTGCCTTTACGTTTTTCTAAAATAGTTCTCTCGTCTTTAGAAACAAATACCAAAAAATTAAAGTGTTTCCTAGAAGCCTTATTTGGTTTTATTTTTACTGGAAAAGCATCAATACATTTTTTTTGGAACGCTATACAATTGCTTTGAAACGGACAAACATTACAATTTGGATTTTGCGGTTTACATTGCATTGCACCAAATTCCATTATGGCTTGATTAAAATCTGCCGGATTCTTTTTATCAATTAAATCTTGTGCCAATTGTTTAAACCCCTTTGCTCCTTTTGAAGAATTAATAGGCGTTTCAATACCAAAATACCGTGAAAGAAATCTATACACGTTGCCATCAACCACAGCTGTAGGCTCATTAAAACAAATGGACGCCATAGCACTTGCTGTATAATCACCAACACCTTTTAACTTTAAAAGTTCTTTATATGTCTTTGGAAATTCACCATCTAATCCATCAACAATATGTTTTGCTGTAGCATGCAAATTTCTGGCGCGTGAGTAATAGCCCAAACCCTGCCACAATTTTAAAACTTGACTTTCTTCAGCATTTGCCAGATGGAAAACTGATGGAAATTCTGTAACAAATGCTTTGTAATAAGGTAATCCTTGCTTAATTTGGGTTTGTTGTAAAATAATTTCTGATAACCAAATATAATATGGGTCTTTTGTTTGCCTCCACGGAAGCTCTCGCTTATTATTTGAATACCAACGGTTTAATATTTTTGAAAATAGCATTATTGAATGTATACGAAGAGCAAAAATAAACGTTTATATTCTTAAATTTTAATGAATTAGGTTTGAAATATTGAATATTAAATTCCTATATTTGCATCCCTTTAATTATATAGTAACTAAAATAAAATATTAAAAATGACTAAAGCTGATATAGTAGCAAAAATTTCTGAAAAATTAGGAATAGAAAAAGGTGATGTTCAAGCAACTGTTGAATCGTTTATGAGCGAGGTAAAAACTTCTTTAGAAAGTGGTGATAATGTTTACTTAAGAGGATTTGGAAGCTTTATTGTGAAAACAAGAGCAGAAAAAACCGGTAGAAATATCTCAAAAAACACCACTATTAAAATACCTGCGCACAATATTCCTTCTTTTAAACCAGCAAAAGTTTTTGTTGAAGGCGTAAAAACAAATGTTGACGTTAAATAAAACACGCGTGCTGAACTTGTTTCAGTATTAAAAGAATCATTAATTTAAAAAACATAATTTATGCCAAGTGGTAAAAAACGCAAGAGACATAAGGTTGCAACGCACAAACGAAAAAAACGTGCACGTGCCAATCGTCACAAAAAGAAAAAATAATCAAAAAAAGTAGTCATATAACTGCTTTTTTTTGGACATTAATAAAAAGTTCTTTGAAATGAGTTCATTAAAATTTTAAACACTTCTGGTGTTTTATGAACTCCACGGATATAAAAAATCCTGTGAAAATAATGTATAATCCATCTGTATAATTTGGTTGACGGTTTTTAGTTTTTGGTTGACGGTTTTTGGTTGACGGTTTTTAGTAAAAACCTAAAACTTTGAAACTTTGAAACTTTGAAACTTTGAAACTTCAAATCAGAAAGTATGGATAAAAATTAACTTAATGGATAAAGAATTGATTATTCGATCTAGTTCTGAAGATGTTGATTTTGCCTTATTAAAAGATGGAAAACTTATTGAATTACATAAAGATGAAGACAGTAATGACTTTTCTGTTGGTGATGTGTTTATAGCCAAAATAAGAAAAGCTGTTCCTGGACTAAATGCTGCATTTGTTAATGTAGGTTATGAAAAAGATGCTTTTTTGCATTATCATGATTTAGGCCCAAAACTTCCTTCGCTTTTAAAATTCACAAAAAGTGTAAGCACAGGTAAACTAAAAGATTTTTCTTTAAAAAATTTCCCATTTGAAAAAGATATTGATAAAAACGGAAGCATTGCTGATGTTTTAAAATCAAATCAATCGCTATTGGTACAAATAGTAAAAGAACCCATATCAACTAAAGGACCCAGAATAAGTTCTGAGCTTTCTATAGCTGGTAGGTACATTGTTTTAGTGCCTTTTTCCGATCGTATTTCTATTTCACAAAAAATAGAAAGCAAAGAAGAAAAAGACCGATTAAAACGATTGGTAAAAAGCATTACCCCAAAAGGTTTTGGAATTATTGTACGCACTGTAGCTGAAGGCAAAAAAGTAGCTGAACTAGATAAAGATTTACAAAATTTGCTTAGTCGTTGGACGGCAATGTGTAAAAAGCTACATAAAGCACATCAACCAAGTAAAGTATTAGGAGAAATGAATAAAGCCTCGTCTATGTTACGAGATATATTTAATGACACCTTTACAAGCATTCATATTGATGATGAAACGCTTTATTATCAAATTAAAGATTACGTGCAAGAAATTGCACCCAATAAAGAATCAATAGTAAAATTGTATCAGTCAAACGTTCCAATATATGAGAAACATGGAATAGAAAGACAGATTAAAACCTCATTTGGTAAAACTGTTTCTATGTCAAAAGGCGCCTATTTAATTATAGAGCATACAGAGGCACTGCATGTCATAGATGTAAATAGTGGCAACCGGTCAAACAAGGCAAATAACCAAGAGGATACAGCATTAGAAGTAAACCTTATAGCTGCTTCAGAAATTGCCCGTCAATTGCGTTTACGTGATATGGGAGGCATTATTGTAGTAGATTTTATTGATATGACTAATGCCGAAAATAGGCAACAGCTTTTTAATCACCTTCGTGATGAAATGAGCGATGACAGAGCCAAACATAAAATATTACCTCCAAGTAAATTTGGATTGATACAAATAACCAGACAACGAGTACGCCCAGAAATGAACATTAAAACTAAGGAAGAAAATCCTGACGGTATTATTAATGGCTCTGAGGTAGAAGCACCCATAGGATTGGTGCAAAAGATAAATCACGATCTGGAACAACTATTAAAAAAAGACTATAAAAAGCTGACTTTAAACACACATCCTTTTATAGCAGCCTTTTTAACAAAAGGTATTCCATCTGTACGTTCAAAATGGTTTTTTGAACACAAAAAATGGGTTAAAGTTTTACCAAGAGATGCTTACACGTATTTAGAATATCATTTTTTTGATAAAAATGGTAAACAAATTAAATAATTTAAAAAGCCTTACTATTTGTTTAGTGAGGCTTTTTTGTTTTAGAACGTCTTTGCGAGAAGTTCCGATAACTATCGGATAACGAAGCAATCTGTATGTTATATTGAAATTGCATCGAGAAGTTGGGCAATGGCTAAAGCACCGCACCTGCCTGCCGGCAGGCAGGCTTTCCGCTGTATCTTTCTTGTGCTGAACTTGTTTCAGTATCTCATTAAGCAATTTCTATATTTTCTAATTTAAGTTTTAAAACAAACTTATGGTTAAGCACAAAAAAGGATGCCGCTGCAATCGCTATTGCGAGTGTAGTACTAATATCACAAATTGTAGAACTAATTTATTTTAAGACTTACTGTTGCCGCCACTAAGCAGAGCTTAGCGGTAGCGGTAAGTAGCAATCTTAATTTATTAAACATCCTTTGCAAATAAAATTTTTAAAATAAAATACGCTATTATTCCCATTATTGCGCCTCCTATAAACTTACCTAAACCTTCTCCCACCGCATTTACTGATTCTTCACAACCTACATAAGAAATCAAAACAATAAAAAAAATTATAATTATAACTATTATGGTTTTCATATAAATATTATTTTGCTAATATAAAATCGTGTAAAAATAATTCTAATTTATTTAATAGAATTCACATTAAAAAAACAATTATTTATTCTGTACTTTTGGTTTTATTTTTATTAAACAATGAAGAAGTATATAATCGCAATAATTGGTTTTTGTTTTATAATAGGAAGTTGTAAAAAAAAAGAGACTACACGCAGTTTGTTTGACCCTGTTCTGGATAATTACATTAAAACGCAAAAAGACGACACTCCATTAATGATTTTAAATGGTAATGCAATTTATGTTAAAGAATTTATAGTAACAGGTACTTATACTGACTCTTCTGTGAATAATGGTAATTGTAATTTCATTTTAACAGGAACAAATAATTCAACTTCAATAGAAGTAAGACCTTATGACGATGACCAGTTTTTTTACCTAACTAATTCAGGGCTTATTAAAGTCACTAATTCAAATGGAGAAAGGCAACAATTTAATACAACGATTGAAGGTGGTAAATTTGTTCTTAAAAGAAAAGAGCGTGATGATTTTTTAAATTTTTTAAATCAAGGGAATACTTATTCTTTTTATATGGAATGTACGACGAATTTTAATGGCAATAATGATTTATCCAACGAAATAAAAGTCCCTGAAGTAACTTATAAATATAATTTTGAATTTACATTTTAAATGCTTAGCTACCGCTAAGCTCTGTTTAGTGGCGTACCGAGTGAGCAGTTCCACCTTTTAATAAAAATTATGTTCCAGATAAGCTCTGCTTAGTGGCGATAACAGCAAGCAAACTCAACCCAAAAACCCAGTACTATTAATTTCTAAAACTTAGTAGATATTGACAAGTTATTTGCACAACAAACGATACTGTGTTACAAACTCTATTCCTTGTTCTTTCTGTAAACTATTTGGGTTCTTGGTTTTTCGTTGTCCTTCTTTTCAATAAGTTCATCCAAGTAATTAAAAACCAATTCAATGTTCTTGCTGTGATTGGACAACTTCTTTTTGATTTCTTCAATATCAAGCTTTATACTCAAATTATCGGTTAGCATTTCTCTTATCTTGGTAAACACTCTTATAATTTGGATGTTGACCTTTATTGCTGTTGGACTATTTAATACACTTGATAACATGGCGACTCCTTGTTCTGTAAAAACTAATGGAGCATATCTATTCCCTCCCCATTTTGAGGTGCCAAATTGACTCCTCAAGTTATCGAACTCTTGTTTTGTCAACTCAAACATAAAATCTTCAGGAAAACGTTCAATATTTCTACGTACTTGTCTTTTAAGTTGCTTTGTCTCTACTTGATAAAGTTCTGCTAAATCTTTATCTATCATGACCTTAAGGCTTCTAATCAAATATATTTTATTGGTAATTACTTCGTCTGGAATAGTAATTTCTTTGCTCATTATTTTATATTTCTATCGTAAAAATAGTATCTAATTTGGAGGTCTCAAATTTTGACCCCGGCTACCGATAAGCCATGTTTAGTGGCCTTTTTGTTTTTATTATTAATCACTTAAGGCGCCGGATTTGGAATCACTTCATGAACTGCATTAATTTGAGACAACACTTCATCACTTAATGTGATATTGATGCTATCAATATTTTCTTTTAGTTGTTCTATTTTTGAAGCGCCAATAATGGTGCTGGCTACAAAAGGTTGTTGTGTTACAAAGGCTAAACTCATTTGTGCTAGTGTCATATTATTATCTTCAGCAATTTTTAAGTAACGTTTTGTAGCTTCGGTAGATTGTTCACTGCTGTATCTTGCAAATCTTGGAAATAATTTTAATCGGGCATCATCCCCTGCTGTTCCTTTAACATATTTTCCTGAAAGTACTCCAAATGCCATTGGTGAATACGCCAATAAACCGATGTTTTCTCGTAAAGCCACTTCTGCCATATCACCTTCAAAAACTCTGTTTATCAATGAATATGCATTTTGTATGGTGCTCATTCTTGGTAAATTATGTGTTTTTGATTCTTCTATATAACGCATAGCGCCCCAAGCTTTTTCATTAGACATCCCTATATGACGAATTTTACCTTCTTTTATCAGTTCATCAAGTGAATGAAGAACTTCATTGAAATTATCTTTCCAAGCATCGTTAGGATTGTGTTTATAATCCCTAACTCCAAATGTGTTGGTTTGTCGCTCCGGCCAGTGCAGTTGATACAAATCAATATAATCTGTTTGAAGTCTTTTTAATTCTTTGGAAATGGCATCGTTAATACCTTTTTTACTAAAACCATTGGTTCTTATATGAGCTGTATAATCACCTGGACCAGCTATTTTAGAAGCAATAATAACTTGGTCTCTATTGTTTCGCTTTTGCAACCAATTTCCAATAATTTTACTGGTCCTGCCACTCAATTCAGCCGTTGCCGGTACCGGATATAATTCTGCTGTATCAATAAAATTAACACCTTGCTCCATGGCGTAATCTAATTGAGCATGTCCTTCGGCTTCAGTATTTTGATTACCCCAAGTCATGGAACCTAAACATATTTTACTAACTTTTATTTTGGTGTTTGGAATGTCGGTATATTTCATCGGTATCTGTTTATTAAGTTTTTAAAAAAGTTTAAAGATAAAAAAACCTTTCAAGTTCTAATGAACCTGAAAGGTTTTAAAATTATATTATACTTGGATCGTCATTGCGAGGAGTGAGCGACGAAGCAATCTGTCTGCTATATTAACTTCAAAGATAAAAATCATGAGATTGCTTCGTGCCTCGCAATGACGGTTTTCTAATTCTCTTTCAATAGCTTGGAAAGCTCATCCAATTTAGGTGTTAAAATCACTTCAATGCGTCTGTTTTTAGCTTTTCCTTCTGCTGTATCATTAGTTGCAACTGGTGCATATTCTCCACGACCTGCAGCGGTTAAATTTTCAGGGTTAATAGCGGCATTTTCCCTTAAAATATTAACGATAGCTGTCGCTCTTTTTGTTGATAAATCCCAGTTACCACTTATTTGCCCATTGCCCTGATACGGTACATTATCTGTGTGTCCTTCAATTAACACAGCAATATCAGGGTTTTTACCTAATACCGTTCCTAATTGTTGTACGGCTCTTCGTCCTTCAGTTCCAACCGCCCAACTACCTGAGCTAAATAATAATTTATTTTCCATAGATACATAAACCTTACCATCGCGTTGTTCTACTGTTAAGCCTTTACCTTCAAAATCTGTTAACGCTCTGGAAATAGCATCTTTTAAAGCGGTCATAGCGGCATCTTTATCAGAAATTACTTTTTCAAGTTCTGCCACGCGGTTTGAACGATCTTCCAATTCCTTTTTAAGTTTTGACAAACGTGCATTCTCATCAGCTAAAGCTTGCTCTTTGGCTTCTAATTGGGCTAACAATTCTCTGTTCTTTTTTGAATTTTCTGCAATAGAAGCTGAGCTGTTTTTTTCTAAGGCGTCATAGGATCCTTTTAAATTATCATAATTAGCCTTGGCAGCATAATAATCACCTTGCAATTTATCACGATCTGCAACGGCTTCATCATATGCCGTTTTAAGTTGTTTTAATTCGTTTTCAGCAACGGTTTTTGCGCTTAAAAGGTCTTCATTTTCTTCAGTAAGTTTTCTGTTTTCTTGTTTTAAATTGGAATACTTTCCTTCTAATTCTTTATAAATCTTAGGAGAGACACAATTTGTTAAAACGAAAGTAATAACCACTAAAAATAAAATCTGTTTTTTCATGCTTAATTTGGTTTAAATTATTAAAGTCAACAGTCTCAGTATTCTGCTTTCTGTAAACTGTTTACTAATTTTCTATTTCTACTAAAATGGGACAATGATCACTATGCACCGCATCAGACAATATAACGGCTCTTTTAAGTTTTTCTTGTAGAGGTTTTGAAATCATTGCATAATCTAATCGCCAACCTTTATTATTAGCTCTTGAATTTGCCCGGTAACTCCACCAGGTATAATTATCTCGCTCCTTATTTAAATGTCTGAAGGAATCAATAAATCCATTTTTTATAAAACTTCCTATCCATTTACGCTCTGATGGTAAAAACCCAGAAGTACCGCTCAGTCCTTTTGGGTTATGAATATCAATTTCTTCATGACAAATATTATAATCGCCACAAATGATTAAATTAGGAATGTCCTTTTTAAGCGTATTTATATAGTCTTGAAACATATCCATATATTCAAACTTATGATCTAAACGGGCGTCGTTTGTTCCAGAAGGTAAATACAAACTCATTACAGAAAAACCATCAAAATCGGCTCGAATATTTCGACCTTCAAAATCCATCGATTCAATACCAGTACCATATTCCACATGATTTGGTTTAATTTTACTTAAAATAGCAACACCACTATACCCCTTTTTTTGGGCACTAAACCAATAGTTATAGGTATATCCTGCTTCAATAAAAAGGTTTAAATCCAATTGTTCTTTTAAAGCCTTAATTTCTTGTAAACAAATCACGTCTGGATTGGTGCTTTTTAACCAATCTATAAATCCTTTATTTAAGGCTGCCCGGATGCCATTGACATTATACGATATTATTTTCATTCCACTCCCTAACCCTCTCCTTTGGAGAGGGGATTTTTATTAAAATTAATATAGGTCTCAATTAATTCTTTTTCGATTAAAAGATCCTGACATTCATTAGGATTGATTTGTTTTTTATTGAAACAAATCAAATTTCAGCTAAAATAAATAATGCGTTACTTTTACGCTATTATTTTATAGCACATTTAACGAAAACTATTAACAAAATATTTTAGACGATTATTAGTTTAAGTATCAAATGAAATTTACATCATTCTTTTTTTTCCTTTTATTTGGATTTTGTGCTTTGTCTCAGAACCAAACTTCCAATTATAGAACCAAAAAAATTGCTGTAAAAAACACTGTTATTGTTGATAGTGTAAGCATTAATCCAAATTTTTTTTTTGTAAAAAAGAATGATGGTGTTGTCATTGATTCAACATATTATTCGGTTGATTATTCTAAAGCTATATTAACTTTTAAAAATTCCATTGATTCAGATTCTATAATCATCGATTATTTGCGTTTTCCAGAGTTTTTAACAAAAACCTATCAAAAATTAGATGAATCCATCATTGTTGACAACAATGATAATATGCAAACACTTTATAAACTATCTCAATCAAATCAACAAAAAAACTATATCCCGTTTGATGGTTTAACAACTTCAGGAAGTATTTCACGTGGTGTTACCATAGGAAACAATCAAAACTCTGTTTTAAACAGTGCTTTAGATCTTCAAATTACAGGTAAATTAAATGATAAGGTATCCTTGAGAGCCTCTATTCAGGATGCTAATATTCCGTTGCAGGAAAGTGGGTATTCACAACGCCTGGATGAATTTGATCAGGTCTTTATAGAATTGTTTAGTGACCGTTGGAATGTGCGGGCAGGCGATATTGATTTAGTAAATACAAACTCCTATTTTGCTAATTTCTCAAAACGGGTTCAAGGATTATCAGTAAACGCAAAACTTGGAGAAGAAGATGCTGAAACCAATCTGTTTGCCTCTGGAGCCTTGGTGAGAGGACAATTTACAAGAAGTCAATTCACCGCTCAAGAAGGCAATCAAGGCCCTTATAAACTACAAGGTCAAAATGGCGAATTGTATGTACTTATTGTGTCTGGTAGTGAAACCGTATATGTAAATGGTATTGTAGCACAGCGTGGTGAAGACAAAGATTATATTATAGATTATAACGCTGGGGAAATTATTTTTAATTCAACCTTCCCAATGACCTCTGAGATGCGAATAGTAGCTGACTATCAATATAGTGAGCGCAATTATTCTCGTTTAGTGGTTTATGGTGGCGGTAAATTTAAAAGTGAAAAACTTAATTTAGGGGTTTCTGTGTATTCTGAAAGTGATTCTAAAAACCAACCTTTACAGCAAAACTTGTCTCAAGAGCAAGTTCAAATACTAGCCAATGCTGGAGACGACAGAGCATTAATGGTGTCTCCTTCCGGTATATTGGAAGCCTATAATGAGAATAGGATTTTATATAAAAAGGAGCTTATAAATGGTCTGGATGCTTATGTTTTTTCAAATAATCCGGATGATGAATTATACCGCATTACGTTTAGTTTTGTGGGAATCAATCAAGGAGATTATGTGTTAAGTAGCATTAATGCCATTAGCAATATTTATGAATATGTTGAACCAATAGCGGGGGTTCCTCAAGGGAATTATGCGCCCATTGTTCAACTTGTTGCTCCAGTAAAACTTCAAATTGCTGTGGTAAACGGACGATATAAACCTACTGAAAAAACGTCTATTGATTTTGAAGCCACCGGAAGTAAAAATGATTTGAATTTATTTTCCAATAGTGATGATTCAAATAATGACGGCTTTGCGGGTAAACTTAAAATTTCACAAAGCATTATAAAAAAGGATAGCCTTTGGAATTTACGTGCCTTTGCAGATGTTGATTATATACAAAAGAATTTTAAAACCATTGAACGCCTTTATGGAGCAGAATTTTCAAGGGACTGGAATATTGAGAATCCACTGGGAGACCAACAGCTCTTTTCTGCCGGCTTGTTATTAACCCATCCAGAAAAAGGACTGGCCAGTTATCAATTTGAAAATTTAGCCTATTCAGAAAATTTCACCGGAAACAAACACGTGGCAAATATAAATATGCTATTAAATAAATTCAATTTTGTATCCTATTCCAGTTTTTTAAGTGCGTCTTCAGATATGAATACCTCTATTTTTTTAAGATCATATAACAGGATTACCTATAGTATGCAAAAAAAATGGATAGGCACTAAATTAGCTACTGAAAACAATGAGCAGAAAAATATTACAACCTCTGAATTAACGCCTTTAAGTCAGAAATTTAAATCTTATGACATCTTTCTTGGTGTTGGAGATAGTACAAACATTTTTACAGAAATTGGTTATAAAAACAGGGTTAATGATAGCATTAGAAACAACCAATTACAAAAAGTCAATACATCCAACACCTTTTATTTAGATTCAAAACTGATACAAAACAACAACACCAATCTATCTGTTTATGTTAATTACCGAACTCTAAATAATGAAGATAAAACCCTGAATAATGATCAATCCTTAAACTCCAGATTGCAATACAATCAAAAATTTTATAAGCAAATCATTCTGTGGAACACCGTTTTTGAAACCAATTCCGGCACATTACCTCAACAAAATTTTACTTATGTTGAAGTTGAACCTGGGCAGGGTACGTATACATGGATTGATTATAATGAAAATGGCATTCAGGAGTTAGATGAATTTGAAATTGCTCAATTTCAAGATCAAGGAAAATATATTCGTGTTTTATTGCCCAATAGAGTCTTTGTAAAAACGCATCAAAACCGGTTGAGCCAAACACTTACTATAAACCCACAACAATGGCATGTTAGCGAAAATAAGTCCGAAAAATTATGGTCTCATTTTTATAATCAAACAAGTTATTTAATTGATAGAAAAATAAAACGTGAGGGTGGTAATTTTAATGTTAATCCGTTTGAATCAGATGCTAAAAATCAATTAGGGCTGCAATTAAACTTAAGGAATGTGTTGTTTTTTAATAGAGGAAAACAACGTTATACAACCTCATATACCTACTTGTCAAATAAGTCCAGAAACTTACTATCCATTGGCTATATTGAAAATAATTTGAAGAGTCATCAATTCAATTTCAATCATAAAATTGGGGAAAGCTGGTTGCTTGAATTATTATCTACTTTTGATAAAAATAAAAGTGCCAGTGAAAATTTTACGAGCAAGAATTACAATTTTGATGAAAACAGATTTAATCCAAAACTTTCTTATTTATTTAACGACAATAGCCGTTTTGATATATTTTACCAATATGCATCCACAAAAAATAGTATTGGAAATTTAGAGTCTTTAAAACAACAAAAATATGGTATGTCTTTTACCTTTTCAAGTAACCAGCAAGGGGCTATAAATGGTGAATTGAATTATTTTTCAAATAATTTTATAGGCAATCCAAACACACCTGTAGCTTATCAAATGCTTGAAGGATTACAACCCGGAAAAAACTTTACCTGGAGTTTACTGGCACAAAAAAAACTAACTAAATTTTTAGATTTAAACTTAAGTTATTTCGGCAGAAAAACCGAAACCAGTAAAACCATTCATACAGGAACCGTACAGTTAAAAGCTTATTTTTAAATTTGCAATTGGTCTATTTTTTCAAAAACAGCCATAATCGCTTTAACGGCTTCTATATAAAAACCTGGTTGAATATTTTCATAATCATCAGTTGGTTGATGATAATCCTTATGATCTTCAACACCAAAATATAAAAATGGAATGTTTTTCATTTGAAAGGACCCTTGGTCTGAAGAATAAGTCCAGTTTTCAAGTCCATCTTTACCATCATGCCCTATTGATAATTTAATTTTTTGAGGCTGCTTTAAATTTAAAATGACATTTTTAAGCGTATCATTATATGTTGTTCCTACAACAAATAATTCATTTTTATCACTGCGGCTAATCATATCCATATTGATGTCAAGCATTATTTTATCAAGTGGAATGATGGAATTATTTACAAAATATTTCGACCCTTGAAGCCCTAATTCTTCAGCATCAAACGCTGCTAAAATTACAGAATGTTTAGGTGGATATTTTTTAAAATATTCTGCAAAGCTAAATAATGCACATACTCCTGAGGCATCATCATCAGCACCATTATAAATCAATCCATTTTTTACGCCTACATGGTCATAATGTGCACTGATGACAATATATGTGTCTGGAAGAATCGTCCCTTTTATACAACCTAAAATATTAGAGCCTTTATAAACTTTTCCTTTTTTATGCAATGAAAATAATTGCTCATAATTTTCGGTTAAAGGTAAAAATTGTAATGATTGAAATTGTTCTATAATGTATTCCCTAGCCTTAATACCTCCAACGGTACCTGTTTGTCTTCCTTCAAACGCATCAGAAGATAATGTTTTAATATGCTGAAGTAACCCCGTCTCATTAAACAAGGATTCTTTTATTGAATCATTTATAACTTGAGATTGTCCTGCCGCCTGAAGCAATACAAAAAAATAAAGAATACTGAGGTGAAAATTTTTTTTCATTAAATACATTGAGCTGCCAAATCTAAATAAAAAACCCAAGCAAAAGCCTAGGTTTTTAAATTAAACGATGTACTACAGAAATATTATGACAAACTAGCTTTCATGAGCTCTCTATTCATTCGCGCGATATTATCTAAAGAAATGCCTTTAGGGCATTCTATTTCGCAAGCCCCTGTATTGGTACAGTTTCCGAATCCTTCTAAATCCATTTGAGCCACCATGTTTTTAACACGGTCTGCAGCCTCCACTTGTCCTTGTGGCAATAACGCATATTGAGATACTTTGGCAGCTACAAACAACATAGCCGAAGAGTTTTTACACGTTGCTACACAGGCACCACAACCAATACAGGTGGCTGCGTCCATAGCCTCATCGGCAGCATGTTTTGAAATTGGAATAGAGTTGGCGTCTTGAGTGTTTCCAGATGTATTTACTGAAATATAGCCCCCAGCTTGTTGTATACGCTCAAAAGCCATTCTATCCACTACTAAATCTTTTATTACAGGAAATGCCGCTGCTCTAAATGGTTCAATAGTAATGGTATCACCATCTTTAAACATTCGCATGTGTAACTGGCAAGTAGTTATGCCTCTATCAGGACCATGAGCTTCTCCATTTATATACATGGAACACATTCCACAAATACCTTCTCTACAATCATGATCAAAGGCAACTGGTTCTTCTCCAATATTCACTAACTGTTCATTCAACACATCCATCATTTCTAAAAAAGACATATGTTCTGAAATTTCAGTTACTTTATAATCGACCATTTGACCTTTTGATTTTGAGTCTTTCTGTCTCCAAATTTTAAGTGTTAGATTCATATTTTATAAGTTATTTAGTTATTTAGTTATTGGTTATTTAGTTATTCTTCTATAACTGAATTCTTATTAACTTAATAACTTTATTTTGCCTTCTGATTCATTAAATACTTAATGTATCCATTTAAAATCAAAAGTGTTTTATTATGTATAGTTCTTAATTCATTTAAATTTTCTTCGGAAATATAGCCTTCATCAAAAGCTACTATTCCATGATCTAAAGTTTCAAATAAAGAACCTCTAGCTATTCTACAAAACTGAATGTTCTCTTGAAAATGAAATCTTCCATAACCTTCAGAAATGTTATTTCCATCAGAACGAGATGAACGTTTAATTTGATCAATTAAAACAAACTTTTCGGTATTAGGGAGCTTAGTTATGATATTGGTTTTTACGAATAACCTTAAATTTCTAGCCTCTTTCCAACAAGCCAATTCTTCAAATGATTTAAAATTACCCACTTCCCTTAATAACTTAATAACTATTTATAACTACGTTGTTTTAATGCAATATCCTTAAACTCTAATTGTTCTTTATGAAGTACTGCGTCTGCAGGTTCTCCTTTATATTCCCAAGCAGAAACATAAGCATAATCTTTATCATTACGTTTAGCTTCCCCTTTTTGTTCGCCATCCAATTCAACGGATTCTTCACGGAAATGTCCGCCACAAGATTCGTTACGCATCAAAGCATCTTTAGCAAATAATTCACCCAACTCTAAAAAGTCTGCCACCCGACCTGCTTTTTCCAGTTCGGGATTCATTTCATTAGCTTTACCAGTCACTTTTACATCTTTCCAGAACTCCTCACGTATTTGTTTAATTTCAGCCATGGCTTCTGTTAAACCTTTAGTGTTTCGTGCCATTCCTACTTTTTCCCACATGACTTTTCCAAGTAGTTTATGAAAATGGTCAACAGATTTTGTTCCTTTATTATTAATGAAGAAATTAATCCTGTCTGTAACTTCTTTTTCAGCAGCATCAAATTCAGGCGTATTTGTTGGAACTTTGCCAGTTCTAATTTCATTTGATAAGTAATCGCCGATTGTGTATGGCAATACAAAATAGCCATCAGCCAAACCTTGCATTAAAGCCGACGCACCAAGGCGGTTGGCGCCATGATCGGAGAAATTTGCTTCTCCAATACAATATAAACCATCAACGGTTGTCATTAAGTTATAATCAACCCAAACACCACCCATGGTATAGTGTGTTGCAGGATAAATCATCATAGGTGTTTGGTATGGATTCTCATCAACGATTTTTTCATACATCTGGAACAAGTTTCCGTATTTTTCTTCAATAATGGCTTGCCCTAATTCGTAAATTTTTTCTTTAGAAGCGTTTTCTATATTGTGGATTTTAGCTTGTGTTTTACCATATCTTTCAATTGCCGAAGCAAAATCTAAATAAACAGCTTCACCGGTAGCATTCACTCCAAAACCAGCATCACAACGCTCTTTGGCTGCCCTTGATGCCACATCACGTGGCACTAAATTACCAAATGCAGGGTAACGGCGTTCTAAGAAATAATCCCTGTTTTCTTCAGCAATTTCAGTAGGCTTCATTTTACGTTGCTGCAAAGCTTTTGCATCTTCCATTTTTGCCGGAACCCAAATTCTACCATCATTTCGTAAAGACTCAGACATCAATGTTAATTTTGACTGATAATCTCCCGAACGCGGAATACAAGTTGGATGTATTTGTGTAAAACAAGGGTTAGCAAAATAGGCTCCTTTTTTATGAATTTTCCAAGCTGCAGTTGCATTGCTTCCCATAGCATTGGTAGATAAGTAATATACATTTCCGTAACCGCCTGATGCAATTACCACGGCATGTGCTGAATGTCGTTCTATTTCACCAGTAATTAAATTTCGAGCAATAATTCCTCTAGCTTTACCATCTACCTTTACAACATCCAGCATTTCATGACGGTTAAACATTTCAATTTTACCACGAGCAATTTGTCTATTCATTGCTGAATAAGCTCCTAATAATAATTGTTGTCCTGTTTGTCCTTTAGCATAAAACGTTCTGGAAACTAAAACACCACCAAATGAACGGTTGTCTAATAATCCGCCATAATCACGTGCAAAAGGAACCCCTTGAGCAACACATTGATCTATGATATTTCCAGATACCTCAGCTAAACGATACACATTTGCTTCTCGGGAACGGTAATCACCTCCTTTTACGGTATCATAAAATAATCTGTACGTTGAATCCCCGTCACCCATGTAATTTTTTGCGGCATTAATTCCACCTTGAGCGGCAATTGAATGCGCTCTGCGAGGTGAATCTTGATAAGCAAATGCCTTCACGTTATACCCTAATTCTGCTAAGGTTGCGGCGGCAGAACCTCCAGCTAAACCGGTTCCAACAACAATGATATCAATATGTCTTTTATTAGCAGGGTTAACTAAATTTATTTTGTCTTTATAGGATGTCCATTTATCTTTAATTGGACCTTCTGGTACTTTTGAATTTAAAGCCATATTTTTTAAGATTAATGGTTAAAATGATGAAACAAGGCAATAATTATAAATCCTAATGGGATAATTATGGAATAGCCTAACCCCACATTTCTTAAGAATTTCTTTCGACCTGCAGTAATCCCCATAGATTGAAATGACGAAGTAAAACCATGCGCTAAGTGCAATCCTAGAAATATAAATGCAACAACATAAGCCGCCACTCTCCAAACCGGAATAAATTTATGTTGAAGCTCTGCAAAATATCTTGTAGGGTCTTCAGGTAAAACTGCTATATATTTATGATTGATTTCCGGGATCCAAAAATCAATAAAATGCAAGACAATAAAAGCTAAAATTACCAAACCACTATAAATCATATTTCTACTCATCCAAGTTGAGTTTGCAGCGCCATTGTTTTTTACATAAGCAACGCCTAAAGCTTTTTTGTTTTTAATTTCCAGTACAAACCCCATTACAAAGTGGAATACAACCCCAAAAATTAAAACCGGTTGCATAATAAATTGGACTAACGGATTGGTTCCCATGAAATGGGATAATTCATTGAATAAATCGGCACTGAACAATGATGTTATATTTACCGATATATGAATAATTAAGAAAAACATAAGGAAAAAAGCTGAAAGCGCCATGGCTACTTTTCTTCCCACCGAAGATTTAAAAAATCCGCTCATTATTTTGAAGTTATTAATGTGTACACAAAAATACACTTCAAGAACATTATAGACAAAAACTAAGACACTTAAATATCTATTTAGAATGATTTTAAAGAGAATACTGTTTTAAATAAAATCATCCTTAAAAAAGCGCTACTATTAAAGCGTTGTTTTTCATATTGTTAAAATATGATTATCATCAAAAGCACAGAAAAACCAATCATTTGTGTAATAGTTTATTTAATTTTATGGAATTAATATTTATACTATGAAATATCATCCCATAAAAAGCAATCTTTTTATACAAAACAGAAAAAACTTTACAGCAAAAATGGCCCCAAAAAGTTTAGCTGTATTTAATTCAAACGACATATATCCCATAAGTGCTGATAGCAGCATGCCTTTTGAACAGCATCGGGATATTTTTTATTTAAGTGGCGTTGACCAAGAAGAAAGTATTTTAGTGTTGTTTCCTGAATGCCCTAAAGAAAAGCATAAAGAAATTCTATTTTTAAAAGAAACCAATGACCATATTGCTGTATGGGAAGGCACAAAACTATCCAAGGAAGCTGCGTTTGAAACAAGCGGCATTAAAACGGTGTACTGGCTTCAAGACATGGAAAAAATCATGTTTGAGCTTATGACCCAATGTGATACGGTTTATATAAATACCAATGAACATTATAGAGCTAATGTAGAAACAGAAACGCGTGAAGACCGCTTTACAAAATGGTTAAAAGAAAAATATCCTGCACATTCAGTAGCCAAAAGCAACCCAATTTTACAACGATTAAGATCTGTTAAAAGTCAAATAGAATTAGACCTTATTCAACAGGCCTGTGATATTACTGAAAAAGGATTTCGTCGCATTTTAAAATTTGTTAAACCAAATGTTTGGGAATATGAAATTGAGGCGGAATTTATGCATGAATTTTTGAGAAATCGTTCCAAAAAATTTGCATATACCCCTATTGTGGCATCTGGTAATAATGCCAATGTGCTACATTATATTGAAAATAACCAACAATGTAAAGCAGGTGATTTAATCCTGCTGGATGTTGGTGCCGAATATGCCAACTATTCCAGTGATATGACAAGAACAATCCCCGTATCTGGAAAATTCACTAAAAGACAAAAAGAAGTTTATAATGCTGTTAACAAAGTTAAGAATGAAGCAACCAAACTGCTTGTTCCCGGGACTGATTGGACAGATTATCATGTTGAAGTTGGAAAACTTATGACTTCTGAATTAATCAATTTAAAACTTTTGGACCATTCAGATGTAAAAAATGAAAATCCAGATTGGCCGGCTTACAAAAAATACTTTATGCACGGAACTTCTCATCACATGGGTTTAGACACACATGATTATGGCATTTTAACAGAACCTATGAAAGCCAATATGGTATTTACCGTAGAACCTGGAATTTATATTCCTGCGGAAGGTTTCGGTATTAGGTTAGAAGATGATGTTGTCATTCAAAAAACAGGACAACCCTTTAATTTAATGCGCAATATCCCTATAGAAGCTGATGATATTGAAGCACTTATGAATTCATAAATGAAATGAAGAAAGAGGCTGTCTAAAAAGTATATATTATCCGTCATTACGAGAAATTTTTATTTCGAAGTAATCTGTAAATCAACAACTTGCGATTTACAGATTGCTTCATTTCATTCGCAATGACTACTTTTTAGACAGCCTCTTTTTGCTGACCTGACTAAAATAATTTTACATCTATAGAGTGACTAATTCAAATAAATAATCGTTTAGTTTGCCTAGCGTTTTAATTTTGTCTTTTGAATTAACTAGTAAAGAAATATTGTTTCTGCTGCCGCCATAAGAAATCATTCTTATCTTGACGTCTTTTAAAATCTGGAATAATTTAAATGTTTCTTGATGATTCACAATGGAGTGGCCAACTAAACAAATTATGGCTTGATTTTTATCTACTTCAATAGTTGCAAATTTTTCCAGCTCTGCAATGATATTATCTAAATTAGTATCATCATCAATAGTTAGGGAAATGGCAACTTCAGAAGTTGTGATCATATCAATGGATGTTTCATATACCTCAAAAATCTCAAATACTTTTCTAAGAAACCCATGGGCTAATAACATACGCCCAGATTTTATTTTTATGGCCGTAATTTTATCTTTAGCGGCAATGGCTTTCACACCATTTTCTGTATGATTATTATTAATTAAGGTTCCAAAAGCTTCTGGATTCATGGTGTTTTTTAATCGTACAGGAATATTATCTGCTCGTACTGGAGTTACAGTTTGAGGATGCAAAATTTTTGCACCAAAATATGCTAACTCTGCAGCTTCATCATATGATAAATTTGAAATTGGTTTTGTATTGTCTACATATCTGGGATCATTATTATGCATCCCATCAATATCTGTCCAAATTTCAACTTCTTCAGCCTTAATTACAGCACCAATTATGGTAGCTGTAAAATCACTGCCCCCACGTTGCAAATTTGAAATTTGCCCTTCTTCATTTAAACAAATAAATCCTTGTGTTATATAAATGGTAGCTTCTGGTGCAGCATTAAAAACTGCCTGAAAATCTTGTTTTATGTAAAAAAAGTCAGGCTCCTTATTTTTATCAATTCGCATAAAACTTA
The DNA here is from genome assembly GCA_963976005.1 of uncultured Flavobacteriales bacterium. GTDB lineage: Bacteria > Bacteroidota > Bacteroidia > Flavobacteriales > Flavobacteriaceae > Yeosuana. The sequence continues at coordinate 21,620 of CAXBJF010000030.1, read as the reverse complement.
ATGCCGGTAAAATGACAGATTGAAGACCTTCTTGATTCAAATAAGAGTTCACTATAAAAGTAGAAAGCAGCTCACCTTGAGCCACAATTTTATTTTCTAATTGAACGCTAAATTCAGTATAAGTGCATGCTACTAAAAAATTAAATATTTCAGTGACGTAATTTTTAACCTCTTTATTTAATGACTCGTCTACTAGCAGTTTATCAATAGTGTCAAAATATAATTCATGCAATTTATTTATCTTATCAATAGCTTCATTAGGCAAATTATTGGCAATGCAATTTGCAATTGCCACCAGAGAATTTGTAGTTCCAGACATGGCCGATAAAACCACTATTTTCTTATTACCATCGTTGATAATATTTTTTACGTTACTTATATTTTCAACAGTCCCAACAGAGGTCCCTCCAAATTTTAATACTTTCATGTTCATCATTTTATGGAACGAAAGTAGAGTAGATAACTGTAAATAAGATATTTATTATAAAAATTTATTACTTTTACACAAATTGTTAATTATTTAACAAAAATATAATTAGATTTTCAAACACTATTAAGAAATAACCACATGAAAACTGTCTCAAACTGTGTAGAAGATATTTTGATAGCGCAACCGTACTTGGAAGAAGCACTGTCAAGAAGCATTATTAACTTTAGTGCGTTGGCCATTGAACTGACTGAACCCATAAGTAAAATGCTTAAAAAGGATGTAAAACCCGGGGCCATTATGATGGCTTTACGACGCTATAATCCTCCGATAGCATTGACCAATTCAATTAAAATGAAAAAAGTCATTCAGAATTTAGGCGACATTACCGTACGATCTAACTTGACTGATTATACCGTTAAAAATTCTGAAACCTTAATCCATAATCACGCCCAAATTTTAGAGAAAATAAATGAAGAGTCTAAGCTTTTTTATACGTTTACCAGAGGTATACATGAAAGTAACATCATTGTATCAAGTAGTTTGAACGATTATATTAACACACATTTTGAAAACGAAACGTTTCTTGCTGTTCAAGAAGCATTAACCGCTATTAGTATTAATTTGCCTGAAGACAACTCAAAAATTGCAGGCTTATATTATCACTTTTTTAAACGACTAGCTTGGGAAGGTGTTGTATTATATGAAGTCATTTCTACTACCAATGAATTCACCATTTTAGTTGAAGAAACCTATGTAGATAATGCTTTTTCTGCTATTAAAAGATTTAAAAACTAATCCTTTTATATCAAAAAGGTTTAAGGGACAAAAACCCGCGAATAATCAAAACAAATTTTAGAAATTAGTTTGGTTTTATTTGCCATTCCATAATATCTTTGCTTAAGATAGTTTTCTCATGATTTTTGAATACAAAGGAATCCCTATATATTACACTGAAACCGGTAAAGGAAGTGCCGTAGTTTTATTACATGGTTTTTTAGAAAATTCAACCATGTGGGATGTATTCATTCCTGAATTATCAAAAAAGAATAAGGTTATATGTATTGACTTGCTGGGTCACGGTCAAACGGGTTGTTTAGGCTATATCCACACCATGGAGATGATGGCTGATGCTGTTGATGCCGTTCTTAATCATCTAAAAATAAAATCTGCAACATTTATTGGGCACTCTATGGGTGGCTATGTGGCACTTGCTTATGCAGAAATATTTCCTAAGAAAATAAATGGATTATGTTTAATGAATTCAACAGCTAAGGCCGACGATGATGACCGTAAAAAAAATAGGGACCGAGCTATTATTGCCGTAAAGCAAAATCACAAAACCTTTGTAAGAATAGCAGTTGTGAATTTATTCAGACCAAAAAACAGAAAAATATTTTCTAAACAAATAAAGCTTATAAAAAAAGAAGCCTTAAAAATACCCGTACAAGGTATTATTGCCGCTTTGGAAGGTATGAAAAATAGGAAAGACAGAGAACCAATATTTAAAAATGGCCCCTTTAATAAACTCATGATTATCAGTAAAAAAGATCCTGTTTTAAATTACAATTCATTGATTCTACAAACAACAAATTCCGATATAGACGTTGTAGAATTTCCTGATGGACATATGAGCCATGTTGAAAATGAATCTTTATTCTTACGCACAATAACGCATTTCATCGATTTTTAATTGCATTTAAACGTTTTATTCATTTTTTTTTATATATTTATTGCGTTTTAAATCTTAACCTATGCAAAAAATTACTATCAAGCGGCCCTTCCTTCCAAACATGTACTGCAACCTTTTTGGTCATGATTATGAAGTAAGTAAAAAAGTTACATATTTTGTAAAAGAATATACCTGTTCACATTGCCAAAAACAGCTAACAACAAATAGCAATGGATATTTAATCGAACTAACCCCGAAGTTCAAAGAAATAAATGCTATTTTAGAAAGAATTCACAACTCAAGAATTGAACGTTCAAAGGAAAAATTAATCACTTCATCGATTTGTTCATAACTAATTAACAAATTTCAAATCGTTTTCCTACCTTGATTGGCTCTAATAACTAATTAAGGCAAAACGTTATATGTCACATCTTCATTGCATGGTCTTTGGCCATGATTTTAAAATTTCCAGAAAGGTAACCTACCATGTTAAAGAATATACTTGTAAAAATTGTAATAAGCAATTAACCACCAATGGCAATGGTCAATTAATTGAATTATCTCCTAAATTCAGGGAAATTAACGAAGTGCTGGAGCATATTCACCACAAGCGTGTTTCTAAAATAAATAAACAAAAATTCAATCAAGATTTATTGGTCTTTAAGCATTAAAATTTTTCCATCCTTGTGCCGTAATTGGTATTCTAGAATCGGCTCTGGTTACTAAATGAACGCCTGCTTCTTTTTCTTTAATAAATCCAATGATGGTAAAATTAGGATTCGCTTTTATTTTTAAATAATCCTCTTGGGAAACCGTAAATAACAACTCATAATCCTCACCACCATTTAAAGCCACCGTGGTGCTGTCAATATTAAATTCTTCACAAGTTGAAATAACAGCAGGATCTAATGGTATTTTTTCTTCATACAAATCACACCCTACTTGACTTTGTTTACATAAATGAATAATTTCAGATGATAATCCGTCACTTATATCAATCATGGCGGAAGGCTTTACATCTAAATCTTTCAGTAATTTTATGATATCTTGCCTTGCCTCGGGCTTTAATTGACGTTCAATTATATATGTATAGGGCTCTAAATCTGGCTGACTGTTCGGGTTTACTTTAAAAACTTCCTTTTCGCGCTCCAGAATTTGTAGCCCCATATAGGCACCTCCTAAATCACCCGTTACAACCAATAAATCATTTGGTTTAGCGCCATTTCTATAAACTACACTATTATCTTCAATGGTTCCTATAGCCGTTATTGAAATTAATAAGCCCTTAGTTGAAGACGTAGTATCACCTCCTATAACGTCCACATTATATATGGAAGCAGCGGTTTCAATCCCTGCATACAATGCCTCCAAAGCCTCTAAAGGAAACCTGTTGGAAACTGCAATAGAAACGGTAATTTGAGTTGCTGTTGCATTCATAGCAAAAATATCAGACACATTAACAACAACTGCTTTGTAACCTAAATGTTTTAAAGGCATATAACTCAAATCAAAATGAACACCTTCAATCAACAAATCAGTACTCACTACAATTTTTTTATTTTTGAACTCTAAAACCGCGGCATCATCTCCTACCCCCTTAATGGTTGACTTTTGTTTCATTACAAAATTCTTGGTTAAATGATCTATCAAACCAAATTCTCCAAGATCACTTAAACTAATTCGTTCTTGATTTTTATCTTCTATCATTTTGCAAAAATAAGAAGCTTATTTATATAATTCATTATGGGCGCCCTATTAACCTCATTGAATTTTAACATAAAAACAAATGTGATATTCGAATTAAGGCTTATATTGAACTGGTATTTTGCCATTTGCGGGTACAGTTAAATAATTTACAATTAGTTTAATTAATAATAATCCAAGAGATCCTTTTACAATAAAAAGATTCATGAAAATATCAAACTTTTTTTACACACTCTTATTTGGCGGCTTACTAATGACGCTTTATCAAAATTGTTCTGATGAACCGGTGAAACCAATAATCCTTATCGATAGTGATAATGACGGTGTTGAAGATAATATAGATAATTGCATATTAATTTCAAATCCTGATCAATCCGATTCAGATAATGATGGCATTGGAGATGTATGTAACGAATTAAATAGTGCTGTGCCACTTGCCTATTGTGAAAATGGTTTTGCGGATATTTTTCCCTGCAATGATTATGATTTAATGGCTTGGATCCGTTTGGGCACCTTAGGGGCAACCGCCGGAAACGATTGTTGGGGATGGACAGATTCAAGTACCGGAAAAGAATACGCCTTAATGGCAACAGATTCCAATACTTCATTTGTAGATATAACCGATACTGAGAACCCGGTTTATTTGGGCAATCTTCCTACAGCATCGGTTAAAAGCCCTTGGCGTGACGTAAAAATTTATAAAAACCATGCTTTTATTGTTGCGGATAATGCAGGAAATCATGGCATGCAAGTATTTGATTTAGCCCGTTTGCGTAATGTACCCAATCCCCCGGAAACGTTTGGTGCAGATGCCGTTTATTCTGGTTTTGGAAGTGCCCACAACATTGTTATTAATGAAGATAGCGGGTATGCCTATATTATTGGAACTACCAAAAATGGGCCTTTTGCTGGCACAACCTTATTCATTAATATCCAAGACCCTTCAAATCCTGTATTTGAAGGCAATTTTCAACTTGGCGGTTATTCTCATGATGCCCAAGTAGTAACCTACAATGGTCCGGACACAGACTATATAGGGAAAGAAATTTTAATAGGAAGCAACGAAAATACCGTTATCATTGCAGATGTAACCAACAAAGCGAACCCAACCATCATTAATACAGTAAATTATAGTAACACCCGTTACACGCATCAAGGCTGGTTTACTAATGACATGAAATATTTTATTTTAGGAGATGAAGAGGACGAACTCTCACTTGGAAATAATACAAGAACAGTTGTTTTTGATTTTACCGATTTAGATAATCCAACTTACAGTTTTGATTACTTTGGACTAACGCTGGCCATAGACCATAATGGTTATATTAAAAACAACACCTTTTATTTGGCCAATTACAGAGCTGGTTTAAGGATGATTGACATCACACAAATTGGAAATAAGTCAATGGATGAGATGGGATATTTTGACTCTTACCCTGAAAATGATGAAGCAGACTTTGATGGAGCATGGAGTGTTTATCCGTTTTTTGAAAGCGGTAACATTATTATAAGTGATATTAACAGGGGGCTTATTGTAATTAGAAAAAAAGGCTCTTAATTATAGTCTTAAGAACGTTAAAAGGGCTTCCAACTATTACCCTCAACAATCACATTTATAACCAATTGTTTTCCAACAATAATATGATAACTTTTAAAAAAACGTATTCTATAACTTTTCACAACAATACAAATCTCTAGAATTTATTTTATGTGAACAATTAAAGTATGGCAAGTAAATGCCCATTTGTATCCTCAAGTTAAAACAGCCCTAAAACCCCCTTTATTAAAGTTTCCCGTTGAAAAACCCATAAACAACACATCCTTTTAAACCCATAAAAAAAACCTATAAAACCATATGCTAATATAATGTTAGTATCTATTGAAATCCATGACTTATATTGTATATTTGTACTCTATTTAGAAATAATCTAATTAAAGAATTATGATAAAAGTTTCTGAAACAGCTAAAAAGAAAGTCATGGAGTTGATGCAAGAAGACGGCTTTAATCCAACTATTGATTATGTTAGGGTTGGGGTTAAAAGCGGAGGGTGTTCTGGTTTATCTTATGATTTAAAATTTGATAAAGAGAACCAAGATGGCGATAAAGTGTTTGTTGATAATGACATCAATATTATTGTTGACAAAAAAAGTTTTTTATATTTAATAGGAACAACTCTTGAATATTCAGGAGGATTAAACGGAACAGGTTTTGTATTCAAAAACCCAAATGCCAACAGAACGTGTGGTTGTGGTGAATCTTTTTCACTTTAAGTTAATAAAGTAGAAAGTTAAAAAGTTTTAAAGTAAATGGCGAAGTTTAATTCTTTTGAAGAAATCATATCGTGGCAAAAGGCAAGAGATTTATACTTTAACTAAAGAAAATAAAAAATTTAACAATGATTTTGGTTTAAGAGACCAAATAAGACGTTCAAGTATTTCAATTTCTTCAAATATTGCTGAAGGTTTTGAAAGAGAAACAACAAAAGAGTTCATTCGCTTCTTATATATTGCAAAAGCTTCCTCTGGAGAGTTTCGCTCGCAATTATATTTAGCTTATGATATAAATTATTTAAGTTCAGAAGAATTTGAAAAATTAAAGTTAAAAGTAAACGAAGTTTCAAAATTAAGTAGTGGTTTAATAAAGTACTTAAGCTCAACTTTATAACTTTTTACTTTAAACATTAGTACAATTATGAAGTATACAGAAGACGATTTAAGAGAGGAACTTAAAACCAAAGAGTACGAATACGGTTTTTATACAGATATAAAATCGGATACGTTTCCCGTTGGATTAAATGAAGATATTGTTCGTGCCATTTCTCTTAAAAAAGAAGAACCTCAATGGATGACCGATTGGAGATTGGAAGCCTTTGCGGCTTGGAAAGAAATGACCGAACCTGAATGGGCCAATGTTCATTATACAAAACCAAATTTTCAAGCTATTTCATATTATTCAGCACCTAACAGCAAGCCAAAATATGATAGTTTAGATGAAGTGGACCCTGAATTATTAGCAACATTTGCTAAACTGGGAATTTCTATAGACGAGCAAAAAAAGCTGGCAAACGTGGCTATGGACGTGGTTATTGACTCCGTTTCGGTAGCAACAACATTCAAGAAAACACTTAGTGAAAAAGGCATTATTTTCATGAGTATTTCTGAAGCCATCAGAAAACATCCCGAATTAGTGAAAAAACATTTAGGAACTGTAGTTCCACAAAAAGACAACTTCTATGCAGCTTTAAATTCTGCCGTATTTAGTGATGGTAGCTTTTGTTATATTCCAAAAGGCGTTCGTTGCCCTATGGAACTATCAACATACTTTAGAATAAACCAGGCAGGAACAGGACAATTTGAAAGAACGCTTGTAATTGCTGATGAAGGTAGTTATGTGAGTTACCTTGAAGGTTGTACGGCACCAAGTAGGGATGAAAATCAATTACATGCTGCCGTTGTAGAACTTATTGCCCTTGATGATGCTGAAATCAAATATTCAACGGTACAAAACTGGTATCCCGGTAATGCTGAAGGCAAAGGCGGTGTTTTTAATTTTGTGACCAAACGTGGTTTATGCGAAAAAAACGCCAAAATCTCATGGACGCAAGTTGAAACAGGAAGTGCTATTACTTGGAAATATCCTAGTTGTGTATTGAAAGGTGATAACTCTGTTGGTGAATTTTATTCTATTGCTGTGACCAATAACTATCAGCAAGCAGATACTGGAACTAAAATGATTCATTTAGGTAAAAACACCAAATCAACCATTATTTCAAAAGGAATATCAGCCGGAAAATCACAAAATAGTTATCGTGGTTTGGTAAAGATTAGTCCAAACGCCGATAATGCACGTAATTTTTCACAATGTGATAGTTTACTTATGGGTAATGCTTGTGGTGCTCACACATTTCCGTATATAGAAGCCAAAAATAAAACGGCCAGAATAGAACATGAGGCAACAACCAGCAAAATTGGTGAAGATCAAATTTTTTATTGTAACCAACGTGGCATCCCTACTGAAAAGGCAATTGCCTTAATTGTAAATGGTTTCAGTAAAGATGTTTTAAACAAACTCCCCATGGAGTTTGCTGTTGAGGCTCAAAAATTACTGGAAATAAGCTTGGAAGGATCTGTTGGATAAACTTTAATAAATGAAAAGAGCCCTTTATTTAATTTGCATTTTAGCAATTATTAGCTGTAAAAAAGCAACAAAATCTATAACTGACAGCCAAATTATCTCATCAGATAATTCTGTAAAAACAATCAACCAAAATGATGGTTTAACCATATTAAAAGGTGATTTTATTTACTATGCTGACGCTGCAGTTTTACAAACGCCAACTGAAGTTTATGGTGTGGTGATAGATGAAAAAATGAAAGAACTGAATACCCAAGTTCAAAAATATAAAAACCAAGCAACAGATATGGTGCCTGTTGAAATAAAAGGAAAATTAATACCTAAACCAGACAGTGAAGAAGGTTGGCCATATCGCATTGAAATAAAAGAAATATTAGCTATTTCTAAACCCAAATTGGAAGATAATAATACAGTAACATTAGGAAAACAATAGTATGTTAAAAATTAAAAATTTACACGCCAGTATTGAAGGTAAATCAATTTTAAAAGGGATTAATCTTGAAATAAAAGCGGGAGAAGTTCATGCCATCATGGGACCTAACGGTTCTGGGAAAAGCACATTGGCATCAGTCATAGCCGGTAAAGAAGAATATGAGGTATCTGAAGGTGACGTTTATTTTGAAGGTCAAGATATAAATGAGTTAGCACCTGAAGATCGTGCCCATAAAGGTGTCTTTTTATCATTTCAATATCCTGTTGAAATTCCTGGAGTATCGGTAACCAATTTCATGAAAACCGCCATCAATGAAACGCGTAAGGCTAAAGGCCTTGAGGATATGCCTGCAAAAGACATGCTTAAACTAATTCGTGAAAAAGCGGAGCTATTAGAAATTGACAGAAAATTTTTATCACGTTCATTAAATGAAGGATTTTCTGGTGGTGAAAAAAAACGAAATGAAATTTTCCAAATGGCTATGCTGGAACCAAAATTAGCTATACTTGACGAAACAGATTCCGGACTTGACATTGATGCCCTTCGGATTGTTGCCAATGGTGTTAATAAACTTAAAAGTAAAGATAATGCCGTATTGGTGATTACCCATTACCAACGCTTATTGGATTATATAATCCCTGATTTTGTGCATGTATTATATGATGGTAAAATTGTAAAATCCGGTACCAAAGAACTAGCTCATGAGCTGGAAGAAAAAGGATATGACTGGATAAAAGAAGAAGTAAACGCTTAAAAAAACAGTTAAAAAGTAAAAAGTTCATAAAGTTTTAAAGTTAATTTCATTCAACTTTTTACTTTCAAACTTTTAAACATTTCAACTCAAAACAATGGATTTAAAAGAAAAACTCATATCATCCTTTTGGGCATTTGAAAACCATCAAAATGAGGATACTTATTTACATAAAATAAGAACCGAGGCCATTAAAAAATTTGAAGACAGTGGGTTTCCAACAAAAAAAGATGAAGACTGGAAATACACATCATTAAATAGCATTTTAAAAAATGATTTTAGTGTGTTTCCTAAACAGGAAAATGCCATTGAATATAATGATATTAAAAAATATTTTATTCATGATATTGACACGTATAAAATTGTGTTCATTGATGGAAAATATTCTTCACATTTATCTCAAACCACCCATGACGGTATGGATATTTGCCTCATGTCATCGGCCTTATCAAAACCAAAATACCGAATTTTAATTGAAAATTATTTCAATAAAATTGCTGAGAAAAACAGCTTGACATCTTTAAATACGGCTTTTTCAAATGAAGGCGCCTATATTCATATTCCAAAAAATAAAATGGTTGCAAAACCAATTCAAATCATCCATTTTTCAACAGGAAATGAATCTGCCATGATGCTTCAACCACGCAATTTAATTGTTGTTGATGAGAATTCTCACTTACAAATTATTGAGCGTCATCAAAGTTTAACAGCAAATCCGGTTTTAACAAATAGTGTGACCGAATTATTTGTAAACAAACGTGCTATTGTTGATTATTACAAAGTTCAAAATGATGATTTAAGCGCATCACTCATTGACAATACCTTTATTAAACAAAAGCAAGAAAGTATTTGCACTGTGCATACTTTTTCATTTGGAGGTAAATTAACCAGGAATAACCTGCATTTCTACCAACAAGGAGAACGCATTGACTCTACCTTAAAAGGCATTACTATTATAGGTGATAAACAACATGTTGACCACAACACATTAGTTCACCATGCAGAGCCAAACTGTGAGAGTCATCAAGATTACAAAGGTGTTTTCGGGGAAAACTCCACAGGTGTGTTTAATGGTAAAATTGTAGTTGACAAAAAAGCCCAAAAAACCAATGCCTTTCAATCAAATAAAAACATATTAATCAGCGATAAAGCGAGCATCAACACCAAACCCCAGCTTGAAATTTTTGCTGATGATGTTAAATGTTCACACGGTTGTACCATTGGGCAATTAGACGAAAATGCCATGTTTTACATGCGCTCACGTGGTATTCCAGAAAAAGAAGCTAAAGCACTTTTAATGTATGCCTTCAGTAATAATGTATTGAATTCGGTTAAAATACCTGAAATTAAACAGCGCATTACAAATATTATTGCAAATAAATTAGGTGTTAAAATTGGGTTCGATTTATAAAATTATTTGAAGCTATTTCCCGCTATCCGCTATATCTTTTTCACTTTTAAAAAAGTAAAAAAGGTTAAGACTATCGAAAAATAGTCGAACGGCTACTATCGGGGCTAAACTAAAATAAATCATAGTTACAATGAAAAATAAAATTGGCTTATTTATATTTCTGGCAATAATTTTACTATTCAATTCATGTAAAAAAGAAACTAATTCTTCAACTAAATTTTGGACTCCATCCAAAGCTGAAGAACATTATAAAAATCAAAACGATTCATTAAAATGGGATTATAAAATGTTTTTAGAGGACTTACAATCCGTTAATGAAAAATCTCAAAATCCTATTACTGATGGCGTATTTCCTGTTGCAAATTATAAATTATTAGGAGCTAATAGTTTTAAAGGCTTAGGTTCGGCAAGTAACGTTAAAAAAATTAACCATAAAAACATTTCTTATAGTAGTTTTTTTATAAAAAAAAATGATTTAAACAATAAAGTATTAGGCTCTAAAAAAAGTGATGTTTTTTTTAATATTTTAGTTTTAACCGATACTTTAGATTTAAAAAATCACAAGTTAAGTTCTTCAGAAATTAATTCAAGAAATCACCCAAATTATATTGGTCAAGGCATATATAAAACCAAAAACAATCAAATTGATTATTTGGCCTTCAAAACCGCAGATAACAGTTCATTTGCAATAATAAATATGCGCCTATTTGATTTAAAGTTTGGCAGTACTATTTTGATCGCTCCACAAAAAGATAAGTCGTTGCGTTCATTACAGGTTAAAATGCCAGTAATGGAATATGAGGAATTAGATACTAAAATTGATAGCCTAATAAATACGCAACAGGTAATTGATTTTTTTTCAAAAAAAAGCAACATTTAGTAATAAATAACAATTAAAAATGTTCAACGTAGAAGACATTCGAAAAGACTTCCCCATTCTTTCTCGCAAAGTAAATGGTAAACCTTTAGTATATTTTGATAATGCCGCCACCTCGCAAACCCCACAACAGGTAATTGATGCTATTGTAGATTATTATTCAAATTATAATGCCAACATCCATCGTGGTGTGCACACCTTAAGTCAGGAAGCAACAGATAAATACGAACAAGCCCGCCACAAAATACAAGCGCATTTTAATGCCAAGTTTTTGCATGAAATTATATTTACATCAGGGACTACGCACAGTATAAATTTAGTAGCAAACGGTTTTTCATCTATCTTAAAAAAAAATGACGAAATTATCGTTTCAGCATTAGAACATCATAGTAATATTGTGCCATGGCAAATGCTATGTGAACGTACAGGCGCTGTTTTAAAAGTCATTCCAATGAATCCGGAAGGCGAATTAATCATGGCAGATTATGATAAATTGCTTTCAAAAAAAACCAAATTAGTTTTTGTAAATCACATTTCAAATGCATTAGGCACTATAAATCCTATTGAATACATTATAGAAAAAGCGCACCAAGTTGGTGCCGCCGTTTTAATTGATGGCGCACAAGCTTGTCCTCATTTAAAACCAGATGTTCAAGCATTAGATGCCGATTTTTATGTGGCGTCTGCCCATAAAATGTGTGGGCCCACAGGCGTAGGGATGCTTTACGGAAAAGAAGCCTGGTTAAATAAATTACCCCCGTATCAAGGTGGTGGCGAAATGATTGCTGAAGTCACGTTTGAGAAAACCACTTATGCTCCTTTGCCTCATAAATTTGAAGCTGGAACACCAAATATTTGCGGTGGGATTGCCTTTGGTGCTGCCATAGATTATTTGAATGCTATTGGGTTTGATGCTATTTCAAAATATGAGCATGAACTTTTAGAGTACGCCACAAAAAAATTATTAAAAATTGAAGGCTTAAAAATTTACGGAACTTCAAAACATAAAACCTCCGTCATTTCTTTTAATCTGAATGGTATCCATCCGTATGATGTAGGTACTATTCTTGATAAAATGGGCGTTGCTGTCCGAACAGGTCATCACTGTACGCAACCCATCATGGATTTCTATAAAATCCCTGGAACCGTGAGAGCCTCTTTTGCATTTTATAATACCAAGGAAGAAATTGATATTCTGGTTGGTGCCGTAAAGAAAGCTAATATGATGTTGGCATAAAATGTGGCTTCTTTTTTGATATTGTATTCACAGCAATCAAAACTAATAAATTATGAAAATTTTAATTTTTTTGTTGTCATTTACAGTTTTGGGGAAAGGTTGTTCTGAATCTAAAATGAATCAAGATGTCCTTTCCATAGAATATTCTGCACTTTCCAGAGGCACTTATATTTCTATCATCATTAATAAAAACCTCATCTCAGTAACTAATAAGCGAGGTACTAAACCTAAAACCAAACCATACACTGAAGATCAATGGGAAACACTTATCAATCTTCTTAAAAAAGTGGACATTGAACAAATACCCAACTTAAAAGCACCAACGGAAAACCGCTTTTTTGATGGTGCTGCTATTGCCAATCTGAAAATATCTTATAAAGGAACCATCTATGAATCGGCAAGTTTTGATCATGGAAATCCACCAAAAGAGATTGAACCGCTTGTTAAAGAAATCTTATCTATATCAGAAAACATTGAATAGCAAAAATTCTTGTTGTATTTTTGTATAAAATAAAAGCTTTGAATATTAACGATATACAAAATGAAATTATTGATGAGTTCTCCATGTTTGAAGACTGGGAAGAACGTTATCAATATATGATTGATCTTGGTAAGGATTTGCCTTTAATTGACGACAAATACAAAATTGACAGTAATATTATTAAAGGCTGCCAAAGTAAAGTATGGCTTCATGCCGAATTAAAAGATGATAAAATATATTTCACTGCTGATAGTGATGCCATTATTACAAAAGGGATCATTGCCATATTAATTAGAGCATTTTCAAACCAACACCCTAAAGATATTATTGAAGCCAATGCAGACTTCATTGATAAAATTGGTTTAAAAGAGCATTTGTCTCCAACAAGGGCAAATGGCTTGGTAAGTATGATTAAACAGTTAAAAATGTATGCTATTGCATACCAAACCCAATTAAATTAAAATGAGCGAAGTAAAAATAGATACTATAGAACTAGGTGAAAAAATTGTAGGCGTTTTAAAAACCATATACGATCCTGAAATTCCGGTTGACATTTATGAACTGGGATTAATTTATGACGTATTTGTTAACGAGGATTATGATGTGAAAATTTTAATGACCTTAACAACACCTAATTGCCCTGTTGCAGAAACGTTGCCTTTGGAAGTTGAAGAAAAAGTTAAATCACTTAACGCAGTTAAGAGCGCAGAGGTGGAAATTACATTTGATCCACCATGGACTCATGAATTGATGAGTGAAGAAGCGAAGTTGGAACTAGGAATGCTTTAAAATAGTTCACAGTAATCAGTTTCAGTTTTCAGTAATTCCAATTTATAATTAAAATTGTAAATGTCACCTTGAGTGTAAACGAAAGGTCTAAATTAAAAATGCAAGACGAAATCATAAATCGCGTAGCGAATAGTAAATTAGTAACCATCAATCTTGAAGATTATTATCCTGAAGGAAAGCGCGTACTTTTTGATATTAAAGACTGGCTTTTTGAAGGATTGGTATTGCGTGAAAAAGATTTCAGGGAGCAGACAAATCAATTTGATTGGTCGCAATATAAAGATATGTATGTTGCTTTAACTTGCAGTAGTGATGCTATCATTCCTGCTTGGGCATTTATTTTAATCAGTATCAATTTGGAGCCTTTCACAAAAAAAACAGTTATTGGCAATCTTGATTTACTGGAAACTTCTATTTATCAAGAGGTTTTGGAAAATTTAGATGTATCTGAATTTGCAAATAAACCTATAATTATTAAAGGGTGTTCTAATAAACCCGTGCCACTAAATGCCTACGTCATGCTTGCAACTAAACTTAAACCGGTTGCGCAATCCATCATGTACGGAGAAGCTTGTTCTTCGGTCCCCTTATTTAAAAATAAATAACTATTCCTCTTTGTGACTTTATTAAAACTTTCGTGTAAAAACACTTAAAGACTACAAAAATAATGTCATACAAATATTATAATTTGCTCAAATTTTGAATAAACATAATAAACATGAAAAAAACGCTTTTACTTTTAACTTTTTTTATCGGAATGATGTCGATAAATGCACAAACAAAAGAAGAATTACAAAAACAAAAAGCTGAAAAACAGGCTTCATCTGATGCTTTTCAAGCAGAAGCCAATGCTTTACAAGCACAAATTGATGCACTTCCAGGTTGGAGAGCCGCTGCTTTTGGTACCATTGGCGGTAGTTTATCAAACTTCAACAATTGGTACGCTCAAGGAGTGCCTAATAATTCATCAGGAAATATTGGAATTACTGCAAACGGTTATGCCAATTTAATTCAGGAAAAATTCTTTTGGAGAAACTCATTAACTACCAATTTAAACTGGGTGAAATTAGATAATAAGGACAATCCATTGGATGATGATCGTTTTAAACCAACTACAGATGTATTTAATATCTCTTCATTATACGGTAGAAACATAACAAAAACATTAGCGGCTTCTACGTTAATGGAATACAGAACAACGCTTTTAGACAATTTTAACGACCCTGGTTATTTAGACTTAGGAGTTGGAGCTACCTGGACACCCATTGATAATTTAATAGTTGTCATTCATCCATTAAACTACAATTTTGTATTTAGTAAAAGTAACACCGTTTTTGAATCGTCTCTAGGAGCAAAAATTGTTACGGATTATACCAGACAAATTGGAGCAGTAAATTTTAAAACAAACCTGTCCATGTTCAATAGCTATAAAAGTTCAGACTATTCTAACTGGACCTGGAGTAACTCTTTTGGATACACGTTATGGAAAATGATTGGTGTTGGTTTTGACTTTGGCTTAAGAAATAACAAACAAGAAGCGCTTAACTATGCCTTAGCACAAACACCGGCTACTGCAACTTCTTTTGATGATGTAGATAACAAATTACAGACTTATTATACCGTTGGTTTGAGTTATAAATTTTAATAAAAATTTCTTGAAACCGATTATCCCCGAAGCAAGCCATAGGGGTATTACGCCTCCCGATAGTTATCGGGATCATTTTGGCCTCAGGGCCAAAAACCGAAATTTTGTATTTTACCTCACCCGAAACTGCCAAAAAGGGCAGTTCCGACCTCTCCAAAGGAGAGGTGAATCGGAAACCCCGAGGCACAGCCATCGGGGAGTTCTTTAAATTTAATAGTATAGTGATAAAAAAAGAGGGTGTCTGAAAAGTATATACTAACCGTCATTACGAGTCCCGATAGCTATCGGGACTCGCAATGACGCCCTTTTTGACAGCCTCTTTTCTAACTTGATTTAAAATTTAATCGCCACTCAAGTTTTTATCATAAACCCAAACTTCATCCCACACATTTTTAAAGGTTGTAGAATATAGATCCATTTGATTTTGCCAAGAGTTTTCACCATTTACTTTGTTAAAGTTTTCAACCCAGTTTACATCTCTATCAAAATCAGCCCAATTCGGACTAAAACCAATAGTAACAATATGACGCCCTAAATTGCCTTGTCTGAATTCATTATAATATATACCCCAAGGGTTTACACCACTCAATGCTTTAACTGTTTTACTTGTTCTTTCAAAAAATGTTCTAAGACCTGGTGTTGGTTCATCAACAACTTCATAATATCTACAAAACAAGATTGGATATTTAGAATTATCACTATCTAACATTGCGGTATTATTTAAGTCTTTGTCTGCTTTCCAGTACTCAACTGTACTTGTCTCCTTGATATATGGTGACACATTGTCTCTCCAGTCTTCATCATGTCCTCCAACAGCTGGTCTCTTATCTAAATCACCATAGTTTAAAGGGCCCATTTCCCAAATAATTTTACCTGCATTTGGTCCGGTAGTAATATTATATACAGTAGCTTTATAAACACCATCTTTATGATATTTTTGATTGTGCTTTCTCATATTTTCACCTAATATTTTAAGATGTGCATTGTCTGGAGTAAACATCATATCCTCCCACATTTTGTAAGACTTATCATTGTCTTGTGCTGTTACGGTTAACATAGTTCCAAAAACGATGGCAACCATGATCATAAATGAAATTGATTTTTTAAACATAATAATTTGATTTTAGTTGGTTTGTGAATTTTATGCAACTATTGCATAATGCTAATAAAATGTATTTGTAAATAAATCGTATAATAAATGGAAAGTATAAACAACCCATTTAAGATAAAGGATCAGCTTTGGAGTAAATTAAAGATACAGAAATTTACATTCTGCAATTCAATGAATAGGATGAAGATATAGAAATACTGTCCGAAAGGGGCAATTTATTTATCTAACTATTAACCCTTTGATTGTACTAATAAAAAAAGATGCTAAAATGCAACTTTAATGTTATATTGAATAATTCGACTTTACTCAGCACGAGTTCTGTTGAATATTTTAATTTACGGATAATCAATTTCAGTTTCGACTGGCGCAACCTGATAAAATGAGCAGATAAGACTTTTAAACAACCTCTTTTTTATGACTGTAAATCATCATAATCAGGATACAAAAACGTATTATAAGGGAACCTCGTTACATGAATTTGCCGCACTTCCTCATAAACGCGCTTTTTAAAATCTTCTAAATTTTCTTTATTTAATGCCGAAATAAACAAGGCATTATTACCAACTTCACTCATCCAGGTTTTCTTCCATTCATCCAATGAATAGTGTATTTTGGTTCGTTCTGTTTGTAAGTCATCAGCATCTAAACGCTCAGCTTTATAGGCGTCAATTTTATTGAAAACCATAATAGTTGGTTTATCTGCACTATTAATTTCGCCTAATATTTTATGAACAGAATCTATATGCTCTTCAAAATTAGGATGTGAAATATCAACAACATGCAACAATAAATCGGCTTCTCTTACTTCATCTAAAGTGCTTTTAAAGCTTTCAACCAATTGCGTTGGAAGTTTCCTGATAAAACCAACCGTATCTGAAAGTAAAAAAGGCAGGTTTTGAATCACCACTTTTCTAACAGTAGTGTCAAGCGTTGCAAATAATTTATTTTCTGCAAAAACATCACTTTTGCTTATTACATTCATTAAGGTGGATTTGCCAACATTGGTATATCCTACAAGAGCCACCCTCACCATGGCGCCACGATTCCCTCGTTGAACAGACATTTGTTTGTCAATGGTTTTAATGCGGTCTTTAAGCAGTGCTATTTTTTCTCTAACAATACGTCGGTCTGTTTCAATTTCTGTCTCACCGGGACCACGCATGCCGATACCTCCTTTTTGTCGTTCAAGATGCGTCCACATACCTCGTAATCGTGGGAGTAAATATTCACATTGGGCCAATTCTACCTGTGTTCTAGCATAACTGGTTTGTGCACGTTGTGCAAAAATATCAAGGATTAAATTGGTTCTGTCTAAAACTTTGCAATTAAGTATTTTACTTATGTTACGCTCTTGGGCTGAAGAAAGCTCATCATCAAATATAGCCGTACCTACATTGTTTTCTTCAATATACTTACGGATATCATCCATTTTACCCGTTCCTAAAAAAGTTTTAGGATTAGGCATTTCCATTTTTTGAGTAAAGCGCTTTACTACATTGCCTCCAGCGGTATATGTTAAAAACTCAAGTTCATCTAAATATTCCCTAGATTTAATTTCGTCTTGATCTTTGGTAATAATACCTACTAATACGGCCTTTTCTACAGGTACATCTCTTGTTTCTATCATAAAAAAAAATAACACGCAAAGTTACATAATATCAACCATTTTAATTTTTATATTTTTATGGCTAATTTTTATTTATGACTGAGTATTCTGAGGCCGTAATGGTGCGACACGATTTACAGACTGTGGCATTTTACAATCTTGAAAATTTATTTGATATACACGTTGATTCCCATACCAATGACAACGATTTTTTACCAACTTCAGTTAAAAAGTGGACTCATAAACGCTATGAAAACAAACTTAGAAAATTGGGCTTTGCCATTTCCAATATAGGGCGAAGCGAAACAGGAAAGCATCCTGTTTTGGTTGGGTTGGCAGAAGTTGAAAATGCTAAAGCCATAGAAGATTTAATTGCATCCAACCATTTAGAGGCTTGTAATTATAGTTACATCCATTACAACTCTTTAGATGAACGTGGTATTGATGTGGCTTTATTATATGATAGCACCGCTTTTGAAGTTAGTCATTCTGAAACGTTCAACATGGTTTTCACTAAAGAACATGGCGAACCTGATTATTCCCGAGATATTCTTTTAGTAACGGGTTTACTTGATGGTGAGCAAATTCATGTGATTGTAAACCATTGGTCTTCCAGACGCGAAGGTGAAAAAGAAACCGAACATAAGCGCATGGCCTCATCAGATAAAGTTGGACATATCATCACATCATTAAGGCAAAAAAATCCGGATACAAAAATTATTGTTATTGGCGACTTTAATGACGACCCTTCCAGTGTTAGTATTAAACGTTTGGTGGAAGGTTTTAATTTGTTTAATCCTATGGAAACTTTACGGTCCTATAATAGGGGCACTTCTTATTATAAAAGACAATGGAATTTATTTGACCAAATATTGATTTCTAACAATTTTTTTGAAAGTACTCAAACCCAATTTGAATACTATTCTGCTAATATTTTTGATGAAGACTTTTTAAAGCTTATTAATGGAAAGTTTAAAGGTTCCCCGTTTAGAACGTATATAGGAAAAAAATATCAAGGAGGCTATAGCTACCATTTCCCGGTGTATGCCATTTTCAAGAAGTGATGTTTACGCCTATACAAGACTTTTAATAAAGCGTCTTGTCAATCTGTTTATCTAAGAATTTAAACGTTCTGCTTTTAATAATAAGATTACTTCAGTCGTGCCTCCTTCGTAATGACGAATTAGATTGGTAATAAATTTTAGACGGCTTGAAAAAGGATATAAGTCAATACTAAAACAATAATTGGCAACAATAAAAGCAACCAAATATTATACATTGGTTTTGTTTTTTTATTCATTTTAGCATGAATCATCATGCGTCGTTTACCTGTGTATTGCAGCCAATTTTTAAAGAATATAAAACCCGACACCAAAACAAATAAAGTCCATGTTTTGCTTTCAGACATCATGTCCATATTCATTTGATTAAAAAATTTCGCAAAGAAAACCCCTAAAAGCAATAACAAAGCACATTGCAGGACCGAAACATAAATTATGGCAACGGTGTTTGATTTTTGCTTGTACTTGGTTTTAAAATAGGAGAATATATGGTAGAATAGAATGTCGAAAGTATTCACTTATGGGGCATTTTTTAGGTCAGTAATTGTTCACAGTAGTTATTTTGTTTTCAGTCCTTTATTAAAAATTTAATGGTTGATTGATGTACCTTCTTGTCCGTTGCCAATTCAAAATGATTAGCATCTTTGATTTCCAAATATTCTCCTTGAGGTAAAGATTGAGCAGCTTTTTGTCCTTTTCCAAGTACTAAATCCTTTTCACCACTAATTATCAAAATTGGGACTTCAATTTCAGCAGCATTTTGTACTGTGAGAGGTGGATACTTTCCAAGACTTAAAGCTATCATAGATTTTTTATCTAAACCAACTTCATTTATAAAATTCCAATACGACGATATATGGCTTGGTAAATGGTTTGGAAAGCTGTCATATGAAAACACTTGTGCAAATCCTGATATAATATTTCCTAGAATAAATGGTGGGATTCCAATGAGACCATCACCAGTTGCTATCAAAACCGCTTTTGAAAAATATTCAGGATGTTTATGTAATAAATCAAAAGCTATTACGGTACCCATTGAATATCCTATTAACCCAACATTTTCTAATTTCAAATGATTGATTAAATTAATTACATCATCCGAGAAGTTTGTTGTTCCATAAAAATCTGGATCATTACTTTTATCGCTTTCTCCATAACCACGAAAATTAATGCCAATTACCTGAAACCCTTTTTCCCTCAAGGTTTGAATCCAACCTGTTTGTACATAGTTATAGTTGAAATCAACAGCTCCTCCGTGAAGAAGAACTATCGGTTTTCCAGTACCATAAACTTCATAGCTTATTGAAACCTTATTTATTGTGAATTTAGCATTCATTTTATATTAGGTTAGCAGTATTATTTTTGTAAAATTCATTTGACGTTGTTTTTATGATTTTTAGGAGCTTGTGCAACGGTTACCGGTGTTAGGCAACATTTTTATTTTCGAAGTGTTTGATTTCGTTCAGTTCCGATTCTTTAGATTCCTTTTCTTCCTCAATGTCAAAATCGTCTTGAAGTCCGAGCCAGAATTTTGCAGAATTTCCAAAATACTTACTCAATCGTAAGGCTGTGTCCGCTGTAATTCTGCGATTTCCCTTTACAATTTCCGAAATTCGGGTTTGTGGAATTTTCAAGTCCTTGGAGAGTCGGTATGCGGTGATTTCCAATGGCTCAAGAAATTCGTAATTCAAGATTTCTCCAGGATGTACATTTGCTAACTTTTTCATTTTTTTTATTTTTTAATGATAATCAATTATTTCCACTTCACTTGCGTTTCCTTTGTCCCAAATGAAGATAATTCTCCATTGTTTGTTAATCCGAATGCTGTAAAATTCGTTCAATTTTCCAGTCAGCTTTTCAAGTCGGTTTGATGGTGGAATTCGTAAATCGGCAATATCTTGCGAGTTGTTCAACATTCTTAATTTCCGCCGTCCATTGTTTTGAATTTCAATCGGCATTTTCTTAACTCGGATTCCATTCCAAATTTGTTCAGTTTCTTTTGAACCAAAGGATAATATCATATCTTTTTACGTTACTAACGTCAAAGATAAGTAAAATACTTGAATTTGCAACGGATTTCTTAAATCTCGACTAACGTCAAATTTTGTTATTGATATTCAGTTAATTATGTTTTTGTCAAATCTATCAATTTTCACCAACATTTAGACTCCTTTTTCTCGTTAGCTCGAGGAATTAATCGGATTCTGATGTGGGGAATATTTGCTAACGTGTTTGTAGTCGAGTAGACAAGGGGAATTTCACCCCAAGCCTCTCACAGA
>CAXBJF010000029.1:0-47093 GCA_963976005.1 uncultured Flavobacteriales bacterium | reverse complement strand
AAATATATCAGCAGGATAAATATATGACCTGAACCCCTTTTTTAAGGTTCGACTAATTATTTTTAGCTACTTGTGTGATGTCTCACTTTGTTCGACATGACAAACCAATCTAATTGTTCGACATGATTAAACTATTTGATTATTTAAAGTTTCCCATTTAGGATTAAACTCAGATATAAGATTGTTTTTCTTTTCTCTTCTCCATTTTTTAAGTTCTTTTTCTCTTGCTATGGCTTCTTTGGGAAATTGAAATCCTTCGTAATACACTAAAAAATTACAGTTATACTTTCCGGCAAATGATAGTTTTGCATTTTGACTATCAAAATAATGTTGTGATAATCGTTTTTGGATATTATTTGTGACCCCTATGTATAGTGTGGTTCTGAACTCGTTAGTAATGATATAAACGAAATAATTATGCAGCATTAAGCAATTGATTTATAATTTTAAAAATATAAATATTTTTAAAAACGAGCTACCTCTTTTATAAGTTACTTTTGTGATGTCTCTCTTTGTTCGACATGACTAACTTGAGTCACCTCGAACGCAAGTGAGAGGTCACATAATATTGGTTTTTAAGTTATAGTTTTTAGCTACTTGTGTGATGTCTCCCTTCGGTAGACATGACTTTTAACCAGGAACCAAACTCCCCCACTCGGTCCAGGAACCATCATATACAGAGATGTTTTTATATCCTGAAATTTGAGCCCCTAATGCTAATACGCAAGCAGTAATGCCTGATCCGCAAGAAAAAATAATATCTTTTTCTTTTGGCACAACCTTCATAAAAGTAGATTCAATTTCAGATTTAGATTTTAATTTACCATCTACCAATAAATCTTCAAAAGGTAAATTAGTAGAATTAGGTATTGTTCCCATGCGCAAGCCTTCCCTTGGCTCTGGTACTAAGCTTTTAAACCTACTTTCTGAACGGGCATCAATAATTGCGTGACTTTTGTCTTTCGAAGCCTTTACAACATCTTCAAAAAACATCATGAGTCCTGGCTTTTTGGTTGCTACAAAATCACCTGATTTACCTGTATAAAGTTTCATAGATTCAATTGCAAAACCAGTTTTTTTCCATTCCGGAAATCCACCATTTAAAATAGCCACATTTTCATACCCAAAAGCTTTAAACAACCACCAAACACGCGCACTTGAGTAAATGCCTTTATCATCATAAACCACAATAGCGCTGCCCATATTAATTCCTAAAGCTCTGGCTTCTTTTTGAAATTGTTCTTGTGATGGAAATGTTGATGGAAATAGCGCAGAAACATCACTGAACTTATTTTTTATATCGAATAATCGTGCATTAGGAATTTGAAATAGAGAGGCGGCAAACTCCTTATTTATAGTGCCATCCAAAATAACCAGATTATCCGCTTCTAAATGCTTGTACAACCAAGAAACTGAAACTATTGGTTCTGTAATGTTAATCATAACCATATTAAGAATCTAAATCAAATGTCTCTGACGGATCTTTTATATCATGGTAATTTAACATGTTTTCTCCATCAGCAACAATAGAACATACTGTGGCATCACCTGTAACATTTACTACGGTTCTAAACATATCCAAAATTCTATCAACAGGAAAAATTATGGCAATCCATGCCGGATTTAAACCAACAGAATCCAATACAATAATTAACATAACCAACCCTGCACTTGGTACGGCGGCTGAACCAATAGAAGCCAACGTTGTGGTAAGCACAATGGTTAATTGTTGACCAAAAGTTAAATCAATCATATGTAATTGAGCCAAAAATATAACAGCCACCGCTTGATATAAACTGGTTCCATCCATGTTTACAGTTGCTCCAATTGGTAACACAAAACTGCTGACTTTTTTATCAACACCAAGGTTTTGTTCAACACATTCCATAGTTACCGGTAATGTAGCAGCACTACTTGATGTTGAAAAAGCCAAGGTTTGTGCCGGACCCATGGCCTTGAAAAACCCAACATACGGAATCTTTTTCACAAAGCCTTTCAATATGGAAGGATACACAATAAAAATCATTAATAACAGACCAATTAAAACTGTTAAAGAATACCAACTTAACCCCTTAAATATTTCAACAACTTTACCTATATCATTTCCTGCCATTTTACTAACTACACCAGCCAATAAAGCAAAAACAAAAAATGGCGCAGCTTGCATAACCAAATCCACCATTTTTAAAAAAACCTCATTGATACCATCTACGAGGTTTAAAACCGGTTGTGATTTATCATTGGGAATAAATAATAAACAAACTCCAAAAAAAATGGC
This sequence comes from uncultured Flavobacteriales bacterium, assembly GCA_963976005.1. Taxonomy (GTDB): domain Bacteria; phylum Bacteroidota; class Bacteroidia; order Flavobacteriales; family Flavobacteriaceae; genus Yeosuana. The sequence continues at coordinate 44,815 of CAXBJF010000029.1, read as the reverse complement.
GAAAAAGATAACCTGTAACATCAACCCGTTATTGGAAAGCGAATAGAAAAAATTATCCGGAACTATATCTATCAATGGTTGTAAAGGCGAAACATTTTGTTGTTGTTTAGCTTTTTCTAATTTATCTGAAACCGACATTTCAGTAATCTGATCATGGGTAAGATTAGAAATTGCCGCTACTCTGTCCGCATATTTTGGGTCTTTTAAATAATGGACACCATCTTTAATGTCGTGCCCTTCTGAATTCGCCCAAATTTCGTAATTGATTCTATTATCAATTCTACTTTCTTTATCAATGAGTTTTCCTGGTTTAATAGTGTTTACTAATACCAAACCCAAAGAAATGGCCATTATGGTTGTAATTAGGTAAATAAACAAGGTTTTCCCTCCCATTCTACCTAAACTTTTTGGGTCGCCAATATTGGCGACACCACTAATTATGGAAAATAATACTAACGGAACAGCTATTAATTTCAATAGATTAATAAATATGGTTCCGAACGGATCAATCCAATCAATGGTAAACGCACTCCATCCTAAGGTACTGGACAATAAAGCCCAAATGATTCCAAGTATCATTCCAATTAGAATTTTCCAATGCAGTGCGAGCTTTTTCATACTTCCTCTCCTAACCTCTCCAAAGGAGAGGGACTTTTATTAGTTAAACTTTAAATAATTATTTACTACTTTTTAGCCCTGATTGCAGCGACATCCTTTTTATGCTGAACCGTTTCAGTATCATTTTGATACTTTTTGAGTTTAGCACAAAAAAGATATAGCGAAAAGCAGGTAAAAGCTTCTAATTATACACTTTATTTTGTAACCAAAAATCTGCTATAACCAATGCGGCCATAGCTTCAACAATAGGAACTGCTCTTGGAACTACACAAGGATCATGACGACCTTTTCCATGCATTTCAACTATATTCCCATCTTTATCAATGGTTTCTTGATTTTGCATAATGGTAGCTACAGGTTTAAATGCTACGCGAAAATAAATATCCATTCCATTACTGATCCCTCCTTGAACACCACCCGATAAATTAGTTTTTGTGCTGCCATCGGCATTAAAAATATCATTATGCTCACTGCCTTTCATTTTAGCGCCACAAAATCCACTGCCATATTCAAACCCTTTTACGGCATTTATGGATAGCATGGCCTTTCCTAATTCGGCATGTAATTTATCAAAAACTGGTTCCCCCAAACCAACAGGAACATTTTGAATGACACAAGTAACTGTTCCTCCAATAGTATCGCCTTCTTTTCGTATTTCCCTAATTCTATCAATCATTTGCTCTGCAACGACTTGATCTGGACAACGAACCATGTTTGATTCTATTAAATTAAAATCCAGTTCTTGATATGGTTTTCCAAGAAAAATATCACCAACCGAGGATACAAATGCATTAATTTTTACATGTTTTAATAACTGTTTTGCAATAGCCCCCGCCACAACACGACAAGCTGTTTCACGTGCAGAACTACGTCCACCACCCCGATAATCACGGACACCATATTTTTGATCATAGGTATAATCGGCATGGCTTGGACGATATACATCCTTAATATGTGAGTAATCTTTTGATTTTTGATTGGCATTTTCAATAATAAACCCAATTGAAGTACCTGTTGTTTTTCCTTCAAAAATACCAGATAAAAATTGTACACTATCTGGTTCCTTACGTTGTGTCACGATCTCAGATTGACCCGGTTTTCGTCTGTTTAGTTCGTTTTGAATTGCCTCTATATCTAAATCCAATCCAGACGGACATCCATCAATAACGCCTCCTAAAGCGGTTCCATGGGATTCGCCAAATGTGGTAAGATTAAATAATTTTCCAAAGGAATTTCCTGCCATAAATTATATTTTTACGCTAAAGTAATTTTATTCTTAGAGAAACAAAAATTGTTATCCCTTAATTAGTTATAAAATTATAACAACGCTTCCTTCAAAATAGTTATAGGATGCAATGCTTTTCGGTTAGTTCCATCTTTTATTTGATGTCTACAACTAGTTCCATTTGCTGAAATTATGGTGTCAATAGATGCATTTCTAACTGCCGGAAACAAGGTTTGCTCCCCTATTTGCATACTGATCTCATAATGTTCTTTTTCATATCCGAAACTTCCTGCCATTCCACAACAACCACTTGGGATGATAGTAACTTTATAGTTTTTAGGTAGATTTAAAACACAAAAACTAGATAATTGATTACTTTGGGATTTTTGATGACAATGCCCATGGAATTTAATAATTTTTTCTTCGGAAGTAAATTGTTCTGGAGTAATATGACCTAGTTTTATTTCTTGTTGAATAAACTCTTCAATTAAAAAAGTGTGTTCTGCAATATTTTCAGCGGAAGCTTTATCCTCCGCCAACCTTAAATATTCATCCTTAAACGTTAAAATTGCTGAAGGCTCAACACCTATTAACGGGCTTTCTGAAGTAATTAAATCTTTAAAAATACTAACATTTTTATTGGCTAATTTTTTGGCTTGTAAAAGCAATCCTTTAGAAAGGAAAGCACGTCCAGATTCCGCATGATTTATAAGCTCAACATTATAATTTAGCGCTCTTAATAAAGTGATGGCATCCAAACCTATTTGAGTATCTAAATGGTTGGTAAATTCATCATTAAACAAATAAACTGTTTTTATATATTTATTACTAACTGTTTGTTTTTCATATGATTTAAATTCTTTGTTTAAACTTTTAGTTGAAATCATAGGTAAACTCCTTTTTTTAGCTATTCCGAAGGTTTTCTTTAAAATAGAAGATGTAAGTTTATGAGAAAATATAAAATTTGTAACCTTAGGGAATTTGCTTCCAAAGTCATTTAATTTATTGTTATATGCAAACAATTTAGTACGTAAAGAAACCCCATTTGCTTTTTGATATTGATATTGAAACTCCGCTTTTAAGCTGGCAACATCCACACTACTTGGGCATTCACTGGCACAAGCTTTACAGCTTAAACACAAATCAAACACTTCTTTAAGCTCCTTATGATTGAACTTGTTCGGTTTATTTGAATGGGTTAAAAACTCACGTAAGGCATTTGCTCTGGCACGCGTGGTGTCTTTTTCATTTCTGGTTGCCCTGTAACTTGGACACATGGTACCACCAAACTCAGGAAGCTTTCTACAGTCACCTGAACCATTACATTTTTCTGCTTCTCGCAAAATTCCCAATGACGATGAAAAATCCAGAACGGTTTCAATTTCAGGTTCATTTCTATCAACCTCATATCTCAAGGATGTATCCATAGGGAATGGGTCAACAATTTTTCCTGGATTGAAAATGTTATCAGGGTCAAAAGCTGTTTTGATACGCTTCAAAATATTATAATTAGATTCCCCAATCATAAATGAAATGAATTCTGCTCTCACAATGCCATCCCCATGTTCACCGCTCATGGACCCTCTATATTTTTTGACTAAATGTGCAACATCCGTGGTTATTTTTCTAAATAAAACAACATCTTCACTCTTTTTTAGATTTAAGATTGGTCGCAAATGCAATTCACCTGCACCTGCATGCGCGTAGTAAATAGCCTCTTGATTATAGCGTTTCATCAAAGCAGTAAAATCCTTTATGTAATTTGCTAAATCTGGTAAAGACACCGCCGTATCTTCAATACAGGCTGCCGATTTTTTATCACCTATAATATTCCCTAAAAGGCCTAATCCTGCACTGCGTAAATTATTTGCTTTTTCAATTTCAATCCCTTCAAGTTTAGGATATGCATAACTTAATCCTGAATACTCTAAATCTTTTATTAATTTTTCTGCTAAAATATCAACGTCCTGTTTTGTATATGCCTTCACTTCACACATTAAAATAGCTTTCGGGTCCCCTACAATAAATTCTCTGTTTTCTTGCTGGGTTTTGTTATGTTTCGTGCAATCCAATATGGTTTTATCCATCATTTCACAAGTATACAAATTATGTTTCATGACCATTTCAACAGCATTTAAACAGGTTTCTATGCTAATAAAATGTGCTGCTATCATAACAGCTTCTTGTGGAGGTAATTTATCTAATTTTAAAGTGATTTGCGTGGTGAATGCCAAGGTTCCTTCACTCCCTGAAAGTAATTGACACATGTTGAACTGTTGCGATGACTTTGAAAACACATCACTCTTTATCAATTCATCAATAGCATACCCCGTATTTCGTCTGTGTATTTCGGGTTTTGGAAATTCAGCAATAATATTATTTTGAACCTCTGAAGAGTTTAATTCAGAATAAATCATTTTATAAATATGGCCTTCCAATGAATCCAATTCAGATTTTCTTTTAAATGCATCAACAGAAATTACGTTAAAAGTTGCTTCACTTCCATCACTTAAGATACTTTGTAACTCCAACACTTTATCTCTGGTAACTCCGTATTTTATTGAAGTTGTTCCAGATGAGTTGTTACCTACCATTCCACCAATCATGCAACGATTTGATGTTGAAGTATTTGGAGAAAAAAATAAACCGAACGGTTTTAAATAATTATTCAATTCATCTCTAACAACACCTGGTTGTACAGTAACGGTTTGTTCTTTTTCATTAATATCTAAAATTTTAGTGAAATATTTTGACACATCAACAACAATACCCTTACCAACACATTGTCCGGCAAGTGATGTGCCTGCTGTTCTGGGGATTAATGAGGTTTCATGTTTTTTCGCAAAGGCAATGAGTTTTTTAATGTCCTCTTTATTCTTTGGATACGCAACAGCTAATGGCAACATTCTATAGACCGAAGCATCTGTAGCATACAAGGCTTTCATTAAGTTGTCACAAAACAATTCTCCTGATAATGAGGTTTTTAATAATTGTAAATCTGGTGTTAACACCATAGTTTGATAAAATTGTTTATAAATCTATATTAGAGTTAAATATAAATACATTTTTGGCGTTATTTTTGTTATTACAATAAGAATTATAAAAATGGGCTATTTTTTAAAATTGCTCGTATATGAATTATAAAAACAAAAATTATAAATTATGAAAAAATTATTTTTAATAGCCGTTATATTTATTGGCTTTTCTTCCTTTTTACATGCTCAAAATATTTCTGATAATGCCATTGGTTTACGTTTAGGTGACAGCAATGGTATGGGTGCTGAAGTATCCTATCAACGTGCATTAGGAGGTGATAACCGATTAGAATTGGATTTAGGATGGAGAAATGGAAACGATTACAATGGTTTTAAACTAACTGGACTCTACCAATGGGTATATGCTTTAGACGGAGGTTTTAACTGGTATGTTGGTGCTGGTGGAGGATTGGGTTCCTTTGATGGAAAAAACAATTTAAACGGTTATAATGATACTTTTGTTTACGCAGCTGGCGATTTGGGTATTGAATATGGTTTTGACATTCCATTAATGCTGTCATTGGATTTTAGACCAGAATTAGGATTTGGTAATGACACTTTGAATAATAACGATTTAGATTTTGATGTTGCTTTAAGTATTCGCTATCAGTTTTAATGAAACCCTTTTAAAAAATAAAAGAGGTTGTCTAAAAAGTCGTCATTGCGAATAAAATGAAGCAATCTGCAAATTGCAAGTAGTTGATTTACAGATTACTTCGAAATAAAAATTTCTCGTAATGACGGTTAATATACACTTTTTAGACAGCCTCTTTTTGTCTTTTTCAGTATATTATAATATAATGATTAATAATAAAATAATAATAATTGCTCCTGATGAAATATACAATCCATTACCAGATGCTCTTACTTCTCTTTTAATTTCTCTAACTTCTTTTCGGAGTTCTTTTCTCTCGTTTGATTTTAAATCGGATTTATCCATTGCTTTTATTTCGTCCAATCTATTGAGCATGGTTTTAATTTCAACAGGGATTTCTGTCGCTACGGCATTCTTTAATACTGGGTTGTTTTCAGAAGCCCTCATGGTACTTGTAAATAAACTTAATAATAAAACTATTATTAAATAAGATGCTTTTTTTTTCATGTCGTTATTGTTTTAGCTATTAATTAATTAAATATACAAATTAATTGACCAGATGGCTTCATGTTTTATTTTATATAAAAGAAATAGTACCAATTTTAATTTTAAAAAATGACTAAATATAAAACTGGAAAGTATTAGAATTCTCAAATTCAATTCTTTTTGCTATATTTAAACTAAGTGAATATCAAGCATAAGAATACCTGTCTTGAAAATTATCATTAAGAAACTCTTTATGCCCCAAATATGAAAGTTTAAAAATTAACCTAAATTGTAATTTTCATGAAAAACAAATGAACACGACGTGACGCTATAAAATCCTTAAGTTTAACCTTAGGAGCTTTGGCCATACCAAATTCAACATTTTCATTTGATGAAAATAAAAACCCAATTTTATTACCTAACAAAAAACTCAATTTAAAAAATCCCATAACAGCCATCACTTGTGGAGCTGGTAATAGAGGTAATGTTTATGGCGATTATTCAATTGCATTCCCTGAACAACTAGATATTATTAGGGTTGCTGAACCAATTCAGGTTAGAAATGAACGTTATACACCAAAATACAATAATATAAATAAGAACCGTTTTGATACTTGGGAAGACGTTTTTAAAAGACCAAAATTTGCTGATGCCATTATTATAACAACTCCAGATAACCTGCATTATGGCCCGTGCATGAAAGCTCTGGAAATGGGATACGATGTGTTGTTGGAAAAACCCATTTCTCCCAGTGAAAAAGAATGTCGGGATATTTTGAAACTTGCTAAATCAACCGGAAGAATCGTTGCTGTTTGCCATGTGCTGCGTTATGCGCCTTATTTTGTAAAACTCAGAGAGATCATTCAAAGTGGTGTTCTTGGTGAAGTAGTTAGTATCCAACATTTGGAACCTATTGAGCATATTCATATGAGTCACTCTTATGTAAGAGGCAACTGGCACAATAGTAAAGAAACAACCCCAATCATATTAGCCAAGTCCTGTCATGATCTTGATATATTAAGATGGATGATTAATAAACCTTGTGAAAAAATTCAAGCTTTTGGAAGTTTAAGTTGGTTTACTAATAAAAATGCACCGGAAGGCAGCACAAACCGATGCACAGATGGTTGTACTGTTGAAGCAAATTGTCCATATTCTGCTTTAGAAATATATTACCGTAAAAGACAACGCAATTATGTGTTTGATTTACCGGAAGATGAATCAGAACAAGCGGCTTACGTTTTAGAACAACTTAAAACCACTGATTATGGTCGATGTGTTTACAAAATGGATAACGATCAACCAGACCATTATACATCAAATATTTTATTTGAAGGTGGAATAACCGCTGCATTTTCAATGGAAGCTTTTACTTCTTACGATGGAAGAAGAACCAGAATCATGGGGAGCTTGGGTGATGTTGCTGGCGATATGAGTTCATTTGTTATGACTGATTTTTTAACCGGTACTAAAACAGAATGGAAACAGGAAAGTGATAGTCATGGTGGTGGAGACTGGCGTCTTGTAACAGATTGGATTCATGCTGTTTCTGAAAACAACCCTAACTTGTTAACCTCTACAATAGATGCATCGATTGAAAGTCATGTGATGGGTTTTATGGCTGAAAAAAGTCGGGAAACCAATCAGGTGATGGAAGTTAAAGTTTAAAATAAAAAAATTCTTGAAACCGACTATCCCCGAGGCAAGCCATAGGGGTATTATGCCGATTTCATTTTGACCTCAGGGCCAAAAAACGAAATTTTGTATTTTACCTCACCCGAAACTGCCAAAAAGGGCAGTTTCGACCTCTCCAAAGGAGAGATAAATCGGAAACCCCGAGGCACAGCCATCGGGGAATTCATTAGATTAAATTCAACCTAAATGTATCCATAAATTAGCTTAAAAGCATACACTTTGATAAGGTGTCTTCATAAATAGCTTCGTATTGTGGTACTATTTTATGTAAATCATATTTTAAAGCTTCCTTGCGCGCATTGGCTTTAAAAGTTTCAAGACGCTTATTGTCACTTAAAATATATAAGGCATTTTTGGTCATATCATCTACATCACCAACATTACTTAAAAACCCTGTGACACCTTGAATATTAACTTCAGGAATTCCCCCGGTATTACTTGAAATAACAGCAACACTGGATGCCATAGCTTCTAATGCCGCCAATCCAAAACTTTCTGTCTCTGATGGCAATAAAAACAAATCGCTAAAACACAATATTCTATCTATTTCATTACTTTTTCCGAAGAAAATAACCTTATCTGAAATGCCTAATTTTTGACATTGCCACTCTATTTTTTCTCGCTCCGGACCTTCACCTACCAACATTAATTTAGCTGGTATTACTTTTTGAATATTATTAAAAACGGTTATCACATCATGAACTCGTTTCACTGGTCTTAGATTACTGATATGTGTAATGATTTTTTCATTTTCCTTAGCCATCATAGCACGTTGACAATCAGTAAACGTATTGCTATATTTATCCAAATCAATAAAATTAGGCACCACTTTGATATCATTTTTAATATCAAATAATCGTAATGTATCTTCCTTTAGGCTTTTTGAAACTGCTGTAACAGCATCCGATTTATTTATACTAAATGTCACAGCGGGTTTATAAAACGGATGACTACCCACAAGCGTAATATCCGTTCCGTGCAACGTGGTAACTATGGGGATATAAATACCATCTTCTTGCAACATTTTTTTTGCCATATAAGCTGCATAGGCATGCGGAATGGCATAATGTACATGCAAAATCTCAATTCTATGAAGTTTCACCATATCAACCAATTTACTGGATAGTGCCAACTCATAGGGTTGATAATGAAATAACGGATATTCCGGAACATTCACTTCGTGGTAATGCACATTATTACTCAATAATTCTAACCTTACCGGTTGGTTATACGTAATAAAATGAATTTCGTGGCCTCGTTTTGATAGCTCTAAACCAAGTTCTGTAGCAACTACACCACTCCCACCAAATGTTGGATAACAAACTATTCCTACTCGCATAATTATTTCATTTTAATTTCTTAAAAAGTATAATAACTTTTTTTTTAATTATTATATTAATTTTCTATCGCTTCATATATTAAGCGTTGTATTTCTGTTCTAATACTTTCTTTCAAAAGTAAGTTTTTACTATCATTTGGGTAGGTCCTGTTAGCTAAAAATATATAAACAATCTCTTGCTCCGGGTCTGCCCATGCGTATGTTCCTGTAAATCCTGAATGGCCAAAACTTGTCATGGATATACATCCACATGTTGGGCCTTCATCACTTAATTGTGGTTTATCAAACCCAATACCTCGCCTATTATCCTTATTACAATAATAACACGTGTTAAATTTATCAATTGTTTCTGGTTTTAAATACCGTTTTCCACCATAAAATCCTTTTTGCAAATACAATTGCATAATTTTTGCAACATCATTTGCATTGCTAAATATGCCCGCATGACCACCTACCCCGTTTTCCATGGCCGCTCCCATATCATGTACATAGCCCTGAATTTCTTGATATCTGTAGTAATCATCAATTTCAGTAGGCACAATATTTTTATTACTTATGGTGTAATATGGATTATACAAAGTTAAATTTGCTCCTAACGATTCGTAAAAATGCTCTTGAACTAAATTATCTAACGTGTTTTTGTAATGCTTCTCAATATATTCCTTTAAAATATAATATGGCAAATCGCTATATCTGTATTTTAAACGATCTAACAATTTACTGTCTTTTATGATACGTTGCATACTATCTTGATAATCACTCCTTAAATAAAGGTTATGAGCAACTTCAATATTAAATTTACCACTAGCAGTATTTCGGTAATATTTCGCACTCGGTTTTTTAGTAACCGGATCTAATGTTGCTATATAAAATGGAATCCACGGGGTTAATCTTGCATAATGCGATAACATTTGCTTTAAAGTAATATTTTTTTTGTTCGATTTTTTATACTCCGGTAATAATTGAGATAATTTACTATCCAATGAAACAGTCCCATTTTCCTCTAATTCCATAAGTAATGGTAAGGTCCCTAAAATTTTTGTTAAGGACGCTACATCATAAATATCATTTGAAGTAATCATCTCATCACCATCATACGTATGTTTTCCAAAATTTTTATTGTAAATAACCTTCCCTTTTCTTGCTATTAACAATTGAATTCCCGGGGTCATTTTATTATCAACCGCATATTGGGCCAGTGAATCTATTTTTTTTAATTTATCTGAACTCATCCCTGCTCGTTCAGGAATGGTGTAACTTAGTCGTTTAATCTCATTGTTAATGATACCAACACCGACTTTAAATAAACTTCCCATTGAAACCGGTAAATTTCCTTTTGAAGGTATGGCACCAAATATTAATTGCGCTGATTTTTGCTGTGCTATTTCACTGTTTTGATAACTAACTACAATACTTTCTATGTTTTCTACGGTACTAAGTTCTGAAAGTGCATAAGGTTTTACAAAAGCATCTAAAATCACCGTGTGAGTTCTTGCAATTTCATAAAGCCAAACCAATTCCTGATCCGTAAATTCAGAACTTTGCCAAGGTGATTTATTTGAACCGTGAAAACCAATAATAACCGTATTATATGGTTGTAATCGTGTTAATAGTTCATCTAATTTTTCTGCTTCAATTTCATGTACCTTCCCGTATTTTTTTAATTCTTCCAAGAATGCGGAACCATCACCACCACCCATCTTAACATAGGCAATGGTTTTAGTCTCTAATTTCCGAATGGGAAGTAAATCTGCTTTATTTTTAATAATGGTTAATGCATTTTCAATTAAATCTTCATACAAAACATCGTCTTTAATTCTGTTTAAATCTTCAACTAAATTTAGTAATGCAATAGGTTTATAGGCATTCAACCCAACTTTATATTTTGCTTTTAATATTTTTTTTACTGAATATTCCAGTCTTTTTTCTGAAATATCCCCTTGATAATAAGCATCCACTATTTTTCCGATGCCTTTTGCAGGGTCTTCAGAAATTAATAAGATGTCATTCCCAGCTAAAAAAGCAGCCAAATCTATGTCTCCAGATTCTGCGAAATCTGCAGCACCTTTCATATTAAGGGCATCAGAAATCACAAGGCCTTGAAACCCTAGTGAATCTTTTAAAATATCTGTAACAATATGTTTGGATAAGGATGAAGGATATTTTGATCTGGATTCTAAACTTGGCACATTTAAATGGGCCACCATAACACTGGAAAGCCCTTCTTTTATCATTTTTTTATATGGATACATTTCAATAGAATCAATGCGTTTCGCATCAAACTCAATGGTTGGCAAGGTTTTATGTGAGTCTGAATCTGTATCACCATGCCCCGGAAAATGTTTTGCATTGGCCAAAACCCCAACACTTTGCATGCCTTTCATAAAAGCCAAAGATTTTTCGGTAACATTATCCCTGTCTTCTCCAAACGAACGATTTCCTATGATTGGGTTTTTAGGATTCGTATTAATATCAACTACAGGAGCAAAATTCAAATAAACACCTAAACGTTTACACTGTTCACCAATTTGTTTTCCTGTTTGCTCAATAAGTTTATTGTCTTTTATGGCGCCAAGTGTCATGTTCCAAGGAAACACAAAGGTAGAATCTAGGCGCATACTTAAACCCCATTCTGCATCCATACTAATTAATAAAGGAACTTTGGATAGGCTTTGTAATTCATTATTTAATTTAGCTTGCCTTACAGGACCTCCTTTTGAATAAATAATTCCACCAACATTATAATTCTTAATTAATTGAATGTTTGCAGCTTTTGTTGCTTCATCTTGATCAGAAAATACCTGAATTGTATATAATTGCCCTATTTTTTCTTTTAAAGACATGGTATTATAAATACTATCCACCCATTTTTGTTGCCCCTTAATATTGGAAGCTAATAATGGATCTTTTATATTTTGACTAAAGGAAAAATTGACAATTAAAAATAAAGAAATAGCAAAAATGAAATGACGCATAAACATGGATTAATTAAGGTAAATGGTTAAAAAAGTATAACACAAAAAAACATGCTAAATTAATACTTTTTGCATTGAGAATAAAGCACTTTAAGATAGTTTTATAACAAGTTTGTAAACAAAATTTAAATATTGAATATTTATCATATTATTGAATATTTTTTCGTTTAATTGCGAAAAATTTTGCTTGCAGGTACTTTGCTTTTTTTACACTATTCAAGTAAATCTATATGTCGGTCATGGTAACCTAACAAATAGAGTACCCCATCCAACCCTATGCTTGAAATAGAACTTTGTGCATTATCTTTTACCGTTGGTTTGGCATGAAAAGCAATTCCTAAACCCGCAAGATTAAGCATTGGCAGGTCATTTGCACCATCACCAATAGCAATGGTTTGAGCAATATCTATACCTTCTTTTTTTACAATTTCTTTAAGGTACTCAGCTTTTTTATTTCCATCAACAATATCACCAAGATAGCCACCGGTTAATACCCCATCTTTAATTTCCAATTGGTTTGCATACACATAATCAATACCCAATTCCTCTTGTAAATAGTTGCCAAAGTATGTAAAGCCTCCAGATAAAATAGCTGTTTTGAATCCGTAGCTTCTTAAAGTATCCATTAGTCTTCTTGCTCCTTTTGTTAAAGGCAGATTAATGGCAACATCATGAAGTACTTCTTCCTTTAGGCCTTTTAAGAGTTTCATACGACTAATGAAGCTTTCCTTAAAGTCTATCTCCCCTTGCATAGCCAATTCTGTTATGGCCTTTACTTCATCACCAACGCCTGCTAATTCTGCCAATTTATCAATAACTTCAGCTTGAATCAATGTAGAATCCATATCAAAACAAACCAAGCGCCTGTTTCGTCTGAAAATATTATCTTCTTGAAACGAAATATCTACATCTAAATCTCTTGAAATTTGCATGAATTTTTCAGTAAACACAGTCTTATCATCAATTTTACCTCTAATGGATAACTCAATACAAGCTCTTGGATATTCTTCTTCTTTAATAAGTGATGTACGGCCTGTAAGTCTTTTTATGGAATCAATATTCAAATTCTTTTCTGAAATCACCTTGGTAACTTCCGATATTTGTTTGGCTACTAGTTTTTCTCCTAAAAGCGTAACAATGTATCTGTCTTTCCCTTGAAGACCTACCCATTTTTCATAGTTTTCAAGCGTAATTGGTGTGAATTTGGTTTTTATACCAAGTTCATAGGACTTAAAAAGTAGATCTTTTAATACAGCTGCTGAATTTGCCCCAGATTGAATTTCAAATAATATACCTAAGGATAATGTATCATGAATATTTGCTTGTCCAATATCTAATACTTTAGCACCATATGCTGCTAAAACACCAGTTAAACTAGAGGTTAATCCTGGTTTGTCTTGCCCCCAAATATTTAATAAAATAATTTCATTAGCCATATGCTATCCTATAAAATTTTTAAAATAGAATCTTTTATTAGTGAAGTCTTCAAAACGTAAATACGCTATTTAATAAACCTATTATGCCAACTTTCACTGGCAGGTACTTCCCAGTTTTCATTAAATTCAGCTATAGTAGTTACCAAATTATTAAAAACAATGGTGTTTTTAGAAACCGCTTTTTCTTTGGCCATCTTTCTAAAATCAGTAAGTGTTTTATAAGCAACAAATTCACCTTGTTTATAGGACACATTCATTTTGTCCAATAGATCTACTGAAAAATCTTTTTCTAATTGCTGAATAAAATGCACAGATGCATCTATAGAGCACCCGGAAGCATTATTGATGTTTTGGTTTAAGCCAATGACTATAAATCGTTTATATTTAATACAATAACCAGATTCTAAATCACTTCCGTGAGCTGTCCAGTTTTCAAGGAAAATATCTAATCTGGATTTTATGTCCTCAATCTCCTTATCTGAAAAGGAACGATTTGCTTGGTAAATCCAAACTTTTGATTCTTCGGGTAATGTGTTAAATTCTACAAGCATTTTTTTTGATTTACGATTTACGATTTTTGATTTACGGATTTTGATTAACTCTGATTGAAGTCGAAATGCGAGATTAATAAATTTTCGACTGCACTCAGACAAATATTATATTTTTAACTTTATGACAAATGAGATTCCTGCCTGCTCAGGAATATTACAAATCTTGGGCATTAGCAATCAATTCTGCAATATCCATAACCGCTACATCGGCTTCCTTTTCTTTCGTTTTTATCCCATCGGTCAACATAGTATTGCAGTAAGGACAACCTGTGGCTATAATGGTTGCTTGGGTTTCCAACGCATCTTCGGTTCTTAATACATTAATATCTTTGTCTCCTTTTTCGGGTTCTTTAAACATTTGGGCACCTCCTGCTCCACAACATAAAGCAGTTTTCTGATTGCGCTTCATTTCCACCAATTCCACACCCAAATTTTTTAATAAAGCTCTTGGAGACTCATACACATTATTGCCACGGCCCAAATAACAAGGATCGTGAAAGGTGATACGTTTGCCATTTAAATTTGAGTTTTTTTCTATTTTTAAACGACCTGTTTTTATTAATTCATCAATAAATTGGGTATGGTGCTGTACGTAATATTGTCCACCAAGTTCCGGATATTCATTTTTTAAGGTGTTATAGGAATGTGGACATGCGGTAACGATGCGTTTTACTTGGTACCCATTTAAAATTTCAATGTTTGTAACGGCTTGCATTTGAAACAAAAATTCGTTTCCTGCACGTTTGGCGACATCGCCCGTACAGCTTTCTTCGGTTCCTAAAACAGCAAAATCCACATTTGCCTTGTTTAGAATCTTTACAAATGCTTTGGTTATTTTTTTGGCTCTATCATCATAGCTTCCCGCAGATCCAACCCAAAATAAAATTTCTGGTTGTCTGCCTTCTACCATACATTCTGCCATGGTTGGCACTTTAAGTTGTTCACTCATATCTTGAGTCTGTTTGTTGCTCGATTTATATTAGGAGTTGACTTCTAGTAATTATTATTAAGAGTTGCAAGTCCGTCCCCCAAACACCTTATTACTCATCTTTCCAATTTAATCTATCCATTTGGTTATATGGCCAAGGTGCTCCATTGTTTTCAATATTGGTCATCATATTATTAAGCTCTACAGGGGCAGCACTTTGCTCCATTACCAAATATCGGCGCATATCCAAAATGATGGATAATGGATTGATACTTACGGGACATGCTTCTACGCATGCGTTGCATGTGGTACACGCCCAAAGTTCTTCAGCTGCAATATAATCGCCTAATAACTGTTTCCCGTCATCTTTAAATTCACCATTGTTGGAGTCAATGTTTTTTCCAACTTCTTCAAGCCTATCACGTGTATCCATCATGATTTTACGAGGAGATAGTTTTTTGCCTGTTAGATTTGCAGGACATTCACTTGTACATCTGCCACATTCTGTGCATGTATAAGCATTGAGTAATTGCAACCAATTTAAATCCTGCACATCACTTGCGCCAAATTTTGCCGGCATTTCAGCACCTTCTGCAGGCGCTGCAAACGGATCAACATTAGGATCCATCATCATTTTTACTTCTTTAGTAACAGCTTCTAAATTATTGAAAGCTCCTTTGGGTTTTAAACTACCGTAAAATGTATTGGGAAATGCCAGTAAAATATGTAAATGTTTTGAAAAATACAGGTAATTCAAAAATATCAAAATTCCAACAATATGCAGCCACCATGCTGATCTTTCAATCATGTGTAAAGTCGTTTCTGGCAATCCGTTAAACCAAGGAGCAATAAATTGACTTATTACATTACCCGAGTTCATGGCTTGAAAATGAACATCAGTCGAATTCATTACCAAAAATAAGGTCATTAATACCATTTCAAAATACAAAATGTAATTCGCATCATTTTTTGGCCAACTGGTCATTTCACTTTTCCAGAAGCGTTGTAATTTTATAATATTTCTTCGAATCCAAAATACAATTACAGCTATAAAAACTAACAGGGCTAAAATTTCAAATGTTCCAATTAACACCCCATATAAACTACCGATAAAAGAAAAAATTCTATGAGTTCCAAAAACGCCATCAATAATAATTTCAAGTACCTCAATATTTATAACAACAAATCCTAAATAAACAATTATATGCAATAAACCTGCTATTGGCCGACGCACCATTTTGCTTTGACCAAGGGCGATCATCGCCATATTTTTCCACCTTTGTGATTTGTTATCACTTACCTCAAGTGGCTGCCCCAATTTAATATTACGGATAAGTTTTTTTATGTTTTTGGAAAAATAACCAATACCTATAATAAGTACAATGGCAAAAAGAATATTTGGTAAAAAACTCATTAATTTAAGTTTGGTTCAACAGGTGCTGTATAAGGAATTTCCTTTTTGGACAAAATTCTGAAATATCGTTTTGGATGCAGTTTTATGTCCATAATTAAATCCTCCATTTGTTTTGAAGCGCCTTTAAGGTTCTTGTATAAAGCTTCATCTTTTAGCAATTTCCCCATTGTTCCTTCTCCATTATTTAAACCTTTAAGAAGTGTATTTGCATTGGTTAAGGTTGCATTTAACGACTCAATGCTACTTCCTAGATTAGCTGATTTCAATTCAGCTGAAATTTCTGATAAATCAGCACTTGTTGTTTTAAAATTATTAAGAATTGTAGTAATATTATCATCATTTTGAGAAACCACACCATTAATAGATTCTGCTAATTTTTTAAAGGCAGCTAATGTGGTGTTTAACTGTGAAATGGTTTTCTTTAAACCATCATCTGATTCATCAATCATAATTTCATTTAAGCTTCTTATAAGCGTATCTGTTGATTTTAAGGTCACATTTAAGTCGGTACTCAATCCAGAAAAGTTTTTGGACAGACTTGTTATTAGGCCTACTTCAACTTCAGATTTTAATACATCCCCCGGTTTTGCTGCCTCACCATCCTTACTAACAATAATAGCAATGGCGTTACCTCCCATTAAACCTGTTTCATATAAACGTATGACACTGTTTTTCGAAAATTTTAATTGTTTGTTTACTGAAAATGCAACTTTGGTTTTTCCTGTGTTGTAGTCATAAACAATATCTAAAACTTTACCAACTTGATTACCTTTAACGGTAACAATTGAAGATTGACTTAATGCATTATAATCAAACTCTGTGTAATAGGTAGTGTTTGGTTCAAACAAATTTTGTCCTTTTAGGTAATTAAACCCAAAAATAAACAGTATGATTCCTAATAATACGAGAATGGCTGTTTTAACTTCTTTTGATATTTTCAAAGTAACTGGCTTTTAGAGAAACAAATTTAAAATAAATTTAAAAACATCTACCTTAATTAGCAGATGTTTTTAAAGCTTCTTCTAAAGGAATTCTTTTTCCTTCTTTAAAAGCGACAATAAAACTAGACTTAAAGCCCATATTTTTGGCAGTTGCTTCTAATTTAGTTACGGTATTAAAGTCTGAGGTAGCACCGTAATAGTATTTATATAAATTACCATCCAGTTCTCTTGAAATACTATCCAGCTTTTTAAAATTATAGGGTTTTGGTTCAATTTTTTTTGAACCGGCCGCTATTTGAACTTTATAAATAATGTTTGAGTCAATCAAATTAGGTTGTTCAAAACTGATGTCAGGGGTTTCTTCTGCAATAAACACTTCATCACCAACATTCTGTTCTAAAGTATTCTTGTATTCAAGAATGGATTCAGAAATTATTTTTGATATTTCCTGTTGACCTGTATTTGAATTCAAATAAGCACCTTCACTTTTATTTGTTATAAATCCTGTTTCAATAAGGATGCTTGGCATTACGGTTTGATGCAAAACTATAAATCCTGCTTGCTTTACACCACGATCTTTACGTTTCAATTTATTGGTTATGTTTTTTTGAACAAAACTTGCCAATTGAATACTTTGATCTAAATATTCTTCTTGAGCCAATGTTAAACCAATCACAGACTCAGGCGAATTAGGATTAAATCCTGCATACTTTTTCTCATAATCTTCTTCCAAATAAATAACTTCATTTTCTGCTTTAGCCACATCAAAATTTGTTTTACTCCTGTTTATTCCCAAAACAAAGGTTTCAGTACCTTCAGCCTGGGTGTTGTGTGCATTGCAATGCACTGAAACAAATAAATCTGCTTTGGCTTTATTAGCTATTTTTCCTCTTTCAAATAAATCAATAAAAACGTCTGTTTTTCGAGTATAAATAACTGTTATATTTGAATGCTTCTCAAGCTCTTTCCCAATTGCCAAAACAATTTTCAAGGCAATGTCTTTTTCTTTATAACCCATTTTTGTAGGTCTTCCTGGATCCTTTCCTCCATGACCTGCATCCAGAACAACTACAAACTTATGCGTAATACCTGAATTACCAGATATAAATGAGGATAATGTTAATACAATTATAAATGATACGAAAATTAATACTTTATGCGTTTTCATAGTGGTTTAACAACTTAAAAGCATGCTTTCTTTTAATTTTAAATTTTATTTGATAAAGAAATAATCACAAAAAAAATATATGTAATTTTGACTTTTTCAAAAACCGAGCCATACTTTTACAAAAATACATTTAAAAGCATTGCATACAAACAACTTTCAATTACTTTTTGCACTAAGTTTTACACTGTTTTTCAACATGTTTAGCTTTGCGCAAGATATCCCAAAAAAGAGCGCTGTTATTCAACCAAAAACAAATGATAGTTTAACGCTAAATAACCACGATATACCAAAACCTGATGTTTTGGAAAAAGCACAGGACACCATAAAACAAGATACCTTAAAGATTAAAAAGAAAGGCCTTTTAGAACATATTGTTGATTACAAAGCTACTGATTACAGTTCTTTTAATCAAAAAAAGCAAAAACTATATTTATACAATGAAGCTGAAATTACCTATGGCGATATGAATATTAAGGCTGGAAGTATCACAATTGACTATAGTAAAAACGAAGTATACGCCAAAGGAATTAAAGATTCTGTTGGCACTTATTCTCAGGCACCGGTTTTTAAACAAGGCAGTAATGTTGTAGAACCTGATTCAATTATATTCAATACGAAAACCCAAAAAGCGCTCATTTTTAATTCTAAAACGGAACAATCTGGAGGTACCGTTATTGCTGAAATAACCAAAAAAGAAAATGATTCTGTATATTTTATTTTTAGAGGTAAATACACTACTTCTGAAAATCTGGAAGACCCTGAATATTACATTTTACTAAGAAAGGCAAAGATTGTTCCGGGAAAAAAAATTGTTACCGGTTTAGCCAACCTTTTTATTTATGATGTACCTACCCCTATTGGATTGCCCTTTGGTTTTTTTCCACAATCAGAAAAACAGACCTCTGGTATTCTTATCCCTAGTTTTGGCCAACAAAACCAGCGTGGTTATTTTTTACAAAATGGTGGTTACTATTTTGCCATAAGTGATTATGTGGATTTAGCTGTTTTGGGTGATTACTACACCAATGGAAGTTATGGCTTGCGTTTAGAAAGCAACTATGCGTTACGTTATAAATTTAGGGGTAATTTTGGCTTTCGTTATGAAAGTTTAATTAATAGCGAACGCGGTTTCCCAGATTACGCAAAGTCAACAGTTTATAATTTACGGTGGTCACACAGTCAAGATGGGAAATCCAATCCAAATTCTCGTTTTTCTGCTTCCGTAAACCTTGGTAGCAGCAACTATTATCAAACATCCATAAATCAAGTAAATACAGGTAGTTTTTTAAATAATACCTTGTCTTCATCCGTATCCTATTCAAAAGCATTTCAAGGAGAACCGCAAGTAAATATTAGCCTTACTGCCACCCATTCACAAAATACAAGCACAGAAGAAATAAATATGACCCTGCCAACATTTCAGGGAAGTGTAAGCAGGATTTTTCCTTTTGAACCAAAAACGGGTTCTAAAAAAGGGTTCATTGAAAACATAAACCTTCAGTATAATTTAAGAGCTGAAAATAGAATACAAACTACAGATTCTTTGTTCTTTAAAAAGGAAATGTTTAATGATGCCAAGGCGGGTTTTCAACATTCCATTCCTTTAAATACCAATTTTAAGGTTTTTAAATATTTTAGCATAAGTGCCAGCACAAATTATAATGAAGTTTGGACATTTAATACTATTAAAAAATCGTATGATCAAACAACCGAAACCACATTAACAGAAACAATAAATGGCTTTGATTTATTTAGAACCTATAATTTTAGTGCAAGTTTGGGCACCACCATTTATGGTATGTTCGACTTTAAAAAGAAAGGTAGAGACCCTAAAATCCAAGCAATACGGCATGTTATGAGGCCATCAATAAGTTATAGCATTAACCCTGCTTTTGATAAATATTATGATACGTATGAAGTTGTTAGCGCTGATGGATTGACAACAAATGAGGTAGAATACACCCGCTTTGATCAAGGTTTGTTTGGTTCACCTGGCAAAAATTTCTCAAGTTCAGTGGGTCTTTCTTTATCCAACGTTTTAGAGGCCAAGGTAAAAGACAAAGACAGCACGAAAACCGAAGCTAAAAAACTCATTCTACTAAATAACCTAAATTTTTCAACATCATATAATTTAGCAGGTGATTCATTACAATGGAGCCCGGTTAGGATGAGCGGTGGCACTCAATTATTTAAAAATAAAATGAGTGTCAATTTTGGAGCAACTTTGGACCCTTATGCTTTAGATAATAATAATCAAAAAATTGCTAAATTCAATGTTAATAATGGCGGTAGTTTATTTAGGCTTACAAGCGCTAATTTAACCATGAGTTATTCACTTTCAAGTAAAGATGGTGCCAAAAATGACACCGAGAAAAACAGAGCCATAGAAGAGAATGTGCGCAGTGGGGGGCGTAATGATGACTTGTTTGGTTTATCAGAGGATTTTTCAAACCAACAAATTGAAGATGAAAACAGAAAAGATGAAAAACCAAGTGAGTTTTATAATTTTCCTATCCCATGGAGTTTACGTGTAGCCTATGCGGTTAATTATGGCAATTCCAGGCGTGAGAATGAAATATCATCACACTCGCTTATGTTTTCTGGTGATATTGAATTATCTCCAAAATGGAAGGTTGGTGCTTCATCAGGATACGATTTAAAAAACCAAGGATTCACCTACACACAATTGCGATTTGAACGTGATTTAATGAGCTGGCGTATGAATTTTAGCTGGGTCCCATTTAGTTCTAGGGCCTCATGGTATTTCTTTATTGGAATAAAATCCAGCATATTAAAAGACCTTAAATATGACAAACGAAATCAAGCAGACATAGAACTTTAAACCTGTTCCATATAAAAAAACATTGTTATGAAAAAAATTATAATTACACCAAATGCTCCTGCGCCCATTGGTCCTTATAATCAAGCTATTTTAAAAGGAAACACATTATATACCTCTGGACAAATTGCTATAAATCCAGAAAATGGAATATTGGTTTTGAATGATATAACATCTGAAACTCAACAGGTTATGAAAAACATGGAAGCCATTTTAATGGCTGCAAACATGACCTTTAATGATGTGGTAAAAACATCTATTTTTATCACTGATATGAATGATTTTTCTAAAATCAATGACGTTTATGGCAGTTATTTTGACGAAGCCAATGCACCGGCACGCGAAACTGTACAAGTTGCACAATTACCTAAAAATGTCCATGTTGAAATTAGCATGATTGCCATCAAATAGTAGTGTTTAACTTTAATTGAAATTAGTATTTCGTGGTGTATATTTTACCAGCAATTCTTTTAGTTTTTGAGTTTCAATTGGCTTAGCTAAAAAATCATCAATGCCCGCTTTCTTTGCATTCTCAATATCCTCAGCAAAAGCACTTGCGGAAACTGCAATGATTGGTATATGATGTTCTGAATATTTTTTAGTGTGTTTTATGAGTTTTGTTGCTTCGTACCCATCCATTTCTGGCATAAAAATATCCATGAATACCATATCAAAATCTAAGATTTTAAAAAGTTTAACGGCATCAGACCCATTTTTTACAAAAGTACAATCTGCTCCTTGTTGTTCTAATAGAAACTTGATTACTTTTTGATTCATTATGTTATCTTCCGCAACAAGAACAGAAAATTTATAATCAAACTGATTTTTCAATATGGGTGCCGACACCGGAAGTTCTCTTTCCAGATTCAATGTTTTCTTTAATTGAATACTAAAATAAAATATGGAGCCCTCATTTTCTTTACTTTCAAGCTTTAGTTCACCTCCCATTAAGTTTATAAGTTGACAGGATGCAATAAGCCCAAGCCCTGTTCCTCCATAATAATCCATAATTGATAAATGATTATTTTCAAAATCACTAAAAATTCTTTTTGCTTTGTCAGGTGGAATTCCAATACCTGTATCTTTAACATAAAAAGTAACAATCTGGTAATCATCCGGACCAACAGTTTGGTCTACGGTTAACGAAATTTTACCAGAATTTGTGAATTTAAGGGCATTGCTTAATAAATTTGTTAGAATTTGTTTTATTCGTTTTAAATCCCCTAACAACAAAAATTTCTGGTTTTCATCTGCCAGAAACTTAAATTCAAATTCCAGCCTATTGTCCCACGCTTCAAATTCAAACACCTTAACCAGTTTAGATAAATCTGATTTTAAATCAATCGCTGTTAATTCCAATTGAATATCCCCTCCTTCAACTTTTGAATTATCAAGTATCATGCTTACCAATTGTAAAACGTGTTCAGAAGAGTATTCAGCAATTTCCAATTGAATTTGTTGCTCTGTAGTTAAATCACTTTGCTTCAACATATTTATCATTCCTAAGACAGAATTAAGCGGTGTTCTGATTTCATAACTCATATTTGCCAAAAAAACAGATTTATATTCACTTATTTTAATGGCTTCTTCCAAATCAGATTCCAACTCCCTTAATTTTGACTTCACCAATTCAAAGGTTTTATCTAACCTATTTATATCCTCAATATTTGAAATAAAAGGTTCTTCATTAAAATTGTTGAAATTTTTCATTTTCAAATTCAGAGTCCTTAAATCCCGGGTTAGTCTTTGCGCCAGAAAATATGTAAATCCTAAAACGATAATTACCATCAAAATGAACAAAATTGTGGTATTATATTGTAAAAATTTATTTTTATTTTCTGCTTCTTGATTTAATCTAAGCAACAGAGAATTTAATTTGTCATCTAATTTTGAATGGTTTGTGTTAACAGCATCAAATAATTTTTTAATTGCAAATGCATCAAGGATTTTATTATTAAGTGTAGATTGTTGAATTATATTAAGATCATCAATAATGTCATCAAAATCATCGTGAGTATTTATAAAAGGTTTAGTAAGTTCATTTTT
This sequence comes from uncultured Flavobacteriales bacterium, assembly GCA_963976005.1. GTDB lineage: Bacteria > Bacteroidota > Bacteroidia > Flavobacteriales > Flavobacteriaceae > Yeosuana. The sequence goes on along the minus strand of CAXBJF010000029.1, from coordinate 21,524 downwards.
AATAGTTTCTAATTCTAATTTAAAAGTGTTTAAACCTTTTCTATATAATCCCAAGTCATTTCTAACTTTATCAAAATTGTCTTCTACTTCATAATCATATAATAATGATGCCTGAAAATTAACTGTGCTTTTTGAAAAATTATAATTAATAGAGTTTAGCTGATTAACCACTTCAAATAAATTATCATTCCTTTTCTCAATTTTATAATACCCAATAAAAAGTATAATGATTAATAAAATGAGAGTAAAAAAAATCAATGTTATCCTAACTCTAAAGGACTGTATTGATTGTAAAAAGAACGCCATATTTAATTGGTTTTATACAAACATATTTATATTTGATGTAATACACAAAACTATTCTAAATATTAGTTTTATAATATTTTATTTGATTTATATTATTCAGTTTTCATGAATATATTAATTAATAATATTAAAAATGGCTACCTATAATTTATTACTTTTATATATCATATAGAATATAAAAAACAATACTTTTGAAAATACATTAACGATACAGACAAATGCGCATAGAATATGATTTAAAACTGGGGTTTAAGGATGTTATGATTCGTCCAAAACGCTCTACCTTAAAAAGCAGGTCACAAGTAAAATTAGAGCGCGAATTCAAATTTTTACATAGTTCTGTTATTTGGGAAGGCATTCCTATAATGGCAGCGAATATGGATACTGTTGGTACTTTTGAAATGGCTTTAGCCTTATCCAAAAAAAAATTATTTACAGCTATTCACAAACACTATTCTATTAATGATTGGAATATTTTTTGTGCCAATGCACCCAAAGGTATTGAAAACTTAATCGCAATCAGTACAGGAACCGGTAACAAAGATTCAGAAAAGTTAGCTTCAATATTTAAGCAAAACCCCCATTTAAAATTTATTTGTATTGATGTTGCAAATGGTTATTCAGAGCATTTTGCAAAATTCGTCAATAAAACCAGGAAACAATATCCTGACAAAGTTATTATAGCCGGTAATGTTGTAACCGGTGAAATGGTAGAAGAACTCTTATTATCTGGAGCAGACATTGTTAAAGTTGGAATTGGTCCTGGATCTGTTTGTACTACCAGAGTAAAAACCGGTGTTGGGTACCCTCAATTATCTGCTATCATAGAATGTGCCGATGCAGCTCATGGCTTAGGAGGTCAAATTATAAGTGATGGCGGATGTTCTTATCCAGGTGATGTTGCAAAAGCATTTGGTGCTGGTGCAGATTTTGTAATGCTTGGAGGCATGTTGGCAGGTCATGATGAAAGTGGTGGGGAAATAATTGAACGAAATGGAAAACCATTTAGAAAATTTTATGGGATGAGTTCATCAACAGCCATGGAAAAACATGTTGGAGGCATTGCTGATTATAGAGCCAGTGAAGGTAAAGCTGTTGAGGTACCCTATAGAGGAAAAGTTGAAACTACGGTTCAAGATATTTTAGGTGGTTTACGCAGTACATGTACGTATGTTGGTGCTCAACGATTAAAAGAACTTACTAAACGAACTACGTTTATTAGAGTTGAAGAACAAGAAAATAGAGTTTATACGGAGTGATTAGTGCTGCTAAATAATCCATAAGGAATTAATAAAGAACACTGATAGAGAAACATAAATTCCTATTTTTTAAATAATATTATCATGAATCAAGTCATAACTTTTGGAGAAGTTTTAATGCGTTTATCGCCTGAAGGAAATAAAAAATTTATTCAAGCTGATAAACTGGAATTCTATTTTGGCGGTACTGAAGTTAACGTTGGAATATCTATTGCTAATTTTGGTGAAAATGTAAAACACGTTAGTTGCATATCAAACGACTTCATTGGAGACACTGCCATTGCTTATTTACGAAAATTTGGAGTTAGCACGTCTGCAATTGTTAGATCAAATAGGCCATTAGGTGTTTATTTCTTAGAAGTAGGTGCTGTCATGCGCCCAAGTTCTATTTCATATAACAGATCACATTCTTCTTTTTCAGAAATTGAACCTTCCATGGTAGATTGGGATAAAGCTTTAAGAAAAGGGAAATGGTTTCATTGGACAGGAATTACGCCTGCTCTTTGTAAAGGCGGTTATGAAACGCTTAAAGCTGGTTTAATATTAGCTAAAGAAAAAGGAATGATAGTTTCTGCTGACCCAACTTATAGAAAAGGGCTTTGGAAATATGGCGAAAATGCTAAGGATGTATTAAATGATTTGATGAATTATTCAACTATTTTTATTGGAGGAATTAATGAAATAAATGAAATTCTAGAAACCAACTTTAATGATTCGAACGATGATTTTATTGAAGCCAGTAAAGCCTTGATAAATAAATTCCCTTCTATTGAAAAAGTGTTTGATAAAATTAGAACTGCCATTAATGCTTCATGGCATAAAATTAGGGCCAGAATGTGGAATGGTAAGGAATTTAGGGAAACAACCGATTTTGAAATCACCCATATTATTGATAGAATTGGAACGGGCGATGCCTTTGCTGCCGGATTAATTTATGGCCTCCAAAAATTTGACGATTATAAATCCATGGAATTTGCAAGTGCCGCTTGTGCCTTAAAACACACCTATGAAGGTGATGTAAATTATGCCACGGTCGATGAAGTTATGGGTATTTTAGACGGAAACACTTCAGGTAGATTTAATAGATAAATCAGAATCTTTTAAAGACGAATTGTTTCTCAGAAAAATATTAAATTGGTGTTTTGTTATAACGTATAGAGATTTATTGCAATTTTTTTGAATGATACGTCATGAGTCCTTCAATGGGCCTTCTTTCAAAATTACCAACAGTAAAGCCCATTTGTGAAGCAACTTCTTTAATTTCATTCTGTGAGAAAAATGCAATTGACCCTGCAAAATGGACAGGAACGGTTTTAATTTCTTCCTTAAACTGCATGATCATGTTCTCAGCAAATAATTTTATACCTTTTTTGATTAGGCCTGTAATGTATTTTGAATCTTTATTTAAATACATGAATTCAGCAAAATTTGCCAAATAAGCGTTCGGATTTGGTTGCTTGTATATATTGTATTTTATATAATCTGCATCTAAATTATATTTACTTGAAAAGGCCACTTTAATGTCTTCTGGCATTTGATTAAAATAATAATCTCTTAACAACTGACGACCAAAATAATTACCTGAGGCATCATCCATAATGGAATATCCCAAAGAAACTACCTTTTGATGCAATTTCTCACCATCAAAGTAACTGCAATTTGATCCGGTTCCTAAAATACAAACAACAGCTGCTTCCTTATCATGATTAAGGGTTGCAAAAACTGCAGCCATGGTGTCTTCTTTAACAAATACATTCGCATTGATAAAAAACTCTTTAAGAACATTTGCCAAAAGTTCAGCGGCCCTATCTGTTCCACATCCGGCACCATAAAAATATATATGGGTTACAATGTTTCTGTTTTCTTTTAAAAGCTCATTTTTTTTAATTACTTTCCTAAGTTTTTTTTCAGAAAGAATTTCAGGATTAAGTCCTTTAGTACGCATTTTTTCAAGTAATTGGTTGCCATCACTATCCATTGCAATCCAATCACATTTTGTAGAACCACTATCAACTATTAAAATCATAATTTTTTAAAATAAAAAACCCCAAAGAATCACTACTTAAAAACAATACGAATTCTTTGGAGCTATTAATATTTATACTGAATGAATATATTGTGCTAAATCTACCAGTTTAGTAGAATAACCAAATTCATTGTCGTACCAAGCTACTAATTTAAAAAAATTATCATTTAAAGCAATACTTGCTTCGGCATCAAATATACTTGTCATAGGTTCTGAAACAAAATCTTGAGATACAACTGCTTCTTCTGTATACCCTAAAATACCTTTTAATTCATTTTCTGAAGCTTTTTTCAAGGCAGCCTTAACTTCAGACCAAGTGGCTGATTTTTTAGTTCTAACCGTTAAGTCGACAACTGATACGTCTGGAGTTGGAATTCTGAAAGACATCCCTGTTAATTTTCCGTTTAATTCAGGAATTACTTTTCCAACAGCTTTTGCAGCTCCTGTAGATGATGGTATAATGTTAATAAGTGCACTTCTACCACCTCTCCAATCTTTTTTAGATGGGCCATCAACCGTTAATTGTGTTGCTGTGGTAGCGTGAACTGTTGTCATTAATCCTTCAATAATTCCGAAGTTATCATTAATAACTTTAGCTAAAGGAGCTAAACAGTTAGTTGTACATGATGCATTAGATACAATAGTATCTTTTGTGGTGATTTTTTTATGATTTACACCCATTACAAACATTGGTGCATCAGCTGATGGCGCAGAGATGGCAACCTTTTTAGCGCCTGCAGTGATGTGTTTTTGCGCACCTTCTATGGTTGTGAAGATCCCTGTACAATCAAGTACTATTTCTGCTTTAACAGCATCCCATTTTAAATCTTCTGGGTTACGTTCAGCCGTAATTCTAATTTCTTTTCCATTAACTATTAAGTTACCGTTTTTTACAGCTACCGTACCATTAAAACGACCGTGTGTAGAATCAAATTTCAATAAGTATGCTAAATGTTCAACATCCAATAAATCGTTAATTCCTACTATTTCAATATCTGGTCTTGCTACTGCAACTCTAAAGGCAATTCTACCAATTCTACCAAATCCGTTAATTCCTAATTTTAATTTTGACATAATTTATGTATATAAATGTTAAGTGCTCATAATTTCTGAAACACGCAATAATTCTAAATTTATTTTTGATTTTCCTTTTATGGCATTATATAAAGGCGTTAATGTGACTTCATTATTTATCAATCCTACCATATAATTGGTTTTGCCTTCCATTAAAGATTCTACGGCTTTTACGCCCATTCTGCTAGCTAAAACACGATCAAAACAAGAAGGGGAACCACCGCGCTGCATATGACCTAATACCGAAACGCGAACGTCATAATCTTCCATGTTTTCATCAACATAATCTTTCAGTTCAAAAACGCTTTTCCCAATTTTATCACCTTCAGCAACAATAACTATACTTGACGTTTTTCCAGATTTTCTGCTTCGTTTTAAGGTGTCAACCAACCTATCCAATCCTAAATCTTCTTCAGGGATTAATATTTCTTCTGCACCGGCACCAACACCAACATTTAAAGCTATATGTCCTGCGTCTCTTCCCATGACTTCAATAAAAAACAATCTGTTGTGTGAACTGGCTGTGTCACGAATTTTATCTACCGCCTCTACAACTGTATTCAATGCGGTATCAAACCCTATAGTATGGCTTGTTCCAAAAATATCATTATCAATGGTCCCAGGAATTCCAATGACAGGAAAATTAAATTCTTTATTAAAAATCATTCCACCTGTAAAAGTTCCATCACCACCGATTAAAACTAAAGCGTCAATACCAGCTTTTTTTATTTGCTCAAAAGCCTGTTTTCTTCCTTCAACACTTCTAAATTCTTTTGATCTTGCAGATTTTAAAACAGTTCCCCCTTTATTAATGATATCTTTAACACTACGGGCATCCATGAATTTAAAATCGCCTTCCATTAAGCCTTCATATCCGCGATAAATCCCTACGCATTCTATCTCATGATAAGCACATGTTCTGACAACAGATCGAATGGCTGCATTCATTCCTGGAGCATCACCTCCTGATGTTAAAACACCTATTTTTTTTATTTTATTTGGCATTTAATCTCTAATTAAAAAGTAAAATTACTAAACAAAAATCAGATAACTTATAGCATTTGGCTTTTTTTACATAAGTGCCAAAACTACAACGATTTAGTTAATAAAAAACAAACTTTTTTAAAAATAACTGGGAATAATAATGGTGCTTTTTACTATTTATCTTTCTTTGGTTCCGTTTTGATTTCTATAAAATCAGGCAAAGAACTTTCTGGTTGGGTTGCTTTTTCATCCTTAACGGTTACCGCTGTTTTTTTTGGTTTTGTAAAAAGTCTTTGAAGTAATTCCTTAAAGGTTTCAAAATCTACATTATAGGCTATACCTAAGCCTTGTGTGTAACCAATTTCTTCACCAAAATTTCTTATACTATTTTCTCTATTAAAAACTTTAGCTCTTAATGTTCCTTCTTCATTTAATAAAAAGTCCACTTGCACATCTCCAGCTATAGCCGTTTGAGTTTCACTACCAACTGGCACACCAACTTTCCCATTTATCAATACCCAATCACTAATTTGTGTTTGAAAGGTTAAATCAAATCTGTCATCTGTTTTATAATCGGGTCGGTTTGCCCCTACTTCATAATTTAAACCTATGTTAAGTTTCCCGTCACTATTAGTGAAAATATTATTTAAAATACCATTTAACCGTTCGGCAATGGTTCCAGAAAAATTTAGTTCACTTAATCCCCTAGAGAAGGAACCAGTAGACAATAAATATAACGCTTGATTTTGTCTGTCATCATTAGATTCAAGTCTGTACTGCAACTCTGATTTTACAGTTGAGTCTACGTTTGGAAATACAAATTCAAAACTTGGTTGAGGCTGTTCTAAGCTACCTGTTAAATTAATATTTAATTCCACAGGAATACTTCTGTTTATAGGATTATCAAGTAATGGTGATGGATTGGCCTGGGTTTTATAAACGGCTTTCATATTAATTCGTGCTTTTAAAGGATCTCCATCCCAAGCCAAAGTTCCACCTGGCTGTACAATAAATTTCTTTCCTATTAATCCACCATATGAAAAATTATAAACACCTTCAAATACTGCAAAGTCACCATAAATATTAAATTTGCCATTGGTATTTATTTCAACAAGCATGCCACCAATACCTCTACCTTTAAGTGAATGCCCTGTATCTTTATTGATTATTATTTCTATTTCAGCATCTTCAGTAATGTCCAGATCAAAATCAAGCTCGAGTCCATTAATTTCCCGAAAATTAAAATCTATGCCACTACGTCTAGCTAATTTTTCGTCTGGGCTTAAAAAATGGATATATGAATTATCGCCAAAAGATTCTGTATCATTTAATGGGATTTTAAATACTGTTCCTGATTTTGTTTCTCCAACAACGTTTACAACCAACTGATCTGTTGGCCCATTAATGCTTGCCATACCTCCAATAAACCCCGTTCCGTAATATAAGGCATCTTCAGAATCTACTGTATTTAAAACCAATAACCTTGGGGTGTTTAAATAAAAATTTAATTTCCAATCTGAAAAATTTATATGACTTAAAGAGCCATTTAGTTCTCCTTTAGAATGAAATTTAGTATCCGTTAACTGTAATTTATCAAAAATGAAACTCTGTTCTTTTAAATTTATAGATGTATTGTCTGCTATAGCATAATCTACATTGAGGTATGGTATTCCAAACCCTCCATTATTGATAACCATTTCCCCAATAATATCTGGTCGTTTTAAATTACCAGTAACTTTGGTTTTACCCGTAACGGTTCCTCTTATATCACTTAAAACATCTGTCAAGAAAGGATTTAATGGAACTAAATTGAATTTGTTAAATGTTAGGTCCACATCAACATTTGATTGACTTCCTGTTACATCTATTTCACCATCAACACTAAATGATTTTAGTAAATCATCTTTTATAGTCACATTTACAGCGTACTTGGTTAAGTTTTCATTCCCCTTAATATTTGCATTAAATGAGCCTAAATCATAATTATTTACTTTAAAATCATCAATGGTAATGGTTGAATTTGGTAAGTAAACGCCATTTTTTTGAAGTAGATCCAATTTCCCATTAACATTTCCTGTAAGCGATAAATTTTCTATATCCGGTGTTATTTTGGCAAGATCAACATCTTTAAAATTAAGTTGAATATCTTTTTGTGTTGAATCTTTTAGAAATCCAGAAAGTTTAATTTCTTCATTATTATGATTGATTCTGAATTTATCAATTTCAAAAGCAGCAAGATTCTTATCATATGTAACCTTATTGAAATTATCCTTGTTTTCATTAATAATCCAAATGTTATCTTTTATAGTAAAATCAGAGTTTTTAAACCCAATAACAGACTTGTTTTCTTTATTAATGGTATGATAAAAACTCAAATTATAACTGTCGTTATTTTTTTTACCACCTTTAAATTCTGAACGCATAAACAGTGTATCATTAACAGTAACATTAATGAGGTTAAATTTAGATATGTCATAGTATTTTGTTTTAATACTATCTACTTCAACATAGGTATTAAAAAGTGGGTTATTATTATCTACCTGCAATTCTATATTGCTTGCAAAATAGTCCTTAAATTTTATTTCTGGTGATTTAAATGTTAATGCAAAGCCTTTCTCATTGCTTTCTACCTGACCTTTAATAAAAGTGTTTTTTCCAAGTTTAATTTCAGGATAAAACACTTCAATGATTTTATTATAAATTTTGAAATTGAAACTGATAGATTGATTGCTTTTTACTTTATAAGGAATATAATTAGTGTATATACTACCTAAGGAGTTTTGAAATAATTTTGCAATGTCATTAAAAACAAATTGACCACTTAAAGATCCTTCTATAATATCCGGTGAATCAATTGTAATAAAACGAGTGTTATTTTCAAAACGGGAGGTTATTGCAAATTCTTTAAAATAATAGGTGTCTATTTGATTTTCATATGATGTGTTTTTAAAGACAACCTGACCATAAGCATCATCTAAATTACTCGCATTCATATTCATTTTCACATTACTTTGAAAAATAGATATGTTATCCTTTTTTACAAAATTCAAATTTTTAAGATTGGCAAAATACACATTGGCCTCAAAATCATATTTATTTACCTTTTCAGAAAAATCAACAAAACCATTAAAATTAAGTTTTAAATTATCATCATTAACTATAAGATTCCCATCAAAAATCCTATTTTTTATGTTTCCTGCTACTTTTAAATTATTATAATTGTAGTTATTATATTCAATTTGAAACACCTCTCCTTTTATATGTGTATCTAACGTTTCAGCAACAAATCCATTTCCATTTACATCTACATCTAATGACACTTTGCCAAAACTAGGATCATTAATAAAAGTACCCAGATCAAAATCATTAAATATAATTTTCCCGTTATAGGATGCATTGTCAATGTTATTGATTTTAGTCATTTTTAAATTTGAATCTACAAATCCTAAATCTGTTTCAATCTTTAAATCGGCACTAATCGTTGAAGACGTTACTTCAGACTGCCCGACTATTTTGAATTTTCCCAATCTATCAAATGATGATGGAATTGATTGCCCCAGAACATTAGGCAATAAGGCTGTCAAATCTTTATATGTTGAAGTCAAATTTTTTAACTTTGCAAGCATATAAAAATTATTTCCCTCTTGATTAAATAAATTTTTAAAATTAAAATCCCCTACAATCTGTGATTTACTGCTTGTATTTAAAACCAAATTATTAGCTAATAAATCATTTAAGGAACCTGATAGGTTTACGTTGAATTTGGCACGTTGGTTGACCCCAAATTCATTGTAAAATGTATTGAGTTCGTTAAGAAGGATATTTGAATCCTTAAATGTGGCCGATATTTTTACTCTATCTTCAAAATATTTAAAATCTTCACGATTATAAGAAAATTTAAGATCTCCTTTTAATACAGAATGGACGGTTTCAATTTCAAGGTTCGCAAAAGTCATATCAGTAAGTGTGTATGAAAAATCTGTTATCATATTTTTTATGGTAACACCCCTACTGTCAGTTAATGCAAGCGTATTAATTCTTGCACTTACATCACTTCCATTTATTAAAAAATTGGTTGCATTTATATTTAGACCTTCAAAATGAAGCATTTTTGCATTCTCCCTGTTTTCATCATATAGTTTAAAAACCCCATCATAAATGGAAACATCACTAGATGACAACAAAAAACCACTCTTTTCCTTTCTTGGGTTGTTATCATCAAACTTGGCCACAAAAACATCAAGATTAGTGTCACTGGCGCCTTTATATGTTTTAATATTAAACATTAAACCATAAATGTCAATATCACCAAAGGCCAATTTACCATTAAATAAATTTCTGAAATTTAAAATAGATGTATTTAATTCGGCTATATTAATTAGTGTGTCTTTTTTGTAGTCTTCAATGAAAATGTGTTTAAGTTCCACATCACCATTAAATTGTAAGCCAACTTTATCTATATTGATATTGGTGCCGTATGATTCATTAATTTTTTTAGTAGCAAAATTTCCTACTAAAGTTTGAACGGCGGGGATAGATAGTATCAACACTAAAATGATAAACAACAAAAGGAATGTGCCTATTATTTTAGATAATATTTTTAGAAACTTTTTGATAGTTGTTAAAGTTAAAATTTATTTAATAAAAAACTACAATTCCTTTGTATTAGTATTATTCCAGCATTCATCTAAAGTAAACTACCTAAACTATTTTCAGGTTTCTTTTAAAAATAATTACCTAGTTTTGCATCTACAAATTAAAGAAATTTTCAGGCTTCTTTTCTATGTCAAAATTAACAATTATTGTGCCTAATTCTAATTAATGTTAAAACAAAATATTTATATACTTGGAATTGAATCTTCATGCGATGATACTGCTGCATCCATAATACAAAATGGTGAAATTTTAAGCAATATAGTTGCGAGTCAAAAAATTCATGAAGCTTATGGTGGCGTGGTACCTGAACTGGCTTCCAGAGCGCATCAGCAAAACATTGTCCCCGTAGTTTATCAAGCTTTAGAAAAAGCCAAAATAACTAAGGATCAGCTTCATGCCATTGCATTTACCAGAGGACCAGGATTAATGGGTTCCCTTTTAGTGGGTGCCTCTTTCGCTAAATCTTTTGCTTACGGATTGGGAATTCCTTTAATTGATGTTAACCACATGCAGGCGCATATATTGGCACATTTTATAGATGAAGAAGGATTTAATAAGCCTCCTTTTCCGTTTTTAGCCATGACTATTTCGGGCGGGCATACCCAAATTGTTAAGGTTAACAACTATTTTGATATGGAAGTTATTGGAGAAACCATTGATGATGCTGTTGGGGAAGCTTTTGATAAAAGTGGAAAAATATTAGGGTTAGGTTATCCGGCAGGCCCTATAATTGATAAACTTGCTAAATTAGGCAATTCAAAAGCATTTCAATTCACAAAACCAAAAGTTGCGGGTTTAAACTTTAGTTTTTCAGGATTAAAAACAGCCATACTTTATTTTGTGCAAAATGAAACTAAAAAGAACCCTGATTTTATTCAGGAAAACCTAAATGATATTTGTGCTTCTATTCAATATACCATCATAGGAATATTAATTGATAAATTAAAATTAGCAACAAAACAAACAGGTATTAAACATATTGCTATTGGCGGCGGAGTTTCTGCTAATACTGGTATTAGACAAGCTTTGAAAGATGGGGAACAAAAATTTGGATGGACTACTTATGTGCCTAAATTTGAATTTACTACAGATAATGCAGCTATGATTGCCATTGTGGGCTATTTAAAATATTTAGAAGGTGATTTCGCTAAAAAAGATGTGACGGCTTCTGCAAGATTAAAAATTTAAATCAATCTATTGGATTTTAGACGAATGATGGTATTTAATAAAGTATTAACTATAATTTTGGAATTAATTTCATTAATTGCTTACAAAACAAACCATCCAAAAAATATTACTGAGATTAAAGTTTTAAAAATTGCTCAACCTATTAATTAATGCAATTATTTTATAATTCTGATATAAACGAACAGACTACTCAATTTTCTTTTGATAAAGAAGAAAGCAAACATATTGTAAAAGTTTTGCGTAAAACAGCCGGAGACCTATTGCATATCACAAATGGTAAAGGTTGGTTATTTATTGCTGAAGTTACTATCCCTGATGTAAGAAGTTGCCTAGTTACCATTATTTCAAAAGAATTTAAATTAAAGCATGCTTATAACCTACAAATAGCGGTTGCACCAACTAAAATGAACGACAGATACGAATGGTTTTTAGAAAAAGCGGTAGAAATTGGCGTAGATACCATAACCCCAATAATTTGTGACCACAGCGAAAGAAAACTTATTAAATTGGAACGTTTTGAGAAGATAGTTCAATCTGCCATGAAGCAATCATTGAGCTGTTATTTGCCTAAATTAAATGACGCAATGACCTTTAAAGATTTTATCAACCACGAATTTAATGGTCAATTATTTATAGCGCATTGTGAAGAAACTGATAAAAAATCATTAAAAAAACTGCTTAAAAAAAATGAGGATTACACCATTTTAATTGGTCCAGAAGGCGATTTTAGTACTAATGAAATTGAAATGGCCATAACCCATGGTTTTAAAACCGTAACTTTAGGAGATACAAGATTACGAACTGAAACCGCAGCTATTGTTGCTTGCCATAGTGTGGCTTTTATTAATCAAACTCAGTATTAAATGAAACTGATTTATTCATGTGTTTTTTGTCTTTTATCTTTTGTCTCCTTTTCCCAAGAAATTGCGCTTCTTAAATATAAAGGTGGTGGAGACTGGTATGCAAATCCTACATCATTACGTAACTTAATAACATTTTGTAATGCCAACATTAACACCAAAATAACGCCACAACCGGCCACTGTTGAAGTTGGGAGTCCTGATATCTATCAATATCCGTTTCTACATATGACAGGTCATGGTAATGTTTTTTTTAATGATGATGAAGCTCAGAATTTAAGAAATTACCTTATTTCGGGCGGCTTTTTGCACATTGATGATAATTATGGCATGGAACCTTATCTTAAAAAAGAACTTATAAAAGTTTTCCCGGATAAAGAATTAATTGAACTTCCTGCAAATCATCCTATTTTTAGTAGTGTCTATAAATTTCCGGAAGGGCTTCCAAAAATTCATGAACACGATGGAAAACGGCCACAAGCTTTTGGGATTTTTTATGAAGGTAGATTGGTGCTTTTATTTACTTATGAAAGTGATTTAGGTGACGGATGGGAAGATGAAGAAGTACATAATGACCCCTATGAAGTTAGAGAAAAAGCTCTGAAAATGGGAGCAAACATTATAAAATATGTTTTTGAAAATTAATGATTTAGCCTAAATAAAAATCAATTGCAACTCAACCACTACAATACCAATTTCAAAAAAAAATCATTTCCAATAATTTTAATATCAGAGAATGTTACCAATGCACCAAATATTGGTAGTTTATTTAGAATATCAGACGCCTTTGGAATTGAAAAATTAATCCTTTGTGGTGAAACTGTATCTTTTGGTAGAAAATTAACCAAAACTTCAAGAGCTACAGAAAAAGTTGTTAAGTACACCTTATCCAATTCTGCTTTAGAAGTTATTGAAACCTTAAAAAATAAAGGATATCAAATTATTTCTTTGGAAATTACTAATAAAAGCAAAGCGCTGCACACATTTAAATTTTCAAAAGAAAAACCAATAGCACTTATTATTGGAGATGAAAATTTTGGGATTTCTGAAGCTGTCCTTAAGGCATCTGATGATGTTATTCATATAGATATGTACGGACAAAATAGCAGTATGAATGTGGTACAAGCAGCTAATATTGCTTTATATGAAATCACCAAGCAACTTTTGTAAACTGTTTTATTATATTTACTAAATGAATTCAAAAGATATATCAAACGGTATTATACGGGCTATAGCCATGATATTCGGAGTCGTTTTGTTGTTTTACTTTTTATACCAAATAACATCTGTACTTGTTTATATTGCCATAGCCGTGATTATTTCATTAATAGGAAGGCCCATTGTTTTGTTTTTACAAAAACGAATGAAATTTAAAAATACGATTGCAGTTATTTTTACCATGTTGCTGCTTTTTGGTTTTTTTATAGGATTGGTACTTCTCTTTATACCTTTAATTGTTGAACAAGGCCATAATTTATCGCTTTTAAATATTGATGAATTACAGAGTAACATAGAAGGTTTATATAAACAAATGATTTCTTATTTTGAAGTAAATAATATCAATTTTGAACAATCGCTTAAAAACACAAATTTACTCTCAAAATTAGATTATTCCATCATTCCAAACTTTTTAAATGCGCTAATTAGCGGTTTAGGAAGTTTTAGTGTGGGACTATTTTCAGTTCTGTTTATTTCCTTTTTCTTTTTAAAAGACAGTAAATTATTTGAAAACGGTATTTTAATTTTTATACCGGATTCAAAAGAATCAAGTTTAACAAATTCTTACACCAAAATAAAAGACTTGCTTTCAAGATATTTTGTAGGACTGATTTTTCAAATCATTATCATTTTCATAATATATACCATTGGGCTCCTTATTGTAGGCGTCGAAAATGCTGTGGTGATTGCATTTTTAGGCGCGTTGTTAAATATAATCCCCTACGTTGGCCCTATAGTTGGCGGTTTTTTAATGCTTACGCTTACCATGACTAGTAATATTGGCTCTGATTTTTCCAATATCATATTTACAAAAGCCATATGGGTCTTTGTGGTTTTTGTCATTGGCCAACTCTTTGATAATTTTATCAGTCAGCCTGTTATATTTTCCAAAAGTGTCAAATCTCACCCTTTGGAAATATTTTTGGTCATCTTTATTTCGGGTATCTTATTTGGAATTATTGGTCTTATGATAGCGGTTCCTGCCTACACATCCATAAAAGTCATTCTGAAAGAATTCTTATCGGACAACAATTTTGTAAAAAAACTCACTAAAGGATTATAAAAAACAATTTGGATAGATGTATTTTAAATATTGAAATTCAGGAGTTTATCCATAGCAATATTAATTCTAACATGTCCTCTATAGTATTAAAAGGAACTCATTTTCCTGATGTGGACACCAAAGAAATTGTCGAGCAAATTGAAGCCAAAAAAAAATGCGAGAATAAATTGCCAACTTGGTTTCATACCAAAAACATCTATTTTCCTAATAAATTGAATATTGAGCAAACATCATCTGAAATTACAGCTGCCTATAAATCAAATTTAATACAGGGTAACAGCTTGATTGATATTACTGGGGGTTTTGGTGTTGATTGTTGTTTTTTTTCAAAACAATTTGAACATGTTATTCATTGCGAAATAGATGAAAATCTTTCAAATATTGTTAATTATAACAACAAACAACTAAAAGTTGAAAATGTTGAAACACAAAACACTGATGGTATTGCCTTTGTAAAACAAAGTGAAAAATCATTTGATTGGATTTACGCAGACCCATCCAGACGTCATGAAAACAAGGGCAAAGTTTTTTTTTTAAACGACTGCTTACCCAATATTCCTGAAAATTTAGACACGATATTTGCCCATACTAATAATGTCATGATTAAAACATCGCCATTACTGGATTTAAGCGTTGGTATTAAGGAATTAAAATTTGTAAAAACAATACATGTCATTGCTGTAAATAATGAAGTAAAAGAACTTCTTTGGGTATTGGAAAAGGGGTTTGTAGGTAACATTTCAATCCTAACAGTAAATATTACCAAAGAAAGCACACAACACTTCAATTTTTTATTGGAAGATGAAAAAAAACAAGAATCAACATACAAAAGGCCATTAACCTATTTGTATGAGCCCAATGCCGCCATTTTAAAAGCAGGGGCTTTTAATACAGTTGCGCAGCAATTAGGTGTTTTTAAGCTTCAAAAACACTCTCATTTATATACTAGTGATACACTTATTGAATTTCCTGGAAGACGTTTTATAATTCAAAACGTGCTACCTTATAACATAAAACTTATAAAAAAATTAGAAATACATAAAGCCAATATTACCACAAGAAACTTTGTAGAAACCGTACAACAAATTAGAAAACGACTCGCCATTAATGAAGGTGGTAATTTGTATTTATTTTTTACTACAGACAATGAATCGAATAAAATTGTCATCATAACGACAAAAAACAACTAGTAAAATTAGTAGCATTTATGGCATTAATTTTTTTTGTTTTTCATGTTTCATAACCTCTTTCAATGTTTTAAAAAGCCTGGTTTTAAGCAGCCTATATTCCTTAAAATATTTTTTAACAGCAATAAAAAGTTCTCTGTGTACATCTTTATAAGCTTCTTCTTCCTTGATCTGATTGATACCATCCACCATGATTTTAAGTTCTTTTTCATGTCTTATAATGGAATCTATAAGCACCTTGTTTCTTTTTCTTAGTTTGGTTATTTCTGTTACAATTTCTTGAGTATTGGGGAAATTTTCAGGATCAATTAATTTTAATGTAAACAGTTTTATAAGATCTTCAAAAAATTGTTCTTCATCTTTTATAAACCGCAATTCTGATAGCCATTTTATAGAGGCTTCATGCATTACATCAGCGTTAAGCCACTCAACATATT
Organism: uncultured Flavobacteriales bacterium; assembly: GCA_963976005.1. Lineage (GTDB taxonomy): Bacteria > Bacteroidota > Bacteroidia > Flavobacteriales > Flavobacteriaceae > Yeosuana. Next base: position 5,266 of record CAXBJF010000029.1, on the reverse strand, counting down.
TAGGTGAATTTTTTACTATTTTCATGATAATATTATTTATGTTTTGTTATAATTTATTTATTTATTAAAAAAATGCAGAGTGCATTTTTAGTTGAAATTTCACTCTGCATTTCAAAGTTTAAGCTATTTCAATTACTTTTTTTGCTAATTGTTTAGCGTCTTCTTTTTTCATTAAACTAAGTTTAAGAATACCATTTTTATAAGTGGCTTTTACATCTTTTTTTGAATTTACTGTGTTAGGTAATTTTAAAGATCTTTTAAATGAATTGAAGCTAAACTCTTTGCGAGTAAAATCTTCTTCATTTTCTACTTGTTCTTGACTTTTTTCTCCGGAAACGTGAAGAACATTATCATCAATTGTCACTTCAAAATCTTTTTTGTTAAATCCAGGAGCAGCAAATTCAATTTCAAAATCGTTCTTTTTGTCTTTGATATTCATGGCAGGCATTAAACTGTCTTCTGCAAAAAAAATCATCATTAAAGAACTCGTCGGTGCTTAAACTAGGTAAGCCAGCAATATTCCAAGGGAATAATCTGTTTCGATTGTTAAATTTAACAAGTGTCATAATAAATATAATTAAATAGTTAATATTCTATTTAGTGCCATTAAGTTACTCATTATTAAGGGCAAATACCATGACTAAAATCAGTTTTAGTAAAATAATCTTAATCCTTTTTCCTTTTTTTTATTGTTTGATAGTGCTTTGAATGAATTGAAATAATTCCGTTTTAAATGTGTTTGTTTCCTTAAAGAATTCATGTAAATCATAGTCCTTTTTTTCATGTAACTCTAAATAAAAAGGAATGCTATTACCAAATTCACTTTTACAATTTTCATCAAGTTGTGTCATGTAATAATCTGTATGGTCATCAAATTCTATGATTATTTTATTAACCATATCAATTTCATTTTTTAACAATTGCAATGTTTCAAATAAGTTAATTATTTTAGGTTCATAAATATTGGAATTCAATAATCCTTTTAAAAAAGCGAATTCTATTTTTAAAAGCTTCAGATTTTTTTTCCAATTAATACAATCGTATTTTAATTCTTCAACACTTTTATCACTATTAAAGCTCATATATTCCGTAGTAGAAATTTCCATTTTGCTTTATTATTATGTTATTAATGTTTCAGTCAAAAATTTAGAACCTGTTACCGTTCCTGCGGCTCCTAAAAAATGAACTTTTACATGATTAATCATCATTTCAGTTTTTACAAAGCTGTTTTATTTCGTTTAAAATCTTTTCTTTTCTAATTTCGGAAACACCTAAATGATCTAAATAAAAAGAGTCCCCAATTAATTCCCTGCATAACACAACATCCCTGCTCAATAAAAACTGTTTTTCCCTATTTGTAAGCAATGTTGATACTGTAATTGGATATAACCCTAATCTGTCAATTCTGTCTTTTAAACCATTTTCAATTGGATAGTCCCAGCTTAACAAATACAAACCCACACAGTTTCCGTAGATTATGGCACCTTCTGTAAAACGTGTGTTGGTGACAACCCATCCCGCTGAAAGGGTACTCTTTTTGTTTGAATCAGCACCCCATTTCTCCTTAATATCTTGAAACCGGGAATTTATGTATAACGGTACTTTTACATTGCAATTAAAGCCTTGTTGACTGTGAAATTTGCATTCAACAACAATAGTTTCACTGTTTTTTTGTGCAAAAACATCTACTTCATGTTTTACACATTTACCTTGTAAAATTTTGCCAACTTCAATAGAATAACCTGAATATTTTAAAATAGCCCCTATAAATCGTTCAAAAGGAAAACCTGTTGGCCCCAATTCATAAATAGCCTTTTTAAGCTTATATTTTGAAGCCAAATAACTTTTCTTTTTTTTAAGTAAAGCAAACGCTCTGTTATATATTTCTTTGGTTGAAATACCTTGATATAATTCGTCTTTAACGGTTCCTATTATCTGAGTAACCAAATCATTTTCAGCCCCTGTTCGCTTCAGTGAGTTGCGAAGTTTTTCATATGAAAACTTTACTTTTTCACCTGATGATTTTATGATATCTACCGTTTGATTATTATTCATAATATTAATGAATACACTATTTTTTCATACCAAAATAATCTTTGACCCAAGCTATTACTTGATTGTTGGTCATGCTATCTGTTGTTATTATCGCAGATACTTTTGTTGCTAAATCTTTATAATGCGCACTCAACTCCTTTCTGAATTTTTCTTTGGTTTCAGCGGGTCCAAAAATAACCAGGGAATCTGCATCTTTTACCCCAGAGACTATATCTTCGAAATAAGATTTCAATTGATGTTTTTCTCGTTCTATATATTTATCTTCAGGAAGGGCATCTTGAGGGCTACCCCTGTATCCAAGCCCAAAGCCTCCGGATGGATGAAAATTTTCTACTTCAGATTTTATAGTAGTAAATATTTCTTTTTCGTTTTCAAGTGTCACAATGTGAGTTTTTTCCCTATCTAACCAAATGCCTGTATTTTTCATCTTCTACCTGTTTTTAGTTTCTTAAATCGTGTAATACCAATATTGGTACGGTTGAGCTTCGGGTTATCCCTTTTACCGATGGATGCTTTAAAATGCTCCCGAAAAAAGTATGCTTTTTGTTTATGAATGCCACCATGCCACTTTCCCTACTTTCTACAAAGCAATTTATTGCACTGGGGATATCCATATTACTTAAGAAATGAAAAGAATAGTCAACTGTATCCAAACAATCCTCTAATAATGTTCTGTTATTTTTCTGTGTTTTGTCTAATTTAATCTCATTTGCAACATGCAAAATCCTTATACTGGCATTACAATTATTTGCAATCTCTACCAAATGGTTTAATTCCCTCTTTTTAAAATGTGTTTTAAAACCGGTTGGAAAAACTATTTCTTTAGGAAGCTCATGCTTAGCCTTTTCTGGAACTACAATTACAGGACAGTTTCGTACTTTTTCCATCACACTTATTGCCATACTGCCATAAACCTCTCTATTTGAATTTGTCTCACCTTTGGTGCCCATGACAATCATTTCTATATCTTTTTCCTCAACCTTTTGTTTTATGGCTTCTAATGGATGGTTGAAACTTGATAGCTGAATAAAACTATGTTTAACATTATCATCATTTTTTAAGGTAATCATATCTAATATTTTGGCTAATCCATTTTCGGATTCTAGTTTAGCTTCTTCATATAATGCACTGCCAGGTTCCATATTCAATAGGCTATCAACAATATTTGGAACAGCCGAAAACACATTTAAAACATAAAAATTACAATGAAACTGTTTATACAATCCTAATGCGTATTCAATGGCATGCCAGGAGTTTTTCGAAAAATCTGTTGGCAAAAGAATACTCTTTTTCATTTTATAATGTTTAAAAGATTATCTGTTTGTTGGGATTACTAAAAAAGGAATCACCAAATGAAACCCAATTTGATTGATGGTGGATTTAAAAAATAGATTTTCAAAAAATGAATGTTTATTGTTTACCATTACCAATAAATTCACCTTGGTTTTTAACTGAAATTCGTCAATAGCTTCAGTTATATCCATATTTTGAACATCATGAAACAGATATGCTGTTTTTTTAAAATAAGTCTCCAAATCACTCTTATTGTTTTCTTGTATTTCTGTTAAGTCATATCCTGTTGAAACATGCATGACATTAATTATTGATTTTTGTTTGATGACAATTTCTTTAAGTATATTTAAAACGGATGGCTCAAAATTCAACTCATAATCTGTTGGAAACAAAACCTCTTTTGGGGTTTCATAAATAAATGCAGATGGAACTGCCAATACAGGGCATTCGGCGTGTTTAAGTACGTGAACCATATTTGTGCCGAATAAAACTTCAGTAGCTCCGGTTGCTCCTTTGGTTCCCATAATGATTAAATCAATGGCGTTGTCATTTATTTGTTCATTTATTTCTGGTATTAACGAATTGAATTTTGAAATAAGCTCAAAGCTATGGTTTGGGTTATTAAACTCTTTTTGTATTTTATCATGAATATCTTTAAGGCCTTTAAGTGAAGCATCTCTTATAACGTCATAAAAATCATATTCTACAGGATTAATTAAAACATATTGCATTTGATAAATTATGGGTGTATATGTATTGAGTAAGAAAAATGTACAAATGTCTTCTTTAAATAATCGCAACGCATATTCAATGGCATTCCAGGAATTATCTGAAAAATCTGTTGGTAATAATATTTTTTTCATGATAAAAAGGTTTTAAATTATATTATAAATTATCTCGTTTTATGTTTTGAAGCGCCAGAAACGGAATGTTAATGCTTAAACTTATTTTATCTAATTTTGATTGAAATAATATATGCTCTAAATGCGAATGTCTCGTATTTACCATAACCAACATATCTGTTCTATTCTCTTTTATGTATGTGGTAATGGCTTCAGAAACGTCTTTTTTATTTATGGTTATAAAATTGATTTCATTTTTACAAAGTGTTGCTCTTATAAATTCCTTATTATCTTCCTGACGCATGGATAGTATATTGGTTTTTGAAATATAAATGACATCAATTTTTGCCCTAAAAGGAGATGACATATCACAAAGCAATTTTAATTCTCGACGTTTGTAAGGAATCAGGTAATCCGTTGGAAATAAAATATGTTTTGGCTGTGAATATTTATAGTTTTCTGGGATAGCTAAAACGGGGCATTCTACATATTTTAAAACTTGCAAGGTATGCGTACCGAAAGTTAAATTTCTGTCATTGGTTTTACCTCGGGTACCCATAACTATAATGTCTATGTTCTCTTCATCAACAATTTTATCAACTTCATCAATAAGAGAGCTTTTAGCTGATATTAAACGATAGCTAAATCTTGGGTTTGGAGAAATAGATTTGATTTTTTTTAATATTGCCGTTAATTTTTTATTGGAGTTATTTGCAACAATTTTTGTGGTATTCTCTAAATTATCTCTTGTTAAAAGTGTTTCATCTGCATATATTTCATCTTCATAAACATGCATAATATAAAAGACACTTATTTCATATTTAAAAAGCTCTAATGCATAATGGATTGCATTCATGGCATTTACTGAAAAATCTGTAGGGATCAAAATCTTTCTCATCATTTTCTTATTTAAAGAACCTAAGGAAAGATAATAAGATAAAGAGAATTAAACAATGACCTTTGTCAGTTTAAATCGTTATTAACGATAATTTAATTTCGCATTTTTTTAATAAATAAGTTGGAACTAGTGTCATGTCATTTGTAAATTGGCGTTATATTTTGTATTTTTGCTAAAA
>CAXBJF010000028.1:0-48231 GCA_963976005.1 uncultured Flavobacteriales bacterium | reverse complement strand
AAAGAAGGATAACCCAATAAATTATCCTTTAAACCTTCTTGCGGATTTAAGGTAAAAATGAAAAAATGGTTTAATTAAGCGGATAAAGTTAAATGAAAAAGTAATTGAAAAATTATAAATTATTTAAATTCATTACATATTATTGCAGGGTATATACTATTTTAATTTCATAAAAATTGGTTATGAGAAGCAAAAATTATAAAGTAAAATTGTTAATAGGTCTGGCCATAGCACTTTTTGCTGTAATAAAATATTGTTCAAGCGCTGAAACCAATCCGTATACAGGTAAAAAACAACATATCACCCTATCAGAAGAACAAGAGGTTGCTATTGGATTACAAAGTACTCCTCAAATGAAACTACAATTTGGTGGTTTATATCCAAATAACAATTATCAGGAATTTTTAGATCAAGTTGGTCAAAAACTTGTCAATAATAGCATCGCTAAAGAAACGGGATATCATTATGATTTTCATTTACTTGCAGACCCAAATACCATAAATGCCTTTGCGCTTCCGGGTGGACAAATTTTTATTACGTATGCCTTGTTTTCAAAATTGCAAAATGAAGATCAGTTAGCCGGAGTCGTTGGACATGAAATAGGGCATGTTGTTGGAAGACATTCTGCTGATAGAATGTCTAAACAAGGGTTAACTGAAGGGCTTTTAAATAGAGTTGCCGTGGCCATAGACCCAAACACAGCCCAAGGCGCCGCAGCTATTGCAAGCATCATCAATATGAAATACGGAAGAGAAGATGAATTGGAAAGTGATGATTTAGGTATTCGTTTTATGATCAATGCCGGATATAACCCTGAGGAAATGATAGGTGTCATGGAAATTTTAAAAAGGGCCTCAGGTGGCAATCAAGTTCCTGAGTTTCAAAGCACACATCCAGATCCTGAAAATAGGATTCAAAAGATTAAAGAATCCATTAAAAAATATAAATCAAACTAAAAAAGCCCTGTTTCCAAGGCTTTCAAGTGACAATTCAAATAAAATTATAAAGGAAACTTATTTAGTTAAAGTCTCTTTAATAATTTCTTTTGCTTCGTGAGCATTCGATAATTCTGCAAATTTTAAAGCAGTCATACCCTTGTCTGATTTTTCATTTAAGTCAGCTCCTTTTGAAATTAAAAACCTCAAAATTTCAGTTCTATTATACCTCGCAGCATACATAACTGGTGTCATTCCATTCGATTTTTGGTTTACATCCACTCCTAAATCAATAAGTTTTTTTACAGTTTCAAAATCGCCTTTAGCTATTGAAAGACAAAAAGGACTCACTTTAAAAGGAGAAACCATACTTGAATAAGTTTCATAATTAGAGACTGGTTTTGCTGTTAAATTGGCAACAGAAAAACTTAACGCGATTGCAGAAATAATGATTGTTTTTTTCATGATGAAAGATTTAAATTAATAAATTGATTTGTTTTTTGATATACTATAATGACGACAGAAATTTAAAAGTGTTACATAAATAAAAATTAATAACAATTTTTTAACGTTTCATTATAAGCTATTTATCTGAGGGATTTTTTGCGGTTTTCGTAAAAACCCCTGTCTATAAATGTATATTTTGGCATCTTATTTTTCTCAGATTCTTATCTACATTCGTTATCTTTGTTCTCTATTTAAATAAAATAAAAATGAATAAAAAAGTCATCTTAATGATTCTTGATGGATGGGGGAAATCACCAGATCCAAAAGTTTCAGCTATCGATAATGCGAACATCCCTTTTATAAATTCACTATACACAAAATATCCAAATGCATCTTTACGAACAGATGGCTTACATGTTGGTTTACCTGAAGGTCAAATGGGAAACAGTGAAGTTGGACACATGAATCTGGGAGCTGGCCGTATTGTTTATCAAGATCTTGTAAAAGTTAATCTGGCTGTTAAAAATAAAACCCTAAACAAAGAAAAGGTACTTGTTGATGCCTTTAAATATGCAAAAGAAAAGAATAAGGATGTTCATTTTCTTGGACTTTTAAGTGATGGTGGCGTGCATTCGCACATCAGCCATTTGTTTGGTTTGCTTGAAGCAGCAAATGATTATGGATTAACCAATACGTTTGTTCATGCATTTACTGATGGCCGGGATGTAGATCCGAAATCCGGATTTGGTTTTTTAACTGAATTGGAAGAAGAGCTTAAAAAAACAAATAGCAAGCTTGCCACTGTTACGGGGCGTTATTACGCCATGGACAGAGACAAACGTTGGGAACGTATAAAATTAGCTTATGATGCATTAGTAAATGGCATAGGGGAATTATCTACCAACGTAACAGAATCCGTCAAAAAAAATTATTCCAATGATATTACCGATGAATTTATTAAACCTATCATCATGGTTGATAAAAACAATATCCCGGTGGCAAAAATCAAAGAAGGTGATGTGGTCATATTTTTTAATTTTAGAACAGATCGTGGCAGGGAATTAACCGAAGTGTTAACTCAAAACGATTTCCATGAGCAAAACATGCATACATTGAATTTATACTATGTCACCCTTACCAATTATGATGATAGCTTTAAAAACATTCATGTGGTTTTCAATAAAGATAATTTAACAGAAACATTAGGCGAAGTATTAGAGAAACATCATAAAAAACAAATACGAATAGCAGAAACTGAAAAATATCCACACGTTACATTTTTCTTTTCCGGTGGACGGGAAACACCTTTCAAAGGTGAAACCCGAATTTTAAGAAACTCACCAAAAGTAGCTACCTATGATTTAAAACCAGAAATGAGTGCTTTTGAATTAAGAGATGCTCTGGTTCCAGAATTGAAAAAAGGCGACGTAGATTTTGTATGTCTTAATTTTGCGAATGGTGATATGGTTGGGCACACTGGTGTTATGAGCGCAGCAATAAAAGCCTGTGAAGCCGTTGATGTTTGTGTTAAAGATGTTATTACCGCAGCACTTGAAAACAACTATACCACGCTTTTAATTGCGGATCATGGAAATTGTGAAACCATGATAAATCCAGATGGCACGCCAAATACAGCCCATACAACAAACCCAGTTCCTGTTATTTTAATTGATAAAAAATTGAAACATATAGATGATGGCGTTTTAGGTGATTTAGCTCCAACTATTCTTAAACTTATGGGCATTGAGCAACCCAAAGCCATGACGCAACATTCACTAATTTAAAATAATAATCATGAAAAATAATGTCCTCATTTTATCATTATTACTACTTGTTTCTTGTAAAAAAGAAACCGTAATTAACAAAACCGTAACTTCTGAAGATGCCGTTATATTCCTTGGGCTTGTTGATGAGACAGGCTTTACACAAGAACCTTTTAACACTTGGTTTGATGCAAATTATGCAGACTATAAAGTAGATGATAATTTAACCGAAGAATTAAAATCACTTTTAAAAGATGTAGAAATCAAAACTTTTATGGGAACTTGGTGCGAAGACAGTCAACGTGAAATCCCAAATTTTTATAAACTATTGGACGCTATTGATTACAACAAAAAAAATCTTACCGTAATTGCAGTAAACAGAGAGAAAACCACACCCCAACAATTTGAAAAAGATCTAAACATTGCAAATGTACCTACTTTTATTTTTTATAAAAATGGTAAAGAAATCAATAGAATTGTAGAATACCCAATGGAGTCCCTTGAAAAGGATATGATTCGCATTTTAAGCGGTGTAGGATATAAGCATGCCTATCAAAATTAAATAAAAAAGTCTATTTTTGTTTGAATCAAATTATCACAATGATATCTAAAGATAAACTAATTATTGCAGTTGATTTTGATGGCACAATTGTGGAAGATGCTTATCCGAAGATTGGCAAGCCAATAATTTTTGCTTTTGAAACTTTAAAAAAGTTGCAAGATGACGCTCATCGCCTTATTTTGTGGACGTATCGTAGCGGTGAGCAATTAGACGAAGCCGTTAAGTTTTGTGAAGAAAATGGGATATTTTTTTATGCCGTTAATAAAAGCTTTCCAGAGGAACAATTTGATGCTAATTTTAGTAGAAAAATTCATGCAGACTTATTTATTGACGATAGAAACATAGGTGGGTTTTTAGGCTGGGGAGAAATTTATCAAATGCTTATTGGCCCAGATGAACCCCTTAATAATGCCATAAAAAAGAAAGGGCTGTTTGATTTTTTTAAATAAAAACGTTCCTTATATTAATTCATAATACGCTTTTTCAATTGTTTCTCGGTGATCTGGATGTGATATATTAACTAGTGCTTTCACTCTGTTGTTTATAGTTTGTCCATATAAATTTGCTATACCATATTCTGTAATAATATAATGTACATGCGCGCGTGTGGTTACAACACCTGCACCAGGTTTTAAACATGGCACAATTCTGCTGATTCCTTTTTTAGTAATTGAAGGCAATGCAATAATAGCCTTTCCGCCATCACTCAATGAAGATCCTCTAATAAAATCCATTTGACCACCAACACCGGAATATATTTTTGAACCAATGGAATCTGCACAAACTTGACCAGTAACATCAACTTCAATTGCAGAATTTATAGCTACCATTTTGGGATTTTGTTTAATAATAGATACGTCATTTACATAATCTGATGCCCTTAGTTCAACAAACGGATTATCATCAACATAATCATACAATCGTTTTGAGCCCATTAAAAATGTAGCTAAAGCACGACCGGGATTAATTCCTTTATAATTTCCATTAATGACGTCTTTTAAAATTAAATCAATGACTCCATCAGAAAACATTTCAGTATGCAGTCCTAAATTTTTATGATTTGTAAGGCGCGCCAATACCGCATTAGGAATAACTCCAACCCCCATTTGAAGGGTGCTTTTATCATCAATTAAACTGGCTACATAATCGCTGATTTGGCTTTCAACTTCTGTTGATTCGCGCATTTCATAAATAGGAATGGGTTCATTACAACCCACAAATAAATCAATTTCCGTAAAATGAATAATGCCATCCCCATGGGTTCTGGGCATTTGTTCATTTATCTGTGCAATCACAATTTTAGCATTCTCAATGGCGGCCAATGTGGCTTCAACAGAAACCCCTAAGGAGCAATAGCCGTGTTTATCTGGTACGGAAACATGAATTAGTGCGACATCAATAGGTAAAATATTCCGTTTAAATAATAAAGGTAGTTCACTTAAAAATATAGGTGTATAAGATCCGTTTCCTGCGGCTAAAGTGTGTCTTACATTATGCCCAAGAAAAAAGGAATTCACATGAAAACTTTTGCGCAATTCAGGATTTGCATAGGGTGTTTCTCCTTCAACGTGTAAATGGCAAACTTCAACATTTCTTAATTCTTCATGACGCTGTGTCATGGCATTCATTAATATCTGCGGAGCTGCAGCTGCAGCCTGAATATAAATTCTATCATTAGATTTTATAACTTTTACAGCTTCTTCAGCGCTTACAACTTTGTACATCTCTATAAGTTTTATATTGCAAAATTATTGATAAATGAATTTATAAAAACTGTCTAAAGTCATATTACTATAAAAAACAATAAAATCTTAATTTTAAGTATCTTTGCCAATATTTACAAAACATGATTATAATAAAAACCAAAGAAGAAATTGAATTAATGCGAGAAAGTGCATTAATAGTTTCTAAAACTTTAGGAATAGTAGCTAAAGAAATTAAACCGGGTGTTACCACTTTACAACTGGATAAAATTGCCGAAGAATTTATTCGCGACCACGGAGCAATTCCCGGATTTTTAGGATTATATGATTTTCCTAACACCTTATGCATGAGCCCTAATACGCAAGTAGTTCATGGAATACCAAATAATAAACCGCTAGTTGAAGGAGATATCATATCCATAGATTGTGGGGCCTTGAAAAATGGTTTTTACGGCGATCATGCGTACACGTTTGCTGTTGGTGAAATTGATTCAGAAACTGAAAAATTACTTCAAGTTACCAAAGAATCCCTCTATGTTGGTATAAGAGAACTTAAAGTAAATAATAGGGTTGGCGACGTAGGTTACGCTATTCAAAACTATTGCGAATCTCATGGATATGGGGTAGTAAGAGAACTTGTAGGACATGGTTTGGGCAGGAAAATGCATGAGGACCCGGAAATGCCAAACTACGGGAAACGTGGAAGAGGGAAAAAATTTATGGAAGGTATGGTTGTGGCCATTGAACCTATGATTAATTTAGGGACACACAGAATCAAACAACATAAAGACGGTTGGACTATCACCACTTTAGATGATAAACCAAGCGCCCATTTTGAACACGACGTTGCCATTGTTAATGGCAAACCAGAATTACTTTCTACGTTCGCTTATATTTATGAGGCTTTAGGAATTGAAAATGATGAGGAATTGGAGTTTAGACAAACGGAATTAATTTTATAAGATATTATGACTATTTCAGATATTGAACAAAAAGAAGTCTTTAAAGGATTCAAAGGTAGATTTATCCATATGGAACGTTTTACTTTAGGCTTTTGGGAAATTGAATCTGGATCAGAAATCCCAATGCATTCACATGTTCATGAGCAAACTACAGAAGTTATTGAAGGACAATTTGAGATGACTTGCAATGGCATTACCAAAATTTACGAACCAGGAATGATTGTTACCATACCTTCCAATGTACTTCATGGAGGAAGAGCACTAACCCATTGCAAATTATCTGATGTTTTTTGTCCGGTAAGAGAGGATTATAAATAATTTATCCTGTTGAAAAAACTCTTTAAATTTTTCCTAAACTTTTTACCAAGACCTTTTCTAATTAGGTTAAGTTATACCATTAGACCTTTTTTAGCATTTTTTTTAAAAGGGGATACGTTTACTGATCCTATTGATGGTAAAAGTTTCCGAACATTTTTACCCTACGGATACGGTAACCAACGCAACAACGCACTATCACCTTCTACACTTTCATTAGAGCGTCATAGGCTCTTATGGCTATATCTTCAAACGGAAACCAATTTCTTTACAGATAAACTTAAAGTACTGCATTTTGCTCCTGAACAAGCTTTTTACAAGCGCTTCAAAAGCATGAAAAATTTAGATTATGTTTCTACGGATTTAAATTCTCCTCTCGCTGAAGTGAAAGCTGATATTTGCAATTTACCGTTTTCAGATCATGAATTTGATGTCATTTTATGCAATCATGTTTTAGAGCACATTCCCGATGATACCAAAGCCATGAAAGAATTATACAGGGTTTTAAAACCTAGTGGTTTCGGGATATTTCAAATACCACAAGATTTAAAAAGGGCCGCTACTTTTGAAGATAATGCCATAACTGATAAAAAAGAACGCGCTAAAATCTTCGGTCAATATGATCATGTTCGAATATATGGTCGTGATTATTTTGACAAACTCCGCAGCGTTGGTTTTAAAGTTGAAGAGGTGAATTTTACAGCAACCCTTTCTAATGAAGATATAACTAAGTACTGCTTAGCCAAAGGCGAAATAATTCCTGTTTGTTACAAGTAAACGTCATTGCGAGGAACGAAGCAATCTGTTTTTTGTGAATTTTACTTCTTTTGATAATAACCAATAGTGAAGAATTATAACTATTTTTAAAATTACAACTCAAAATTGAATCGTAAGTAAACAATTAACAGATTGCCACATCACGCTGAAAAAGCGTGATTCGCAATGACGTCAATCATTTGGGAAACCATTTAACGAAAGTGTTTCCAACTCCTTATCATCATTCTCAAAAATTAAAAATACTTTAAGTTCTTTGTGTGATTTTAAAAATGCAGTCACTTTTTCAATACCCATCGCTTTAAAAGCCGTTGCATAGGCATCAGCCGTCATACAATTTGAAGCAATAACTGAAATACTCAACAAATTGGTTTTACTTGGATATCCGGTTTTGGTATCAATAATATGCGAATACCGATTCCCATTTTCATCCGTTTTAAATTTTCGGTACGTACCTGAAGTTGCCATGGCTTCATTTTTTAATGAAATGGCTCTCATTACAGATTGCGTTCCATCAAAATGAGGCATTTCCACACCTACTTTCCATGGCCTAGTGCTTTCAACATTATCGCCTTTTGTTCTAATCTCCCCGCCTATTTCAACAATATAATTTTCAATGTTTTTACCTTCTAAAAAATCTGAAATGACATCTACCCCATAACCTTTGGCTATGGCATTAAAATCAATAAACGTGTTTGGGTTTTGCTTTATAATTTTGTTTCCATCACGTTGCACTTTATCCAAACCTACCAATAGCATTAAACTATCAATCTTAAGGCTATCCAGATTCTTAATATTTCCTTCCGGACCAAAATCCCATGCATTAACTAAGTTTCCAATGGTGGGATCAAATGCGCCTTCTGTTTGTTTGTAAATTTCTTTGGAAGCATCAAAAACTTTTGAAAAATGAGAATCCACAAGATTTGATTCATTTCTATTCAATTTTGAAATATCAGAATTTGTCTGATAGGTTGACATGGATTTATTAATGACATAAAACAAACTGTCAATTTCAGATTGCAAATCTTCTTTTATATCAGAATAATATTGAATTGAATATGAAGTGCCAAAAACAGGACCATTAAGTTTTGTCTTCTTGATTTCCTTTTTACACGAAATAAAAAAAATAGTAATAATGACGATTGAAATATATTTCATTTAATTTAGATTGGTTTCTAATACTTGAATCCCATTATATTCAATTAAATACTCTTCATTATAATAAATAGGAAGTTTTTCATCTTCTATATTTGCCAACCCTACCCCGGCATACAATACTTTGGCATCTTTTTCTCTGGCATGCTTTTTAAAGGTCTCCATCCAAACCACATCAAAATTATTAGGATTCTCAGGAAGCATTACAGCTCTCACAATCACGAAAAAATATTGTTTGTTTTTATCAATGCATACAAATTGCGGATGTTTTTTTAACTTGCTATTTACAGCTATAAACTCAAAACCACGCTTTTCTAAATCTGCACCAACGTGGTTCATGGCTAAGTTATGCAACTCTTGTTTTGTAAGTGGTTTACCCATGGTGCAAAATTAATATTAAATATTTTCAATCGCTAACTTTAAAAATTGTTTAACTTTAAAATCACTAACCAATCTTTCTGTTTTTAAATGATTAAATTCTTCCATAACATCAGAAAAAATCTTGACGCTCTTTTAAAATCATTTTTTTAGCATTTTTATTTTTTGTAATTTAACAACAAAAAGGAAACATGGAAACTACCGTTCGATTAGAGCAAGCTATTAAAAAGCTTTATGTTGCGTTTCATAATAACCAATTACATCCTGAATGTTGCAAACAATGTGCAGTTGGCAATATCTTGGACAATACTGATAGTTGGAAACATCTTACTAACGTTCATGGCTCTGAGGTTTTAAACTATGTAGGTATGGTGCACCAAAATCTAGGACGAACATTCAATGGTTATTCCCCGATGGAATTATTACAAATTGAGGCCGTTTTTTTAAAAGGCTGTGGCTATAGTGGCGCTATTGATAGAACATGTTCCAAGCCCAGTAATCCTACCAACAAAGATATATTGTTCAATGGGTTGTGTGCTGTGGTTACATTTCTTTGCAAACTTGATAATATTCCTGACGTTTTGGATTATTCCAAACTATTTGGGTACGAAAACACAAAACATAAAAGACAATTGGCTAGAGCAATGGAGTAATATCATTTCTCAAAATAAAAAGAGGCTGTCTGAAAAGTGTCATTCTGAATGAAAATAAAGAATCTGTAATGATTTAACCATTTGATTTATAGATAAATGAGATTCTTCGCTTTGCTCTGAATGACATAAGAAATCACTTTTCAGACAGCCTCTTTTTTTTACTATAATTTTGATTAACCTCCAAAGTCATCAAAACGGATATTCTCATCTGGAATACCAAAATCTTCACCCATTTTTTGAACGGCTTGATTCATTAATGGTGGTCCACAAAAATATAATTCTATATCTTCAGGTGTTTCATGATGGCTTAAATAGTTATCAATAACACAATTGTGAATAAAACCAACAAAACCATCACCAGGCGCATCAATATTCGCTTTTACTTTCCAATTATCTTCAGGCATTGGCTCAGACAGTGCCAAATAGAATTTAAAGTTTGGAAAATCTTTTTCTAATTTATGAAAATGATCTAAATAGAATAATTCACGTTTTGAACGCCCACCATACCAATAAGTTACTTTTCTGCCTGTTTTTAAAGTTCTGAATAAATGGTATAAATGGGAACGCATGGGTGCCATACCAGCACCACCGCCAACATATAGCATTTCTGCATCAGATTCATTAATAAAGAACTCACCATAAGGACCAGAAATAGTTACTTTATCTCCTTTTTTCTGATTGAAAATATAAGATGAGGCAATGCCTGGATTCACATCCATCCATCCGCCTTTAGCTCTATCAAATGGTGGTGTGGCAATACGTACATTCAACATAATTTCTCTGCCTTCTGCTGGATATGACGCCATTGAATATGCTCTTTCAACAGTTTCAGTATTTTTCATAACCAACGGCCATAATTTAAACTTATCCCATTCCGCTTTAAATTTATCTGGCGTTTCGTGTTCTTCGGGATGTGCTGTAATGTCCATATCCGCAAATTTCACTTGGCAAGGCGGAATTTCTATTTGAATATAGCCTCCAGCTTTATAGCCCATATCTTCGGGAATTTCAACAACAAATTCCTTAATAAACGATGCAACATTATAGTTTCTAACAACAGTCCCTTCCCATTTTTTTATTCCGAAAACTTCTTCTGGAATGGTAATGTTCATGTCTTGTTTTACCTTAACCTGACAAGCCAAACGTACACCATGTTGTAATTCTTTTCTTGTAAAATGTGGTGTTTCCGTTGGTAGCGCTTCTCCTCCACCCGATAATACATGGCATTCGCATTGAATACAAGTTCCACCACCACCACAAGCTGATGGTAAGAATATTTTTTGAGCTCCTAATGTAGATAATAAACTATCCCCTGAAGCGACTTCAATTTCGCGTTCGCCATTAATGGTAATCTTAACAGGGCCCGAAGGTGATAATTTTTGTTTTATGACTAATAATAACACTACCAATAACAAAGTCACCACTAAGAAAGCGATGATTGTTACTATTACTGTCCCTAATGTACTTGCTAATACTATCATCTTACTCGATTGCTTTTGTGTTGTTAGCTACATTTCGACTATGCTCAATGTTCACTATATTATCTTCTGTTTTATCGTCTTCAGAATCAATTTTTACGATTTTTTCTTTTTTTACTTCAGCTTCATTCCCTCCAGTCAGCATACCCCCAAAGCTCATAAATCCAATCGCCATTAACCCTGTGATAATGAATGTGATTCCTAATCCTCTTAAAGCTGGAGGCACATTAGAGTATCTTATTTTCTCTCTGATGGCAGCAATGGATAAAATAGCCAAAAACCAACCAATTCCAGAACCAACCCCATATACAGTTGCTAAGCCTAAAGTTGGAATTTCACGGGATTGCATAAATAAAGACCCCCCTAAAATGGCACAGTTTACAGCGATAAGTGGCAAGAAAATTCCCAAAGAATTGTATAACGATGGTGAAAATTTCTCAACAACAATTTCAACTAATTGTACCATGGTTGCAATGGTTGCGATAAAAAGTATGAATGATAGGAAACTTAAATCATAAGCTGCATATTCTTCACCAAGCCAAACCAATGCCCCGGGCTGCAAAATATATTGGTCTAACAGCCAGTTTAAAGGTACGGTGATAGCTAAAACAAAAATGACTGCTGCGCCCAAACCAACTGCTGTGGTTACTTTTTTAGATACCGCAAGAAAAGAACACATCCCCAAGAATGTGGCAAATATCATATTGTCTATGAAAATCGATTTTAAAAATAATTCTATATGTTCCATTTTTAGTTATAAGTTTTAAGTGCTCTAAAATGCACTAAAGTTTTTCTTTTTAACTTTATATACTTAAGGCATTTGTAACTTTAAGTACTTAATTAATCTTCAATTAATGCTTTATTTCTGCTACGTTGTACCCAAATAATAATTCCTAACGTAATCAATGCCATAGGTGCCAGCAACATAAACCCATTGTTTTCGTAACCTAATTTATATAATCCTGTTTTTTCAATAGGGTCTCCAAATACCGGAATTCCCAATAAGGTTCCTGCCCCTAAAAGCTCCCTAAAAAACCCTACCATAACCAAGATAATTCCGTAACCGGCTGCGTTACCAATACCATCCAGAAAAGATTGCCAAGGGCCATTTGCTAAGGCAAAAGCTTCAAAACGCCCCATAATGATACAATTGGTAATGATTAACCCGACGAAAACAGATAAGGTTTTACTAAGCTCATACGCATATGCTTTGAGCACCAAATCCACTATAATTACTAAAGCTGCAACGACAACCAATTGAACAATAATCCTGATTTTTGAAGGAATGATGTTACGCATTAATGAAATAACGACGTTACCAATACCTAATACAAACAATACTGCTATTGCCATGACAATAGATGCTTCCAGCTCTGCGGTAATTGCCAAAGCCGAACAAATACCAAGTACTTGAATAGTTACCGGATTGTTATCAAATAAAGGATCTTTGACTAAGGCTATGTCTTTTTTATTTAAAAGTCCCATAATTTTTTTTTAATTTTTAAGTGTCTTAAGTTTTAAGTGCCTAAAGTTTACTTGCAATGGATGTGAAAATTGCTAATAATTCTTTGGCTTCCTTTCTAATTTCATTTATGTTTTCTTTTTTTATCCAATTTAATTCTTCAATAATTTCTAACCAATAATCAGTCTCACTTGCTTCAGCTAAACTGATTCTAATTTTATTTTTAAAATCTCTCTTACTCCTACTTCTATTTGCTTCCCTATAATTCGCTCCTACACTTGTTCCAGATTTAGTTAGTTGATTTCTCACTACTAAAGACTCTGGTGTTTTAGGCAAACTTGATGACAAATTTATAATTTCAATTGCAAATTGAATTGTTCGTTTTTCCAATTGTTCAGCAAATTCTTTATTTGTCATATTAAGTATTTGAAGTGCTCTAAAGTTTTAAGTGCATAAAGTTATTTTTTATATTAATATTTTTGTTTTCATCCTTTAGTTTTCAACTTTACAACTCAAGTACATTTATAACTTTAAATACTTAAGCGCACTTATAACTTTAAATGCTTAAGCGCACTTTAGTTTTCTTTTAACTTCTTAAAATAAGGTTCATATAGTTTCAATTCCGATTTAAGCATTGCCGAAACGCCATTACCAGTAATAGTGGCTCCAGCAATAGCATCTACCTCATTATCTGTTTTATCGATATTTTTTGGATCTGCATTTGACTTAGACACATTGATGCCTTTAAATTCGCCATTTGAATCCAGCAAATGTTCACCAGTAAAATCATCCATAAAAAACCGTTGATTTATATTTGCTCCCAATCCGGCTGTTTCACCTTTATGGTCAAAAAACGCTCCTAGGATAACCATGTTCTCATCCATGGCGATATATGCCCAAATGGCATCCCAAAGACCTTTGCCCAAAATAGGGGCTATGTAAAATGTTTTTCCGTCTTTTTCGCCTATCAATAATGGCAACCGCCTTTGGTGATTGGCATCTTTTGCCAAGGCATGCTCTTTTTTAAGGTCCAACAAATAGGCATTTTTATCTTCGGTTATCTCATCACCTTGTATAATGAGTTGCTTGGTTATGTATTTTGAAAATTCGCCACCAACTTTATCTTTAGAAACAAAGCTCATATCGTTACCTTCATTTTCATTAACTCCCATGGCGTACAAAATGTTAAGCTGCTTTTCTATACGCTTGTTTTCGTCAATTCTATCTTTAAATCCTGATGCTGCAAATGCCAGTAATGACCCTACAACTATTACCATGCCTATGGCAAATAGTATGGTATATGAATTTTTATCTGTTCTTTTTTCCATTTTTTTAAGTTTTAAGTGCCTAAAGTTTTAAGTGCCTAAAGTTTCAATCCTAATTTGGATATATACTTAACTTATAACTTTAAGTACTCTAAATACTTTTAACTTTTAAACGTTTTAGTCTTTGTTTTACATTGCCTTGAACAACATAATGATCGATTGTTGGTGCAAACACATTCATCAATAATATAGCAAGCATCACACCTTCAGGATATGCAGGATTAAACACACGAATCATAATAGACATAAAGCCTATTAAAAATCCATAAATCCATTTTCCCTTATTGGTTTGCGATGCGGTTACAGGGTCGGTGGCCATAAATACAGTACCGAAAGCAAAACCACCAATAAGCAAATGATGCCAATATTCAGTACTCATCAATCCATAAAATTTACTGCCTTCAGCAATCCATCCAACGTTAACTATGCTATTAAAAATAAGGCCCATAGTTACAGCTCCAATAACGGTTGAGAGCATAATTCTCCAACTTCCTATTTTTGTGTAGATTAAGAATAAGCCTCCTAATAAAATCAATAATGTTGACGTCTCCCCGACCGAACCTGGGATAAATCCGAAAAACATATCTGATACACTATGTGTAATTGGGTTATTTTGGGCTATCCCTCCAAGTATTGTTTCACCCGAAATAGCATCCAGATTGGCTCCCGCAGCAATTTCCTTAGATCTTTCCATAGCACCTTGAATCCAAACCTTATCTCCACTCATCCAAGTTGGATAGGAAAAAAATAGAAAAGCACGAATGGTAAGTGCAGGGTTTAGTATGTTCATTCCGGTGCCACCAAACACTTCTTTTCCAAGCACAACGCCAAAAACCACTGCAATGGCAAGCATCCATAAAGGAATATCAATTGGTACAATAAGTGGCACCAACATACCTGTGACCAAATAACCTTCTTCAACTTCGTGTTTTTTAATAATGGCAAATAAAAATTCAATCCCTAAACCAACACCATAAGAAACTATAACTAATGGTAAAATTTTCCAAAAGCCCAGAGAAAAATTAGTCATGGTCCAAAATTCAGCACTAAAAAACCCTCCAGAAACACGTTGAATTTCTCCTAAAGCTAAATAATGTTGATAACCTGCATTAAACATACCAAAAATTAAACATGGAAGCAGTGCTAAAATCACTGTATTCATGGTTCTTTTTAAATCATCGGCTGCTTTTATATGAGTTCCATTACGTGTTGTATCATCAGGAGTATATAAAAACGTATGCAATGCACTGAATGCAGGTGCCATTTTGGAACCTCTAAACTTTCTTTTTAAAATATGTAATCTAGTCTTTAATTTCATCTTTTATATTTTTCATTTCACTGCGTTCAATGAATAATTCTATATATTTTTCATTTTGTTGTAACAAAATGAATAATTAGCCAATTTCTTTAAGCATGACATCTAAACCTTTTCTAATAATTTCCTGATGCGGTTGTTTTGATATACATACAAATTCTGTTAACGCAAAATCTTCTGGAGCCACTTCGTACATTCCTAAAGCCTCCATTTCATCTAAATCATTATACATACATGATTTTAAAATTTGCATTGGAAATATGTCCAACGGAAACACTTCCTCATAATTCCCTGTTACTACAAAAGCACGATGCTCACCATTTGTATTGGTATTTAAATCGTATTTTTTATTTGGGAATAACCATGAAAAAGTTAAAGCCCTTGTAATTGATATTTTATTGAAAACAGGCATGGTCCATCCAAATAACTCATAATCATCTCCTTCCGGAATAATAGTGATTGTATTACTATAATAATCTAAGTAACCATCAGGATTCACTGCTTTACCAGATAACACATTTCCTGAAATGACGCGAACATTGGCTCTTTTATTAATTCCATAATCATAAATCATCGTAGCAATTTCACATCCTAATTTAGTCACAAAATATCTTGGTTTTTCAACTGATGACCCAACCATAGCAACAATGCGTTCTGCATTAAATTTTCCTGTTAATAACAAATCACCAATAATGATTAAATCATGTGGGTTTATGGTCCAAACAATTTCTCCTTTATTTACTGGATCAATTTTATTTATCTGCGTTCCTACATTTCCAGAAGGATGTGGGCCAGAAACACTGTGCAAGGTTATACCAGATAAACCAGCCATTGGTGAGGTTGAATCTTTACCTACGCAAACATGTACTTTACCTTTAGTTAATTTACCTAAAGCGGTTACGGCAGCTTGTAATGCTAGTTCCTTGCCTTGCAAAGTAAAATCATAATCTGCAACTAAAGGTGCGCTTGCATAAGCGGATATAAAAATTGCTTTTGGTTCCTTGCTAGGATTTGCAATCACATCATAAGGACGTTGCTTTATAAATGGCCAACAACCAGAAGCTAATAACAATGCTTTTATATCTTCAGGTTTTGCAGTTTCCAAATTTAAAACCTTATGTTCTAAATAAGATTCTTTTTTATCGGCTTGAATTTTAATGGATAAGATTTTGCGTTTTTCACCTCGAACAATTTCTATAATCTCACCAGAAACCGGAGAAACAAATTTTACTTTTTCGTTGGATTTATCATAAAAAACAGGTCCTCCTGCCTTTACATGTGCTCCAACTTTAGAAATTAATTTAGGTACAACGCCATGAAAATCTTCAGGTCTTAACGTATAAAAGTTGCTAATAACAGCCTTTTCAGTACTTTTGATAGCTTCACCTTTTAATTTAATATCTAGACCTTTTTTAATACGAATGTCGTTTGACATATTTATTTATTGGGTTTAGTTGTCTAAAAACGCAGCAAATTTACAAATTATTAATACAGATTTCATAATAATTAACAGAGAATTTTAGAAGCATTTTTAGAAGTTATTATTTAGGTATGAAATTTGATTATATTTACAAAAAAACAACTTTTTTATGCGAATAAATGGTTTAACCTTTTTATTTTTTGTATTTATTTCATCAACCGTTTATTGTCAGGTTGAAGAAATGAATCCGCCAGATTACATAAAGACTATTAATTTTAAGGGAAACACTCCTGAAAGTCAATTACCGGTGCTTAAACTAGGCAGCTCTTTAGATTTAGAATTTGATGCCTTAAACGGAAATGAAGACGATTATTATTACACTATTGAGCATTACAATTTTGATTGGACGCCTTCTGTTTTAGTAAAATCGGAATATCTTGATGGAATTGATAACCAACGTATCAGGGCTTATGAAAATTCGTTTAATACCTATCAAATTTTTTCACATTACAAACTCACCATTCCTAATGAACAAACAAAACGGCTTAAAGTTTCTGGAAATTACATGATTCATGTTTATAATAACGACAACAACCTTGTTTTCTCAAGAAAGTTCATGATTTATGAAAACATAGCTTCTGTTGGCGTGAGCATAAAGCTCGCAAGGGATGTTGCTTTTATTGAAACCAAACAACGTGTTGATGTTACCATTGCTTCAAATAGGATACAACTTAATAACCCTAAACGGACCGTGAAAATTTTAGTGGTCCAGAATAACAATTTAAAAACAGCTATTTCCAATTTAATTCCTCAATACACCATTGGCAACCAACTCATTTATAAATATGATACCGAATCAAGCTTTTGGGCCGGGAATGAATATTTGTTCTTTGAAAATAAAGATGTAAGAGCTGCCAATACCGGTATACAGTTTATTGATTTGGAAAATTTATACCATAACTATTTGTTTACAAATTATTCAAGGGCAAATAAACCATATACCTATAATCCAGATATAAATGGGAACTACCTGATAACAAGTATTGATGCTGAAAATTCAGATCTTGAAGCTGATTATGTTTGGATTCATTTTTCATTATTACCAAATCCTTCATTTGAAAATAAAGCGGTTTATGTATATGGGAATTTCAATAATTATACGACTGATGAAAGCACCAAAATGGATTTTGACACAAATGATGGATTATTCAAAAAAGCAATTTTATTAAAACAAGGGTTTTACAACTATAAATATGTTGCAGTTGAAAATAACGGAAGTCTTAATGAAGGTGCTATAAGTGGAAATTTTTATCAAACTGAAAATAATTATAAAGTAATTGCCTATTATAGGGAATTGGGCGAGCGTTATGACAGAATTATAGGAATAGGTGAAGCCAGCTCTATAAATATCTCCAATTAGCAGGAATTATTAAGATTAAATTAATTTAAGCAAAAAAAAACCTTATTTTTGTAGCTTAAAAGCATTGTATATCAGCAAATAAGATGGTTCAACAAATTACAAGAGGCATTAAAATTTCGGTAGAAACTACCTTTGAAGGCTCATTTTATAAAAATTATAAAATACAATATGCCTTTGGATATAAAGTTACTATTGAAAATCAAAGCAAAGACTCTGTTCAGCTTTATGCGCGCCATTGGAAAATTTTTGATGCTTTAAATAATATTGAAATTGTTTCAGGTGAAGGTGTTATTGGTAAAAAACCCGTTTTAAAACCTGGTGAATCACATACCTATACATCTGGGTGTTTACTAACGTCTCCATTCGGTGCCATGCAAGGACATTATAATATGGTAAACTTTACTACCACCAAAAAGTTTAAAGTTGTCATTCCTACATTTAAGCTAAGTGCTCCTTTTGCAATAAACTAATCCGTTACCTTTCTATTGAACCTATAAATTTTTCCATGTTGTTCAATATGGAAAAAATGACAGTTTGAATGATGCAAAAAATTAAAATCTTCATGGTATTTAAACGATGTTTCATTAATTACAAATACATCATGAACATCAATATTTCCATAAGGTGATATTCTCCTAAAAACATATTCAAAACGGTGATTTGTAGGATGCAATTCAAACCAAGCACCTGCTCCAACACCTCCCAACCATTGTGCATTACCATGAATTCCATCAACCAGTTTAGCTTCTAACTTCCCTATACTGTTTGGGGTAAAATCTTTTAACCTATCGCGAAAATATTTAATGTTTTCCCTTTTTATTGTTGAAGTAAAACCTGTAATCTCCCCTTGTGCTGAAACTTCATGAATCCTATTTCCAGTATTTGCTATAACAACATTTCCAACAGTACTTGGGGTAAATAAAGTTGACCTAATCAATCGTTTTTTTATACTGTTATTATTCACTGAAGCTATTAAAGTTGTTGTTACAAAACGGGAACAATTACTAGCTTTTTTATTAAAAACCCCATAACGCACAAAATAAGATTCTTGCAACGATAAAATATAATCTTTAGCTTTTCTATAATCAATTTCATCACATACAGATGCAACCATTTTACCTTCACCATGAGTGAGTTTTGGGTTGGTAGCTAAAAACTTTAGTATGTCATTTAAGTTTTTGATTTTTCCAGCGACGATTTTAGCAGTCAAAGGAAAGTCTAACTCATGATCTGTAATTTTACTCCTGACCCTTCCATACGGACTTGGAATAATATATCGCCCAAAATCAAAATATTCTAAGATCCCAGTATCCTTATTAATTAAGACTATTGCTGCATGACCAGCTTTAACATATTTCTTTTTTCCTATCCCAAAAAAACTTAAATACGGGGAGAACCACTCATCAGAAACCCTAACAATAGTTTCTGGATATGCTAATGTTAAGATGATTCCGGTATTATCCATTTACAATTTGATGACTGTTGAATACTGAATTGGTAACGGTATTATCCTGAAGGTTTTCATAATGCATTTCAAGTATATTCGATTTTTTTTCAACCTGAGTCACACTGGTTGTTTTTACAAAACCTCTATCCATGATGACACCAAAGTCTTTATTATCCTTTCCAGCGGTTTTATGAAATTGCAATAATGTACTTGCATTTAATTCGTGTTCTTTTTTAAAAGATTCAAACCATTGATTTCTTTCAAGTTTCATTGACTCATTATACAAGGTTGAAGACGACCAGATTTTTGACTCAAGAGGTAATTCAGAAAAATGCTTTGTCATGCCATCCCAAACCAATTCGTAAAACTTTAGATTGGTTTCCCATTCAATAATAACCATAGTAAATGGCTCAATTTCATTCAAATCGTAGGATTCAATTGTTTTAATAATTCCTTCAGAAGTCAGAAAATCTTTTGCAATAACACCTCTACTTAATTTGTAATTCGGTTTTCTTTTGTGTCGTTCAAATCCGCCATTAAGCACACAAACCAATCGATTTTTTTCACTTACACCAATCCAGGTGCCTCCTGAAATTTCATCTTTTGGAAATAACATGTTAATACCATTATAGGTATAAACCTTTGGAGCTAAAGATATCCTGTATGGCGCCTCATCCCTATTTGATGTTAGCACGAAATCATTGTTGCCTTTTGGAAATATTGTAACTGTACACATAAAGTTTGTAGTCTGTAAACCGTTTGGCAACTTACAAAAAATAAACAAATTTTAACTTGGTTTTAATAGCTTTCCATTTCAGCTATCGCTAAAAAATTCGTAATTTTGCATTTCATAATAATCACAATTCAATTATAAAAAACTTACTATGGGAAACGGATTTTTTAATGTGCCAATTGCTATAAACGAACCTATAAAATCTTATGCTCCGGGTTCTGCGGAACGAGAAGGCGTTTTAGCGACTTATAAAAAAATGTATAAAGAACAAGTTGACATACCTTTTTACGTAGGAGACAAAGAATATAGAACCGGGAAAACTGTAAATATTTATCCGCCTCATGACAATAAACATTGTGTTGGAAAATATCATACTGCTGATAAAGAACATATTGAACTGGCCATTAAAGAAGCGGCAAAAGCAAGAGTGAAATGGGCTTCTACCAGTTGGGAACATCGTGCGGCTATTTTCTTAAAAGCAGCTGATTTATTGGCAGGTCCGTTTAGATACCGAATGAATGCCGCAACTATGATGGCACAGTCAAAAAACGTATTTCAAGCTGAAATTGATTCGGCATGTGAATTGATAGATTTTATACGGTTTAACGTTCAGTTTATGACTGAAATTTATAGCAATCAACCCATTTCTTCTGAAGGTGTTTGGAACCGGATGGAATACAGGCCATTAGAAGGGTTTGTTTATGCCATTACCCCTTTTAATTTCACGGCTATTGCGGGAAATCTTCCATCAGCACCGGCCATGATGGGTAATGTAGTTATTTGGAAACCTGCAGCATCTCAAATATATTCAGCTTATGTAATTATGGAATTATTTAAAGCTGCCGGATTGCCTGATGGTGTTATAAACTTGGTAACCGGTAACTCTGGTATGATTACAGATACTATTTTAGCTCATAAAGATTTTGCCGGCGTTCACTTTACCGGTTCTACACCTGTATTTAATAGCTTCTGGGAAACCATTGGTAAAAACATCAATCACTATAAATCTTACCCAAGAATAGTTGGAGAAACAGGAGGAAAAGATTTCATTTGGGCACATCCTACAGCAAATGCACAAGAGGTTGCAACCGCTATTTCAAGAGGTGCCTTTGAGTTTCAAGGACAAAAATGTTCAGCTGCATCACGTGCCTACTTACCAAAAAGTTTATGGGGAGCTGTTAAAAAAACCATTACAAAAGACATTAACTCATTTAAAATGGGAAGTCCGGAAGACCCATCAAATTTCATTAATGCGGTGATTGACAAAAAAGCCTTTACCAAATTAGCAGGTTATTTAGATCGAGCTAAAAAAGACGCAGATGCGGATATCATTATAGGCGGCGGATATGATGATTCAAAAGGTTACTTTATTGAACCAACTGTTATTGTAACTACCAACCCTAAATATGTGACCATGTGTACCGAATTATTTGGCCCCATCATCACCATTTATATATATGAAGATAAGGATTGGGAATCTGTGTTGGATGTTTTGGACAATACCAGTGAATATGCCTTAACAGGTGCTATTTTTAGTGGAGACCGTTATGTAATTGAAACAGCCACAAAAAAATTAGAAAATGCTGCCGGAAACTTTTATATTAATGATAAACCAACTGGAGCCGTTGTAGGACAACAACCTTTTGGTGGCGCCAGAGCTTCTGGAACTAATGATAAAGCAGGTTCTGTATGGAATTTATTGCGTTGGGTTAACAACCGAACCATTAAAGAAACTTTTGTACCACCAACAGACTATAGATATCCGTTTTTAGGTGAATAGAAAACCTTAAATAAAATTACAAACCTGCTACTTACTAGCAGGTTTATTTTTTATGGCTAAAATCCTTACAATAATTACATATATTTATGAGTATAAATAATGAGGGGGTACTTGTGTATATCTGCTTGCTGTGCTTCATTATGCTAAACCGCTAACAAATGATAAAATTCTTTAGAAAAATTAGACAAAAAACTCTGACTGAAAATAAGTTCGGAAAATATCTGACTTATGCAATTGGCGAGATTATACTTGTTGTTATTGGAATTTTGATTGCTTTGCAAATAAACACCTGGAATAAAGAATCTGAAAATAATGCAAAAGCTTCAAATTATATTAATAGATTGATTGCAGATATATCAAAAGACACAACTGCAATAAATATAGAAATAAAAGGGAGTCTTAAAAATGAAAATAGATATAAAGATTATTTTGATTTTTTAAAACAAGGAAATATTAAACCTGAACAATTAAAAGATAGTATCGATGAATTTCCATTGGATTGGGACAAGTTATATTTTACCAAAACTACATATAACGAGCTAATTTCATCAGGCAATTTTGATGTTATTAATGAAAAAAAAAGAATTGCATTAATAGAATATTATGAGTTTTCTGAATCATTTAAAAACATTATTAACGATAAAAAAAGCCTTGTTGTTCAAGAAGATGTTGAAGCAAGAAAATATTTAGACGGGCAATCTATCATTAAGAATAGTTTTTATAAATCTATTAATCATGTTCCAAACGAAACGTATATTGCCCAAGGGCTTAAGCATAGACACAATGCTATAGAAACGAGCTACGAAATTACTTTTGCCTTTAAAAATTTAGGGCCAATGGTTCTTGAAAGTGGAAAAAAAGCTATTACTATTTTAAAGGAATGACAAATTTTGAATTATTAATTAAATAACGAAAGCACACATAATGGCTATAAGTAATTCCTTGTTCTCGCCTACTTCTGAAAATCCTCGCGGATTTTCAGTTTGGTGTGTACTTGCAAAATTAAGTGGTAACCCACGCAACTTCTAGCCGAAACGTGGAGCATTTGAAACTCGACCGAAATATGAAATTATTAAACAAAAAATATGAAAAACAAAGTAATTAAGTGCTTTTTGCGACTTGCAATATCATTCGGGTTTTTATCAGCAGTAGCCGATAGATTTGGGATTTGGAGCAAAGAAGTTTCTGTTTGGGGAAATTGGGATAATTTCTTGAGTTATACCCAACTGATAAACCCTTGGATTCCTAATTCACTAATCCCAACAATCGGAATTTTAGCAACCGCTGCGGAAATTGTTTTCGCGACTTTCTTAATAATCGGACTTAAAACGGAATTATTCGCAAAATTGAGCGGATTTCTACTTTTAATATTTGCTTTGTCAATGACTTTTTCAACAGGAATAAAAGGAGCGTTTGACTTTTCTGTTTTTAGTGCTTCCGCTGGAGCTTTTGCCTTGAGCCTTATGAAAGAAAAATATTTGGAATTAGACAATCTGTTTTTTAAACCGAAAAACTGAACGAAATAAAAGTAGAAAAGAGAGGGGATTATCATTGTTGTCGAAGTTTAATCTTCACCGTATAAATTAACCTTAATCCCCTCTTTTGCTCTTTCTGGTTTATTAATCAAATTTAATAAAAGACAAACTAAAGAAACAGGTTGGCAAAAATTTTGAAAAGATTGTATTAAATGACCGGAGAAACAAATATAGCTCGATTAATAAAAGGGATGACCCCCAAACTGAATACAGGAGAATATGTATTTTGTTCTGTTAAAAACGTAAACAGAATTGACAGAAATGATACAGTCTGTGAATTTAAAGAAAAGGAAGGTACCACTATTGTCATGGAACGAAACAAAGCAGATAAATTGAATCTTAGCTATGAATATATTGCCTCTTGGGTTACGTTAACAATTCACTCATCATTAGAAGCCGTAGGTTTAACTGCACTGTTTTCTGCAGAATTAGCAAAAAATGATATAAGTTGCAATGTCATTGCCGGATATTATCACGACCATATTTTTGTGGATATAAAAGATTCCAAAAAAGCTATGGATGTTCTAATTGCCTTATCGGAAAACTATAAATAAATAACCCATACTTTATTAAAATAATTGCTATATTTAGGTGTAACCAAAGTTTGCTACAGATTCTGAAAGATTTATAATTTTGAAAAACAAAAGACGTATCATAATTGTTGTCGCTGTTGTAATTCTATTGTTCATACCGCTCATAGCGATGCAGTTTACAAATGAAGTGAATTGGACTCTATCTGATTTTGTTGTTGTGGGAGCTCTATTGCTCAGCACTGGTTTCATATGTGATCTCGCCATACGAAAGATTACCAAAATAAAGTACCGAATTGCTGCTTGCGTAGCTATCCTGATGGTCTTCCTGGTTATTTGGGTAGAACTTGCGGTTGGCATCTTCTAAAAATATGCTTTTTAAACATTAAATAACAAAATGGAGTATAAAACAACATTAGCAACAAAATATAATAAATATGGTGCTTTAGAAATAAGTCAGAAATTAAGGCAAAACAAAAATTCCCTAAGTTTCACTTAAAAATTAACAACTAAAACAGGTTAATTCTTCTATAAAAGACATTAACAGAAAGCATAAAGGACCCATGCGGATATTTATAATCATAATAATTGGAATACATGGAATTATCCATTTATTTGGGTTTCTAAAAGCATTTGGCATATTCGAATTTAATGCCATTTCTCAGCCAATTTCTAAACCAGTTGGAGTCATATGGTTGTTAGCTTTTATTTTATTTTCTGTTACAACATTTCTTTTAACAATCCAGTCTAATTATTGGTGGATAATTGGGTTTATAGCCGTTTTATTATCCCAGTTCTTAATCATATTGTACTGGAAAGATGCCAAATTTGGTACTATTTTCAATTTAGTTATCCTCGTTTCAGCATTGATAGCTTTTTCAACTTTTAATTTTAAGAAAAAAGTTAGTGTCGAAATAGAGAAAATGCATTCTGAAATAACTTCATCAAATGAAAAGATTGTTTCAGAACAAATGATTGTTGACTTACCAATTGCAGTACAGAATTGGCTTAATAAAAGTGGCATCATTGGTAAAGAAACCATTCAAAGCGTTTTTCTAGAACAAGATCTTCAAATGCTTATAAAACCTGAACAAAAAGAATGGAACAATGCTGAAGCCAAACAATATTTCACAACTGACCCACCTGCTTTTAATTGGTTCGTAAATTTAAAAATGAATCCATTGATCGAAATGGTTGGTAGAGATAAATTTGAAAATGGAAAAGGCGAAATGATTATTAAACTGTTTTCAATGTTCTCAGTTGCTAATGCAAAAAACAATGAAAAGACAAATCAGGCTACTCTGCAAAGATATTTGGCTGAAATTGTTTGGTTTCCTACCGCTGCATTAAGTCCGTACATTACTTGGGAAGCAATTGACAATAATTCATCCAAGGCAACCATGACCTTTAACGGAACAAAAGGAACAGGGGTTTTCTACTTCGATGAAATTGGGTATTTCAAAAAATTCGTTGCCATGCGTTATAAAGATTCAGAAGAAAATTCAAAACCAATGCAATGGACTGTAACATCAACCAAAACTGAACTTCGAAATGGAATTTCAATTCCCGTAGAATTGAAAGCGAATTGGAAATTGGACAGTGAGAATTGGACTTGGTTAAAACTGAAAATTAACCGAATGGAATATAACACATTGAAATAACAACTATTGCTCTCAATATTTATAATTTACTTCTGTTTTAAGCTAAAATTAAAACTCATTTTTACAAAAAAACCTATTATCCATTTTCAAATTTGTCTGCATCTGGCAACAAACCTACAAGTTCTTGAGGATTGTGAATTAAAACCGGCATATGTTGCGGACAGATATAAAACTTGCTTGCTTTATAAATAAATTTAGTTACAGGTGTTTCTTCAGATGTTTTTTTACAGACTATACACGCTTTAATTTGGCTCATAATTAGAGGATTTAAAAAACCAAAATTACCCTGTATTAATTTACTGAAACAGGATTATTATCATATTTTAATTAATAAATAATGGTTTGCTAAAAAAATTATTGCCTTCATTTAACATTAATTGCTATAATTTAATGAATTTTACATCAAAGTATTATTAATATTTACTTTTGTTTTAACCTAAAGTTTTCTGATATTTAGGCTTCATTTTTTAAGAACCATAAAGTTGCCATGAAAAAGCTTATTATAATAATGTACATTTTATTTCCTCTAATAAATTTTGGTCAGGCAAATAAATTGATACGAAAAGGTCTAAAAGCAGAAGACCTCAATGAGAAAATTCAATATTTTTCTGAAGCCATAGCTTTAGAGCCCAAGAATCTTGATGCTTATTTTTATAGAGGTCTTGCCAAAAACGACATAGGTGATTGTCATGGAGCCATTATGGATTATACTAAAGTTGTTTTTTACGAACCAAGTGCAGATGTGTATTTTAATCGTGGAAATTCAAAATACGCATTAATGGATTATGAAGGCGCCAAAGAAGACTATATCAATGCTTTAAAATTAAATTCGGAATTTACTGAAGCTAGATATAGTTTAGCGGTCACTAAAAATGATTTGAAAGACTATGATAGTGCCATTGCAGATTTAGGCATCCTTAGTGTTTATAATGCACCAGAAGTTTTTTTGCAATTGGGACGCGCCTATTTAGGTCTCAAAAATTACCCAATTGCCTTGAAACACTATAACGCAGCGGTATTAATTAACCCAGATACAAAGACGTTGTATGCTCGAGGCTTGTTTTTTATGGATATAAACTATTTTAAAAATGCTTTTGATGATTTTAATGCTGTTATTTATTTAAATAAAGACTATGTTCCTGCGTATTTTTTTAGAGGTATCTCATCTTTTTTGTTAGGTGATTTTGATCGGTCACTATCAGATTTTAAAACCTCCATTCAGTATGACATCACTGATTTTGACGCCCTTATTGGGCTGGCTTTTTCGTACAATAAATTAAACGATTTACCCAACGCAAAACTTAATCTTCAAAAAGCTAAAAGTATTTTGCAAGCTAAAAATATGAATCAGGAAAACGACATCGAACTTTTTAAAAACACCTATTGGTATCAAAAACAATATTACAAATTTATCGAAAATTACAAGGAATTAAACGACCAGTAAAATCATTTAACCTCTGTACTTTAAAGGTAAATGCACCACTTTTTTTGTATCAAAAAAATCTTCAACAAAAAACTCATTTAAATTATAAATGGTAGCTGTTTTATAGTTTTTAAGCTCATCGGTTAAATCGCCACCTTTTAAATATAAAATCCCATTCTTGAGATTATTTTTTTGTTCTTTCGCTATTTTACCCTTTACCCAATGCACAAAGGTTGGCATGACGGCAACCGCCCTACTTACAATAAAATCATAGGTGCCACGAATGTCTTCAACACGACTATGAGACGTTTTTACATTAGTTAAACCCAATCCTACAACAACCTCATCAACCACTTTTAACTTTTTTGCAATGCTATCAACCAAGTGAAAAGAACATTCTGGAAATAATATGGCCAACGGGATTCCAGGAAATCCACCACCGGTTCCAACATCTATAATTTTAGACCCATTTTTAAATGGCATAATTTTTGCAATCCCTAGAGAATGAAGTACATGGCGTAAATATAATTCGTCAATATCTTTTCGTGATACCACATTT
Organism: uncultured Flavobacteriales bacterium; assembly: GCA_963976005.1. Taxonomy (GTDB): domain Bacteria; phylum Bacteroidota; class Bacteroidia; order Flavobacteriales; family Flavobacteriaceae; genus Yeosuana. The sequence continues at coordinate 20,496 of CAXBJF010000028.1, read as the reverse complement.
ATTTTTAAATTCCAATCTTGATAAAGAGATTCTAATTTTTTGAATTTGGCAATTTGGTCTTCAGTAAGATTTGGGAAATATTTTAAAATAAGATCCATAACTCGATATTTTATGCAAAAATATACTATTTGTATACATATTTTTGCGAATAATCGTTATAAGTTGATTCGGTTTATGCCTATCTTTGCCACGTGTGAATAAAACGAGTATATTTATTTTTCACCTTTTAAATTAATAGCATGACAAAACAAGCACTTTCATTCTCAAGAACAGATTCTGCAAAATTTTTTAAAACACTAAACAAACGTGTAAACGAATATTTTAAAGACAATCATATAAAACGGACTGGTAACTGGAAACTCTGGTTAAAAACCATTGTAATGTTCTCATTATTTTTAACTCCTTATTTTTTAATATTAACATTAAACATTCCTGGTTGGGCTCAACTATTATTAACCATTGTTATGGGAATTGGTATGGCCGGTGTTGGTATGAATGTGATGCATGACGGAAATCACGGATCATTTTCAAATAAAGAATGGATTAACAGACTTATGGGAAGCAGCATTTACATTCTTGCTGGAAATGTTTATAATTGGCAAGTGCAGCACAATGTGTTGCATCATACCTATACTAATATTCCTGGTCATGATGAAGATTTAGAAGCTGGACGTATTTTGCGTTTTTCTGAACATGCTGAGTGGAAATGGTATCATAAATTTCAGCAATATTATTCTGTTTTACTTTATGGATTATTAACAATAAATTGGGCCATTACAACAGATTTTCAACAGATGAAACGTTACATGAAACGAAAATTATCATACGGAAAATTACCAAATCCTGTTTGGAATTGGAGCAAACTGGTAATTTCTAAAGTGATATATATTGGAATTTGGATTGTTATTCCTATGATATTTTTAGAAATTGCTTGGTGGAAAATACTTATTGGCTTTTTTATCATGCATTATACGGCCGGATTAATTTTAAGCGTTGTTTTTCAATTAGCTCATGTTATGGAAGAAGCTGAAATGCCAATGCCTGCAAAAAATGGCACTATGAAAAATACCTGGGCTGTGCATCAACTTAAAACAACCATAAATTTTAGCACAAAAAACAAAATAGTTAATTGGTTTACTGGTGGATTGAACCATCAGGTAGAACACCATATTTTTCCAAATATAAGTCATGTTCATTACACTAAAATTGCTAATATAGTGAAAGAAACGGCTAAAGAATTTAATTTACCATATAACGAATATAAAACCACGCGAAAAGCAATTATAGCACATTTTAGATATTTACGCGATATGGGATTGAAACCTGCATTACAAGTCTAACATTATTATTCACTATTATTTAAATGCAATTACTATCTGATCGAATTTTAAACATGGCCACGTCTGCTACGTTGGCCATGGCTGCAAAAGCTAGAGAATTAAGAACTGAAGGAAAAGACATTATTGGGTTAAGCTTAGGCGAACCCGATTTTAATACCCCTGATTTTATTAAAGATGCTGCCATTCAAGCAATACATGATAATTACAACTCCTATTCACCGGTTGATGGTTATGTAGAGTTAAAACAAGCTATTATTACAAAATTTAAACGTGATAACGGTTTAACTTATACACCAAATCAAATTGTGGTTTCCACAGGAGCCAAACAATCGTTAGCAAATATTGCAGCTGTGATGACCAACAAAGGTGATGAAGTTATTTTACCTTGTCCTTATTGGGTAAGTTATGCTGATCTTATAAAACTAAATGACGGTATTCCTGTAGAAGTTAAAACTACAATTGCTACCGATTTTAAAATGACACCTGCACAGTTAGAAGCTGCCATTACTCCAAAAACGAAAATGATTTGGTTTAGTTCGCCTTGTAACCCAAGTGGTTCCATTTATAATAAAAAAGAATTAAGAGCTTTGGCTGATGTATTGGTGAAATATCCAAATATTTTTGTGGTTTCTGATGAAATTTACGAACACATTAACTATGTTGGTGGTCACGCAAGTATGGCTCAATTTGAAGATATGTATGACAGAACCATTACAGTAAATGGTGTTTCAAAAGCATTTGCCATGACCGGCTGGCGTATTGGATACATTGGTGCCCCAGAAAAAATTGCGAGAGCCTGTAATAAAATGCAAGGTCAAATTACCAGTGGTGCCAACTGCATTGCACAACGCGCAACAATTACTGCCCTTAATGCGGCACCAGACAAAGTGAAATACATGGTTGACGAGTTTAAGCTTAGAAGAGATTTAATACTGAATTTACTTAGTGATATAAAAGGTTTTATCACCAATGTACCAGAAGGTGCCTTTTATGTGTTTCCTAATATTTCTTTTTACTTTGGAAAGACGTTAAGAGGAAAAAAAATAAACAATGCTTCTGATTTTTCCATGTATTTATTAGAGGAAGCATTAGTAGCCACAGTTGACGGAGAATCATTTGGAAATCCGGATTGTATCAGGATTTCATATGCTGCTTCACAAGAACAAATTATTGAAGCCATTAAAAGAATAAAAAACGCTTTAAGTTAAACTCATTCTCGTTTTTTCTTAATAAAAAAAGAGGCTGTCTAAAAAGTATATATTAACCGTCATTACGAGAAATTTTTATTTCGAAGTAATCTGTAAATCAACAACTTGCAATTTACAGATTGCTTCATTTCATTCGCAATGACGACTTTTTAGACAGCCTCTTTTTGTTTTATAGAATAAGTTATCAATGAACTACCCCGACGCAGAGCGTCGAGGAATTCTATAGATTAAAACTGATACCTTAAACCCAATGCAATATCTAAACCTAAATCGTCATTGTTATAACGTTCATCACCAAAAGCCAATTCTGGCCTAAAGTCCAAAGAAATCAATAATGGGATATCGAAATTATATTCAATACCAATATCGCCTGCAGCAAAAATAAAAGTATCATTATAATCGTTACCATTATTAAAGTTATTATTGTCATTAAAACTATATGATCCAACTCCTCCACCAAGACCTGCATACCAATTAAAACCATCTTCAATATTCCAAACCCATTGGTGCAAACCAGCTAATTTAAATCCATTATAATTTTTACCGTCTCTCCATCCTAAATCCAACTCTAATCTATGGGTAGTACTTAATCGTGCTTGATATGATATCTCGCCTCCAAAACCATCATTATCACCTAACCTTAAGCCTAAAGCATTTTTTGAAATATCCTGTGCATTCATTGATACGCTAGCAATTAATACTATGATACCTGTTAATAAAAGTTTTTTCATTTTTTTGATTTTTATGTTAGTTATATTAATTATTGTTTAGCTGCTGCGTTTTCTTCTGATTTTGCTCCCATTCTATTGAATGTGTACATTGGGGCAAATTTTAATTTTAATCCAGCTATTTTTCTGTTATCGGCACTTGTTAAACCTTCTTTTTCTACCGTATTTTTTCTGGTATCAATAGCTTCATAGATTAATTTGATTTCGTCCCAATCTTCTCTAGAATAAGAATCTTTATTTTTTTCAACCGTATCAACAAAATTCTGATAGACACTTAAAATATTATCTTTGTTGATCCAAGTGAATTTCATGTCGCCACTTGTATAATTACTTCCCAGCAAAGATTGTCTCATCATCATTTTAGAATTTTCTGCTTCCATACGTTCATGTTCTGCCATGACATCTGCTTTGTAAGCTTCATATTTTATAGTAGATTCATCAATCGCTTTTTGCATTTCAGAATTCTCTTTAATGGTCACTACCGTATTGTTAGCTTCTGCTTTCATTTCTTGATAATCATTTTCTATGGCTTCCCAGTTTTCGGCGGCTTTATCAGCTGCTACGTTACTTACAGAATCTATATAAGCCTGATATCTATCTACTTGTTTTTGTGCCATTTCTTTTTTTCCATCTTTACAAGATGAAACTATTGCCGCTATGGCAACAATTACTAATGCTAATTTTAATGTTTTCATTTTAATTACGTTTTAATTTGTTATTTATTCTATTATTCACTCCTTAATTATTCACTCTTAATTATCTGTACTTACCTTTTTTGAAATAAAATTGGTTACTGTATATTGTAAAACATACCCAAAAATATTTTTTATGAAAGAATTTGATTTTCCTATGAGTATCTTTTTTGAAAAATACCCGCCTGTAATGCTTATTAAGGTTTCAAAAAGATTTGTTTTGACCTCTGGTAATTCTCTAAAATCTTTTATAGCTTGATTGAATATATTTATAGGTCTAAAATTTTTGGAAGTTTCATAAAACTGAATTTTTAAATCTTCGTATTCTTTCTTTCTTTTTTCTTCAAGAAGCAAAATCGCATTGTTTAATAATCTTATTTGATTTTTATGCTTCTTCATCTTCACTTTCTTTAAGTATATCAAAAATATTAGAATCCGAATTTTTGGATTTCAATAATTTTACAATAATCAAATTGGCAACAGGTATTTTAATGAATTTGTCTTTATACACATAAAGCACTAAAGCCAATACCAAATAGAAAGCAGATATTATAAAAAACCCTAAATAGTATTCATTTAACAGGTTGCCTATAAATAGGCTTAAACCCACGTTAATAAACAACGTAAACATAGCAACAATCATAGCAATAAGCACTATTGATGTTAAAGACGAAAGCACATCGGCTGTTTTATCCACAGTTTTTAAGGCAAGTAATTCTGCGCTTGTTTCTGTATATTTTTTAGCCTTTTCGTAAAGAACATCTACACTTTTTGCCATGTCTCCTGTGTTGTTCATTTCTTAAGTTTTAAAATTCACTATTTAGAATTCACTTTTTCCTTTGCTTCCTTTTTTCCTTTTTCAAGAATTTCTTCCCCTTTTTCAATTACAGACTCATACTTTTTTGATACTGAGTCTAAAAAACTATCAAACTCATGTTTTAAGTTCTCTTTTGCCTCACTTGTTTTAGTCTTAATTTTTTTTCTTGTTTTTGAACCCTTATCTGGTGCAAACAATACACCTAATAATGCTCCTGTGGCAATTCCTGCCAATACCCCTAATACACTTGATTTCAATTTCATGATTTTATTTTTTTTGGTCTATAATTTCCCATCAACTATTTTGATGGTTTTTTTTAATTTAAGTTTGTGTATAAACTACACACCTTTACCGCCAATTAACCTTAGTAATATGGCTATTACAGCAATAACCAATAAAATGTGAATTAATCCTCCTGCGCTATAAACGAAAAACCCAAGAGCCCATCCAATTACTAAAATGACTGCGACTAAATACAATAAACTTCTCATAATATTTGATTTTTAAATTGTTAATAATTCTATTTGATTGTTTTATTTACTTGATTTAAATTATACTTTAACTTCACTGATATTTTAACTGCTAATACTTTAAAATCTATATCATTTGTCATGGCAGATAAATATTCCAATTGTATAATTTCACTTTCCAATAGCTCTTTAACTTTAATTAAATACGCTTTAGGAAAACCAGTATCATCAATTTTAGACAACTCATTAATCCCTTCCTTATCTAACCTATTTGGCAGTAGTATCAACTTTTTTTTAGCCAAATCATTTAGATGCTTTTTAATTTCTATACTCTCTTTTTTAAGCCTATTTGATATAGCTTTCACAGTATATACATTACTTTTTTCCAGTGATAATTGACTTAACAAGATTATGGTTTCATTCAATATTGATATCTCAGATAATACTTTTGCTTCTTCTATATTAGTTTTAACTCTTTCTGTTTTAGCATTATTATTATATATATAAGATTCGTTTTCTGCATTATCAAAATCACAAGAAATAATAGCAACACTTATTGTTATAATTAGTGAGAGTATTAAATATTTTTTTTTGTTTTCATTAATTATCACCTGTTATTCTTTTCTACATTACAAAGATGCAACCCATACAAAAGTTTTACGTTACAGCATTTTTAGTGTTTGTTATAGAATTTCAATACACACCTAATAAAAACAAGTTTATAAAATGAAAAAAAACCAAAGTATTTCACTTTAGAGCTTATTTAAAAAGATTTTTGAATTGATAAACCCTTATTCGGGAAGGTAAATTGTAAAGATGGCGCCAATATGAGGTTCGCCTTGGGCATATATGAATCCTTGATGGTTCTCAACAATTTTTTTGCAAATGGAAAGCCCTACACCAGTACCTGAGTATTCTCCTTTATCATGAAGCCTACTAAATATTTCGAATATCCGATCTGCATATTTCTGCTCGAAACCAATACCATTATCTGAAAAGGTGATTTTATGATAACTGCTTTTGGTAGCTTTATTCAACTGCACATCCTCTTTTGTTTTAACTTTATCATACGCTACATTAATAATTGGAGGTGTGTCATTTTTACTATACTTTAACGAATTGCTTAATAGGTTTAAAAACAATTGCTGTACTTGAAAAGGGATTACAGATGCTGTTGGCAACATAGCACTGGAAATTATTGCTTTTTTTTCTGAAATAATTTCGGCCACATCCTGTTTTGCGTTTTCAAGAAGTTCATTTAAATCAGTTATAACAAACTTTTTATCAGGCTTGTTGGTTCTTGAAAACTGGAGTAAATCGTCTATTAATAAACGCATTCTGGTTGCAGCTATATTAATACGCTCAAGATATTGAAGTCCTGTATTTGAAAAGTTTTTAGATTCTTTATCTTCCAATCTGGATATAAACGTTTGTATTTTTCGCAATGGCTCTTGCAAGTCGTGGCTTGCAACATAATTAAAGTCTGAAAGTTCTTTGTTATTTCTTTCTAGTTCTAAATTGCGCTCTTCAAGTTCTAAAAAATTTTCAATTTCATCTGAAATATCAGTAATATTTCCTATTATTCTTTTTTCACCATCTATATTACTTAAAAGTTTTCCATATTTTTTTATATGTTTAATGGTGCCATCCTTTTGTGTAATCCTGAAGTAAATAAATGGTAAGTCTTTATCTTGCATCATTTGTTCCATCTCTTTAGCAAGCTTTTTTTTGTCGTCAGGATGTACAAACTTCATTAAATTATCTAAGGTGGGCTTAAAAGACCCTGGTTCTTCACCTAAAACCCGATAAAAATTATCTGAAAACGTAAACTCGTTTTTGTCAATATGCCAAACCCAATTACCATGCTTACCTGTCTCTTCCAATTGAATGGTTGCTTCTTTAAATACTAATAATTGATCGTTAATACGTTTTGTGTTTTTAAAATCAACACTGATTTTATTAAATGAAATAATTATTAATACAAGGGTAACCAATAACACAAAATAAAAGAACAATGGCGTAAATTGCAAATTATTTTGGAACCGCTTTTGGCGATCATCAAGTTGTTTGTTTTCATACGCAATCATATCGTTAACCTGGCGCCTCATGGAATCCATAATTACTTTTTCCTTAAAAAAGTAAGTTTTAAATTCTTCAGTGTTTGTTTGATTGTTTGTTACAAACGCATCCGTTTCGGTAAAATTTGTAAAAAGCGTATCTATTAATTTACTTAAAGCAATTAAGTTTTCTTTTTGTTTGGTATTATCATTTATCAGTTCTTTTAATTGCGCAAACGATATATTCACTTTTTCCCTAGCGTTTAAATATGGTGCTAGATAGAGGGTGTCTTTTGTTAAAATATAATATCTATGGCCATTCTCTGCGTCTTTTAAATAGGAAATAACTTGTTCTAATTCTACATTAACTTTATAAGTGGCAACAACCAGTTTTGTGGAATCGGTTAAATTGGAAATGTGTTTATATGTAAACCCTCCTATTAAAAGAATTACAAATAGACTAACCAAAAAAATGGATTTTAAAAAAACTGATGACTTTACAAACAACTTTTTTGTCATTATATTTTTAATAAAAAATTATCTTTATTTAATCCATTGGTGTGGTATTGCCAATTAATGGATACCACTTCTGAAAGCACCTTTTTTAATTTTTTGAAACTATCTGGTTTTTTTATGTAAATATTTGCCCCGAGCACAAAGGTTTCTTCAATATCTTCTTCAGATGCTGAAGTGGAATAAATAGCAATGGCTATTTCAGACATTTTGCTATGGCTTTTAATTTCATTCAAACATTCTATCCCTGATTTTTTTGGCATATTTAAATCCAAAAAAAGCACCTGGGGTAAAATGGCATCTTCCTTATTTAAATAATCCATAAGTTCAACACCATCATTAAAGGTATTTACTTTAGTGTTCATACTTAGCTCATTAAACGCATCCGTAAAAAAAAGCCGATCATCTTCATCATCATCTGCAAGAATAATATGTATATAATCGTTTTGCATCATGTATTTTATAAATTGTAGTTAGTTTTTTTGCTGAGCAATGGTTCTTCTTTTTGAAATAATGCGCTGAAATGCAGAAGGTGTAATACCCGTTGTGTTTTTAAACTGGGTGCTTAAATGTGCGACGCTGGAATAGTTTAGTTTGAAAGCAATTTCAGTTAAAGTTAATTCAGTGTTTAAAATAAGTTGTTTTGCGTATTCAATTTTTTGAATGATAATAAAATTTTCTATGGAAGAATAGGTGACTTCTGAAAATAGATTGGAAAGATAACCATAGCTGTGTTCCAGTTTTTCTGATAAATACACCGACGTTTTTACACTTAAGTTGATATCTTCATTAAAAACCATATCAATAATAACGTCTTTGATTTTTTGAACTAAAATGCTTTTTTGGTTTTCAACAATTTCAATACCATAGTCATTTAAAGAATCATTTAGTGCAAGGTATTCCTCTGGATTTAATTTTTTTAAAAGTTCAACCTCTCCAAAACCTAAAATTTTGTATTCCAAGTTTAGCTCATTAAACTTAGACTCCAATACTTTTTTACTAATTGTTTTAAAATCAAATTTCAAGAAAAGGTTCATATAATAAATAATAATAAGTTAAGTTTTCATTAATAACTTAACGAGTAAAGATAGTGAAGGGTTTTTTATAATTGGCTATTTATTTATTATTTAATTAGTTCAAAATAGGCACAAAAAAACAAACACTATTAAATTATAACGGTTTCATTTTTCTTATTTTCCTCCATGCTTTTAGCCTATTTCTAACAGAACTATGCAAGTGCTTGTCTATAGGTTCACCCATTAAAAAGCCATAGGCCTGGTATTCCGGGGTATTATCAAAAATAATTTTTAATGTAGCCGTAATTGGCAATGCCACAATCATACCAGCAATACCCCAAAGCATTGAAAAAACAATAAATGATAGTATGGCTATAAAAGCATTAATGCTCACTTTAGAACCCGTTATTTTTGGCGTAATGAAATTACCTTCTAAAAATTGTATAAAGCCAAATATGGCAATAACACCAAACGCATACCAAGCTGAATCTTTAGTTGCCAGAGCAATGATGGCAGGAATTAACGAGCCAATTATAATCCCTATGTAGGGAATTAATAATAAAAAAGCAGCAAAAAAACCAAAGAAGAAAGGGTTTCCAATTCCTAACAAAAGCAATCCAATACTATTTAAACACCCAACAATTATTATGACCTTGATTAATCCCAACAAATAATTTTGTTGAATTCTATATACTTTCCGAATCATTCTGTTTAAAAACGCTTTTGGCTTATTTCTAAATAATTTATAATAAAAGACTTTAAAAAAACGTCTGTAGTACAAAAAGAAAAACAGATAAATAGGAACTAAAACAAAGTAGCTGAATAGGGATCCTGACTGGTAGATAAATTCACCAATTTTATCAAAGCGTCCTTTTAACAGACTTTCAATTCTTAAATCTTTTGTGAATAATGAACTTCTTCTACTTATACCAAAAAAGTCATAAGTAAATTCTATAAAGTTATAGTAAAGCGTTGTTAATTTTGCAATATAGATGTCACTGTTATTAATTAAAGCGTTAAGTCTAAAATAGATTATTGAACCTATTAAGGCTGTTACACAGAATATTATTGTTATTGAGCACAAAGACGCAAATAAGCGATGGCATCTCCATCTTTTTTCTAGAAAATTTTGAACAGGAAATATCATGATTGCCAATATGGATGCAAATAATATAGGCATGATCACTGGTTTTAATATATATAAAATGAATACAATGGCAATAAGTGAAAGTAAACTTAAAGCGCTATGATTAATGTGGGTTTTTGAATTCATTTTATCATTTAAAAAAATAAAAAAACTGACTAAAAATTACAAAACATGATTAAACTAACCAAAAAACCATGGGTGCAACGACTCTAGACAGTTTAACTTTTTCTATAAATCAGAGATGATTGTATGTATTTCCTCTTTAGATTTTCCTAATTTTTCCTGTAATCTTCCAACTAGTTCATCTTGTTTTCCTTCTGCAAAAAGCAAATCATCATCTGTTAATGAAGCATATTTTTGCTTTAATTTTCCTTTTAACTCGTTCCAGTTTCCTTTAATTTCTGTTGTGTTCATAATTTCAAATTTTTATTGTTAATTTATTTTATTATTTGGTGTATTTTCTCAATACCCAAACTTTAAATTCGTGTGATTGTTATAGTACTGTTAAAAAATCCGCGGTCCTCTTGTTGTCTATATCTTCTTCAATAGAAGTTATTATTTCTCTTAAATCCGTACTTACAGTGTCATGATCTTTCAATAATTCTTCAATTATAACTTTTTGAGAAAGGTTTGTGTCGCTTTCTGTTAAACTTCCATAATTAAAACATGCTTTCATGTTTCAACTCAATCATCAATATTTTATTAAATTTTATAGATTGATGATTTTAAGCTTTTTTTCCAACTATTAAACCAGCTAATAACGAAGCTAAACCTAAACCAATGGTTATATAAGCATTCTTATTATCTTGTGTTTCAATATTTACAATACCTAAATCCAATGAAGTTTCTGGCATTACAAGAAGATAAATTCCATATACAAAAAGCCCAATACCAGCAACTAATAAAATTAATTTTATAGTCTTATTCATAATCTTTATTAAATTAAATGATATAAGTGTATGCTACACCTAATGACACAAAAGTAAAGTTACATGCACTACATTATGTTACATGATTTTTTTTGATTGTTATAAAATTTTAACGGAAAGCAATTATTAAGTAAGTTGATAATCTGATAAAATAACAATGTATTGTTTTAAAAAAAAAAGCTTCAAAACACATTGACATGGTTTTAAAGAATTATGAATTACAATTTTAAAAAAGTCACTTATCTGTTTCTCCAAAAGAAAGGTGTAAACAAAATAAGTACCGTAAAGAGTTCTAAACGCCCTATTAGCATTAAAAAAGATGCCCACCACTGTGCTAATGGAGGCAGTGATGAATAATTATTTACAGGGCCAAAATTACCAAGCGCAGGACCAATATTTCCTAAACTTGATGCAGACAAACCAATGGAAGATTGAAAATCAATCTGAAACATAGAAAAAACTAAAGCCCCAATTATAAAGGATAACATGTATAAAATAAAGAAAGCTAATATATTAAATACAATTTTTCCCGGAACAGATTTGCTATTATAACGTACAGGCACAATGGCACTAGGGTGCAATGTGCGTTTAAATTCTAAAAACCCATTCTTAATCATAAGTATATGGCGAACCACTTTTACACCTCCAGAAGTACTTCCAGCTGATCCTCCTAAAAACATGAGTCCGAAAAAGAGTACAACTAAAAAAGGAGTCCACATCGTATAATCTGCCGTTATAAATCCCGTTGTGGTTATAACCGATAACACCTGAAATAGTGCATGTCTTATAGCGCCTTCGGCTTCTCCCCATACCAATGGGTGAGAGATTGATGATGCTGAAACATCTGCTCTGAAATAAATAATAAGTGCCGCTATTACAGTAAAAATAACTATGAATTTAAAATATAGTTTAAACTCTTCATCTTTAATTACTTTTTGAACTTTTCCTTTAAACGCAAAATAACTCAACACAAAGTTAGTTCCTGCCAAAAACATAAATAGAATAATAATATATTGAATTATAGGTTGCCCATTCCAATACGCCACACTAGTGTTCTTAGTTGAAAACCCTCCTGTTGACAACGTAGCCATAGAATGATTTATAGCATCAAAAAAAGACATACCTGCTAACTTTAGCAAAATGGTTTCTGCAGCCGTATAGCCAAAGTAAATGAGCCACAAACGTTTAGCGGTATCCGTAATTCTTGGATGTAATTTATCTGTACTCGGACCAGGAGCTTCAGCTGCAAAAAGTTGCATGCCTCCAATTCCTAATAAAGGTAAAATTGCAATTGCTAGAACAATAATACCCATACCACCAATCCAATGAGTTAAACTTCTCCAAAACAAAACCCCTTTTGGTATTGCTTCAATATCATTTAAAATAGTTGCACCTGTAGTAGTATAACCAGACATGGTTTCAAAAAAAGCATTAGTAAAACTTGGAATACTTTCAGTAAAAACATAAGGCAATGTACCAGACAAAGTCATAATTACCCAACCAAAAGCTACCACAATATAGCCTTCGCGTTTATTCATTTCTTTGGTATGAAATCTGGTAAACAACATAACTATACCTCCTACAATTAAGGTAATAAGACTTGCCAGAAATAATTGAAATGTAACACCGTCTCTATAAATTAAACTTACAAAAGAAGACAACAGCATAAAGCCCCCATTAAATAATAACAGTAACCCGAAAAGGTGAAAAATAATTTTATAATTCAGTTTCACAAATTATTTTTTTCTAGAAGAAAAAACTCTCTATTTTTTTTATGGATTGCGGCAAACAACATACTACAACTCTATCTCCGGCCACCACTTTAAAATCTCCAAGTGCAACCATTCCTTCTCCATCTCTAATAACTCCTCCAATAATTGCTGTTAATGGAAAATTAAGATCTCTTATTATTTTATTGCAGATTTTAGACTTTGGATTAACAATAAACTCCAAAAGCTCAGCATTCATACTATTAAGTTTAGTCATAGCAACCACATCTCCTTTTCTTATATATCTAAAAATACTATTTGCAGCAAGGAGTTTCTTGTTTATTAAGGTATCTATACCTATAGAATGCGACAGTTCAAAATAATCCATATTCTCAACTAGGGCAATTGTTTTTTTAACACCTCTGTTTTTTGCGACTAAACTAGATATAATGTTCGTTTCAGAATTTCCAGTAACCGCAATAAAAGCATCCATTTCACCAATGTTTTCTTCTTCTAATAATTCAACATTCCTACCATCACCATTTATCACTAAAGCATTTGGCAATCTATCTGCAAGTTCAAGGGCTCTCTCTTTATCATGTTCAACAATTTTAATATTGAACTTTCCATGTGTTAAACTCTTGGCCGTTTTTCTGCCAATTCTTCCTCCACCTAAAATCATTACATTTTTAATTTCAGATTTAAACAAGCCAGCAAGTTTACATAATTCTTCATCACCTCCTTTAGAAGTTATAAAAACAACGTGATCCCCTTCAGCTAACATAGTATCGCCTCTGGGTATAATTGTTAAATTGGAACCTTGACGTTGAATGGCAATAGGAACAAAATGAATATCAGGAATAATTTTTGCTGCCTCTTTAACAGATTTACCAACAATTTTTGCTGTTTTTTTTAGGTTTAATCCCAACATGGTCAATGCGCCATTTTCAAACTCATAAGTATCATTAAAAACGGATTGATTTAAAAGTAATTCTATCTCTTTTGCCGCTAAGGATTCTGGTGAAATCAACTCATCAATTCCAAACTTTGTAAAACCGGCTTTCCCACTATAATCAATAAACTCTGTATTTGAAATTCTGGCAATTGTATTCTTAGCCCCAAGTTCTTTAGCTAATACACATGCCGTAATATTAGTTGATTGAGAAGAAGTTACTGCAATAAACAATTCGGTAGTATCAACCTTAGCCTCTGTCAATAACTTAATAGAAGTTGCGTCACCTTTTAAAACTTTTATATCCAGATGTGTATCCGCATAAACAAGGCTGTCCTTCTTTGGATCTATTAGTGTTATTTCCTGAGATTCGTATGATAAAAGTTTTGCTAAATGAAATCCTACTTCACCTGCTCCAGCAATAATTATTTTCATTTGTGTTTATTCATAAAAAGTAGCACAAATATAAAATAAATATTACCTCATTAAACTTGAACAATATAAATTTGTAAAGATGCCGCTTAAGATTTCTAAAAAAAATTATAAATTCTCTGATTGACGATATTTAAATATATTCCAGAGATACGACAATAATATTTATTTAGATTTCACTTGATATTTTAAAGTCAAAATAAATTATGTAGGTTTGTTAAAAAAATAGTTTGTCAAAAATAACCCCATATAAAAACAGTGATTTAGGAAAAAAGGATCAAGTCACCAAGATGTTTGACACCATTTCTGGTGAATATGATGGCTTAAATAGAGTTATTTCTTTTGGAATAGATGTGAAATGGCGAAAAAAGGTTGTAAAAATTGTTGAAAAAACCAACCCAAAAACTATTTTGGATATTGCTACAGGAACCGGAGATTTAGCCATTGCACTGGCAAAAACAAATGCCACTAAAATTATAGGTTTAGATATTAGCAGTGGCATGCTTGATGTTGGAAAACAAAAAATCATAAAGAAAAAACTTCAAAACACCATTGACATGGTTTTAGGGGATTCTGAAAATATGCCTTTTGAAGACAGCACTTTTGATGCCATAACCGTTGCATTTGGAGTACGCAATTTTGAAACTTTAGAAAAAGGACTTTCTGAAATTTTAAGAGTCCTGAAACCAAACGGTATTTTTGTTATTTTGGAAACTTCTGTCCCAATAAAACCCCCTTTTAAACAAGGTTACAAAATGTACACTAAATATATGTTGCCGGTTATTGGACGACTGTTTTCAAAAGATAAAAGTGCCTACCAGTACTTAAGTGAATCTGCATCTGTTTTTCCTTATGGCGAAACGTTAAACAATATTTTAAGAGAAATTGGGTTTATTAATGTTGAAGATTTTCCGCAAACGTTTGGAGTTGCCACAATCTATACATCATCAAAGCAATAATATGAAAAACACCTTTTTTCTATTTATATTTTTATTTTTATTTCAAACCGGTCATGCACAACTTTTTACCAAAGAAAAAGTATCCTATGATGCTAATCAAGGCAGAGGCTCAACAGATCATAATTTATTAAGATGGGGTTATTACCTCGGCTTTAATAATTATGATTTTAATTTTGATTACAACCAAGATTTACGCGATATTTATGTTAAAAGAAGCATCGGTTTTAATGTTGGGTTAATTGGCAATTTACGCATTAATGATTTTATTGATTTAAGGATAGAGCCCGGGTTAGTCATTTCAACAAGGCAGCTGTATTATAGTGCCACCTACTTTCAAGGCATTTCATATAATAACAATGATTTGGTGAGAGATGTTAAAGCAACATATGTTCATATTCCATTATTGGTTAAATTTTCTGCCAAAAGAATTAATAATTTTAAACCATTTGTAGTTGGTGGCTTTTCAACGGCGCTAAACCTATCAAGCAATGAAAACAACCCGGATGATAATAAAAACGGCCAATTTAGAACCACAAAGAACACCCTTTTTTATGAACTTGGTTTTGGCATTGATTTGTATTTGTACAACTTTAAATTCACGCCTTCAATTCGGGGTATATTTGGCATCAATGACGAACTGGTTAGGGATAAAGATCCTAACAGCCCGTGGACAAGTAATATAAATAACATGAAAACCCGAGGTATCTTCGTTAATTTTACTTTTCAATAAACCTTCGCTTAAATTCACTGAGTAAAACAGCTGTTGCGGTGGCTACATTTAAACTTTCTGTTGCTTGTAAATTTCCAAATCTTGGGATGGTTACTTTTTTATTAATAATCTTTTCTAATTCGTTAGAAATGCCATTGGCTTCATTCCCCAAAACAAGAATACCTTTTGATGGCAGTTCCATATTATAAACAGAAGTTCCATTCATAAAGGCACCATAACTGTTTTGTTCAGATTGCTTTAAAAAAACCGACAAATCTGTATAAGATACATTCACTCTTGTAATAGAGCCCATGGTGGCTTGTATAACCTTAGGATTATAACAATCAACTGTTTCTTCACTGCAAACCAAATCTTTCACTCCAAACCAATCACATAAACGTATAATGGCACCCAAATTACCGGGATCCCTGACATCATCAAGTGCTATAATCAATTCATTAAAATCTATTGCTTTTGGTTTTGGTATTTTAAATATGGCTAATGCTTTATTGGGTGTCTTTAAAAAACTAATACGATTTAATTCTGTTTCAGAAATCAGTTCTTCTTGTTTGGCATCACTTTTGAAAGATTCAGTGGTATATAATGTATCTAACACAAATTGTGATTGTAAAAGTTCTTTTATTGTTTTCACCCCTTCAACAACAAAAAGACCAGATTGCAACCTGCGCTTTTTTTGCTTTAAACTTGATATTAATTTAATTTGGTTTTTTGATAGCATGCAATCCATATTATTGTTCGATTTTTATATTATAAAGAAAATGAAAATATCACGGTTTATATAAATTCTTGTCTATTATTTAAATATTTTTTTCTAGAGAAATAATGTATTTTTGGATAAAAATAAGACACAAACAAAATTTTACTGAAAAATTAGATTTTTAAAAACAATTATTACCTATAACAACCATAAGATTACTTGAAACTTAACTATTACAACATACTGATTTTTATTATTACAGCAAGTTTCATAACCTCTTGTAATTCAGTAAAACGGGTTCCTCAAGCAAGTTACTTACTCTCAAAAAACTCAATTTATGTGAATGATAAAAAAGAGAATAGTGAAACCATGAACAATCTTTTATACCAAAGTCCAAACAGTCACATTTTAAAAGTGCCTTTGCGTTTACATATTTACAATTTAGCCAGACCCAATATTGATTCCATAATAAATTCCAATTTTGATAAGAAACCAAATAAAAGAGAACATTATGAATCATTACTTTCTAAAAAACAATTAGAAAAATACATAGAAAACCGTATCAATTTTAACAGCTGGTTAAAAAAAACCGGGGAAGCACCGGTAATTATTGATGAAGAGCGCACAAAAAGATCTATTAAACGCCTTCAGGATTATTACATTAACAACGGTTGGTTTAATGTAACGGCAACATATAACATTAATAAAGGAGAAAAACAACGCGCAGATATTGATTATTTTGTTAAAACCGGTGACCCTTATATTCTTGATTCTATCACGAAAAAAAAAGTGCCTAACGTCGTTGATTCTTTATATAGACTAACTAAAATCAATTCCTACCTGAAACCAAATGAACAGTACAAAACAGTTAATTTTCAATTAGAGCGTGATCGTATTTCAACAGAGTTACGAAATAAAGGTGTTTATCATTTCAATCAAGACTATGTCTCTTTTGAAATTGACACGGTAAATACTAATAAAAAAGTTAATGTAATGGTTCAAATTCAAGATAGGGCTATACGCGAACAAGACACCGTTTTAAGAGAACCATTTAAGATTTATTACGTAAAAGATGTGAATATTTATACCGACGGTACTTTTGAAAAAAGAAACGATTCCAGAACAGACTCTGTCACTTATAATGGCTTTAAATTATTCAGTATTGGTAAAATGCGGTTTAGGCCTAAAGCATTAACTGACGCTATTTTTATTTCACCAAATAGCCTTTTTAAAGATATTGACAGAACCCGTTCATACAGATATTTAAGTGAATTAAGGACTTTTAAATACCCTGACATTAAATATACAGAGAACGACGATTCAACCTTAACCACTGATGTCTTTTTAACACCTTTAAAAAAATTCAATTTAGGGTTTAGTACTGAAGTATCACAAAGTAATATTCAAAGAATAGGTTTAGCAATAAACCCAAGTCTTTCAATTAGAAATGTTTTTCGTGGTGCTGAAACATTTGAAATATCAGGAATAGGTTCCATAGGGTCTTCAAAAGACGCAGCGAATGGCTCGAATAGTTTTTTCGATATTATAGAAATTGGTGTTAATTTGAACTTAACCATTCCAAGATTATTTTCACCGTTCAATACTGAAAAAATTGTTCCTAAATACATGTCTCCTAGCACCCGTATTAGCTTATCAACATCAAGTCAAACAAATGTTGGGTTGGACAAACAAACATTTAGCGGGATTTTTAATTTTAAATGGAATCCTTCAAAAAATATCACAAATAGATTGGACATATTCAATGCGCAGTATGTTAGAAATTTGAATGTTGGCAACTATTTTGGGGTTTATCAAAATTCTTACAATACACTTAATGACATATCACTTTTATTAAATTACAATAACGGAATAAATTTAACATATCCTGAAGAAACTGATGCCTTTATAAGTAATGTTTTAAATAACAATACCTCGTTAACACCAAATGACCCCAATTATAAAACCGTTGCCAGCATTGAAGAGCGTAAACAGCGCTTAACAGAGAACAACTTAATTTTCTCATCTGTCTTTAGTATGGTTCAAGACACTCGTAAAAATTTGTATGATGAGGATTTTTCAATCTTTAGGTTCAAATTAGAATTGGCAGGGAATATGCTCTCGCTTACTTCTAAATTTTTAGGTTTAACGAAAGACAACAGTGACAGATATGAGCTTTTCAATGTGGCCTATTCACAATATTCCAAATTAGAACTAGATTATACAAAACATTGGGATTTCGGTAAAAAAAATATTTTTGCCGTTAGAAGCTATGCAGGTATAGCCATACCCTACGGAAATGCAACAAGCATCCCTTTTTCAAAGAGTTTCTTTGCTGGTGGCGCTAATGATAATAGGGCATGGACAGCCTACAGTTTAGGCCCTGGTAGTTCAGAAAGCTCCAATGAATTTAATGAAGCTAATTTTAAATTAGCATTTAGTGCAGAACAACGATTTAATTTGTTTGGTGACTTATATAGTGCCGTTTTTATTGACGCAGGAAATATTTGGAATGTATTAGATGAAGTTACTGATCAAAATTCTGTATTCTCAAGTTTAAATTCGTTAAAAGATATTGCTATAGGTTCTGGTTTTGGCTTGCGTTATGACTTTAGTTTTTTTGTATTTAGGTTTGATGTTGGTTTTAAAACTTATGACCCTATTTACCAAGATCAAAACAGGTGGTTTAATGATTATAATTTTGGAAACGCTGTTTACAATATTGGTATTAACTATCCCTTTTAAAGGATGGTTTCCACACTATAAACTACAACGTTTTAGTTTTATTTTCAAGGTTTCAAACCTTAAAATCACAACTAAATAACTAAAAATTCATTACTTTTGAATTGTAAAAATAAAATCATAAACTAATTTAATAGAAATGGGACACAATATAAAACCTGGCGTTGCTACAGGTAAAGAAGTTCAAGCAATTTTCAAACTTGCAAAAGAAAAAGGGTTTGCTTTACCAGCAGTAAACGTCATTGGTTCAGATACTATAAATGGTGTATTGGAAACTGCTGCTGCCTTAAAAGCGCCGGTTATTATTCAATTTTCTAATGGTGGCGCACAATTTAATGCAGGAAAAGGGTTAAGTAATGAGGGCCAAAAAGCATCTATTGCGGGTGCCATTGCAGGTGCTAAACATGTTCACATATTATCAGAATCTTATGGTGTTCCAGTAATATTACACACCGATCATTGTGCAAAAAAATTATTGCCATGGATAGATGGTTTGTTAGATGCCAGTGAAAAACATTTTGCTGAAACAGGAAAACCATTGTTCAGTTCTCACATGATTGATCTTTCAGAAGAACCTCTTGAAGAAAACATTGAAATATGCAAATCATATTTAAAACGGATGAGCAAAATGGGCATGACACTTGAAATTGAACTTGGCGTAACAGGAGGTGAAGAAGACGGAGTAGATAATACGGATGTAGACGATTCTAAGTTGTATACGCAACCCGATGAAGTTGCTTATGCTTATGAAGAATTAAGCAAAGTAAGTGACCAATTTACTATAGCCGCAGCTTTTGGTAACGTTCATGGTGTTTACAAACCCGGAAATGTAAAATTAACCCCTAAAATTTTAAAGAATTCTCAAGACTACATATCAAAAAAATATGGCGTAGGGCACAATCATATTGATTTTGTTTTTCATGGTGGCTCTGGCTCAACCGTTGAAGAAATTCGTGAAGGCATTAGCTATGGGGTAGTAAAAATGAATATTGATACCGATATGCAATATGCATTCATGAGTGGTATTCGTGATTACATGAAAACAAATGAAGCCTATTTACAATCTCAAATAGGAAATCCAACAGGAGCAGACTCCCCAAACAAAAAATACTATGACCCACGTGTTTGGTTACGTGCCGGTGAAGTAACCTTTGTTGAGCGATTAAAAAAAGCGTTTGAAGATTTAAATAACGTAAATACCTTATAATAAAGGTATTTACTACAGCTTATATTAAAAAAGTCCTGCTTAATGTAGGACTTTTTATTTATATAATTTAAATACTGCCTATTAAACATTTTTAAAAAGAATATCCTTAAATCCGCAAGTTTACTGATTAAAAACTAAGTCAAATCCAGTAAGG
>CAXBJF010000027.1:0-49361 GCA_963976005.1 uncultured Flavobacteriales bacterium | reverse complement strand
ATAAAGGTAAGAAAAATATATAATGTAAGAACTAAATTATGCTCTTATTAATAAAATCCTGAAACTGCTCCAAGCAAACGTACCTATTACCACCATAAACATAACGCCTACCAATGCGGCAATTGGAACTTGTTCAATTAATCCTGAAGCAAATAAAATAAATCCTAAAAGTGCCAATGATGCTACTATACCTGAAAGTCGTCCTCTTCCGCCGCCTTTTATATTAATTAATGACTGACCTATCATGGCACAACCACCCATGCCCCCAAAAAAACCGGTTACAATATTAGCGCCACCTTGTGCCAAACATTCTCGGTTGGTGTCACCTCTGGTTTCTGTTAATTCATCAATTAAATTCAGGGTCATTAAAGATTCTATCAAACCAATAGCGGCCAATATTAATGCATATGGAAAAATAAATTTAATGGTAACGAAATTAAAAGGCACTTTATTAAAAATATCAAATTGAAATTGTGGCAAACCTCCTTTTAAACCTTCTCCACCACCTTCTCTTATAAAACTTCCAACAGTGGCTACATCCAATTTTCCAAAAATAACAATGGCTGAAACCACTAAAATAGCGATTAAAGCTTCAGGTAATTTTTTAGTTAGTTTTGGTAGTCCAAACATGATTAATAGGGTTAAAGCTACCAAACCAATCATAGTCCAAAGTTGAAAGCCTTGCATCCAAACAAAATCACCGTTTTCAAAAGTCATAAACATCTTCAATTGCGATAAAAATATCACAATGGCTAAACCATTTACAAAACCCATCATGACTGGATGCGGTATTAACCGAATAAATTTCCCAAGCTTTAAAAACCCTGCAAGCATTTGAATGATACCCATTAAAATAACGGTTGCAAACAAATAATAAAGTCCTAGATTTTCCCCTTCAACTCCCATGGCATTTCCTTCTGCAACAAGCGCCACCATGACCACAGCAAGCGCACCGGTTGCACCACTTATCATGCCTGGTCGGCCACCAAAAATAGAAGTGATGAAACCAATCATAAAAGCGGCATATAACCCAACTAAAGGATCAACTCCAGCTACAAAAGCAAATGCAACGGCCTCTGGTACCAAAGCCAAAGCAACGGTTAATCCACTTAAAATATCATTTTTTGCATTGGTAGTTTGTTTTCTTATAAACTCAGTCATGGTATTTTTTTGAAGCGGCAAAAATACATCTAATATGGCAAGGAGCAAGGCTTTATTCCTTTAATTACCTAATTATGAATACTAAAACGTTGAAAATAAAGGGCCTCACCAATTAGAACTGGTAATCTTAAAAAAGTAAGTATTGTGAAAAAACCTATTGTTATATTAACGATACCCGTTATATCAATAACTTGATATTGGCATAAGAATTTTCAAGAGCCTTATTTGTTTGTTCTTGATTTAGCCATTCTACTTTTGTGATGCCTTCATTTTCTTGCGCATATAAATCGCCGTTAAAACTTGTTTTCATTTCAAACCAATAGGTGACTTTTATTCTATGCCGGCCATTGCGTTTGAATATATGATAGGTTGTTTCTAAAGGTTTAACAATCTCTAATCCGTTAACGCCTGTTTCTTCAGTAACTTCTCTAAGGGCCGTATTTTCAATAGTTTCCTTACCTTCAATTTTGCCCTTGGGCAAATCCCATTTATCATTTCTATAAATAAATAAAATCTCCCCCTTTTCATTTTTCACCTTTCCGCCTCCAGCAACAACATTTGGTAATTTTTTAAGAAATTTTTTAAGCAATTTGTCTTTATTTTTATGAATAAGACGAACCTCTTTTAAGGATGTAGCGTTTAATTCCTTAATTACTTTTCCAATATTTACGGTATTAAGTAAATAATTTTTAAAGCCTATTTCCTGTTCAACTTCAGTCGTTAAAATAATAGGTTTGTCATTGACAAAAACTTTATACATGTTTTGTATTTAACAATTTCAATGCGGTAAAAATATCATTTTTAATGTCAAAATCACCACCGCGAAAAAAAATTTTTTTATTCAAGCCCAACTGTAATCTAAAACTAATTTTATATGTAAATTTGAAAACTATGATTTTCAACAAAGATATTGCCAAGAAAACTGCTGAAGTGTTATTACAAATCAATGCAATAAAACTAAGCACAAAACAACCCTTTACATGGGCTTCCGGGTGGAAGTCACCCATTTATTGTGACAACCGCATTATTTTATCATTTCCTCCAATAAGAAATTACATTAGAGAAACCATGGGGAAAGAAATTGAAATACTTTACGGTAAACCAGATGTTATTGCAGGTGTTGCTACAGGCGCCATTGGTATAGGAATGCTTGTTGCAGAATACTTAGGGCTACCATTTATATATGTGAGGCCCGAAGCAAAAGGCCATGGAAGGATGAATCAAATTGAAGGTTTTGTACAAAAAGGTCAAAATGTTGTTGTTGTTGAGGACTTAATAAGCACTGGAAAAAGCAGTTTAAACGCGGTGAAAGCATTAAAAGAAGCCAAAGTAAATGTTAAAGGAATGATGGCCATTTTTTCTTATGGTTTTGATATTGCTACTGAAAATTTCAAGAAAGAAAATGTGACTTTATATACTTTAAGTAATTATGAAAACTTATTGGAACAAGCCTTGGAAACTAAATATATTACTCAAAAAGAACTGGAAACATTGTCAGATTGGAATTCAAATCCTAGTGAATGGAACGCTAATTGATTACCCTATACAAAATATAATACCTTATGAATTTAGAATCACCAAAAATAAATGTTAGTAAATCTTCACAGGAAGTCTTTGATTTCTTATCAGATATCAAAAATTTTGAATCGTTAATGCCTGAAAACATTAGTAAGTTTGAAGTATTGGGTGATGATAAATTTTTGTTTGCATTGAAAGGTATGCCAGAAATTATTCTTAAAAAAAAGGAGACCATTCCTCCAAATAAAATTGTACTTGGAGCTGCCGGAGGCAAATTGGATTTTTCTCTTACCGGTAATATTACAGAAATAGACGCTTCAACCAGTGAGGTACAATTAGAATTTAGTGGTGATTTTAACCCTATGATGGCCATGATGATTAAAGGCCCCATTGGAAAATTTATTGAAACCCTAGCTACAAGTATCCCTAAATCTATTTAATATAACAGGGTAATATCTTTCAGATCAAATTCTTTCAAAATATCATCTTCAAGTAATACTTGTAGATTTCCTGAAATAGAAATATTTTTTATAAAACCAGTAAAGGCATTCCCTTCAACATCCTTAAAGGTTGAAGGTTTATTTTTTCTGAATAGATAAGATTCATATTCTTGTTTTAAGAAATCAGATTCTCCCTTTCTTAATATCATAAAGTAATATTTTAAATACTTCATCAAAGTTTGTAGCACTTCATCCAAATTAAAAGTATTTCCTTTAAGTAATTTAAGTGATGATGCTTTTGGGAGGCCTTTAAAATTAGTTTGATTAACATTTAATCCAATTCCTATTATTGATGCTCTTAAACTATTCTGTTTTATGACATTTTCAATTAAAATGCCACAAATCTTTTTGTCTTCTGACAAAATGTCGTTTGGCCATTTTACACTTAATTTGGGTATAGAAAAACTTTGCAGTGATTTAATCAATGCCAATGACACGGCAATGCTAATGTAAAATGGGTGCTCAATATATATTGTAGAAACATCTTTAAACACACTAACCGTTAGGTTTTTAGCCATTTCAGAGTTCCAAATAGTTCCCATTTGACCTCTGCCATGGGTTTGATGTTTTGCCATTACAACGGTATAATCCTCTAGAACTTCTTCATTTGAAAGGGTTCTTAAATAGCTGTTAGTAGAATCGATGGCATTAAGTTTGATTATACGCATTGACAAGTTATTATGGTGGTATAGAATCTTATGATTAATTTAAAGTATAAAGAACTAAAAAAATAATAACTTTGCACAAATTAAATCAAATTAATGGCGAAAGAAAAAATAAGCTCAGACCAACTGATTTCTGTAATAATAAGTGGTATTGAAGATGTTAAAGGTAATGAAATAAATATTCTTGATTTAAGAGACATAGAAAACTCGGTTTGTGATTATTTTATAATTTGCGAAGGAACTTCAAATACTCAAGTTAACGCCATAGTAAAATCAATTCAAAAAAAAGTAAGCAAAACACTTAAAGACCATCCGTGGCATGTTGAAGGAGAAGACAATGCAGAATGGGTTTTAATGGATTATGTAAATGTTGTTGTTCATGTATTTCAAAGACATATAAGAGATTATTACGATATTGAAAGTCTTTGGGGCGATGCGAAAACAACAGTAATAGAAACAAATTACTAATACAAAAGAATGGCAAACGATAAAAAAAACATAAAAGATAAAAAGCCAAAATTTAATCCATATTGGATTTATGGAATTGTTATAGCTGTATTCTTAGCTATACAATTATTCAGTAATGTGGGTTACCAGGAAGGGGCCAATACAAATCCTACTGAATTTTTAAAATGGGTGGCTGATGGTGATGTTGAAAAAGTTGAAATAGTAAACAAACGTATTGCAAAGGTTTACCTCACAAGAGACGCTGAGAAAAAAGAAGTGTTCAAAAAATCAGTACCAAATACGTTAATACCAACTGCAACACGCCTACCAAATTACAAATTTGAGTTTGGTGATTTGCAGATTTTTCAGAATCAACTAAATGAAGTTATTAAAGAAAAAAACCTTGATATAACACCGGTATATATTACTGAAGATAATTTTTTTGGTGATTTATTAATTGGTATTCTACCGTTTATATTACTTATAGGTGTCTGGATTTTTATAATGCGCAGGATGTCTGGTGGAGCTGGAGGCGGAGCTGGTGGTCAGATTTTTAATATCGGGAAATCAAAAGCAAAACTATTTGATCAAAATACTGAAGTAAAAACAACGTTTAAAGATGTTGCCGGTCTTGAAGGTGCAAAAGAAGAAGTTCAAGAGATTGTAGATTTCCTTAAATTTCCTGAAAAATATACAACCCTTGGTGGAAAAATACCAAAAGGCGCTTTACTTGTAGGACCTCCAGGAACCGGAAAAACATTACTTGCAAGAGCCGTTGCCGGTGAAGCCAAAGTGCCCTTTTTCTCATTATCTGGTTCAGATTTTGTTGAAATGTTTGTTGGAGTTGGAGCTTCAAGAGTTCGGGATTTATTTAAACAGGCTAAGGAAAAATCACCGTCTATTATTTTTATAGATGAAATTGATGCCATTGGTCGTGCAAGAGGAAAAAATGCCATGTCTGGAAGTAATGATGAGCGTGAAAACACACTTAATCAACTCTTAACAGAAATGGATGGATTTGGAACCAACACCAATGTAATAGTACTAGCAGCAACCAACAGAGCTGATATTTTAGATACCGCATTAATGCGTGCTGGAAGATTTGATAGACAAATTTTTGTTGACTTACCTGATATTAGGGAACGTAAGGAAATTTTTGAAGTTCATTTAAGACCATTGGTGAAAGCTAAAGATTTAGATCTTGATTTTCTGTCGCGTCAAACTCCTGGATTTTCAGGTGCTGATATAGCTAACGTTTGTAATGAAGCTGCATTAATTGCTGCCAGAAATGGGAAAAAAGAGGTAGATAAACAAGATTTTTTAGATGCAGTTGACAGAATTATTGGTGGTCTTGAAAAGAAAAATAAAATCATCACTCCTAAAGAAAAAAAATCAGTTGCATACCACGAAGCAGGTCATGCAACAGTAAGCTGGATGTTAGAGCATGCTGCCCCTTTAGTGAAAGTAACCATTGTTCCCAGAGGTCGTTCCTTAGGTGCTGCCTGGTATTTACCTGAAGAACGCCTTATTGTGCATCCTGAGCAAATGCTTGATGAAATGTGTGCTGCACTGGGCGGACGTGCTGCTGAGAAAGTGATTTTCAATAAAATATCAACCGGTGCATTGAGTGATTTGGAAAAAGTGACCAAACAAGCTCGCGCTATGGTAACCATTTATGGACTTAGTGAAAAAGTTGGCAACTTAACTTACTATGATTCCTCTGGCCAAAATGAATATGGATTTACCAAACCATATAGTGAGAAAACAGCTGAACTTATTGATAAAGAAATATCTGATTTAATTGAAACACAATACCAACGAGCTATTAAACTTCTTGAAGAAAATAAAGATAAGCTTACAGAACTGGCAAATGTGCTACTTGAAAAAGAGGTTATTTTTAAAGATAATCTAGAAAAAATATTTGGTAAGCGTGATTTTGATAAAGAGGAAAGGGATGTTATTGAAGAATAAATTTTAAAATAATTTGGAAACTTATGTAAAAATCTTAAATTAATCGTATGGTTAATTTAAGATTTTTTATATTTGATAAACCCCAAAAATAACTGTGCTAATAGCAAAATCCTAAATGAGTCTTTTTAGAAAAATATTTGGTTCGAAATCAAATAAAGATGAAGAACTAAAATCTCATGAACGAGGCAAGTATATGCCTGAATTAAAATTGCCAATCGATGAAAAGTTTACTATAAACTTTAAGTCGAATGGTGGTAAGTTTCTGTATTGTGAAAATTTAGATGAAATCTTTCAAAGTGTAGAAAATATTATTGCAGAAAACAAGTGGGAAGACAAAAAAGTCTTTTTTTTTGACAAAAACTTAAAGATTATTTTTAAGGATTGTAATTTATTACAAACCAACAAAATAAGTGATGCAACCTTTTTTATAACCACTTGTGAAAATTTAATTGCCAATGATGGATCATTGCTTATTTCCTCAAATCAAATTGCAGAAAAAAAACTTATTGAACTTCCAGTAAATTTTATTGTTTATGCAACAACAAGTCAGATAGTTGAAACTATTGGTGAAGGGTTACGTGGCATAAAATATAAAAACAAACAAAAAATCCCAACAAACATTACCACAATAAAACATTTTAAATCTTCAGATGAAAAAGACTTTTTAAGCTATGGAAGTAGTTCAAAAAATTTATATTTGCTGCTTTTAGAAGATCTTTAACTTTAACAACCAAGTAAATTTGATTATTAAAAATCTAAAATGTTCAGTTAGCAAATTTGCCATGGCAATTAAACCATAAAATATTACCCATGAAAGAATTTATTATTCGTGCACTTTCTGGTTTGTTTTATGTTCTACTCCTTATCATATCACTCAAATACCAAACGGCATTATCAATCCTGCTTTTAGTATTTGGGGTTATTTGTTTAGGTGAGTTCAAAAAATTAATTCAACTTAAAAGTTATATTCCCTATATTATTTTTGCAATACTGTTTTTTGTTTTTGGATATTGGCAACTGGTCATAAATTCAAATAAAGGATTGGATGAAGCTACCCAAATACTTATGGTTATATCCATTTTTGTTGAGTTGTTCTTAATTAAAGATTTGTTTTCAGAAAATTCAATTCCCCTTTTTGTTTCTAAACGATTTATACTGACTACATTTTATATATCAAGTGCTTTTATATTCCTTAATTTGATAGCAAATTACCATAAAACCTACAACCCAAATATCCTGTTAGGATCGTTTATTTTAATTTGGGTCAATGATTCATTCGCATATTTAATAGGTAAAAATTTTGGAAAGCAAAAATTATTTGAAAAAATTTCGCCTAAAAAAACAGTTGAAGGATTCTTAGGTGGATTGTTTTTTTCCTGCCTTGCAAGTTATTTTATTGCTACCTTTACAAACACATTATCTTTTACTACTTGGTTAATATTAAGCATCATTATAAGTGTTTTTGGCACCTTAGGGGATTTAATAGAATCCAAGTTTAAAAGACAAGCCAAGGTTAAAGATAGCGGCGTTATAATGCCAGGGCATGGTGGTTTACTTGACCGATTAGATAGCGTTATTTTTGCGGCACCATTTATTTATTTATTTTTAAGAATCACACAATATGTTTCATAAAGAAGGACATAAAATCATATTTACAACCTTTATAATTGTAGTTGCATCATTTCTATTAATTGATACTATTATAGAAAAACCTTGGCTTCAAACAATCTTATGGATATTAATTCTAGGCTTCTTCATACTTATTCTTCAATTTTTTAGAAATCCTAAACGACAAACTGAATTTAATGATAAACACGTAGTTTCGCCGGTTGACGGAAAAGTTGTGGTTATTGAAGAGGTTTTTGAAAACGAATATTTTAAGGACAAAAGATTACAAGTGAGCATTTTTATGTCTCCTATAAATGTACATGTGACACGGTATCCTTTGGGTGGAATTATTTTGTATAGTAAGTACCATCCTGGAAAATATTTAGTAGCATGGCATCCTAAAGCCAGTGAAGAAAATGAACGTACTACCGTGGTTGTTGAAAATCAAACGTTTGGGAAGGTTTTATACAGACAAATAGCTGGTGCACTAGCTAAACGTATTGTAAATTATGCCAAAGTAAATAGTCATGTCACTCAAGGAAGTGATTCAGGTTTTATAAAATTTGGCTCAAGAGTAGATTTATTTTTACCTTTAAACACTAAAATAAATGTGCAACTCAACCAAAAAGTTAGAGGTGGAGAAAGTGTTATAGCTGAAATTCATGACTAATAAAGATTTAGATATAGAATTCCAAGATGCTGTTTATCGGGTTAATGCCTATACAGAACCATTTCCTGCAGATTTTTTATTGCGTTTGTATGCTTATTATAAAAAAGCTACTAACAATTACGAAAGACCCAATAGCAAAAAACCAATAATCAATGCATTTAAAACAAATGCGCTTTTTCAAATAAAAGACATTACCGAAGAAGAAGCCAAACAATCTTACATTGAATTGGTAAACAATTACTTTTTATATAGAAAATAATCGTCTATTTTTATTTTATTTATTTCCATCAACTCCTTAATAAATAATAATATATGATTCATCCAAAAACAGAGCTTCAATTTATAAATAATGAGATTGGATATGGTGTGGTAGCTACTGAATTTATTCCTGCCGGTACTATAACCTGGGTTTTAGATAAATTAGATAGAGCGTTTACTCCGAAAGAATATGAATCCATGGAACCTGTTTACAAAGAGATATTAGAAACATATTCCTTTAGAAACAATATGGGAAACTTAGTGCTTTGTTGGGATTATGGGCGTTTTGTTAACCACAGTTTTAACTCCAATTGCCTTACAACAGCATATGATTTTGAAATAGCAATAAGAGATATCCAAAAAGGTGAACAATTAACCGATGATTATGGTTACTTGAATATTTCAAAACCATTTAGGGGTATGGATGAAGGTACTAAAAGAAAAGTGGTTTACCCAGATGATTTATTAAGACATTCAAAAATATGGGATAAAAAACTAATCCAAGTTTTTGATAAAATCCCAAAACTTGATCAACCTCTTAAATTAATAATATCAGATAAAATCTGGAAAGAAATTGTAGAGGTATCTGAACAGAAAAAACCAATGGAATCAATTTTTAATAATTTCTATTCAGAAAAATAGATTATTCCTGAAATAATAAAAGCTGAACATAGAAAAAATTAAATTTCAAACAGAAACCTTTTCTTCCCAAAAATCATTAAACGCATCTAACATATCCCTAATTCAAACTTGCCAAACTCGCTTTAATGGTTTCTATTTTGGCTAAAGCATCCGCTTCTTTATTTCTTTCAATGGCAATGACTTGTTCTGGTGCCCCGGCAACAAAACGTTCATTTGAAAGTTTCTTTTGAACCGATTTCAAAAACCCTTCGGTATATTTTAATTCTTCGGTAAGTTTTTTAATTTCGGCTTCCACATCAATTGAACCAATCATGGGGATAAAATATTCATTTGATTTTACCCTAAAAGTTAAAGCGCCGTCAATAGTTGCCGATGAATAATTTATGCTTTCTAAATTCCCTAATTTAATAATAACCTCATCAAATGTAGTATTGACATGTTCATTGTTTAATACTGAAAGTTGAATGGCATCTTTAAAAGGTATGTTCTTTTCTTTTCGAATATTCCTTATTCCTGTAATAACTTCTTGTGCGAAATCAAATTCAGATAAAATCAACCTGTTAAAGTTTTTTGCTTTAGGCCATTCAGAAACAATTAATGCTTCTTGAGGCGTTCTTTCAGAAATATACTGCCATATTTCTTCTGTTAAAAATGGCATAAACGGATGTAAAATCTTTAAATTGTTCTCAAGGATTTTAACGGCAGCTTGATAGGTGGTTTTATCAATGGGTTGTTGGTAGGCTGGTTTTATCATTTCTAAAAACCATGAACAGAAATCATTCCAGATTAATTTGTAGGTTACCATTAAAGCATCGCTTATCCTGTATTTGCTATAATGATCTTCAATGATTTCTAATGTTTCCTGAAACTTTGATTCAAACCATTCAATGGCCATTTTTGATGATTTTGGTTGTTTAATGTCCGCAACTTCCCAACCATCAATCAATCTAAATGCATTCCATATTTTATTAGCAAAGGCTTTACCTTGTCCGCAAAGTGATTCGTCAAAAGGCAAATCGTTACCAGCAGGTGAACACATAAGCATTCCTACGCGAACGCCATCTGCACCATATTCTTTTATTAAATCTATGGGATCGGGCGAATTACCAAGAGATTTACTCATTTTCCGGCCTTGCTTGTCTCTTACAATTCCAGTATAATACACATTTTTAAAAGGCAATTCACCTCTATATTCATAACCAGCAATAATCATGCGTGCTACCCAGAAAAACATAATTTCTGGTGCCGTAACCAAATCGTTGGTTGGATAGTAATAGTTTATTTCTTCATTGTCTGGATTTCTAATACCATCAAACACCGAAATTGGCCACAACCAAGACGAAAACCATGTGTCTACCACATCAGCTTCTTGTCTTAAATCATGAATTGCTAAATCATGATTGTTAGTTGCTTGTTGTGCTAACATTAGAGCTTCATCCTTAGTTTTCGCTACCACAAAGTCATTTACACCATCAGCATAATAATAGGCAGGAATTTGGTGCCCCCAAAATAATTGACGGGAAATATTCCAATCGCGAACATTTTCCATCCAATTTCTATAAGAATTCTTAAACTTTGCAGGATGAAATTGAATGTTATCATTCATCACATTATCCAGGGCTGGTTTTGCCAAATCTTTCATTTTTAAAAACCATTGCACTGAAATTTTTGGCTCGATAACCGCTTTTGTGCGCTCACTTGTACCAACTTTATGTGTATAATCTTCAGTTTTCACTAAAACACCTAATGCATCAAGCTCTTTGGCCGCTTCCTTTCTGGCTACTGCTCTATCTAACCCCTGATAATGCATACCAAAGCTATTTAATGTCCCATCGTCATTTAAAATATCAATCACTTCAAGATTGTGTCTTTCACCAATTTCCTTATCATTTACATCATGTGCAGGTGTGATTTTTAAACAGCCAGTACCAAATTCCATATCAACATAATCATCCATAATTATTGGCACCACACGATTACAAATTGGTACGATAACCTGTTTTCCTTTTAAGTGTATAAACCGTTCATCGTTTGGATTAACACAAACTGCTGTGTCTCCTAAAATAGTTTCTGGTCTGGTAGTTGCAATGGTCACAAATCCATCTTCACCTTCAATTTTGTACTTAACATAATACAGCTTATCTGTGCATTCTACATGAATTACTTCTTCATCAGAAAGCGTGGTTTGCGCAACGGGGTCCCAATTTACCATTCTGTAACCACGATAAATGAGTCCTTTTTTATAAAGGTCAATAAAAACATCAATAACAGATTCAGATAAATCGTCATCCATAGTAAATTTAGTACGCTCCCAATCACATGAACAACCTAGTTTTTTTAATTGTTCTAGAATAACGCCACCGTATTTATGAGTCCACTCCCAGGCATGTTTCAAAAACTCTTCACGCGATAAGTCATTTTTATCTATACCTTGTTCTTTCAATCTTGCAACAACCTTAGCTTCAGTAGCAATTGATGCATGGTCTGTTCCTGGAACCCAACACGCATTTTTACCTTGTAATCTGGCTCTACGAATTAAGACATCTTGAATGGTATTATTCAACATATGGCCCATATGTAAAATCCCGGTAACATTTGGAGGTGGAATTACTATGGTATAAGGCTCTCTATTATCTGGTTCTGAATGAAAATAATTATGTTTCATCCAGTATTCATACCACTTACTTTCTACCTGACTTGCATCATATTTTGATGGAATTTGCATACTTTGGAATAGTTTTTGAACATTGATTTGCAAAAGTACTTATATTTCTTTTTCTGTGAAAGTCTATATGAGGTAATGACAAAATGACTACATTGCAAATTAGAAATAAATACACGTTTTGTCGATTATTTTTGCAGATGATGGAAAAAGTATCTAAATTTATAAACATTTTAAAATTTTAATGATGAAAAAAATAATTACATTTTTATGTATTGGTTTAATTATTTTTTCTGTGAACGCACAGGAAAAAACAGCAAAAATCAATTTCAAATCTGACACTATTGATTATGGAACTATAGAAAAGGGTTCAGATGGGGTAAGGGTTTTTGAATTTACAAATACTGGCGATGCACCACTAATAGTGTCTAAAGTAACTTCAAGTTGTGGTTGCACGGTTCCAAAATGGTCAAAAGACCCAATTTTACCGGGAAAAACTGGTGAGATTCAAGTAAAATATGACACGAACCGAGTAAATCCAATTAGAAAAACGATAACTGTTATTTCAAATGCTGATACCCCAACAGTTGCCTTAAAAATAAAAGGCGAAGTTATAGACTCCAATAAGGAAAGCGTTCTTGAAAAAAAAGGTAAAAATGTTGTAGAACAATAATGGTTCTATTGAAAAAAATAAATTAAAATAAGGTCTGAACAAATTAAGTTCAGACCTTATTTTAATCTAGCAAGTTCTCCAAAATAAATTCAAAATTTAATATTTGACCATCTCTATCAATTTTGATTCTTATTTTTTTCCCGGCATCTTCATAAAAATTATGCATTAATTGCTGTAACGAATATTGATAGGTCTGTTTATTATTTATGGTTAAAATAACATCTCCTATTTGCAATCCTGCTCTTTGAGCCGGAGAACCTTCTCTTAATTCCACAATAGAATACGCAGGTTTTAAAGCCATTTTATATCTGGTACCCACAACAATTATAATTTCATTTTGTTGGTCTTCACTTACAATACTATTCTTAGTATTAGAAATGCCTTTAACTTCTTCTTTTACTAATCTAACCCCGTAATTAGCCAACTCAATCCCGCTTTTGTTATAGTTAAAAGGTTCTTTAAAATAATTATTTTTTTTGATGGTTATTTTAGCATGTTGATAGTCAACAATGTGATTAAATCGTTTTAAAATATTGCCAGCTAGACTTCCGTTCCGATCTTTAAATTCTTTGGCAATTGATATTGAGGTAGAATCAGGATAGGCTACATTAGCATTTTTTAACACAAAACTGTTTAAAGCAAATTCATCAATTTTTGATCGTTTCCCATAAACACTTCCGCTTAAACCATGACCAAGAAAATCCTCAAAATAAGTATTGTTTATTATGATACCTGAACTTATATCTTCAAACAACCATAGGGCATCACTGCCACCAGAATCAATTAACAGTTTTATTGGTATGTTTTTATTTTCCACCTTAACGGTCGCATTTATATAAGGTTTATTATGATAGAATTCTAAATTTAAGGTTTCACATTTTTTGCATTTTTTATATTTAAATTCATGTGGTTCAGTCAATCTTATAAACTTCCGTGAATAATTTATTTCAATTACAAAATCTCTAAACAAATCATATCCAATAATCCCATGTACTGGTATTCCTAGTCTTGGTGCAAAATCAATATTTTCATTAAACACCGCAAACAAGTCTTGGTGCAGATTAATGGCGTCACCTATTTTAAAAACATTATTCTTTGATTTTAGCGCTTCAACCGATTCGCCTTCACCTAATCCCCTTATATATATAGGGTCAGTATCCTTGATTTTTAAATCATCAGATATTTCTAAATAATTAAATAAAATGGTTTTGCTAACACCGGTATCCAGCAAAAAAGATAATTCAACACCATTTACTTCAACAGGGATAACAATCAAATTATTAATTAATTTAAAGCGGATTTTATCCGTTTTCTTAGTATTAAGAACAACAAATCTTCCTTGAGCAAAACCAAGATTATAAAAGCAGCAGAGCAATAAAATAAAACTGAGAGTTTTTTTCATAAAAACCGGCTATAATTCTTTATCTTATCAATTTACAAATCCTTTTGCTAATTGTTTCAATTATGCTGGCATTTTAAATAAACTTTAGGATAAATTTCTCAACTTTGCACTTGTAAATCACACATAAAATGCCGAACATTTCAAAAAAAGGGCAATCAATGCCGCAATCACCAATCAGAAAATTGGTTCCCTATGCTGAAAATGCCTATAAAAAAGGAATAACAGTTTATTATTTAAATATTGGTCAACCCGACATAAAAACACCTCAAATAGCTTTAGATGCTGTTAGGGTTCATTCTTTGGATATTTTGGCCTATACAAGATCTGAAGGATCAGAAGATTACCGAAAAAAAATTGCGACTTACTATTTAAAAAAAGACATTAGCGTTACTCATGAGGATATCATAGTGACCACTGGTGGTAGCGAAGCTTTATTATTTGCTTTTGGAAGCATCATGGATACGGATGACGAAATTATTATACCTGAACCATTCTATGCTAATTACAATGGGTTTTCAACAGCTTCGAACGTTAAAATTGTTCCGGTAATTTCTAAACTGGAAGACAATTTTGCCTTACCTCCTGTTCAAGAATTTGAAAAGCTTATCACACCAAAAACCAAAGCCATCTTAATTTGTAACCCAGGAAACCCAACAGGCTATTTGTATTCAAAAGATGAAATAAAACAATTAGCCGCACTGGTTAAAAAACATGATTTGTTTTTGATTGCCGATGAAGTGTATAGAGAATTTACTTATGATGGTCATTCACATTATTCCATTATGCAAGAAGAGGGATTAGATGAGCATGCCATTATGATTGATTCTGTTTCAAAACGATACAGCATGTGTGGTGCAAGAATAGGTTGTCTGGTTTCTAAAAATAAATCGGTCATTCAAACGGCCCTGAAATTTGCCCAGGCCAGACTTAGCCCGCCAACTTTTGCTCAAATTGCAAGTGAAGCGGCTCTAGATACACCACAAAGTTATTTTGATGACGTTATTAACGAATATGTTGAACGACGAAATACTTTAATAAATGAATTAAAAAAAATTAAAGGGGTTAAAGTTGCGAAGCCTAACGGCGCATTTTATTGTATTGTTGAATTGCCTGTTAAAAACTCAGATGATTTTGCACAATGGCTTTTAGAACATTTTGAATATCATGGTGAAACCGTTATGGTTGCGCCTGCTGCCGGATTTTATTCAACACCTGGCGTTGGTTTAAATCAAATTAGAATAGCATATGTACTTAATAAAGAAAGTTTAATTAAAGCAGTCCATATTATTAAACAAGCCTTAAAAGTATATAAAGATTAATGCAGATTGAGCAAAACATATCCCTGAAAACCTATAACACATTTGGTTTAGATGTTAAGGCAAGATATTTTGTATCCGTATCAAATGTTGATGAATTAAAATCTGTTTTAGCGCTTAAAGAATATCCTGAAAAGCTCATATTAGGTGGAGGCAGTAATATGTTACTTACCAAAGATCTGAATAAACTGGTTATTCATATAAATATAAAAGGAATAGAAATTATTTCTGAAAATGACGATTTTGTAACTGTAAAAGCAAATGCAGGCGAAAATTGGCATGAATTTGTCATTTGGTGCATGAACCATGACTTTGGGGGTATTGAAAATTTATCTTTAATTCCTGGAAATGTTGGCACTGCTCCCATTCAAAATATTGGCGCTTATGGTATTGAATTAAAAGACAACTTCATTTCATGTGAAGGTTTGTCACTAAAAACCTTTGAAATACGTACCTTCTCAAAGTCTGAATGTCAATTTGGATACAGAGATTCCATTTTTAAACGACATGAAAAAGATAAATTTATTATAACCAGTGTTACCTTTAAATTTACCAAACGCAACCATAAACTAAACATAAATTACGGTACCATTTCATCAGAATTAAAATCGTTAAACATTGTAAATCCAACCATTCAAGATATTTCAAAAGCTATCATTTCAATAAGGGAAAGCAAATTGCCTAATCCTAAAATCATTGGAAACAGTGGTAGTTTCTTTAAAAACCCTGTCATCTCAAAACTGGAATTTGAAATGTTATTGCAAAATTTCCCGGATGCTCCAAGTTATTCAGTTTCTGAAGATGAAATAAAAATTCCGGCTGGTTGGCTCATAGAAAAAGCTGGTTTTAAAGGAAAACGATTTGGTGAATACGGCGTTCATAAAAATCAAGCCTTAGTTTTGGTTAATTATGGTCAAGCCAAAGGATCAGATATTTTAAAGCTTTCAAAATTAATTCAAAAAACAGTGTTGCGCCTTTTCAATATTTCTATAGAAGCCGAAGTAAATATCCTATAATCTCAAAGAAATATTTAACTTTGAAATGAAAACACATCTCATTTATACATCATTTAAAATAAATTATATTGATTTCTCCAATTGAAAATGAAATAGTAATCTTATTAAAACATGGCGATAAAAAAGCCATAACCTTATTGTATGATTATTATGCTGATGCTATTTACGGGGTTATTTTAAAAATTATTTCTGATGAAGAAATAGCTCAGGATGTGCTTCAAGAAACCTTTATTAAAATCTGGAAAAATTCAAAAAAATACGATTCCGGAAAGGCAAAATTATTCACATGGCTATATCGCATTGCTTATAATTCGGCCATTGATAAGACCCGATCATTAAAAAACAAAACGAAAAATGAAGTCCAAATTGAAACCTCATCCGTATATAGAATAACATCAAATGAATTAAATCAGGATGTATTGGATATTCAAAAACATTTAAGCAGTTTAGATGAAAAATATCAAATTGTTATTAACGCCCTCTTTTTTGAAGGCATGACGCAGCAAGAAGCAAGTGAAGAACTAAACATTCCGCTTGGAACTATTAAATCAAGATTAAAAATTGGATTACGTGAACTGAAAAAAATTTACAATCCTTAATAAATAAAGTCATGAATGAAAAAATAATCACTTTTTTAAATTCTGGCCTATTAGAAAAATATCTACTAGGAGAAATTTCTTCTGAGGAAACTGAACATGTTGAAAGTTATATTGCAAGACATCCAGAAGTAGAAAATGCTTATAACACTTTACAGTTTAACTTAGAATTAGTGGCAAAAAGCAATGCCGCTGAAGCTCCAAAAAGCATCTTAAATAACATTTTAGAAGTGCTTGATGAAAAGCCTGTTGTAGAATTAAATGCAACCAAAAAATACAAAAAATGGCATAAAATAGGTATTGCAGCAAGTATTGCCGCATCAATTTTTGCAGGTCAATCATATTATCTTCACTCAAAAAACGAAAAGCTATCCGATGAAAATCAA
This sequence comes from uncultured Flavobacteriales bacterium, assembly GCA_963976005.1. Taxonomy (GTDB): domain Bacteria; phylum Bacteroidota; class Bacteroidia; order Flavobacteriales; family Flavobacteriaceae; genus Yeosuana. Next base: position 31,870 of record CAXBJF010000027.1, on the reverse strand, counting down.
GTGGTAGTGGATGAGATTTTTGATTTACGAAGCGATATTGAAATGAATAACAAAAGACTTGATGATATTATGCATCAATTTAAACAGCTCAATGACCCGGAAACGTATAAATATATTATGCAAGGAAATAGTAGGGCTAAAAATTTAAAAACCATAGCCTATATCAATGCTAAAGAAAAAACATCTATGATTGATGTGGTTTCATTACCACAATTACCTAAAGAACAATGTTACCAAATATGGGCAGAATTACAAGGTGAAATGGTGAGTTTAGGCATCTTAAGCGAAACAGACAGACAACTTAGAGCCCTTCCTTATACTGAAGATGCCCTTGGTTTAAATATTACTATTGAACCAAAAGGTGGCAATACCATTGCTTCTTTAGAAAATTCAGTAGCAGAAATTCAATTAAAATAAGTATTAATAGTCCCTTCCCTCGTAAACGGCCTCATTTTAAACTTTAAATGAGGCTGTTTTCATTAAATTATATTTCATTTTCTTTCTCTAAGGGTACGATTTAAAATAAATTACCAATAAATAATGCATGTAATTAAGTTTAATAATATTTTAAGACTCACTCTTTTATACTGTAATTTAAATGCCGTATCTTTACATTAATTTTTCATTTATATGAAACTTCTATTAATAACATTTGTAATATTAGGATTAGCTGTTGCAGGAATTGCTATAAAAATTTGGGCTAAAAAAGATGGCAAATTTGCAGGAACCTGCGCAAGTCAAAACCCTATGTTAAATAAAGATGGTGAGTCATGCAGTTTTTGCGGTAAAACCCCTGAGCAATTTAGTGATTGTAAAGAACCTGAACACACAAAATAGTACATGACAATTATTGATCTGGTATTCTACTTCTTTATTTTTGTAGTTTTCATTCAAGTTGTTTTCAACATTTTTTTCTATGGAAAATTTGCCTTTTTAAAACATCAAGAAACCGTTTCAAAAAACCTCCCTATTTCAGTCATTATATGTGCAAAAAATGAAGTGGAAAATTTACAGAATTTTTTACCATCAATCATTTCGCAAGACTATCCTCAATTCGAAATAATTCTAATTAACGATGCTTCAAGAGATAAAACCCAAAAGCTCATGGAGTCTTTTGCAAAAAAAAATAAAAACATTAGAATTGTAAATGTGAAAAATACTGAAGCTTTTTGGGGTAACAAAAAATACGCCTTAACCCTTGGCATAAAAGTTTCAAAGTACGACTGCCTTTTGTTTACGGATGCTGATTGTGAGCCTGTATCGCCACATTGGATTTCTGAAATGAGTTCTCATTTTAATGATACCAAAACCATTGTTTTAGGTTACGGCGCTTATAAAACCGTAAAAAAATCAATTTTAAATAAACTCATTCGTTTTGAGACACTTTTGACCGCAATAAATTGCTTTTCTTTTGCCAAAATAGGGTTACCTTATATGGGGGTTGGAAGAAACTTGGCCTATAAAAAGAGTGAATTCTTTAATGCTAATGGCTATATAAGTCACATGAATATACGTTCTGGTGATGACGATTTATTTATAAATCAGGTTGCTACTTCAAACAATACAGCCATTTGTTTTTCTCAAAATAGTTTCACGATGTCCATCCCAGAAACTAAGTTTAAAACTTGGTTTAACCAAAAAAGAAGGCATATCTCAACGGCGAATCATTACAAGCTAAAGCATAAAATATTACTAGCCACCTTATACACATCTCAACTCTTGTTTTGGGTACTTGCTATTATATTATTAACCGTAACTTTTAAATGGAAAATTGTTTTGACGTTAGTTCTGTTAAGAATCTGCATTCAATATATAACAATAGGCTATTCAACAAAAAAATTGGGAGAAAAGGATACATTATTAATGATTCCCTTCCTAGAAATATTTTTAATTATAATGCAATTATCTATCTTTATAACTAATCTTATTTCAAAGCCAAATCATTGGAAATAAACGAGGCTATAAAACGGGCTAAAAAAAACGACCAAAAAGCATTCAATTACTTGCTGGATACTTTTTGGGATGATGTATACGGTTTTCAATTAAAACGTATTGAAAACGAAAATGACGCAGAGGATATAACCATTCAAACCTTTTCAAAAGCATTTGATAAAATTGAAACCTTCGATGAGCATTATAAATTTAAAACATGGCTCATCACTATTTCAAAAAACATACATATTGATTTATTACGAAAAGAAAAGAAACATACTTACACTCGAAATTTAAATGATGATGAAAAAATGTACCAGATCCTTGACGAATCCCCTTCCCCGGAGGACACGTTAATAACAGAACAAAATTTAGCCAAACTACTTCGAGATATTAAAAAACTAAACCCTAATTATCAAGAAGTCATTAACTTGCGGTACTTTCAAGAATTGAGTTATAAAGAAATTTCTGAAGAACTTAAGGAACCTATAAATAATGTGAAAGTGAAATTATTGCGGGCAAAAAAACTACTTGCTGCGATTATTCAAAAATCTTAATGGTTAGCAAAATTAAGAATTTAGGTCCAGGACTATTGTTTGCAGGTGCTGCCATAGGTGTCTCACATTTAGTTCAATCCACACGCGCGGGAGCTGATTTTGGTTTAGGTTTGCTTTGGGCTTTATTACTGGTAAATTTATTTAAATACCCCTTTTTTCAATTTGGTCCACGGTATGCTACTGCAACGGGTGAAAGCTTACTTGATGGCTATAAAAAATTGGGTAAAGGTGTATTATGGACGTATTATATTCTCAATATAGCCACCATGTTTACAATTCAAACAGCTGTTACCATTGTAACTGCTGGGTTGGCTTCAACCTTGTTTGGTGATTTTATTAGCATTGAAATTTGGACCGTTATTATTCTTGTTATTTGCCTTTCTCTATTGGTTTTAGGAAAATACAAATTACTTGATGGCCTCATGAAAATAATCGTTCTCACCCTTACAATAAGCACGATTATAGCTGTAAATATTGCTTTTTCAACTGAAACAAGTTTACTATCTATAAAGCAAATTCTTCCAAAAAACAATATGGAAATTGCCTTTTTAATTGCCTTTATGGGATGGATGCCTGCACCGCTAGATGTTTCTGTATGGCAATCATTATGGGCTATTGAAAAAAATAAGGGCACCAAAGAATATACTCCAAAATCTGCTTTATTTGATTTTAACATTGGTTATTTAAGCACTATTGTTATTGGCATCGGATTTCTTCTCCTAGGAGCATTGGTTATGTTTAATAGTGGGGAATCATTCAGTAATTCAGCAAGTATTTTTTCTGGTCAATTAATTGATATGTATACTAAAAGTTTAGGTAATTGGGCACATTATGTTATTGCAATTGCTGCTTTTACCACCATGTTCAGCACTACCATTACAACCTTGGATGCTTCACCTAGGGCCATGGATAGAGCCACGGAATTACTGTTTAAAAAATCTTTTAAAAAAGGATATTCATTCTGGATTGTTGTGCTTAGTTTAGGAACTATTTGTGTGTTTTTCTTTTTAGCTTCTGAAATGGGAATACTTATAAAAATTGCAACCATATTATCATTTATTACGGCTCCTTTTTATGCCGTTATTAATTACCGATTAATTTCAAGTGTTCATACACCTAAAGAATGGCGACCTTCAACACAGCTTCATGTATTAAGCTGGTCAGGAATTATTTTCTTGATTGGATTTAGTATTTGGTATCTTACAACTTTATAAGAGACGTTTAAAAGAATAGTTTGTATCTTTGTTGCTTTCTTTTTAAGCTATGGAAACAGAAACAATTTCAAATATAACGCCTAACCATCTTCCTAAACCTAAATGGCTTAGGGTGAAGTTGCCTACAGGTAAAAAATACACTGAGCTTAGAGGCTTAGTTGATAAATACAAACTGAACACAATTTGCACTTCTGGAAGTTGTCCTAACATGGGTGAATGTTGGGGTGAAGGAACAGCAACGTTTATGATTTTAGGAAATATTTGCACACGTTCATGTGGTTTTTGCGGGGTAAAAACAGGCCGTCCAGAATCTATAGATTGGGATGAACCTGAAAAAGTAGCCCGCTCCATAAAATTAATGAATATTAAACATGCCGTTTTAACAAGTGTTGACAGAGACGACCTAAAGGATATGGGAAGTATTTTGTGGGCAGAAACTGTAAAAGCAGTTAGACGGATGAATCCAGAAACAACACTTGAAACCCTTATTCCTGATTTTCAAGGAATAGAACAGCATATTGATAGGATCATTGAAGTGGCCCCAGAGGTAGTTTCACACAATATTGAAACGGTAAGGCGCTTAACACGTGATGTACGTATCCAGGCGAAATATGACAGAAGCCTTGGGGTTTTAAAATATTTAAAAGAACAAGGGCAAAGACGAACAAAATCCGGTATCATGTTAGGTCTTGGTGAAACCAGAGAGGAAGTTATTGAAACCCTATATGATTTAAAAGACCACCAAGTTGATGTTGTTACCATTGGTCAATATTTACAACCAAGTAAAAAACATTTACCAGTTAAACAATTTATCCATCCAGATCAATTTAAGGAATATGAGGAAATTGGTTTAAAACTTGGTTTCCGCCATGTTGAAAGTAGTGCGCTTGTACGATCTTCATACAAAGCTCAAAAACACATAAATTAATTATGATTCATGTTGCTATCAATGGGTTTGGTAGGATAGGAAGAAGGGTGTTCAGGTTACTTCAAGAATATGAAAATATTCAAGTTGTGGTCATTAATGATTTAGCTGATGCAAAAACCCTAAGCCATCTCTTAAAATACGATAGTATCCACGGTGTTTTTAAAGCGCAGGTTTCTCATGATGCTACTCATATTATGGTCAATAATCAAGTCATCAAATTACTAAATCATAAGCATCCTAAAGATCTTAATTGGCAATCTTATAACATAGACTTTGTTATAGAATCTACCGGAAAATTCAAAACTATTTCTGATTTACAATGTCACATTAATAACGGCGCAAAACATGTCATTTTAAGTGTTCCCCCTATAGAAGATGACCTAAAAACTATTGTTATTGGGGTAAATGATGATACTATTGACGGTTCAGAACATATCATTTCAAATGCATCTTGTACCACCAACAATGCCGCTCCAATGATAGATATTATTAATAAACTTTGTGGCATTAATCAAGCCTATATCACAACCATTCATTCTTATACAACGGATCAAAGTCTACATGATCAACCACATCATGATTTACGAAGGGCAAGAGCAGCTGGTCAATCCATAGTACCCACAACAACAGGGGCTGCCAAAGCCTTAACCAAAATTTTTCCTGAACTTTCAAATGCTATTGGTGGCTGTGGCATTCGAGTTCCGGTTGCAAATGGGTCATTGACAGACATTACTTTTAACGTGAAAAGAACGGTGACAATTAACGAAATTAATAATGCTTTTAAATTAGCATCAGAACGTGAATATAAAAATATTTTAGAATATACAGAAGACCCTATTGTTTCAGTAGATGTTATAGGAAATGATCACTCATGTATTTTTGATTCACAAATGACTTCCGTTATAGGAAATATGGTAAAAATTATAGGTTGGTATGATAATGAAACCGGATATTCTAAAAGAATAATCGATTTAATGTGCAATTTATCGGTAAAACAGCGCATTTTATCGGAAAAATAATTATATTTGTCAACAATAGTTAATGAAATGACCCAAATCTTTAAATACTTGTTTGCTATTTTAATGTTAATTTCACTCAGTTTATCTGGGCAAAATGCCATTGATAAAGATCCGGAGTTTTTACTAAACCGCATAAAATATTATATTAACCAATCTGAACATGATATTGTTAACTTCAATTATTATGATGCTCAGAAAAAATTGGATGATGCATTAGAAATAGCTCAACAGGCAAATGACAAAAAAAGCATGGGCCTTATTTATTCTAAAAAAGGCAAACTCCAACTAATTATTGGAGAATTGGATGAAGCTATTATATCACTAACAAAAGCTGTTGAGGTTCAACGTTTTGAAAAAGACAATGCGAACCTTGGTGTTTCTTATAAAATTTTTGGAGACATTTATAACAACAAAAAGAATTATAAAGATGCCATTGATTATTATATTTCTGCCCAAACACTTTTTGAACAGGAAGGCTTGACCACTAATTTAGCCGATGTGATACTTAGTGAAGCCGAAACCTATATTAACTTAAAAAACTATAGTAACGCAAGAAAACTTATCGAACAATCTTTAGCCTTGGCAAAACGTCTTGAGTTGCCTAAAATTGAAAGTAGTGCATTAATAAATCACGGAAAAGTTTATTTGGTGTTAGGTGACAATGAAAAAGCACTTGTAAATGCTGATGAAGGTTTACAGTTAGCTAAAAAACATAACTATGCCGATATTGTAAATCATGGCTACTTGGTATTAAGCAATATCCACAATAATTTGGGTGATTACAAACGCTCTAATGACTACTTAAGAGCTCATTTAGAATTGTCTGATTCCCTTAGAAAAATCAAGCAAGATAATTTATCGCCTGAAAAGAAAATTCAGTTTTTATTAAATGACCAAATTGAAAATAATAAAAAACAAAAAGAACAATTAACTGAAGCAAATAATAAAAATGATTTAAGCACATTAATTTCAATTTTAAGTGTTGCACTTATAACCATCTTATCTTTACTAACGCTGTCACTTTATAAAAACAATAATATAAGATTAAAGACAAATAATATGCTTCATAAAAAAAATGGAGAGCTTATTATTGCGAAAGAAAAAGCGGAATTAGCCTATAAAACCAAGGCCAATTTTTTATCTACCATTACCCATGAACTAAGGACCCCACTTTATGCCGTAACAGGGTTAAGCAATATGCTATTGGAGGAAAATCCAAAGCCCGAACAAATACAACATTTAAAATCACTTAAATTTTCTGGTGATTATCTTTTAACATTTATAAATGATATTTTACAAATAAATAAAATTGAGGCCAATAAAGTAGAGATTGACCCGGAGCCCTTCAATTTAAAAAAGAAAATAAACAATATTATTTTAGCATTAAGCAATTCAGCCCAAGATAATAATACGAAACTTCATTTTGAATATGATCAAGGGCTACCTGAAGACTTTATTGCAGATCAATTAAAAATTTCTCAAATTTTAATTAACCTTATTGGTAACTCAATTAAGTTTACTAAAGACGGAGATATTTGGATTAGGGTTTATAAAATTAATGATGAAAACGGCATTTTCAACTTACGCTTTGAAGTTGAAGATAATGGTATTGGTATAAACAAAGATAAACAAGAATCTATGTTTGAAAGCTTTTCACAAGGCTCCATTCAAATTAATAGAAAATATGGAGGTACCGGATTAGGTTTATCGATTGTTAAAGGGTTGATTGAAATTCTAAAAGGAAAAATATATTTAAAAAGCGAGTTGGATAAAGGGTCTACATTCTTTTTTGAAATTCCATTAAAATATACAGGTCAAGAATCAAAAGAGATAAAAGTTGCCAAATTTAATGAAAGTAAGGAATTAAATTTAACCAACGTTAAAGTTTTGGTGGTAGAAGACAATAAAATCAACCAAATGATTACCAAAAAAATCTTAACCAAAATGGGGCTGAAGTGTGATGTGGTTGATAATGGTGAAGCTGCTGTAGATATGGTTAAAGCAAATAAATATGATATTGTTTTAATGGATATTCATATGCCAGGAATTAGTGGCATGGAGGCCACAAAAATTATAAGAACTTTTGATAAAACTTTAACAATTTTTGCATTAACTGCCGTGACCATTGAAGATAAAATGCATGAATTTGACGAAGCTGGTTTTACTGATATTATACCTAAACCTTTTAAACAAGAAGAGTTTGAAACTAAGTTGTTTAATGCGCTCTCAGGGAATAACAAATCTGCTACTGCTTAATTTCAACAAATCTTTCAATTAATTCATTGAATTTTAAATCATCAGAAAGATTCATTTTTATTGGCAGATAGTACAATTTATCTTTTAAATCTTCATGAATTTGCAACCGCACATAATCTTTTTCAGTTGTAATAATAAATTTCTTTTTACTTAATTCTGAAACATCCTTTTTAGTAAACTCATGGTGATCTTTAAAATTTAAATGTTCAAATTTTTGATTTTTATTCTTTAAAAAATTAACTAAAGGTTTCGGGTTAGCTATTCCTGTTACCAACGTAAATTCATTTAAATCTTCAAGTTTTTTACTATTTGAACACGACTTCAAAGTATCAGAATATGATATATTACTAAAAAAAACCGATTGATGTTTCTTCGGTTTAATTTGCTCAATAATTTCTGCTTTTTCCAGTTCACTAAGCAAACTTGGGCATTTTGTAACTACAATTATATGAGCGCGATGAGCACCTCTTTTAGGTTCTCTTAAATTTCCTGTTGGCAACACAAAATCATTGGTATAGAGATTTTCATAAGTAGTAAGCAAAATATTAAGCCCTGCCTTTACCTTTCTGTGTTGAAAAGCATCGTCCAATAAAATAATTTCAGGTGGATTAGACGGTTGTAGTATTTTTTGAATGCCATGTACTCTATCAGTATCAACGGCTACTTGAATAGAATTTTGAAATTTATTGTAAAACTGATAGGGTTCATCTCCTAAAGTTTCTGCTGAAGAATTGCTATTGGCCAATTGAAATCCTTTTGTTTTTCGTTTATAGCCTCTGCTTAATGTGGCCATCTTAAAATCATTCTTAAGTAGTTCAATTAGATATTCTATCATTGGGGTTTTACCCGTGCCACCTACGCTTAAATTACCTACACAAATAATTGGTAAATCAAAAGAAACAGATTTTATAAACCCAAAATCATACATTTTGTTTCGCATCCAGGTAACCACATAATATACTGGTACCAATGGAATAAGTATTTTTCTTAATAACTGCACAGCACAAACATAAATTTTAAGTGAATCATAGTCAGACAAAGTAAAGATTATTTTTTTAAAAGCTCATAACTGGCCCATTCAAAATAAAAAGTTTCTGTTCAACCTAAAAATTTTATCTTTGAAGTAAAACAAAAATACCATGATTATACAAGACGTCATTAATCATTTAGAAGAATTTGCTCCTTTGGCCTATGCTGAAGATTTTGATAATGTGGGGCTTTTAATTGGGAATAATAAAACAAAACTCACTGGTATTTTAGTCACATTGGATACACTTGAAACTGTTGTGGATGAGGCCATTGAAGAAAAATGCAATCTCATTGTTAGTTTTCATCCGATACTTTTTAAAGGACTGAAAAAAATTACAGGTAAAACCTATGTTGAACGCGTTATTTTAAAAGCTATTAAACATGATATTGCTATTTACGCCATTCACACAGCTTTAGACAACTCACTTCAAGGTGTTAATGATGCCATTTGTAATCAGCTAGAGTTAGAAAATAAGCAAGTCCTTATTCCACAAATACAAACCATAAAAAAATTAACCACTTTTGTTCCGAAGGCGGAAGCTGATCAGTTAAGAGCTGCACTTTTTAAAGCTGGTGCTGGTAATATTGGGAATTATTCAAATTGCAGTTTTAACGTTGATGGTTTGGGGACTTTCAAAGGAAATGAAAATGCTTCGCCTACCAAAGGCAAACAAGGCACCCTTCATAAAGAAGAAGAAACCCAAATATCCATCACTTACGCAAAACATTTAGAATCTGAAATTTTAAAAACGCTCTTCAAAACACATTCTTATGAGGAAGTTGCTTATGAAATAACAATGCTTGAAAACAAAAATCAGCAAATAGGAATTGGAATGGTTGGAGAATTAAAAACGCCCATGGATGAAAATAGTTTCCTAAAGTATTTAAAAACCAAAATGAATACCCAACACATAAGACATTCAAGATTATTGGGTAAAACCATTAAAAAAGTTGCCGTTTTAGGAGGTTCTGGCAGTTTTGCAATAGCAGCCGCCAAAGCTTCTGGTGCTCAAATATTTATAACAGCTGACTTGAAATATCACGACTTTTTCGCGGCAGAAAACAACATCATTTTAGCTGATATTGGTCATTATGAAAGTGAACAATTCACAAAAAATATTTTAGTAGCATTTCTTATGAAAAAAATCACTAATTTTGCAGTCGTTTTATCGAAGACAAACACCAATCCTGTTAAGTATTTTTAAAGTATGGCTAAAAAGAAAGAAGTAACCGTTGAAGAGCGTTTAAGAGCTTTATATGATTTGCAACTTGTAGATTCTCGAATAGATGAAATAAGAAATGTAAGAGGAGAACTTCCATTAGAAGTTCGTGATTTAGAAGATGAAGTTACTGGACTAAATATTAGATTAGAAAAACTTACATCTAATTTAGAGGTTATTGACAATGAAATTGTTGCAAAGAAAAATCTAATTGATGAAGCTAAAACTTTAATAAAAAAGTATAGCGAACAACAAAAAAATGTTCGAAATAACAGAGAATTCAATTCACTTACAAAGGAAGTTGAATTTCAAGAATTGGAAATTGAATTAGCTGAAAAAAATATTAAAGAATTCAGGGTTCAAATTGAGCAGAAAAAAGAAGTGATTACAGAAACAAAAGAACGTTTAAAAGAACGCGAGAATCACTTAAAACATAAAAAAAATGAGCTTGATGACATTTTAGCTGAAACTGAAAAAGAAGAACAAGCTTTAATTGCAAAATCTGAAGATTACAAAAACCTAATTGAAGATCGTTTAGTGGCTGCATATACCAGAATTCGTAAAAATGTGAAAAACGGTTTAGCAGTAGTTGCTATTGAAAGAGGTGCTTCAGGTGGTTCATTTTTTACGATTCCTCCACAAGTTCAGGTAGAAATTGCTTCAAGAAAAAAAATTATTACTGATGAGCATAGTGGCCGTATTTTAGTCGATGGTACGCTGGCAGAAGAACAAAAAGCTAAAATGGAAAAATTGTTTTCTAAACTTTAATTCATTTTAAATTAATATATAGGAGGCTGTCTGAAAAGTCAAAATAAGTTGTTATTACGAATCTTTCGACTGTCGCTCAAGACAGGCTAAAGTGAAGTAATCTGTTTATTGATTACCAATAATTTACAGATTGCTTCTCCCGATAGCTATCGGGAGAAGCAATGACGTAAAACTTTACTTTTCAGACAGCCTCTTTTATTTAATAAAACTTTCACAACAAATAATTAAGGTTTTATAATTTTATACGTCTACTAATAAAACAAAGTTTATGAAAAAGTTAGTATTCTTATTATTATTTGCACTTTTTTTTAGTTGTCAAAATTCCGCACAAATAAAACAAGAACAAAATACAATAATTAACGCAAAACCTATTGAAGTGCCATTGGAAAACGGAAAAGCTCGCGCTTATTTTGCCAGTGGCTGTTTTTGGTGCCTTGAGGCTATTTATGAAAGTGTAAAAGGTGTAGATGAAGTCATAAATGGATATTCTGGTGGACACACTAGTAACCCAACCTATGAAGCAAGCAATACCGGAAAAACAGGTCATGCAGAATCTGTTGAAGTTATTTACGACCCTAAAATAGTCAGCTTTTCAACCTTAGTTGACGTGTATTTTGGTTCACAAAATCCAACACAAATTAATGGACAAGGCAATGACAGAGGCTCGCAATACCGTTCCATTATTTTTTATCAAAATGAGGCACAAAAACAAATTATTTTAAAGAAAAAAGAAGCTTTAGCCAAAGACCTAAACGCAGAAATTGCTGCAGAAGTCTATCCATTTCAAAAATTTTGGAAAGCCGAAGATTATCACCAAAATTATGAAAAATTACATCCTGAAAATAGTTATATTCAAAACGTTTCTATTCCAAGATTGAATCGTTTTAAATCTAAATTTCCTGAACTTTTAAAAGATAATCATTAAAGTTTAGTTGCCTTAATCTCAAAAATTAACGGATATAATTTATCTTTTGTAACGTACATGTCAGACTGGGTTTTTTCTAAATTCGGAAACACATTATACGGAGATTCATCATATTCTTTTAAATACTCTATATGCAAACCTGCTTCAGTTAATGCAGAAATAACTTCGCCTAATCCATGGTTCCAACCGTATTCTTTACTTATCATTTTTGAATTTTCTTTAGCATAAGTCCCTTCATATTCTTCATAAATAACATCCTCTTGCATATAGCCATGTTTTAATTCTGGTTTTCCTTTTAAATAATCAAACATCCAAACTATTGGATGAAATTCAACCATATAAAAAAACCCTCCTTTTTTTAGTTGTTCTGCAATTATTTTGCCCCACGGTTTTAAATCTGGCAACCAACCTATAACTCCATAACTTGTAAAAACAATATCAAAAGTTTCTTTGATAAATTTTGAAGTATCTAAAACATTACAACATACAAATTCAGATTCAAGCTGTAATTCACTGTTTAATTCTTTTGCTAATTTAATTCCTTCATCACTAAAATCTACTCCGACACAGGTAGCTCCTAACCTACTCAAACTTAAGGTGTCCTGCCCAAAATGACATTGTAAATGTAATATGGATTTATCTTTAACATCACCCAAAGCATCAATTTCATACTTTTTTAACGAAGATTTTCCTTTTTTAAAATCCGTTAAATTATACATCTCCCCTTTAGAGTGCTCTTTAACTTTTTCATTCCAAGTTGTTCTATTGATATTAAAATAATGCTGATTTTTATCCATGTTATTAAAATTTACACAGTTTATCCTTGTTTATTATTTAATGTTAAAGCCGCAAAAAATGAGATCATTACGAAAATTAACAACGCTAAAAAACTTAATTTTAAACTGGAAATTTCTGCTAAAAAACCCAATAAAACAGGACCAACTAAAAACCCTAAAAAACCAATGCCAGAAATAAATGAAATACTAACTGAAACATTTAATGCCGATATTTTTCCTCCTAACCTAAAAAGTTCAGGAATGATAACCGAAAGACCCAATCCTACTAAACCAAAACCACTTATCACCACATAAGGAATTACTAAAAGTACGAACCCAAATCCTACAGCAGCTAAAAATAGCCCCATAAGCATAACTGATTTAGAACCGAACCTAGCACTTATGCCATCGCCTAAAAATCTTCCAAACGCCATAGTTGCCGAAAAAACAGTATACCCCAGCCCTATCCAAGACAATTTTGCCAATGATACATTTTTCATATATAAAGCGCTCCAATCAACAATGGCACCTTCACTTGCCATTATAAAAAAAGCTATGACCGCCAATAACAGTATGGGCTTGAAGTTTTTAAAACTAAAGGACACGTCATTACTTTCTGTTGAAACAAATTGAAAATAATATTTAACCCATATTATATTCATTAAAAACAATATCGCAATCACAACTAATAAATGATTTACTGGAATAAGGTCTGCGGGTAAAAAAAATCCACCAATGCCAGCACCTAAAAACCCACCCAAACTAAAAAAACCATGATTAGCAGACATAATATGAACCCGACCCTTTTTTTCAAGTTCAGCAACTAAAGCATTCATAGCAACATCTGTTAAGCCAGAAAATGCACCAACTATATACAATCCAAAACATAGCCAGAAATAAGTAGTCGTACTAAATGGGATTATAAATGAAAATAAAAATAAAAAGACGCCAAATGCCGTTACTTTACCAACACCAAAGCAGTTTATAATTCTGGGGGCTAATAAAATCATAGTTAAAGTACCTAAGGCCATGAAAAAAATAGCAAAACCTAATTGTCCATCATCAATCTCAAGCCTTGATTTTATTTTAGGTATATAGATGGCCCAAGTGCCATAAATGATATTTAAGGTTGCAAATACCAAAGCAGGTGCAAAATATTTTCCACTGGAAAAGATTAATTTAAGCGAATTCATTCTAAAAGATTAAATTTTCTATTGATGCAACTAATATAAAATAATACCAATTATTGTTTGGATTTATTGGCAAAGAAAATGATGATTTTTTTTCTTTGTACAAAATAGAAAAACAAAGCATAGCCATCGCTCGCTTTATTTTTTATGTTGAAGGAGAGAGGGAAAAAGGGCGTTTTATTTCATTAAATTCAAATGAAAAATGGTATAAGTTCATGAATAATTACTCCTTTCATTATCTTTGAATAAAAACATGAAAAAATTCTCTTTCTTATTTTTTATTGTTTTAGTTGTTTCTTCCTGTAAATCAGATAGAAAAAAAGACAATAACACATTAGGTAAAACTAATGACACGACAATTTCTGAAAAAATAGCACATGCCTATGGATTTGAAAACTGGAACCGAGTTACACTAATCGAATTCACATTTAATGTTGATAAAGATAGTACACATTATGAACGCTCATGGTGCTGGAATCCTAAAACAAATGATGTAACTGCAATGTCTAAAAAGGACACCATTCAATATAACAGAAATCATGTTGATAGTTTAACCATAAATACAGATCGCGGTTTTATAAATGATAAATATTGGTTGTTAGCGCCATTTCAATTACTCTGGGATAAAGGAGCCTCCATGTCTGAAGCCATTAAAGAATCAGCTCCTATAAGTAAAAAAATAATTAATAAATCAACCTTAACCTACCCAAATAATGGTGGTTACACACCTGGTGATGCGTATGATTTTTATTTTGATGACAATTATTTAATTAAAGAATGGGTTTATAGAAAAAGCAATCAAAAAGAATCTTCCCTTATTTCATCATGGGAAAACCAGCAAGATTTTAATGGTATAAAATTAGCCTTAGACCATAACAAAGCAGAAGGAAAATGGAAACTATATTTTACAAATGTTAAGATTAGTACGAACTAAATATTCAAAATATCCAAATCATAATAATATCACGTAAATAAAGTATATATTTTTCGCTTTAAGCGTCTTTATAAATCAAAGAGGCTGTCTAAAAAGGCGTCATTGCGAGTCCCGATAGCCATCGGGAGAAGCAATCTGTAAATTGCAAGTAGTTGATTTACAGATTACTTCGAAATAAAAATTTCTCGTAATGACGGTTAATATATACTTTTTAGACAGCCTCTTTCTATAAAAATTTAATTTACCCTTTAAAAGATGCCTTTATATGGGTACCATCACAAAAAGGTTTATTGTTGGAAGCACCACATCTACAAAATGCTGTGGTTTTATTTTTTACCTCCTTACGTCCATCTTTATACGTTATATTTAAAGTGCCATAAACCAATAATGGGCCATTTTCAATGACCTCAACTTTAGTTTCCAAATGTTCAGCCGATTGGTCATTTAAATTATTCATATAAAAACTCAAAGCACCAGAAGGACAAGATTTAACTTGTTTTACTAAAGCATCCGTAGAAGCAGCTTCAATTTTAATCCATGGTTTTGCTTTTGGATTAAAAACTTCCGGTAATCCTTTTACACATATTCCGGAATGAATACATTTTCCGGGTTCCCAAACAATGGTAACCATATCATTGGTATATTTTTTAGTCTCATTCATAAAATTGGTTTTTAATAAATGTACGAAAAACGACCTAAAAAAAGAACTCCTCTTTTAGAATTCCATTCTTAGTTTATAATTCTTATTTTTGTTAGAAACCTAAAACCATTCACTTTGTCACATTATAAATTAGGTCTTGAATATGCCAAACAACAAGACCAAAATGATGCATTATCAAATTATAGAAATCAATTTTATATTCCTAAAGATAAAAATGGGAATGATTTGATTTACATGACAGGGAACTCACTTGGGTTACAACCAAAAACAACCAAACAATATATAAATCAAGAATTGGACGATTGGGCAAATCTAGGTGTTGAAGGTCATTTGCATGCAAAACATCCATGGTTAAAATATCATGAGTATTTAACAGAAAGTATGGCGAAAATTGTGGGAGCTAAACCTATTGAAGTGGTGGTTATGAATACACTAACGGCCAATTTACACCTTATGATGGTGTCGTTTTATCAACCTACAAAATCACGTTATAAAATATTAATTGAAGCCGATGCATTTCCGTCAGATAAATATGCTGTTGAATCACAGTTGAGACATCATGGTTTTGATGACAAAAAAGGCTTAATTCTTTGGAAAGCAAGAAAAGGTGAGGAATTAGCAAATTATGAGGATTTAGAATCTATCTTAGAAACCCACGGTCATGAAATAGCTTTAGTTATGATTGGAGGAGTGAATTATTATACCGGTCAATTTTTTGATTTAAAACGTATAACAGAATTAGGGCATAAACATGGTTGTAAAGTTGGCTTTGATTGTGCACATGGTGCCGGAAATGTTGAACTGAATTTACATGATTCAGGCGCTGATTTTGCAGTTTGGTGCACCTATAAATATTTAAATTCTGGACCAGGAAGTTTGGCAGGATGTTTTGTTCATGAACGCCATGCGTACAACAAAAACTTAAACCGTTTCACCGGTTGGTGGAGTCATAACAAGGAAACACGTTTTAAAATGCGTGATGAATTTGATCAACTTCCAGGAGCCGAAGGCTGGCAATTAAGTAATCCGCCCATTTTGTCCATGGCTGCCATAAAAGCCTCTTTGGATATGTTTCATGAAGTTGGTATTAAAAAATTGGTGGGGAAATCCAAAAAACTAACGGGCTATTTTGAATTTCTTTTGAAACAATTAGGAGAAGACAAAATTAGAATCATTACACCTTCAAACCCAAATGAGCGTGGGTGCCAGCTCTCAATACAAGTAAAAAATTCTGATAAAACATTGCATAACAAATTAACAGATGCCGGCGTTATTAGTGATTGGAGAGAACCAGATGTTATTAGATGTGCACCGGTACCATTATACAATTCATTTGAAGAGGTGTACAGAATGATAGAAAAATTAAAAGAAATATTGAATTAACTTGCCATTCTGAACGCAGTGAAGAATCTCATTAAAGATGCTTCGACAAGCTCAGCATGACAAAAAAGATTCCTGCCTTCGCAGGAAATATGATGAACAAACAACAAAATATACTCGTCATTGGAGCTGGACTTTGTGGCTCACTGCTCGCTTTACGTTTAGGTCAAAGAGGCTATCATGTGACTGTTTATGAAAAGCGCCCGGATTTACGTAAAGTTGAAATTAGTGCAGGACGTTCCATCAATCTGGCATTTTCTGATAGAGGTATCAAGGCGATGAAACTCGTTGGTCTTGAAGACAAGGTGCAATCACTATGTATTCCTATGAATGGCAGAATGATTCATGACCAAGAAGGAAACTCATTTCTTTCTAATTATAGTGGACGTGATTATGAATATATCAATTCTATTTCTCGTGGTGAACTCAATGCCTTGTTATTGGATGAAGCCGAAAAACATGACCATGTAACCATTCATTTCAACAAAAAATGTCAATCGGTTGATTTTGAAAATACAACCGCTTTATTTTTTGATTATGAAACAAAATCTGATTTTGTTGAAGATGCTGATATCATCATCGCAACAGATGGTGCTGGTTCTATTTTAAGGAAAAGCTACTTTTTAGGTAAGAAATTTTTATTTAGTTTTTCGCAAGATTATTTAACACATGGTTATAAAGAATTATCCATTCTTCCAACAGAAAATGGTGATTATAAAACCTACAAAAACGCTTTGCATATTTGGCCGCGTGGTTCATTTATGCTCATAGCCTTACCAAATTTAGATGGAAGTTTTACAGTCACCCTGTTTTTAAGTTTTGACGAAGGCAATTATAATTTCAACAATTTAACAACACCTAAAATGGTTACTGAATTCTTCAAAAAAGAATTTCCAGATGCGTTGCAAATAATGCCAAATTTAATAGAAGATTTCTTTAAAAACCCAACATCCCCTTTAGGAACTGTAAAATGTTCGCCATGGCATTTTAAAGGCAATACCTTACTTATGGGTGACGCGGCTCACGCCATTGTGCCTTTTTATGGCCAAGGAATGAATGCTTCATTTGAAGATGTTGTTGAATTTGATGCTGTGTTAGATAAACACAAGAATCCAACTTCTAAAAGTGATTGGGAAACCATATTTAAAGCCTATGAACATACCCGTAAAAAAGACACCGATGCTATTGCAGATTTAGCTATTGATAATTTTCATGAAATGAAAGAGCACGTTAACCATGATTTATTCAGGGAAAAGCGTAATTTAGAAATGGCTTTAGAAAAGAATTTCCCAAATGAATATTCATCAAAATATTCTTTGGTAACGTTTAACGAAAATATTGGATATAGAGAAGCCATGTTAAAAGGACGTGCACAAGACAAAGCTATTTTAAATATGTTAGTTGAAGGTGACATTGATATGCATAGTGATTTAAGACATGTTTTAGACAAAGTAAAAATTGAAACCGAAGCCATTCTTGAGGACGATAGAATAGCTGGATTGAAATAGTGATTTGTGATTAGTGATTAGTGATTAGTGATTTGAAAATAATTAATTCACAACTATACTGAAAACATAAGATTCAACAGAGTTAAGGACAAAATTATGAGTGAAAACAAAACAGTAACACCAAGAGGTGCCTATCCACACACTAAACGTGTAGGTGATTTTATATTTGTTTCAGGCACCAGTTCACGTCGTGCAGACAATACCATTGCAGGTGTTGATATTATTGACAATATGGGTACTAAACGATTAAATATTGAAGTTCAAACGCGTGAAGTCATTTTAAATATTGAAAAAAATCTTGTTAAAGAAGGTGCCACTTTAAAAGATGTGGTTGATGTAACGTCGTTTTTAGTAAACATGAATGATTTTGCAGGTTATAATAAAGCTTATGCAGAATTTTTTAATAAAGAAACAGGTCCAACACGAACTACAGTAGCGGTGCATCAATTACCACATCCAGATTTAGTGGTGGAGATTAAAGTTGTTGCTTTTATGAAAAAAGATTAAAGAAACGAGAACCAAGAATAAAGACTTTTAGCGTCTTGACGCTTATATCTTGGTTTTTTATCAGAGTATGAAATGAACATTCAAAACTTTATAAACGGCAATTTTCACAATCCAACATCAAACGAATGGATTGACAACTTTTGTCCAGCCAATGGTGAAGTTTACGGGCAAATTCCCAACTCATCAAAAGAGGATATAGAAAACGCATATATAGCTGCCCAATCAGCTTTTCCAAGTTGGTCAACAACCACTTTGGAAGAACGTAGTAGAATACTAATCAAAATTTCAGAATTACTAGAAACCAATTTACAACGCTTTGCAGAAGCCGAAAGTAAAGATAACGGCAAACCCATTAGCTTAGCTAAAGAAGTTGACATACCAAGAGCCGCAAGTAATTTTCGTTTTTTCGGAAATGCCATTACCCAATTTGCCAGTGAAAGCCATGAAAGTGTAGGTCAAGATGCCATAAATTATACGCTAAGACAGCCCATTGGAGTTGTGGGATGTATTTCACCTTGGAACCTTCCACTCTATTTGTTTACATGGAAAATTGCTCCTGCCATTGTCGCCGGTAATTGTGTAGTTGCAAAACCAAGTGAAATAACTCCTATGACTGCCTTTTTATTAGGAGATATACTTGAAGAGGCTGGCCTCCCAAAAGGTGTTTTAAACATTGTACATGGCTTAGGAACTACAACTGGACAAGCCATCATAGAGCATCCAGATATTAAGGCCATTTCATTTACCGGTGGCACCGTAACAGGAGCTCACATAGCTAAAATAGCTGCCCCAATGTTTAAAAAATTATCTTTGGAATTGGGTGGTAAAAACCCAAACATCATCTTTGCAGATTGTGATTTTGATGATATGCTGGAAACGACTGTTCGCTCCTCATTTGCAAATCAAGGACAGATTTGTTTATGTGGAAGCCGCATTTTTGTGGAATCTTCTATTTATGAAAAATTCAAAACAGATTTTGTTCAAAAAGTAAAAAAATTAAAAGTTGGGCATCCGTCAGAATCAGACACAGATATTGGTGCTTTAGTCTCTAAACCTCATCTTGAAAAAGTGAAGAAATATATTGATTTGGGTAAAGAAGAAAACGGAAAAATTCTTTGCGGAGGTAATCAAGTGATTGTTAAAGGTTATGAAAACGGATATTATTTAGAACCAACTGTTATTGAAATCGAAAGCGATGAATGTAAAATAAATCAAGAAGAAGTATTTGGTCCGGTTGTTACCATCATGCCTTTTAACACAGAAGATGAAGTTTTGCAAATGGCCAACAAAGTAAAATATGGTTTATCGGCCACCTTATGGACCAACGATTTAAAACGAACCATGCGCATGAGTAACCAATTACAAGCTGGTATTATTTGGGTAAATACCTGGATGCTACGTGATTTACGAACGCCTTTTGGAGGAGTCAAAGCTTCCGGTATTGGAAGAGAAGGTGGTTTTGAAGCCTTACGCTTTTTTACAGAAGCAAAAAATGTGTGTATAAAATACTAATAGAAACTATATGTCCCCTCGAGCGCAGTCGAGAGGTTAATAATGAAAAAGTACTATGTTTACATATTGAAATGTAATGACGGACTAACTTATACAGGAGTAACCAATAATATTTCAAGGCGTTTTGAAGAACATCAAAAAGGAATGAATAAAAATTGTTTTACTTATAAAAGGAGACACCTTTAGAATTATTATTTCATCAGGAATTTAACGATATTAATCAAGCTATTAATTTTGAAAAGAAAGTAAAAAATTGGAGTGCAAAAAAGAAATTAGCCTTAGCAAATGGAGAATATAATTTGTTACAGATTCTATCTGAATGCAGAAATGTGACACATTCAAAATATAATCCAGAAACTAATTAAGGTCTCGACTGCGCTCGACCAGACAAAACACTAAAAACATGAATTTAAAACTAAATAACAAAAACGCCTTAGTTTGCGGAAGCACCGCCGGCATAGGAAAAGCAACAGCAATGGCTTTAGCCCATGAAGGGGCAAAAGTTACCTTGGTCGCCAGAAATAGGGACAAATTAAAAGAAGTATTGGCAGAAATGCCGAATAGTGAAAACCATTCTTTTATTGTAGCAGATTTCTCAAACCCAAGAGACTTGCAAGAACAAGTTATAAATTTTATTGAAAAATACCACGGTTTTCATATTCTTATCAATAATACAGGAGGCCCAAGAAGTGGAGATATTTTAAATGCCAGTTTAGAGGAATTTGATAATGCCTTTACACAACATTTAAAATGTAACCATGTATTAGCACAAGCCGTTATTCCCTTTATGAAAGAGGAAGGCTTTGGTAGAATTGTAAATATTATATCAACTTCTGTAAAGGAACCAATTCCTGGACTTGGCGTGAGTAATACCATTCGAGGCGCTGTTGGCAATTGGAGTAAAACCTTATCCATTGAAGTTGGTGCTTTTGGAATTACGGTCAACAATGTATTACCTGGTTTTACAGAAACGGATCGATTAAATGAAATCATTAAAAATAAAGCAAATGTTGAAGGAACTACAGAGGATGACATGGCTGAAATGATGAAAAACCACTCTCCGGCAAAACGTTTTGCAAAACCAGAAGAAACTGCTAACGCCATTGTTTTTTTAGTTAGTGAAGCTGCAGCTTATATAAACGGAATTAATCTTCCAGTTGATGGTGGACGCACAAAAAGTTTGTAAGCCCACCCGAACCCTCCCAAGGGGAGGAAAATTGACAAAATTATAGTATCTTTAAATTTGATTTTGTAAAGTATA
Source organism: uncultured Flavobacteriales bacterium (assembly GCA_963976005.1). Taxonomy (GTDB): domain Bacteria; phylum Bacteroidota; class Bacteroidia; order Flavobacteriales; family Flavobacteriaceae; genus Yeosuana. The sequence continues at coordinate 10,293 of CAXBJF010000027.1, read as the reverse complement.
ACAACAACTCAAAACCCGATTTGAGTTTCTCCCCTTTGGGGAGATTAAGAGGGCCTTATTATGAGTAAATTAGTATCCCCTTTAAATTTTAAAGCTTGGATTGAAGAAAACAGGCATTTGTTGAAACCACCAGTTGGTAACAAAGTGGTTTGGAAAGATGGTGATTTTATTGTGATGGTTGTTGGTGGCCCCAATAATAGAAAGGATTACCATTATAATGAAACACCAGAGTTTTTCTATCAAGTTGAAGGAGATATGGTGTTGAAAATTATTGATAAAGGCACTCCCAAAGATGTGCATATTAAAGAAGGTGATATTTATTTGTTGCCACCTAAAGTACCGCATTCTCCACAACGCGTTGCCAATACTGTTGGATTGGTTATTGAGTATCCCCGTTCTAAAAAAATGAAAGACGCACTGGAATGGTATTGCGAAAAATGCAATCATTTGTTATATAGAAAAAAGTTTAAATTAGATGATATTGAAACTGATATGCCTAAAATTTTTGACAAGTTTTATAATAATGAAAGCAAACGAACTTGTAAAAAATGTGATACTATAATGGAGCCGCCAAATAGAGTCAAATAAATTATCTGATGATTGAAGTAGCAAAACAAAGCTTTTACAAACAAGGTTTTATGAAAGCCATTGGCGCTAAACTAGTTTCTATTGAAAAAGGTGTAGTGATTATTGAATGTAAGCTAAATAACAAATTAACACAACAGCATGGTTTTTTCCATGCTGGGGTTATTACAAGTATTGCAGATGTAGCTTGTGGATATGCAGCATTAAGTATGATGCCTAAAGGCTCTGATGTGCTTACAGTGGAATTCAAGACCAACTTTATTAATGCTGCTAAAACCAATAAAATTGTAGCTAAAGGAAGCCTAGTTAAATCTGGTAAAACCCTTAGCTTTTGTGAAGGAGTTGTAACCGATGAAAAACAAGAAATAATATTTGCGACCATGCAGTCCACAATGATTTGTTTAAACCGTAAATAACATAAATGAAACGAAAACTTCGCATAAACGGTCATTCGCACCTACTTCCATATCCAGAAGAAATTCCGGATTTCATGAGGGAGAAAGGTATTTTTTGGGTTGATAAAGACCGAAAATTCATGCTTCAAAAAGATTGGAGCAGGCCTGTTACAGATTCAAGTTTCTTTTTACATGAGAAATTAGAATGGATGGAACGCTTTAAGATTGATCATGCTGTAGTTTTAAATCTTTCCCAATTATATGGAAACGGATTGCGTGTTGAAGAAATGAAACAAGCCTTACGTTTTCAAAACGAATTTAATGCACGTATTCAACATGATAACCCTAGTAAGTTTACTTGTGGATTTGTTGTTCATCCTGGATTTGTAAGAAGTGCTTGTTGGGAAATAGAACGTTGCGTTGAAGAATTAGGCTTACAATTATTATGCCTGCCAACTCACTACATGGACACCATTGGTACCTGGCGATGTATTTTTGATGAAGAAAATGAACCTATTTTTGAACTAGCCAGCAAATATAATTTAGCCGTTGAAATTCACCCATATGATGGAGAAAAATTTATCAAACTTGAAAACATATCATGGCGATTTCATTTAATTTGGATGCTTGCCCAATGCGCAGATGCCTACCATTTTTTAACTTTGAATGGTTATCAGGAAAAATTTCCGAATATGAGAACTTGTTTTGCTCATGGCGGACAATTAGCTCAGATTAATTTAGGCAGACGTATACAAGGGTTTGATGGAAGGCCAGATTTATTTGAAGGTAAACATCACCCAAGAAAAGCAGTTGGGCACAAAAATATTTTCTTTGACACTTTAGTACATGACACAGGTTCATTAAAATTGCTGGTAGAAAATCAAGGATCCAAACAAGTTATTATGGGGCTTGATGACCCGTATCCGCTTGGTGAAATGGAAAGCATTAAACAATCATCATATCCTGGGAAAATACTAGACTTAGCCTTAGAACGTAAAATCATTGATCAGAATGGTTATGATGCTATTTGGGAAGATAACGTCATTAAGTGGTTATGTGGTGATGATGAAGCAGCTAAACAAAAGTTATTAAACAGAATTTTATCATAATGCATTTTATACCAGAAGCACTTGATGATTATGTGGTGAATCATTCAGAAAATGAACCGGAATTACTAAAAGAATTAGCCCGGGAAACGTTTCAGAAAATATTACAACCACGTATGTTAAGTGGGCATTATCAGGGCAGGGTTTTAAGTTTGCTTTCTAAATTAATCAATCCTAAAAATATTCTGGAAATTGGGACTTATACAGGCTATTCTACATTATGTTTAGCCGAAGGCTTACAAAAAAAAGGAGTAATTCATACCATTGATATTAATGAGGAGCTGGCAGATTTTCAACGCAAGTATTTTGACAAATCACCTTTTGGTGAACAAATAATTCAGTATGTAGGGAATGCCTTGGATATCATTCCGACACTTGATATTAAATTCGACCTAATTTTTATTGATGCGGACAAAGAAAATTATCCTAACTATTTTAAAATGGTTATTGATAAATTAAACCCTGGCGGTATCCTTTTGTCTGATAATGTACTATGGAGTGGAAAAGTGATAGAGCCACTTCAACCAGATGATTTGTCAACAAAAGCTATATTGGAATACAATACCTTATTAAAGGAAGATGAAAGAATAGAAACGATTTTATTACCTATTAGGGATGGGTTGACAATAAGCAGAAAATTAGATTAAAGTTTTCGTTTTACAGATCCGGTAAAATCTTCAATATTATCTTTAATATTGTCCTTAATCTTTTTCATTTCTTCATTAATGTCTTTGGTGAAACTAGTATCAATCCCGTTTTTTTCAACAGTCTTTGTGATCTCATGCTTAATATCATTAGTAGCATCTTTAAGAGTACGCATACCTTTAGCTAATCCTCTAGCAATTTCCGGGATTTTATCAGTGCCAAAAACCATTACCACAATAAAGAGTATAAATGCTATTTCAGCACCACTTATAAATAAAAATATAGGTTGATGTATCACAATACAAATATAGTAAGTGTTTTTGATTAGTATAATAAAAAGCCGACAATAATTTAGTCGGCTTTATTGATTAATTTTAAAATTTAACTTTTAACCCTATCCTTAAATTTATCAAAATCGCTTAGTTTGATTTCCTTTGGCCAAGAATTGTTTGATGTATCAATATCAGCAGTTTCTAAATCAGGATCAACAACTATACTAATAATCTCCTTATTGGATGCTACTGTTTTACTGACTTCTTTATCATTTAATCGCCAAATTTGAGCAGGATATGTTTCTCTTTTTGTTGTGCCATCGGCATATGTATATTCAACAATAATTGGCATGACCAATCCACCTGGTTTATTGAATGTTACAGAATAAAAATACTTAGGTTCTTTGATCAATTTGCGTTCTGCTTCACTAAAATTGTCCATTATGTAACTCTTTAAGCTAGGTGAAACATCCATGGGGTTTTTATCTCGTAAATTTTCTTCAAAATCGTCACTGCCCTCTTCAACTAAAAATACAAATTGCTCAACATCCATATTATACCTTCGAGACATCCTGCTTGCATATTCATTAGGTTTTGCAGACACATAATATTTTTTAACATCCTTAATTCCTATATCAACCCAATCTGTTGTGTAAAACCACCCTCTCCAATACCAATCTAAATCAATGGCAGATGCATCTTCCATGGTTCTAAAAAAGTCTTCAGGCGTAGGATGTTTAAACATCCATCTGTGGGCATATTCTTTAAAAGCATAATCAAATAAATCATGACCCATTATTGTTTCTCTCAAAATGTTTAAAGCTGTTGCAGGTTTGCCATACGCATTTTCACCAAAATTAAACACATCCAATCCTTTGGACATAATAGGAGCAATAAAATCTTGATCTCCTCCCATATAACGAGTAATCAGTTTTGCAGGCCCACGATCAGAAGGAAAATTTTTGTCATTAGCTGATAACGCCGATGGGTATTTTTTACCAAAATCTTGTTCTGCAATATATTGCACAAAGGTATTTAATCCTTCATCCATCCAAGTCCATTGACGCTCATCACTATTCACAATCATTGGAAAAAAGTTATGCCCTACTTCATGAACAATAACACCCATCATACCGTATTTAACCCGATCGCTATAAGTTCCGTCTTCATTAGGGCGACCATAATTCCAGCAAATCATAGGGTATTCCATGCCTTGATTTTTTGCATGTACAGAAATAGCTTTATGGTATGGATAATCAAAAGTCATACTGGAATAAGATTGTAAAGTACTTGCTACCGTCCTGGTTGACCATTCTTCCCAAAGCGGATTTCCTTCCTTAGGATATAATGACACAGCCATCACATCTTTATTTCCAATTTTAACAGCCATCATATCCCAAATAAATTTTCTTGATGTTGCAAATGCAAAATCACGAACATTTTCAGCTTGTAACCTCCAGATTTTTGTTCCTTTTGAAAATCCTTTTTCAGCAGCTTCAGCCTCAGCTTGTGTTACTATAATTACAGGTTTGTCATAAGATTTTTTTGCTTGCTCATAACGCTCTAACATGGTTTTTGAGAATACTTCTTTTCTATTCATCAGTGTACCTGTACCATCTAAAATATGATCAGCAGGAACTGTAATATTAACTTCAAAATTTCCAAATGGTAATGCAAATTCATCACGACCCCAAAACTGAGAGTTTTGCCAGCCTTCCACATCATTATATACGGCCATTCTTGGGTAGAACTGAGCTATTTCATAAGTTCTATTACCATCTTTTGGAAAATATTCATATCCAGAACGTGCCCTATTAATTACATGATCATTAATAAGGTACCACCATTTTATAGAAAATGAAAATTTCTCTCCAGATTTTAAAACTGCTGGCAACTCAACACGCATCATGGTTCTGTTAACCATATATTGCAAACTGCTACCTTTAATATCTTTAACTTCCTGGATATTAAAACCCCCATCAAACGGATCTTTCATATAAGTACTTACAAATCCAGCTGCTGTTGAGAACGATTTATAACCGCCTCCTTCAATTAGTGGCGATTTAGAATCTTTTGCACGGACATTTTGATCAAGTTGAACCCATAAATATTTTAAATCGTCTGGAGAATTATTGGTATACGTGATAGTTTCAAACCCAGATAATTTTGTATTTTTGTCATCTAAAACAACATCCATTTTATAATCTGCTTCCTGCTGATAATATGCCGGACCTGGGGCTCCAGAACCTGTTCTAAACATATTAGGTGTTGCAAATTCATCATATAATTGTCTGAATTTATTGGTGTTGGTATGCCCTGGCTTGATTTTAGATTGTTCTTGATCTTGAGCAAAAACGCCTCCATACATTAAAATAAAGGAAAGAAAGTAATAGATTGATTTTTTCATTTTAGAATTAACTGTATTTATTTGCGCTTTTTATATGCAATTATTTGAATAATTATACTAAAAAGCGCTCGAAAGTAATGAATAATATAATTTATACAGGATTTTTAATTAAAATTTAACACTGCTACTTTGTTATTTTGATTTAACAAAAAGCTTTTTAATTTAGAATAGATCTTGGTTTTAATCATGTTTTGCTGATTATCAAATGTTTCAAACAAAACTTGATCGGTAATTTCTATGGAAGTTATTTTTTTTACATTTTCAATTTCCAAATAACACATCATAATATCAACATCATATTCTTTACCAATAAAAACAAGATTCATGTCTTTTCCATTAATCTTAATTTTAAGCTTATCTTTTAAATATTTTTCAATGTATAGGTGCGTCTCAACTGGTTCCTTTTTATCTGCCAAAACTATATTCTCATCATATCTTTGACGTAATGCATTTTCAAAATCGTCAATAAATATTCGAGATGTAATTTGTACCGAGTGTTTTTCTTCAATAAAGTTAACCTCAGTGACACTTATATAGTATTTATGAATGGCCGAAAAGCCTAAAAGTGGTAGAACAACAATTAATATTAGGATTTTTATTCTTTTCATATTATTATAATGACATATTTTTTGCTAAAGTAATTTATTTTCATTGTTCAAAAAGTGTTCCAAAAAAATTAATCTTTTTTATCATTAAGATTCTCTACGTACTGTCTATACTTCATTCTTAAGAATATGAGTATTTTAAAATCGGTTTGGTGTTTACAATGTTTTATAAAATTTTCATCGTCAGCACAGAAATAAAAAAAATCCACTTTCAAATCATCTTCCAATGGATTAGATACAAAAAAATCTTTTGATAATTTTGCTTTGATGCTAAGCATAAGCTCTTCCTTGTCTTCAATTTCAATTCGTTGTTTAAGCATTTTGGTTCTTCCGGAAATGGCATTAATTATAGGATTTAAGGGGATTGCTCCCGTTAAAGGCGAATACCATTTTAATTTTTGTCCATTTGAACCAGTACTGGCTTCATTTAATCTCCTTTCACTTTGTGTTGCTATTTTTCCTGTATAACCCGGAATACCAACATCATAAAAATTTATTGGTGGTTTGCCTGTGGTATTATTAATATCGGAAAATAAATCACCTGTAAGCAGTTTTCCTACCGTAACCTCAGCTAATTCATTTATCTGTTCATCTAAAGTGACTCTAATGGCTTTAAATAATATGACATGGTTATCAACAATAACACTTTTTGGTTTATGTAACATGGATGAAAACATTAATGTATCATTCAATTTTGCTAAAATTTTAAACCCACCATCTTTATTTGAAATGGTATAATATTGAGACGTTTTGTTTATAATATTTATGTTTTCCACATCTGTTTTACTATCTATTTTTCCAGAAATTTCAACCGTTTGTGAAACCACATTATGAAACTGCCCTATTATTAAAAGCATGAACAAGTACTTAGTTTTTATCATCATTCGCTTTTAAAAATAATTTGCTTTGTTCTAATAAAAATTCAAATAACATTAATTCATTTTTACTTTTTAATAATTCTGAATTTTTTTCTGAAAAGTCTAGAACAGCAATAAAATTCTCCATTTTATCTAACGGAATATTAAAGTTTTCACTAATATATTCATATGAATAAATATCTGTAATATCTGTGGTTTTTTTATAGGTGGAATAATCCTTTATATTTGTTTTTTTTTGTTTAGGTTTAATAAATAAGCTAAATAGTCCGCCGACAATTTGAACAAAATCAATCCCATTATAAAATTGATCTTTATTCACGACTGAATTCAAAGCATCTGAAACCACTTGATTATCAAATGCTTTATCATCATTATACTCAAATGGTATATTCATATTGCCCATATTTAATTCAATGGGTTCTATCATTTTCACATTATCTATATCAACCGCCATATTTCCAATTAGACCTGCGGAAAGTAAAACGGCATCCAGTTGATTGACTTGTTCTGCTAAATATATTTTTACTCTTTTTGAATTGATAACCTCTTCATTAATAATTAAAGAAGTGGAATGAAATTGCAGCGCAGAAATTTCAATGCGGTCATTTAACGAGACATCAATGACAAACTCGCCTTTATCATTGGTGATGGTCCCTTTATTTGAAGATGTGTTAAATATGGTTACCCCTTCCACATCATTATTATCTACAAGTATGATGCCCTGTACTTCTAAGCGTGGTAAGGTTTGACAAATTAGATATGAAGATGAAAGAAGAAAGGCCTCTAGCAGCAATACATATTTCATTTGAGTTGGTTTAGAATATAAAGAACGTCTTTCAAATCTTAAATAAAATGAAAAAAGTCTTTAAACTTTTGTTAAAATCTAAACCAATTACTTGAAATATGTTATTTAGGCTTGTTGTCTTTATTTAAAAACTGTAGGCTTTTGGTATGAAGAAATTCCAGAAATTCCATTTCATTTCCATAATTGAGCAAGGAGTAATCGAAATTCTCACTACTCTCAACATATCTTATAAACTCTTCTACCCGGTGCTCTGGAATATTAAAGTTATCGGTGATAAAGCATGCACAGAAATATTGTTTTATTAATTCCACAGGAACTTCTGGTATTCCCAATGCCTCTTTATCTTTAATTCTTGACCTAAACAAAGGCACTAACAATTGATTGACAACATTGACCACATTAAGTCCATTAACCATTTTTTGCTCTTTTACTATTAATGGTTCATTGGTGACTTCAGATTTATAATCATCCTTTAACTCATAATCATCACTACGTTGTATTGCAAAATACAAGGCATCCAATTTTGGGGTAAATGTATTTGTGGTTTTTATATCTGCGTTCAAATTTCCTGATAAACCTTTTTTTGATACTACTATTTCATCCAACTTGAAAATTTCTTCAATTAAAAAGATTTTCATGGTTTTAGAATTTATCATGTCCTGATTAACCTTAATGCCAATGTCTTCAAATTGAAGTGCGCTTACTTCAATAAAATCATTCAATCCAACAGATAAGACAAATTCACCCATTTCATTTGTAATGGTACCAACATTTGTTGTAGTGTTTAAAACGGTTATGCCAATAAGATCACTGCTTTCAACAATGATTCTACCCTTAACTTCAACACGGTTAATATTTTGTGACACTACCTGTAAACCCATTAAAAGTGTAAGAAAGATGATGCTGTTTTTCATGTTGTTTTTCATGTTGTTTTTTTTCAAAAATAATCTTTAAATACTTATTACAAAATCTAAACCCATATAATCTTTTGTTAAAACCCAAAATTGGTTAATTTTACAATAAACTAATTTCAATTGAAACACATCATCATTGCCAGTACCTCAACACTTCACGGAAGTGATTATTTAGACTATATTTTAGAAGAATTAAAGGTGTTTTTTAAAAATGTAAATAACGTCCTTTTTATCCCTTATGCACGACCAAGCGGTATTTCTCATGATGTTTATACAGATAACGTGAAAAACGCCTTTTCTAAAATCAATAAAGACGTAATAGGCATTCACACCTTTGAAAATCCTGTTACAGCCGTTGAAAAGGCAGAAGCTATTTTTATTGGTGGTGGCAACACTTTTGTTTTATTAAATCAACTTTATAAAAATAATTTAATAGATATTTTAAAGGAAACCGTGATTGACGGAACGCCTTATTTAGGAACCAGTGCCGGTAGCAATATTTGTGGCCTCACCATAAAAACAACCAATGATATGCCTATTGTTTATCCACCCAATTTTAATGCATTAGGGCTGGTTCCCTTTAATTTGAATCCTCATTATTTAGATCCTGATATAACTTCCAATCATATGGGTGAAACAAGGGAAACCCGAATTAAGGAATTCCATGCCTATAATTCACCACCCGTGGTTGGTTTACGTGAGGGCAGTTGGCTATACGCACATGGAAACTCCATAGTTTTAAAAGGTAATTTATCAGCCCGTATTTTTGAATATAATAAAACACCATATGAAATAGAATCTGGAGCAGAACTCAATACCCTTAAATAAAAAGAGGCTATCTAAAAAGTCGTCATTGCTTCTCCCGATAGCTATCGGGAGAAGCAATCTACAAATTGCAAGTAGTTGATTTACAGATTACTTCGAAATAAAAATTTCTCGTAATGACGGTAAAACATACTTTATAGACCTCTTAAGACCGGGTTCCTTTCGACTTGGCTCAAGATAAACTTCTCACCCTAAACCCTATAATCAAGAAACTTTCAGAAATAAAAAAAGCTTCATATTCATGAAGCCTTTAGAGCGGGAGACCGGGTTCGAACCGGCGACATTCAGCTTGGAAGGCTGACGCTCTACCAACTGAGCTACTCCCGCAATTATGATGCAAATATAACTAATCTAAATATTCATTTGCAAGAGAAATCACAACTTCTTCAAAAAATGATACCCTAAAATTTGAAACCCTTCATTAAAATAAAACTTGTGTGAAAGATGATTACTAACATACGTATTTAACTCCACAGATTCACAGCCTTTTAATTGGACGTAATTATATATCCATTTAAAAAACTGTTGTCCAATACCTTTATTTCTATAGCCATCTTCAATATAAACATGATCAACTTCTACACTTTTTCCTGAATAATGCCTAGTGGAATACCATAACCCACAAACCCCAATTAAAATATCATTATCATAAACCACAGCACATTCATAATTTTGAGAAATCATGTCTTCAAATCTCATTTTAAGTATCTCATGAGAAATCTTATGATCATTTAATTTTTCAACTAATGGAATGACAGTTTCAATTTGTGACTTATCAATAATTTTAAAAGTGATTAACATAAAAACCTTAAATCCGCAAGTTTACTGATTAAAAACTAAGTCAAATCCAGTAAGG
>CAXBJF010000026.1:0-50548 GCA_963976005.1 uncultured Flavobacteriales bacterium | reverse complement strand
TAAAGGTAAGAAAAATATATAATGTAAGAACTAAATTATGCTCTTATTAATAACTCGAACTTATTGATTTTTTGTGCTCCTAAATCGAAAACTTCGATACCTAAATACTCAAAATATGGCAACACTTCATTAGATATATATTCTCCGCAAACTTTATGTTTTGGATAGTTATTTTTCTCAATAAGCAAGACACTGAAATTATATTTTGATAGATGAATAGCACTAGATAATCCTGCTAAACCACCACCAATTATAATAACATCAAGCATTTGAGGAATTTGATTCACGCACAATTTTTTACTAAAGGTAAAGGTATTATATATAAGATTGAAATTATATAAGTTCAGTAATTGTAAATTTTGTGTCTCTGAAAACACATTCATCGCCAACTTTTTTCCCCATTAATAACATTCCAATGGGCGTATCTGTGGCAATTGCGTAAAATTGCTGATCTTTAATAGAAATATTCCCTGCACTAATAGCTATAAAATAATTAGATTTTGAAGTAAAAACAACACTTCCTAAACGTACAGTTTCTGAAGATTTATTGACGTCAACCATTCTTAAAATATCTTTTATTTTTTGAATTTCTGATAATTGATATAGCGCCTTTTCTAAATCAATTTGCAACATGGCCCTACCTGTTTCATGCTTATCTCCAGCAGAACTTTTGGTTTCAGAATCAAAAGATTCCTGAATATCATGTATTGTATTCTTAATAATTTTTAGCCTTTTTTCAACGAATTGACTGCAGTCATTAAATAAGTGTTGTTTTAATTCAATGCTGTTTTTCATTCTAATCGTCATAATTTAAAGGTCCGTAGAAATTCATTTGACGAACAATCCAATTTTTTCTTCTTTGTATATAATTAGTTGCAGGATTCGCCTTAAATCTTAAAGGATTAGGTAGAATGGCAGCAATGGCAGCGGCTTCATTTCTGTTGAGTTTAATAGCCGGTTTTTTAAACCAGTATTTTGATGCTTCTTCTACGCCATAAATACCATTTCCCATTTCAATACTATTTAAATAAACTTCCATGATGCGTTCTTTAGACCAAAATAATTCTATTAAAAATGTAAAATAGACTTCAAGCCCTTTACGAAACCAACTGCGCTGCGGCCATAAAAAGACGTTTTTAGCCGTTTGCTGACTTATTGAACTAGCACCTCTTATACGTTTGCCTTTTTTATTATGGTCTATTGCTTTTTCAATAGCTTCCACATCAAATCCATTATGGATTAAAAAATTTTGGTCTTCACTACAAATCACGGCGATTTGTAAGTTTTTAGAAATTTCTTCTATGGGCACCCAATCATGTTTTAAAATAATCTTTTTATTACTCTGTATTTGTTCAACATTTCTAATAAGCATGAGTGGTGTTATTGGAACAGGAACCCACTTATACAGAATAACAATGGCAATTGAAAACACAAATAACCAAAAAATAATTTTGATACAAAATTTAAAAAAGCGCTTTATCATTTTCATCTATAAATTATAATACGTTATTTTCTGTTAAGCCCAAATTATGAGACCATAAGCATATCTCTTTTAGTAGGCTATGTGCAATACTTTTATTTTAATCTCCTTCAAGCTTACTGATTTTAAGTATTACATATTTTTGTAGTTTTATTATAAATAATATTGCGCTCTTTAAGATGATTTATTATGTAGTTAAAACAATCTTCCTGTTTTCCAACTAATTCTGGAGGAAACACGCCTTTTTTATTATAAAGCCCTTTTAAAATTAAATTAACTGCTGCCGTAGCCGTATACCCTGTTGTTCTTGCCATAGATGATGTGTTTGTTTCTTTGCAAAATACATCATGTAAATTATAAACAATCTCTTCTATCTTATTGTTTTTATTTATCCCTTTTAGGGTTATTCTCATGACCGTTAGCTCTTCTTCTAAACTATCCAGTTTCCATTCGTTAAACAAGATTTTACTTGTGAAATCAATAGGTTTTATGTCTATTCCATTCACTTTGATTGGTGTCTCATTAAAAAATCCGCTCTCCTTTAATACTTTAATATACTCAACATGCCCCGGATACCGCAGTGTTTTTTCTTTCATATTTGGAATATGTGGCATGGTGTATATTATAGACCGTAATCCATCTGAATTAAAAGATTCTAAAGTTCCAATATTGTCAAATTCAACATACTCACAATCCGTAAGAGGTTCTCTAATAATTTCTTTATGATTTTCAACATATCGAGCAGGTCTTGTATATTCTTCTATGACATCTATAGGCGAAAAAGGAGCCTTATAACAAAATGGCCATTTTTTAATTTTTGGCAATCCTCCAACTAAACATTCAAAATCTGTTAATTGCAGTTTTTCATTATAATATCCCAAAATTATATTATCCATACCAGGAGCGACACCACAATCTACTATAGCAGTTACATTTTTTCCTTTAGCCAAAGCATCCAATTCTAAAGCGTTTTCAGGGAAAAATGAAATATCTACAACATCTTTACCAAATTCAATGATGGTCTTTAATGTTTCAAACCCTAAAAAGCCTGGAACTGCACACACAACCAAATCAAAATCTTGCAAAGTATTTTTGAGAACGGTTTTATTGGTAACATCCATTTGAATAATTGAAATATTATTATGCTTATTCTTGGTTTTTTCCAATGCTTTTATATTAAAATCGGCTAAAGTAATGTGATTGGTTTTGGCTAAATCTATTGCAATGGCACTTCCAACCATTCCAGCTCCTAATACTATAATATTATTCATCAAATTATTTTAAATTAAGTTAATGCAAAGTAAATGTATTAAATAATTAAGTCAAACGAATGGATAGATTATAAAGAAAAAACTCCGAAAAAATTCCGGAGCTTCATATATTTATTCTTCTATTTGTGGCTGCATAACAAAGTCTTCCATAAACTTTGTGGTATAATTACCTGCTAAATAATCTGGGTGTTCCATGAGTTGTCTGTGAAAAGGAATCGTGGTTTTTATTCCTTCAATGACAAACTCATCTAAGGCGCGTTTCATTTTATTAATAGCTTCCTCTCGGGTTTGAGCGGTTGTAATTAACTTAGCTATCATGGAATCATAATTTGGCGGAATGGTATAACCTGCGTAAACATGTGTGTCTAAGCGCACCCCATGGCCTCCCGGAGCATGTAAGGTGGTTATTTTTCCTGGTGATGGTCTAAACCCGTTATAAGGGTCTTCAGCATTTATCCTGCATTCGATAGCATGCAGTTTTGGAAGATAATTTTTTCCTGAAATAGGCACACCTGCAGCAACTAATATTTGCTCTCTTATTAAATCAAAATCAATAACTTGCTCTGTAATTGGATGCTCCACCTGAATACGCGTATTCATTTCCATGAAATAAAAATTCCTGTCTTTATCAACAAGAAATTCAATGGTTCCTGCACCTTCATATTTAATAAATTCAGCAGCTTTTACGGCCGCATCCCCCATTTTTTTACGAAGGGCATCCGTCATAAATGGAGAAGGTACTTCTTCCGTTAACTTTTGATGGCGTCTTTGGATGGAACAATCCCTTTCAGATAAATGGCATGCTTTTCCTGTAGAATCTCCCACAATTTGAATTTCAATATGTCTGGGTTCAACAATGAGTTTTTCCATATACATACCGTCATTACCAAAGGCCGCTTTTGCTTCTTGACGCGCTGAATCCCAGGCATCTCTAAGCTTTTCTGGTTTAAAAACACCTCGCATTCCTTTTCCGCCTCCACCTGCAGTTGCCTTTAACATCACCGGATATCCAACCTCTAAAGCTAATTTTTCACAAGATTCAAAATTCTCAATGATTCCTTCGCTACCAGGTACACATGGTACGCCAGCTGCTTTCATTGTTTCTTTTGCGGATGCTTTGTCACCCATTCTGTCAATCATTTCTGGAGAAGCACCAATAAACTTGATACCATGTTCTCCACAAATTTTTGAAAATTTAGAGTTTTCTGATAAAAATCCGTATCCCGGATGAATAGCATCTGCATTTGTAATTTCAGCAGCTGCTATAATATTGGACATTTTTAAATAGGATTCACTGCTTGATGGCGGACCAATACAAACCGCTTCATCGGCAAATTTAACATGTAAACTTTCTGCATCTGCTGTAGAATAAACAGCAACTGTTTTTATGCCCATTTCTTTACAGGTTCGAATAATACGAAGGGCTATTTCTCCTCTGTTGGCAATTAATATTTTTTTAAACATAAATTCTTCAAATATTCAATATTCAAAAAACAAATTCCAATTGGTTTTTGGGATTTGGTGATTGAAAATTGGGATTTATATTAAGACGGATCTACTAAAAATAAAGGTTGATCAAATTCTACCGGAGAAGAATCATCAACTAATATCTTAATAACTTTCCCTGAAACTTCAGATTCAATTTCATTGAAAAGTTTCATAGCTTCAATAATACATAACACATCACCTTCAGCAATAGTTTGCCCTACTTCAACAAATAAAGGTTTGTCAGGTGACGGTTTTCTATAAAACGTTCCTATGATTGGTGATTTTATAGTAATATATTTAGAATTTTCTTCTGTTGCAGCAACAGGCGCAACAGGCGCTTGACCTTCCGAAATAGGATGTGGTTCTTGAGTCATTGCTACTGTACTTTGCGGTACAGGTGATTCAGAGACATATCTAACAGCTACGGCATCTGGATCCGAACCTGTTCTGATGGTAATTTTTATGTCTTCCATTTCAAGTTTAACTTCGCTTGCACCTGATTTAGCTACAAACTTAATTAAGTTTTGAATCTCTTTTAAATCCATAATTTATGTGTTTAGTTAATTAGTTTTTTGAATTATAAGCCCATTTTAAATAAATAGACCCCCAAGTGAATCCGCCTCCAAAAGCAGCAAAAATTAAATTATCCCCTTTTTTAAGTAATGATTCATAGTCACTTAATAACAACGGCAAGGTGGCCGAAGTCGTATTTCCATACCTTTGAATGTTCATCATGACCTTGTTAGGATCTAAATCCATTCTGCTCGCGGTAGCATCTACAATGCGTTTATTTGCCTGGTGTGCTACTAACCAAGATACATCTTGTTTTGTAAGGTTATTGCGATCTAAAATTTCAACAGCCGCATCAGCCATTCGTGAAACGGCATTTTTAAAAACCGTTTTCCCATCTTGAAACACATAGTGTCTTCCATCTGCAACGGCTTCTGGTGTAATAGGAAAAGAAGACCCTCCATAAGTGGCTTGAAGAAATTCACGGCCTGCCCCATCACTTCTTAAATATTCATCTTGCAGTCCTAAATTATCTGTATTTGGTTCAAACAAAACAGCACCCGCTCCATCTCCAAAAATAATACAGGTCGCTCTATCTTCATAATTAATCATTGAAGAATTTTTATCAGCCCCTATAAGTAATACTTTTTTATACTTTCCTGATTCAATATATCTGGCCGCTACGGACATCCCATATAAAAAACTGGAACATGCTGCTTCTAAATCAAAGGCAAAGGCATTTTCAGCACCAATACTGGTTGCAGTAAATACGGCAGTTGCGGCGGCTTTCATGTCTGGTGTAGCGGTAGCTACAATAACAAGGTCGATATCTTTTGGGTTAATTCCTGTTTTATTTATGAGGTCTTGAGCTGCTTTAATGGCTAAGAAAGAGGTTCCTTTGCCAACGTCTTTTAGAATTCGTCGTTCTTTAATTCCTGTTCTGGAAGTAATCCATTCATCATTTGTATCAACCATGGTCTCAAGAATTTGGTTGGTTAATACATAATCTGGTACATATGCACCTACAGCG
Organism: uncultured Flavobacteriales bacterium; assembly: GCA_963976005.1. Classification (GTDB taxonomy): domain Bacteria; phylum Bacteroidota; class Bacteroidia; order Flavobacteriales; family Flavobacteriaceae; genus Yeosuana. Next base: position 44,769 of record CAXBJF010000026.1, on the reverse strand, counting down.
GTTATTGCTGCTGATATTTTACTCATACCTATATAGTTAATTCGGCAAAAAAATCAATAAAATGACCAAAATATTCAAAAATTTGTTCAAAATACTCATTTTTGACCTAATATCACGCAAATTAAGTTGTTTTTGGCTCTTAGAAAAACTTATCGTATAAAAAAAACGCTCACATGTGAGCGCTTTATCTATTTAAGTTTAAATTTTAAGCTACATTTTCAACTGCTTCGGAGTTGTCAATTAAAACTTGACCTCTATAATATAGTTTTCCATCATGCCAATGTGCTCTATGGTATAAATGAGCTTCGCCAGTTGTTGGGCATGTTGCAATCTGTGGCGCAGTTGCTTTATAATGAGTTCTTCTTTTATCTCTTCTGGTTTTAGAGATTTTTCTTTTAGGATGTGCCATTTTCTATTTTTTATTTATCCGTTAATAGTTTCTTTAATATATTCCAACGAGGATCTATGTCCTTATTATCTTCTTTTTCGTCATCAAGCTTAGGGCTTAATTTATTTAATTTTTCAAGTATATCAGAATCTAATGTTCCATCTTCAACCCCTGGATGAATGCGTTTAATGGGCACTGCTAATACAATTAATTCATAAATGTATTGCTGAATATTGATTTCATAAGCACCATGAGGTAGAATAAGAATATCAATATTTTCATCATTATATGCGTCACCAAAATTTACTACCAAATCAAATTCATTGGTTATGATTTGATCAAATGGTTCATTGGTTACATCACAATTCACATTGACTGTTCCTGAAATTTTAAAATTCAATTCCAGTAATGTGCTGTTTTTAACTAATACAACATCTACCTTGATGTTTGTATCATTAAAATCTTCATACTCAAAATAATCAAAGAACGATTTCTCAATTTTAAAATCGTAATGATGCGTCCCAATTTTTAACCCTACAAAAGGAATTGTAAACTCTTTCAGTGGTTTCATTATCACTTCCAATTTGAGCCTGCAAATATATAACTTTTTAATTTATGCCACAGCACTTATAAACATTTTTTTGTTTATAATTTTTTTTCTGTTTACTTTAATGAATTAGCCGTAAGCTGTTCATAATCAAACCGGTTTTTAAATATCTGTATCGCGGTGAAAACAGCTTCTTTAAATGAGTTTTCATCAGCTATTCCTTTTCCAGCAATTTCATAGGCCGTTCCGTGATCTGGTGATGTTCTTATTTTACTCAACCCCGCAGTAAAATTAACGCCTTGCCCAAAAGAAAGGGTTTTAAAAGGAATTAAACCTTGATCATGATAAGATGCTATGATGGCATCGAAATTTTTATAATTATTCGATCCAAAAAAACTATCAGCAGCATATGGCCCAAACACTAATTTACCACTTTCTTTAATTTTATTAAGCGTTGGCCTCATGATGACATCATCTTCATTACCAATGACTCCATTATCTCCAGTATGAGGATTAATCCCTAAAACCGCAATTTTAGGCTTATTTATTTTAAAATCTTTAAGAAGTGATTCATATACTGTATTTATTTTCTTCTCAATTAAGCTTTCAGATATTTTTATCGCGACATCTTTTACTGGCACATGATCTGTTAACAACCCAACCCGTAAGGTTTCAGTTACCATAAACATTAAACTTTCCCCTCCAAGCTCCTGTGCTAAATAATCAGTATGTCCCGGAAAATTAAACGTGTCAGATTGTATATTATGTTTATTTATTGGTGCCGTCACCAACACATCAATGGTGCCTTTTTTTAATGCCTTGGTGGCTGCCTGCAATGACTTTATAGCATATTTACCAATTTTAATATCTTCTTTTCCGAAGTCAATAATTACCGGTTCATTCCAACAATTAAGAACATTGACCTTTCCAAAAACCAATTGATTGATGTTGTTTATATCAGAAAAATTGATTTCAGATTTAAAATGGTTCTTTAAAAAAGCCATCGCTTTTGAAGATGCAAATATTATGGGCGTACAAAACTCTAAAATCCTGGAGTCTTCAAATGTTTTTAAAACAACTTCTCCACCAATCCCGTTTAAGTCTCCTATAGATATCCCTACAATTATATTTTCTGCTTTCTTCATTAAGAGTAATCCCTTTTGTTCGTAATTTTGTAATTGCAAATTTAACCAAATAAACAGACAATAATATGTTTACCGGAATAATTGAAGATATGGGTATTGTAACCAATTTAAAAAAGGAGTTAAACAATCTTCACATATCTATTAAAAGTCATTTAACTTCTGAGTTGAAAATTGATCAAAGTATGGCGCACAATGGTGTTTGCTTAACTATCATTGATATTAACAAAGACACCTATACCGTTACGGCCATTCAAGAAACCTTGGACAAATCAAATCTTGGATTATTAAAAATTAATGATAAAGTCAATTTAGAAAGAGCGATGAAACTTGGCGACAGACTTGATGGGCATATGGTGCAAGGTCACGTTGACCAGACCGCTATTTGCACCAAAGTTGAAGAAGTCAATGGCAGTTGGGTGTTTACTTTTAGTTATGATTCTGAATTACAAAATATAACTATTGAAAAAGGGTCCATTACTGTTAATGGCACTAGTTTAACGGTAGTGAACTCAAAAAAGGACAGCTTTAGTGTGGCCATTATACCATATACGTATGAGCACACAAATTTCTCTTCTTTTAAAAATGGCACTAAAGTTAATTTAGAATTTGACGTTATAGGTAAGTATGTTGCTAGGCTAATTGAAGGCAATAACTGATTATTTATTTGCTAATAATTTTTTAGCACCGTAAAACAATGCAACACATACACCCATTAGGATGCCGCCATCAATTGGGAATTCTGGTGGTGGTGGAATCCCTGGCGGTGGTGGTGGTGGACCTTGCGCAGCACATACAAAACTTATTAATACCAATAAGATTGAGGCAAATATTCTTTTATTTTGTATCATCATACGATCACAAATGTATAGAAAAAAGAGCTTAAATAATATTCATGAAACATATTTTTACAAAAAAACATCCATAAAGCGTATAAAATCATCGATGAAACGTCGAATTATTTTTTATAATACCTTTATAAAAACGTATTTAATGGTAAAAAATTATGTTTGCTTGAAAAAAGTTATCCCTCAAATTTTTCATTACCCGACAAATATAAAAAATTATTCATGAAACGAGCTTAGTAACTTGTTTGTTATTTATAACTGATTTTTAAACAAATGGTTAGTCATTTAAATTGATATGTCTGTTACAATAATATTTGACTGAAGACAAAAGTGCATGACCGAAAGTCACGCGCTTTGACTAATCAATTTTAACTAAACTTATTAAGCTTTATGATATAAATCACTCATTACCAATTTTGGAGTTCTGTCTGCTTTAAAAAGTCCCCAGTGTTTTTCGGGTTCCAGTGCTTCATCAGACCCTTTCCAAGGCTCATCAAACGCTTCAAAAACAAAGGTGAGAATCTCATTTTCTTCACACCAATCTACTAAATCATTATAATAAATTTGTTGATGTTCTTCACTCACATTACTTGGGCAAATACCTCTTCCGTTAGAAAAAGTGGTCCAGCCAGCCTCAGTTATTACCACTAATTTATCAGGATACCTATCCGCTACGGAATAATAATTGTGTTTGGTATATTCCATCGCTTCATGAAGGTTTTTGTATTCCCAAACCGGATACGTGTGAATGGATACAAAATCGACCACCTCAACCAAATCCTTTAATTTATCAAGCCATGGCAGGTAATTTTCACAAAAGGTAACAGGTTGTTTGGCCCCTTTTTTAATCATCTTTACATAATTAATAACACTTTCAACAGGCACATAATGATCTGTCCAGTCCACACAGGCCTCATTCCCCGCCGATAGACAACATATAATATCCGGGTACTTATTGGCTAATGAAATTAATTTTTTAATCTGAGTAACATTATTGTTTTTGTTTATTTCTAATTGCTCTTCAGAATAAGTCCCGCCCCAAGGACAGCCATAATTATTAACCTCAGCAACTATATAGGCCCCCAACATGACTTTAAAGTTTAGCTTTTCTTTTTCAATAACCTCTAAAACAATTTCAGAATGTGGGTCACAATCATATAAACGCAGATATTTCCAGTGGTTATGCAATATTAAAAGGTCTTCTTTAATCTCATCATAACTGGGAACAATGCCTCCTGGTTGTTGCCCTTCTCTAAATCCAGAATAGCAAATGGCTTTTCCGGGTTCTATATTTAATGCTTTAGAATACTTCATTCTATTTTGGTTGATTTCAAATTTCGGCTTTTGGTCTTTAAAATTTTAATTTTTCATGTTTATCCCAAAGCCCCCAATAGGCTCCTACTTCGCCTTCCGGACCCACTTTCCATGATTCATCAAATGATGAAAAATAGAACATCTCAATATCATTTTTCGCCGACCATACCTGGGAATTAATGAAATATTTCATGGCATTTTCTTCAGAAGGACATGCGTCATTCAAATTAGCGCCCTTACTTGGCCAACCTGTTTCCGTTATAATTACTTTCTTACCTTTTCCAGCGTCAGCCGCCTGTGCAAACATTTGTTTCATATGCAATAATGAATAGTCCATGTGGCAACTTTCCCAAAAAGGATAACAATTTGCCAAAATAACATCACATGCTTCTGTGATTCGAGGATGAACAGAAAATTCATAATACGCATCCACATATCCCACAGGTATATCATCTGGCAATGCTTTTTTAACCTGATTTATGAAGGCCAATAATTCTTCTTCATTCAAATCTTTTCTATACAAGACTTCATTGCCAACCGCCGCTATATCAACATAACCCTCTTTAGCCAATTCAATGAGTCCAGCTATTTCACGTTCATTGATTTCTGGGTCATCACCAAGCCATGCACCAACCAAGGTTTTTATACCATATTCACGCGCAATCCTGGGAATAAACTCATTACCGTCAGTACATGAAAAAGAACGAATCCATTTTGTATATGGTTTTATGATTTCCATTCGTCTTCTCACTTGCTCTTCAGTAACAATATCCCCTGGTCTTTGCCCATCTTCATATAAGCTAAAGCATAAACCATGCATCCCGTTTTTTAGCGTTTTTCTCCACAGCTCTTTTAAATTTTTGTCTGAATACTTACTGAAATCCACACCACTGTGCTCGGTAAGATCGATTCCCTCAAGGGAAAACTGGTGTCCTTCTCTGTATGACATGATATTACTGTTTTATAATTAATTACTAAATTTAAATTTTTCATTTTTATCCCACAAGCCCCAAGAGGTTCCTGCCCAACCTTCAAAATGTATTTTCCAAGATTCATCAAATGATGAAAAATAAAACACATCTACTTCTTCATATTGAGCCCATAACTGTGTTTTAACATAATAGGTCATGACGTTTTCTTTTGAAGGTTCAGCTCCTCCAACTTTGGTGCCAATACTAGGCCATCCCGTTTCAGTAATGATTACTTTTTTACCTTGAGCTGCTTCAACTGTTTTGCGATACATTTCTTGAAGATAGAATCCCGCAATTTTTATATCGGCACCTTCCCAAAATGGATAACAGTTTGCAAGAATCACATCACACGCCGCTACTAATTGAGGCCTGTTTGTAAATTCATAATACGCATCAACATAGCCAACTGGTGTGTTTTTTGTAGCTTTTTTAACTTGATTAATGGAATTTATAATAGTTTGTTCGCTTAATTCCCCTCTGTAAAGCACTTCATTCCCAACAGCTGCAACATCAACAAGGCCTTCTTTTATTAATTTTATGAGGGATTGCATTTCTAAATGATTCTTCTCTATGTCGTTATCTAACCAAGCTCCTACCATGGTTTTTAACCCAATTTCTTTTGCTATTTTCGGAATTTTTTCGTGTCCGCTAGTACAAGAAAAAACTCGGATCCATTTTGTATGTGGTTTCAAAACCTCTAATCGTTTTCGTATTTGCTCTTCAGTAATAAGATCTCCAGGTTCTTGTCCTTTTTCGTAGGCACTAAAACAGATGCCTGGCATTCCTTTTTGAAAGATATTCATAAATTCTGTTTGAATATCTTCTTTTGATAAAGAAGAAAAATCGAGTGTAGTAGCAAAAAACTGTGGAAATTTTTCTTTTAGTTCTTTTTCTGAGATGGTCTCAATATTAATTTCAGAAAGCAACTTCATATTCGCATAACCAGAAGGTTTGAATGCCTTTCTCTTCTTCAATTCTGCAGAAATTTCATGAGCTCTATCCTCCGTCAAGTTATAATTACGCATTATCCACATTGCTGCAAGTGTGCCCAGAATTGGCAAACCTGAATAGAATAATCTTATGCCTGTAATTGACGCTTCAGTATTTACGGTATCTGGTACAAAACCTACTACTGTCATAATAGCACCTGTTAATAATCCTGCTATTGCAAAACCAAACTTTACCATCCACCAATAGATAGCTCCAAAAACACCTTCTCTTCGTTTTCCTGTATTTAATTCATCAATATCTATAACATCAGATGTCATTGACATCATTAATGTAAATAAACTTCCAATTCCGAAAGAGAAGAAAGGTAATGCGAATAAAAATGCATATGGCTTACCGGGAATAAATAAAAACCAAAGCATAATATATCCTAAAATAGAAATTCCTTGTGAAGCCAAAAAGGCTTTCTTTTTACCTATGGCTTTAGACATCCAAGCTACAATAGGTATTACCAAAAAGGTAGTTCCTAAGGCTCCTACGCTGCCTAACAGTGTTGGCCAAAGACCTGCTGCTGAAGCATCACCATCAAACAAATAATAGACGACAATAAAAAATGAAAAACCAGCAACTACGTTATAAGCATTAAAAATCAAAAATGTTGAAAAACACAATTTTCTAAACTGTTCGATTTTGAATGCTTCTTTAAAATTTTCTATAATTTGTTTTAGACTACCTCCAATAGTTTTTAATGTTAATGGCGTCAAACTTTCATCATTTTTAGTTGACTTGCTTTTAATGAAAATAGCAGGTGCCATTGCTAAAAGAGCAAAAATAACACCAACCCAAATACCTAAAGTTCTTGTTGTTTCAGTTGTTTGTCCAAACCAATTATCATCATACATGACTACCCAAAACCAAGGCGCGATAACCCAAGCCCATTGTCCTATAAATTGCGCTATAGCCATGATGCTGGTGCGTTCATGAAAATCATCACTCATCTCATAACCCATAGCAACGTAAGGCACAGAAAAAATAGTAAGTCCTAAATAAAACACTAAAGACCATATCAAGAAATATGTAAAATTATAGCTTACACTATCTGTTAAATATATTTGCCATAACAACGCAAAAGAAACCCCCATAATCAACGCTCCTATAAGCACATACTGCCTACGTCTACCCCAAACAGATCTTGTATTGTCAGAAATAAAACCCATAATTGGATCAGTTACTGAATCAAAAACACGAGGAACAAAAAATAAAATTCCCCACATCCATGTTGGAAAGGCATAATCTTGAACTAGCACCACCATAAAAATAGCTAAAGCAGCTGGGAACATTTGATTGGAAAGCATCCCTATACCAAATGCAATTTTTTGCCCCATTGGCACTTTACCTTTTAATGTTGTTTTATGTTCTGACATATTGTTACGGTTTAGTTAGTATTTTTTTAATCTTTTATTGGAATAATAATGGTTTGAATGTTTTCATGTTTTAAAACTCACAATTAATTAGGTGCATTCGTTTCACTTACCGATGGTGGTACTAATATCTCTTTCATAAGTGCGTCTATATTCCCCTCATAAGTCTTTGTAATGGGTTGACCTCCTCTTGTAAGACCTTCAAAAACTCCTTTATTTACTTTATTCCATATGGCATATTTTGCTTGACCATCTACAGTAAATAAGCCAAAATGGTTTTCTTCATTTAAAGGGTTTGATGCCGCTTTCCATGGCTCATCAAATCCTTCAAAAAAGAAACAAGACACCCCATGTTTATTCGTCCAATCTCTCATATGTTTATAATACGAAGCTTGTTTGTATTCATCAGCTGCTCTAGATCCTTCTTTTCCAAAAAAACCATCAGCAGAACTAGCCCACCCAGTTTCGCCTATATGGATGGGTTTGTTTACCCCTAAACTTTTCATATAATGATATACACTATCATATTGCGATATAGCAAATTCTTTAGCTCTAAGCATAGCCGCGTTAATTTTTTCAATATCAGACAAATTGTTTTCATTTTCAGGGACTCCCCAAAATTCAGGATTATAATGGGTGTCCAGAAACGGATAGGTGTGCATGGAAATATAATCAACCGTTTTTATAAGTTTTTCCAAATCTTTAACATGATATTCTGCACCAGCGCCACCCCAAGAGGCAAAATTATCGGAGCTCGTAATCCATAAGTCTTTATTTAGCTTTCCGGATGTCTTTAAATCTTGTAAATAGGTAACCCATTTTAAAATCACCCCAGGTTGAACATAATAACCTGTCGCCCATTTTACCATGGCTTCATTTCCTACGGCCATTATTTTTACGATATCCGGATACTGATTTGCCAGAGAGACGGCTTTTGCAATTTCTGTTGCATTAGCTTCACTTTCCACATTATGATCTGGCACTTCATCCGTAAATGCATTTTTACAATTAATCCATGCACCAAGCATAACATACATTTCAAAATCAGGGTCTTCTTTTTTTAATTCAGCTATTGCTTTTAATACGTTTGAGGCATGTGGCTTGTTTACTTTATAGGTGCGTATAATTTTAATGCCCATGGCAGATAATAGTTTCATATCTTCCTTGAGTTCATCTAATGTAGGTTCTATATCGTGATCAACATGTCTATAGCCTCCATAGGACATGGCCAAATACTTTGGATTGCCTAAAAGGTCTTTTGCACTTAAACTTGATTGTTCTTTCACTGTATTTATATGGCTTTCTTTTTTGCTGGTGTTTTTACATGAAAACGCAAAGATTACTACTAATAAGTAAAAAACTATTTTCATACACGTTTTCATCTGTTTAAATTTTATTGTTTAGTTCGACAAGCTCACTATAAATTTTATCGGTCAGATGTAATTATTCACATCTTAAATCATTGATTTTCAAGGCGTTCATGAATCTTCGATTTCGCCATTAAACATCTCGGTTGGTATCAAGAATTGTTATGGCTCATTCCATAAATACCTATTTTTTTAACGACACAATAATTTGATGTATCTCTCCTGTTCTACCAAAGACTTTTTTACTTGTCTCTACATCTAAGCTCAAATTTTCAAATTCAACTGATACTCCAGAATTATAAAAGACTTCTAAATATTCCTTGTCTGCTTTTTTATAAATTATTGGAATCTGACAATAGGTAAACGCAAGTGAGTGTTTTTCCAGTTCAATTTGTCTTGTTTGCTTGTTTATATCCGTATATGTGAAAATAACAGCTTCCTTTAAGAACTCTTCATTTCTCAATAAACGTGCATTAAATAATAGCTTTCCATTATTTACATAAACGCCCAATTCACCAAAACGGCTCAAAATATCTTCTTTTACCTGCCCAGTCATACCCGGTTGTTGTGCTCCTTTTCCGAAAGGTGTATGAGAATAAGGGTCTGTTGGAAACGCACCATATAATTCAGGTGATTTATGAACACCAATGCCTTCATTGATTTCATAATAATGCTCAAGCAATTTACCAATGGTTACGTCACTTTCTTTGTGTTCTACAGCCAGCAAACAGGTTTCTTGAACGCTTAACAATAATTTTGATACCATATGCCAATAAATAGATCCTAACCCTTCATATCCATAAAAGGTTCCTGAACGACCTGTAAAGGCTTTATGATTAAAAATTTCTTCAAACACATCTAATAATAAGTCTCTCTCTTTTTTAACAAGAGATTGATGTTTCTCAGGTAATTCAGCTAAAGCTTTCTTTAAACTTCCGGCGTTATTGAAATTTCCATTGAAGTGATAATGGCCTTGGATGTCTTTTTCTACAATCTGAGAGTTGCCTTCTTTTAAAAGTTGCTGTAATAAGGCCGAAGCTTCTACTTTTTTAGCAGGAATATTGTTCTTTTTAAAGAACCGTGGAAGTTCTTTGTTTGGGTATAAAATATAGCTGTATTGATCTGGTCTGAACAACGCACTGCTTCTTAAGGCATCTAATAATTCTAAAGAGGCTTTTCCTGAAATATAGCCTGAACTTAAAACCGCCACTTGACCTTCCAGCATTTCAGGTAGATAGGAGATGGATACTTCAGTATCACTTTGAATGGTTATTAAATTGTATGCATGAAATAAATTATCAGCGCGTTTGTTAGCATTGATGGTATGATCAAGGTACATTTTGGTAATCTTGAAAAACTGCAGTAACTCCTTTTTTGGAATAATGGCCTTATTGCTTGTATAACCGTTTTCATAAATGGAAGTTCTGTACTCGCTTCCTGCATTTCCAAGTCCGTCCAATACTTTTTTTCTATCCGTATTGGAAACTTTTCCAGAAAGAATATGACTATTAGTATTTAAGGTGTTTACAGTTTTATTGAAAAACAGTGCCAATTCCTCTGAAATTTCACTTTTTACCTCTGGTGTATTTTCAACCATACCTTCAAAGAAATTGATGAATCGTCTAAGGTAATACAGGGTAACCATGGACAGCCCATTTCCAACCAAAGCATTATTGGCATCATTCCATTCCGGTCTTTGCGTATTCATCCAAATGCCTCCTTCAGGCACAAAGTTTGAGATTTTTGCGAGTACGGTTGCTAATAATTTTTCAATTAAATTAACCTTATAAATAAAGTAGTTGATATCTCTCAATAAGGCACCATCAACGCCCAATTCCAATCTTTTTTGAGCAATCTTTTCATCGGCTTCATGATCAAATTCTATGGTGTCTTTAGGATTGGCCAGAATGTCTTTATATTTTTTTATTCGATAGGGTACATTGGCATAAACAAAAATGTCCTGATTAAAATACGTTGCTAATTTATTTGGGTAATGGTGCTCACTAAATTCCAAAAACTTTAATAAATAAATAATTTGATGATCGCCCCAATACCCAATGTACGACCACGGATTGTCTGGTTCAATGGTTTCCCAATCAAAACCACCCTTTGTAACCCGGTACGGATTGTAGCCATCAAATGTTGTAGCATTCAGGAATTTATGAATCATGCTATCAATAAATTCTGGATATGAATGTGCTAATGCTTCCCAGTTTTGAAAAATATCACGCCAGTTTCCTTCATAATCCAATATTTTTGAACCATCAATTTCACTTGTGGTATTGATGGAAAATTTGTTCCAAGGACGACTTGGATCTCCATGTCTTCGGCTAAATTTTAAAGGCATGTATTCAAAAGACAATCTTTTGAAATTTTTATCGTCATCTTTTTCAGCCAATTCTTTTAAATGACTTAATGAAAAGACTTCGGGTAGATTTTTTAAAAGGTCTTCTTTTTTCTTAAATACTTTTTTATTGGCAGCCTCCATATATTTTACAAAATCTTTTTTTTCAATTTGATAATTATCATCAAAAATGCCACCTCTCATGATATTAAAAAGCGTATTTGAAAAATGTCTGGTATTCCGTAAGTTATCAGCCGTAAGTTGAATCCCGTCTGAAGCACTGTTCAATTCCAACAGATTTTTTGAACCTAATGCTATATCGTCCTGAACCAAGTTTAAAAGCGACTTTTCATTTTTTATTTTTTCTGAAATTTCAACAATCCCAACCATGGATTGATTCACGTTGGCAATGATCATCCAGCTCTTTTCAATTTCTGGCTTTAAGGTTAAGTCCGCACAAATAAAATAAGCCCCTTTTTCGGCTTTTACATCTACTTCCTGTTTAATTTTTTCTCCTTTTCTGAACTTGTCAAGCTGTCTTGAAGACACCAAATAGGTGGGTTTATCAACTCCAATTGACCAGGCTATGGTTGCTTTTAAAGCCTCACTGGGTTCTGCTTTATCAACAATAATGGCACTAAGTGCATAAATACCTATGCCTACTTCAGCTTCCAATTCATTTTTCTTATAAGCATCCACTAAGTTGCTACGTGTGGCCTGTAAATCTTCAAAGACGCCAAAAGGAAGAATGTTTTGAATGCCATCCAATACGGTTACCTTTATATCCGTTTTTGTATGGTTTGCTACAGTAGATTTTTTTACAAACCCGAACTTATTACTTGAACTCCATTGATATCTAAATGTGAGACCTAAATCATTATTGATTTCTTCAAAAACAACTTTATTGCCAAGTGCATTTTTATACAGATTTCTTTGAATATCATAAACACACTCATATTTTTCAGAGAAAGGTTCCCATAAATGAATTTTATCTTTTGAATGTACTTGAAGAATGGTTTTACTTCCGGTGATTTCGGCAGATTCCGTGATCTTATCATCTGTATAATAAGGAAATAAAGAAGACCCGCTGTCCTTCCTTCCTGCCGTTAACCCTCCGTTGCTTGAAATAAACATCCAATGATTTGAATCGCTCACAATGCTCATAAAGAACGGTCTCATGGCGTCATTATTCTGGATTTTATAATAATTTTCGTTATCAAAACTTACCAATTTTCCTGTAATGTCTTTTGTTTTAAAGGAAGCTTCGTTATTTCCTATGTATATTTTACTGTGATTCATTTATCTAACTTTTACTAATTTCTAACAAATTCGTTTTCAATTTGCTCTAATGATTTTCCTTTGGTTTCCGGTAATATTTTTAAAAGGATGAAGAATCCTATAAACGCAATAGCTCCAAATATGAAAAAACTCATGGCATTTCCCAAATTTGATAATTCCCATGGAAAAATAAGTTGTACTACCGAACTGATAAACGAATTTACAAACGCAATCACCCCAATAGCCAAACCTCTATATTTAATAGGGTACAATTCAGAAAGCAGCACCCACATAACGGGTCCTAAAGAAAATGCAAAACAGGCTATAAACCCCAAAATACCAATTAATACAAGGGTTGCATTCATACTTGTTGCGGCTTCCAAAATGGCGCCATCATTTTTACTGTACACCTGATTTCCTAAAACTTGTTTCATGCTGTTTTTAAAGTCTACATCATTTTCAAACAGTTGATTTACATAAGGCTGTAACTTTTTTGCATCAGCAAACTGAAATGTGGCAATTTTTTCAGAAGTTAATGTATAGGTTGCCTGCTTAAAACCATAGGCACATAATAATAAACTCAGTGCAATTCCGGCGGTGCCAACCAATAACAAAGGACGTCTTCCGGTTCTATCTATTAAATACATGGCAACAAACGTGAAAATTACGGTCACAGTACTGAGTAACACCCCAGATGAAAACGAAGCATCTGTACCAATTCCCGTTTGTTTAAAAATAGATGTGGCATAAAAATAAACCGCGTTAATACCTGTAATTTGTTGAAGTATCCCTACAATGAGTCCAACTACTAATATATACCTCAAGGAACGTTTTAGTAAATCTTTAATAGCAACTTTTTCTGTGTTTTTTTCGGTATGTAAATTTTTCTCAATGGCTTCAATTTCTGATTCACCCTTTTCTTTACCATGTAAATCATTAAGTATCTTTTTTGCCTCTTCAAACTTGTTTTTTAGACATAACCAACGCGGACTTCTTGGTACAAAAAATAAGGCGAGAAAATATAATACGGCAGGAATTAATTCTACCCCTAGCATCCATCGCCAAACATTGTCATCATTTAAAAATGAACTGTCTGGTGTATTGTATTTGTTAAAAAAATAATTGCTTAAAAACGCCACAAAAAAACCAAGCACAATATTTAATTGCTGAATGGCAACTAATTTCCCCCTGTTTTCAGCCGTTGACACCTCAGCGATATACATAGGTGCTAAAACAAGTGCGGCACCAAATGCAAGTCCACCAACCATTCTTGCTATATAAAGCATCTCATAAGAGGTCGCATAAGCAGAAAATAGTGCGGACACTGCATATAAAAAAGCAACAACCAACAGTATTTTTTTTCGCCCGATCATGTCACTTAAGCGACCTGAAAAAAGCATGGCTAACATGGCGGCAAAGGATGGCGAGCTTACAACCCAACCAACTTGTCCTTCACTTAAATTAAACTCCGGTCCGGCATAGGACATCACACCCGAAATAATACCTGCATCAAACCCAAATAAAAACCCTCCTAAAGAAACTACAAATGCAATAAATATTAATTTTTTTGACATAATTAAAAGGCCCTAATCTATTATGAATTGGTTAAAACAATGGTTTGAATGGAATGTGGCAAGGCCTTTAATTGGGCGGTTTTAGACTGCATGGTTATGCTATAACTTATTTCTTTATCACTTTGGTTCATAACCACAATGATTACACTACCGTCATTATTTTCAAATCCTGTTGTTATTAAATCATTAGAGCTAGAGACGCTGATAATTCTTTTGGCACCCGGACGGATGAATTTTGAAAAATGACCCATATAATAGTATGAATTGGTAAACGTTAATGCTCCTGTTTGAGTATTGCCATGAACCGGAGAAAAGCAAAAATTACCAACATGGTTTGGGCCACCTGTTTCATCCAGTAAAATGTTCCAATCGGTCCAGGCAACCGTACCATTATTGAAATCGTTTATCATGGATTTTCCATAACGTTCAGCCAATTTAGGGTCTTCGTTTACTATTCTCTCCAAATTATAGTTTTCATTGGTGCCTTCGGTAAAAATCAGGTTTTTATCGGGATAGGCTTCGTTAACAGCACGGACATTATTGAACATCGGGATTCCGTCTTTCCAGTCTTCATACCAATGAAAGCCTATTCCCCAAACATATTTAGCAGCTTCGGGGTCATTCAGAATAGTACTGGCTCGTTGAAATAATAAATCACGGTTATGGTCCCAAACAATAATGTTTTTATCACCCAGTCCTTCTTTTTTCAAGGTTGGCCCTAAATAATTCTTTAAAAAATCGCGTTCTTCTTCAGCTGTATAAATACATGATTCCCATCGCTGTACTGCCATAGGTTCATTTTGAATGGTCAAGCCCCAAATGGGAATCCCTTCAGCCTCATATGCTTTTATAAACTTAGCGTAATAGTTTGCCCAAGGTTGATAAAATTCCGGTTTTAGTTTACCGCCTTGCAACATATTATTGTTGGTTTTCATAAATGCCGGTGGGCTCCAAGGACTGGCAAACATAGTCAGTTTTCCTCCTGCAGCTTCTATGGCCTTTTTGGTAAATGGAATCCGGTATTTTCTATCGTGTTCAATATTGAAGGTTTTCAGTTCTGTATCGCCTTCGTCAACATATGTATAACTTTCACTTGAAAAATCGCAGCTATTAATATGGGTTCTGGCCAATGAATAGCCAATGCCTTTATCAACATTAAAATAGGCCTCCATAAATCGTTCTTGATTTTCTTTTGGGAGCTTATAAAATGTTTCGGCAGAAGCATCAGTTAAAGCCGCGCCAATCCCTACTAAGGTTTGAAATTGTTTACTTTCATCAACAATTATGGAAGCATCCGTTTCTTTTGGTTGTTCAAATTCATTAAACTGAAGAGCGTCTGTAAGTGAAAGTTTTAAATTGGTGTGATGCGCCGTTGTAAATACTTGGCTTTTCATATTGGATACATTAAAAACCGGTTTGTTAATTTCAATAATTTTTTCGCCTTTTTTATTATTTAAACAACTTGACAGTAACACTAGTAGCATTACAACACTTATTTTTGACATCACAATATTAATTTCCGTTTTCATCAGATCCATTTTAAATTGTTTTTCAAATCTAACATTTAAGTTTAATAATATACAGCTCCAACAAAAAAACTGTTTATTATTGGTTCTTAAAAATTTAATAGACAAAATTTAGAGAAAAAAGGCTAACTAGAAAATAACTTTGCGCTAGCCTTTTTTACTCAATATATAATAATTGTTCTTTATTTATATCATTGATTTAATACATTTCTTATTGGATTAAGGTGCTAGTTTAAGAGAAACGTTATCAATATTCACAGTCCCTGTACATGTACCTGCTCCACCACAAACCAATTCTAACAACAAGGACAATCCACCATCTACATTAGCAGCGGTAGTAAAAGTATATGTTCTGGTTTGCCAGGTTGTTGGAAAAGTTGCATCTCCTTGTACCAAAATATGCTGTGCAGCAGGAAGACCTGAGCCTTCAGCTGTCTCAGAAAACGCAAAGGCTTGGAAAACGGCACCATCTGCTGGCAAATCATTGGCATTTGCCTGAATATCGAATTTAACAACATATGCTGTATTTGGCTGAATTACGCCTATACCAAATCTTTCTTGCTTTAAGGCTGGATTTTTAAATGTCACTGTTTTTATTTGACCCGAATTACTTCCGCCATTACTAATGGTTGTAGAAATTGTTACTGTACCACCATTATCAACTAGTTGCCAACATCCAGTATTTGCTTCAAAATCTCCATCTGAGATGAAATCACCCGCTGGAGGTGCAGGGCAGTCACTTGGTGGTGTAACATTACCGTCGCCTGACAGCATTACATCAGTGATATACATAGTTCCAGCTGCCTGCTGAAGTATTGCAAATTGATTTGCTGCATCCACAACGCCACTAAAGTTTGATAACGGAATGCTCATCTGAATCCATCCGCCTGTCAAAGCTGTTCCATCCGCTATTGGAAATTCTACTTCCACTTCAGGCACTTTTACTTTTATGGTGGTAAAATCGGTTGTTTTGATTTTAAACTCAAGAGTTGAATAGTTCGAAAGTATTCCTACTTCCATTTCTGTAAAGGCTACAGCTGCTGCTGGACCCCCCCAGCCTGTTCCTGAAGTGAGTTGTATGCTGGGATTGTAAGTTGCGTCTCCACTATAGTCTGAAACAATGGTTGTTCCGGAATCCCAATTCGCGATTGTCGATGGAATCGTTACAGTCCCTGATGTAGCATATATATAATCTCCTGTAGGGCTAGGAGCAGCAGCAACTTGCTCAATATCATCTATATAAAACGTACCAGTAGTATTGCCTGGACCATCAATAAATACAATTATATTACTAAATGATTCTGAAGTTGTAAGTGTAAATGTTAACTCTTCCCATCCTGTTCCTCCATGTGTTTGATCGTTTTCAACTGGAGTACCGCCATTCTCAACTTTTAATTTAATAGCTACACTTACTGTTGAATATAACTTAAGTTTAATTGATTTGTTAGTTGAAAAATCAATAGGAGTATCTAAAGTAAAATTAAGGTTTTCCCAATTATTTCCAATATTAACAATTTCACCAACTTTGGAAGCAACTGCATTAGCCCCAGATAACTCTGGGTTATCAATGATGCTAAAACCAATATCTCCAGCAACCCTTTTTGATTCATAATCTATCCCGTCACAATCAAAATCTATTGGTAATACTAAAAGTGTTTCTGGACACGTTAGAGCAACTTCAGCAACTATAACTGTTCTTGTTCTTTGAGTCGCTGCATTTCCTGCGGCATCACTTACGTTATAGGTAATGATATACGTGCCTGCTGTATTTTCATCTACAGTATCTCCTGCAATTACAATGTTAGCGGTAATATCTCCATCTACATCATCCGTAGCCGTTGCTCCTGGATCAGTAAATGTCTCTCCAACCATAATATTTATCGTGGTATCCCCAAGCAATGTGATTACCGGTGCTCCAGCATCTGAAATTACAATTATATCCTCTGAAGTATCAGATGCTCCTGCAACATTGGTTGCTTTTAAAGTAACTGTGTATTCTCCTGTTGTATATGTTTTTATAGGATTAATTTCAGTAGAACTAGTTCCGTCTCCAAAAGTCCAAAAATAATTCTTTGAATTTACTGATGTGTTGATAAAAGTTACGGTACCTGTATCAGCACTAATAGTGTAGGTAAAACCCGAAATAATTTTCGGGGAATTATCGTCATCATTTTCACATCCTATTAAGGATATCACTAAAAGCAATATTGAAATTTGCTTAATTTTTTTAAGTAATTGTTTCATAATTTTTTATATTATTTGTTTAGTCTATTAATTCATTTTTATATACTCTTACATAATCTATAAGCATGGTTTGAGGAAAAACCGTTTCACTATTAGGAGCCCCCACAAAATTTCCTCCAACAGCTAGATTAACAATAATCTTGAATGGATGATTAAAAACCCATTCACCGGGCACGTCAGCTGGTGTAATTTGATTGTATAAAACATCATCTACATAGTAATTTATATATTCTGGAGCCCATTCAATACCAAATACATGAAACCCTGTATCAAATCGGTCATTTTCCAAACTATACCTTTTTGTAATAGCTTCCCCGCCTGAAAAACCATTGCCATGTACACTTCCGTATATTGTAGTTGGTTCTTGCCCGCGATATTCCATAATGTCAATTTCACCACATTGTGGCCAAACTACTGCTGGTCCACAATTTGCTCCTAAAAGCCAAAAAGCAGGCCATATACCTTGCCCATAAGGCAGTCTAATACGCGCTTCAAAGCGTCCGTATGCTTGTTCTCCTTTTGTTACAATTCTTGCAGAGGTATATGAAGAGCCTTTAAATGACTCTTCTAAAGCTGTAATAATCAATATTCCGTTTTGTACCGTTATATTTTCAGTACGGTCTGTATAGTACTGCAACTCATTATTGCCCCAGCCATTTTCACCAGTACCTATTTCATAATCCCAAATAGCACTATTAAGCATTCCGTCTGTGCTGAACTCATCTGCCATTACCAATTCTGTGAATTCAGCAACGGTTTGGGTTTCACTTGTAGAACAGCTTATGATCACTAAAAATGCTACCAATAGAAAAGACATAAATAGTGTCGCTTTTGCTCTTTTTCTGTATTTATTTTTTTTGCTCATTTTTTGTTTTTTGAATGTTATTATACTCAACCTTATTATTTGTAGAAGTATATATTATCTAATATAAAATCAGGGCCTCCTGTTATAATGAGGGCACCTAAATTATTTTTTTGCGAAGTAAGATCGCCGCCAAGAGGAATTTCAAAAGAAGTCCATCCTCCCACAGTAAGACCAGTTGCTGTGAATCTAAAATCTTTATCGTCTCCTTCAGGGTTCCCAGTAAAAATATTAGTGTTTATTTCTCCGTTAGATCCAATATCCCGTATTTGTATGCCTATTTCTGTACCTGATAGCTGTGTATAAATATCAACATGGAGATTCGTTAGTGTAGAAGCGTCTATTGTATCAGTAAAAAGAATACCTGTATAATTGTTGTTTGCATACAATAAAACCGAATTCCCATTAGATGTTGCCTCAGATGTTTGAGTTGTTGAGCCACCAAAATTCGGATTAAAATCACTTGTGGTTACTGGTGTATAGGTATCACTATAAATAGATTTAACATCGGCGGCTGGTCTTGTTGGTACTGGGGCAGAGGGTAAAGCACCGCTAGATGTTACTTCTAAAGAACCCTTAGCGGCAACACCACCCAAAAGCGCAGTAATTTTTGCAGTACCTTTTCCTGTAACAGTAACTAACCCCATTTCATTTACTATAGCAACATCTGTATTTGATGACATAAATGTAAAATAAGATGGTGTTGTGCTAACTGTTATATTTCTACCATTAACATTAAAGGTTTGTGTAAGACCTCGTGCTGCAATATCTATGTCACTACCAACGAATGTTTGCTCAACAACATCTTCACCATTTAGAATAGTTGGTTGTGGTTGTGCAATTGTCCCTAGTTTTTCAAACCTTACTTCATCTAGCCAAAACGTATAACCCACTTCTTGTCCTACAGCCCCAATACCTCTAGCAGCATATCTTAGCATGCCTCGTTCCTGGGTTAATTTAGAGGGATCAGGAATAGGAATAATATATTTTACCCAATTAGTTGTTAAGTCAACATTTGTTCTTGTGGTTATAAATTTGTTTGTCAAAAAATCTTCGCCAAATCCAACTTCGGCAATCGTAACTGCCTGCGAAGCTTTTGCCCAAAAAGTCAAGGCATCAAACCCTGATAAATCTCTTCCAGATCCATCACCATCAATTCTAAAAATGGCTCCTGCATAATTGCCTTCTGGGTCGTTGGCGTTTGGCACATCAAATCGCATAGAGGCTGAACCTTTATAGCTTACTTTAGTATCTACAGACCATGCTGTTGGTTTAGAGCCATTATAAGGAAAGTAAAAATTGGTACCTAAACCAATTGGAGTGTCAGTAAACACCTCGGCTATTGCAGGGGAATTTGCAAACGTCACCTCATTTGAAAACTCCCTTTCACAGCTTACAGTAATTGTAAAAAGCAATACCGAAAGAAATGTTATTTTTAAATAAATAAATTTTATGTTTTTCATTTTAATTTTTTTTTATTTTCCAATATTGATGTGTATGTAGGTCCTGATTTCCCATTCTTGTCCATCATCAAATCCAACAGGACTTAGTGTAGGCACTGCCGGAAATGTGTTTGGAGGCACGTTATTTGGTGAATAGCGGGATGAATATTGATTTAATGAGCGCCAAATACCTTGAATACCTATTTTAGTATCTGGAAGGATAAACCAATCAGGTTTGCCAATGAATGTAGAAATATCTATTGTATTTTGTACAGGGAACGTAAGGTTAAAATCTTTGTAATAATCATAAGGGCCCCAGTCGTTAACTTTGAAACCATATTCAAACTTCCATTTCTTGTATATCATCTTAATATCGCCTCCAAAGCGTTCAATCGTTCTTTCACTATCTCCATTGGCCTGTGCCGTGCCGCCATATATATTTGCAATTAAACCTAAGCCTGGACTTATTTTTGAGACAATTCGGGAACTTAATTCCCATAGATCTTTTGCTGGTGCCGATTTTCCAAAGGTGATAAAACTACGATCGGCTGCAAATCCAATAGCCGCATCCTGTGCTGTTGGATAGTTCCTGTAAACAAACCCTATATTAAAGGCTAATTTTGCATCTTCAGAACGGTCGTTATCCCAGTCATAAAACCAGGTGCCTGGTGTTGGATCGAAGGTTAAAAGCAATTCCCCTGCTGTGGTTTCCCTATTGGCTCTTACGGCAAAAGGATCGTCTATATAGTTTCTTAATCTACCAGGAGCTTGTACATCGTTGGGCATTGGGGCAACCAATGGTTTTTGCCAGAGAAAGTTTGGTGCAATCTGCCAGTTACCTGCCGTGAAAGTAAAACCTGAAAGTATGTTTGTTTGGTTACCACTTCCTGTATCTTTTAGTTTCCAACCTGTAAATGTCTGGGTTTGATCAGCTCCACCATAGGCTACTAAGCCCATATAAGCAGTTTGGGCATACCAATTAAACTTTCCTTTTTGGAATGTTAGCTTTGCCTTTCCTCCCCAGTTATCGTTAGAGTTAATCTTATCTTCATATACAACATAATTTCCTGATTCTCCAGTTACATCTTGAAATGAACTACCATTTAAGGGTCGTCCACCCCAAATACCACCCAATGAAAGACCAAAGCTTCCAAATTCCTTTTCAATAACCAAAGTGGCACGTTCTGTGGGCCAAGCCGGAATAACACCGCTCCGAACTTGATTTGCATCCAAAATTCGTCTACCATTATCGTCAAATTGTAAGTTTGTATTTATATCTCTGTGATAAATACCTGTAATGTCCCAATGTTTTAAGCTTGTGCGATATTTAAAAAGCATTGTAGGATTGGCGCCCCACCAAAGTTGAGGGCCAAATGCCGCTTTTAAACCTTTAAAGGCTCTTTTTCCATCTATCTCGATGCCCAGGATCTCACCATTATAAATATCTAAGTTTGGTCCATAATTGGCTTCTGGGTATAAACCGAAAAAGTCTCCTTCGTAACCCCAATGGTAATGTCCTGTTCTGTAAAACCCCCTAACATCGGCATCTTTGGCATTCCATTCAAATTCAGCATTGTAAACGCGTAATCGATTATTGTCGGTAATTGTAACTTCCTCACCGTTTGAATTGATTACTTTTATAGGACGGCCTACATTCTCGTAAAAAATTTCATTTATTGGATTTTCTGCTACATTCCCCAATACATTAAAGTTTACATTGGCACGCATATTAGATGTCGGGTTACCTTCCACACCAACATAATAGGATTGCATGTCGTCAAAGCCCAATTGATTTGGATAAGCATTGGTATCGGGATCAGGGTTATTGGGTGTTGTAATCAATGTTCCTCCAGTGTTGAATGTAGTGAATTCTGCCCTTAAATTGCTAATTCTGATTTTATCGGAACTTCCACTAGATAAAGCAGCTTTGTCCCCACGAGCTCTTAAAACGGCATCCATAATTTGGATATTTGAAAAATAATTATCAACATAATCAAGCGTAACGCCATCTTCATAAGGATTTAATTGGTGTGCTTCTTTTAAGGCATAATAAGCTGCACGAGGATAAAGGTCATATAATCCTCTTGCATTTGTTGGTCCTTTTGCGCAAATTCCAAACCACTCTTCATTCATGTTATTTTCTCCCAAAACATAATCACTGGTGTATCCTCCGTTACTCCAAGAGGCATTATCATCATGAATATCCAGGTTTTTAGTTTGACCATATTTCCACCAGCCATCACTAAACTGAAATGTGAACCCACCTATAGCATTTTCTGCCTTTCCTAAACCTGCTGTATTTTCGTAGATTTCCTTCCAGTTGCCTAAGTCAAATTGAGCTTGAGATTTTTGATCTTCGGCCTTTTCTATTTCATTAAACGCATCTGAACCAAACTCTGTAAATAAAATGGGTTTATTAATTTCTTTTTTAACTCTATCAAAAGCATCTCCAAAAGAGATCCCTCTATACATATTAACCCCTAAAATATCTATGTCTTTACATTCTTCTTTAATAAGGTCTAAAAAAAGCAAATCACCATTACAGATAGCAATAGGATGTGACTTATCCAAAGCTTTCATTTCCACTACCGCTTCATTGAACAGTGCGTATAAATGACGCGCACGAACAGTAGATTTTCTGTCTTCAAGCGGTATATCTTCAGTTTCAGCTCCATCCCAGAAAAGACCGTAGTTATTTTCATTTCCTAATAAGTAAAGCAATACGCCCGGGGTGTTTTCATATTCTTGAACCATGGCCTTTACTTCCTTTAAAAGTAATTCCCTGGTTTTGGCATCTGAGTATTCGGTATTTGGAGTCCATGCACCATCCAAAGTCAATCCATATCGACCAAAAGCATGGTTAAGCATGGTGTAAATGCCATAATTTTTATAAATGTATGTAATCCATTTTGGCGGGATTCCTGTATATACTCTTATGGTATTTACTCCCATATTTTTTAATAGGCCCATTTCTGCATCCAGAGCCGCTTTGATAAAATCATCAGGCTGTTTCCATAAACTGTAATTGAAATTAGTCCCAATAGGAAAATAATCCCAGTTCATCCCGTTAATCATAAATTCCTTTCCATTGACAGAAAGTGACATTCCTTTATCATTATTTACAACTGATACTTTATCTGCTTGAGCAAATACCCCTGTTGTAAACAAAAACAAAGCTAATTTTAGAATTATTTTTCTCATTGTTTTATTAATTTAACTAGTCATTTATTTTAAATCTGTTGCCTGTATATGGGGTTAATTGCATTACTGATATGTGTTATGAATCAATAATTGGATTGCTAATTTTAAGGATGTATAAATAAAACCCTATATAAATATCTCATGAAGATAAAAAGGCCGGCAAGTTTATTTACCGACCTTCTTAAAGAAAAATTCAAACGAACAATTCAACTATTATTGATATACTCTTACATAATCTATTTCCATGGTGTCTTGTGTAAATGCTGGTTCGATTGTTCCTCCTAAAGTACCTCCCATGGCCACATTTAATATAAGAAAGAAATCCTTGTTAAATGGTAGGTCTAAGGTATTTGGCACTGTTTGATAAACAGTATCATCTACTAAAATTTTAACAAATTCGGGAGTCCATTCTACAGAATAATTATGGAATGCAGATGTAGAATCATCTACGCTTGTTGATGCCGTTGAGCCATTACCACCAGAATTACCAGGATAATGCAAGGTACCTGAAACCGATGTTTTATCTTGACCCGTTTGTTCCATGATATCAATTTCTCCACTTTCCGGCCAACCAACCGTATCAAAATTTGCACCCAACATCCAAATAGCGGGCCAAGTCCCTAGGGCTGCCGGTAATTTGGCCCTTACTTCAACTCTTCCGTAAGTGAACTCAAATAGTTTTTCAGATTTCAACCTTGCTGATGTATAACCTCCGCTACCATCAGCTTTTGCCGTGATTTTGAGTAATCCGTCTTCAACAATAACATTATCGGTACTATTGGTATAGGTTTGCAACTCACCGTTGCCCCAACCGCCGGCACCAAGGTCATAACCCCAGTTGGCAGCATCGGGTGCACCATTGGCATCAAATTCATCCGACCAAACCAAATTGGTGTATTGTGTTTCAAAAGAACTTCCCGGTTTGCTTGAAGTAAGCAGTTGGTACCATGCAAAACCTCCTCCAGCTTGAATTATTCTTACTTGAAGTAAATTTTCACTAATAGCAATAATATCGTAGGTGCTTTCGCCAACATACCAACCCAAAAAGCCACCGTCAGAAATAGTGAAACTGGTGCCTCTGTAAGGGTTCCCATTATAAGAGCCTTCAAGTGCCGCTTTTGATGAAGAAGGTGCAAACGACACGTTTTTAACTCCAAACATTGTAGTGGCTACATCTGCTCCCTGGCAAACGTCTCCATCAACACCAATTACGCCCGCATAAGCTCCAGGAACAAATGCTGGACCTACGGTTTGTTCAAAGGTTATCCCATTGGCCGTTTTTGTAAACACAAATTCATTATCATACATACAAGATTTTTCAGAATCAAACGGTTGAATGCCATTCCACCAAGCTTCATAGGCAAATTCTCCATTACCATAATCATCGGTTACAGGGCCCAAACCTACATGGAGTGGCTTATCAAAAGCCCAATACCATGTTTTGCTATCGCCCACTAAGGTGCCACTTAAAAGCTCTTCGGCTTCTTTATCTTCAAATGAGCTATATACTTCCACTTCCATGGAAGTGCTTGAAGAAACACCGCCAGTGCCAATCGCATTTACAACTACTGTAAAGGTGTTGACCCCAACCACGCTGTAACGATGCATAATCTCTCCCGAAGGGGCGACGCTGCTTAAGCCATCACCAAAATCGAATTTATAGCTTATAACATTATC
This sequence comes from uncultured Flavobacteriales bacterium, assembly GCA_963976005.1. Lineage (GTDB taxonomy): Bacteria > Bacteroidota > Bacteroidia > Flavobacteriales > Flavobacteriaceae > Yeosuana. The sequence goes on along the minus strand of CAXBJF010000026.1, from coordinate 19,675 downwards.
GGCCGATGCCGTAATATTTACAAACCCGCTACCATCTCCATATGGGTTTTCTGTATCTACACCAACAACTTCAGCCGAAATTGAAACATTATTGGGTGCAACAATGTCTCCTATGGAATTACTGTCATCCTGACAGCTGAAAAGTAATAATGCCAGCGAAAGAAAAATACTTATTAATTTAATGTTTTTCATTTTTTATATTTTTAATTATAATAGTTAAAATCATCAATGTATGCTATTACAGTATCGGTGTTGTTTTCTGAATTCACCTGCAAAACAACTCTATTAAAGTCTGTTCGATTTAAAGGACCTGATGCCCCTACGGTTGTATCATTTGCAAAATCAAAGGTAATTTCTTGCCATTGGTCTAGCACAACCGGTTTGATAATCTCTGTTTGTTGTGCCCATGGTTCTGCGACAGTACCGTCTTGTAATTTTAATGAAATTTGGTTGGGTTGCGTTCCGGAAATACTTGATGAAGGCACATAAATTTTTAGCGTAAACTTGCTTTTAGCCATTAAATCAAAATTTGGTGTTACATCAAAACGAACATTGGCATATTGCCCCCCTGTATCATTATATTGTAAAACGGTACTTGAAGTGTTTATTCCTTCTTGGTATGGGTTTACAAAAGCACTATCCATTCCAGCGGCATCTCCAAACCAAGTAGTAATGGTTCCGTTTCCTTCGAAATCATCTGTTACATATGGGGCTGAATCCCCAATAGTAGCTTCACCATAAGCTATATCATCAAAATATGCTATTACCGTATCGGTATTATTCTCTGAATTTACCTGTAAAACAACTCTATTAAAGTCTGTACGGCTTAAAGGATTTGAAGCTCCCACAATTGCGTCATTTGCAAAATCAAAGAATATTTCCTGCCATTGATCTAAAACAATAGGTTTTATAATCTCTGTTTGTTGTGCCCAAGGTTCTGCTACGGTACCATCTTGTAATTTTAATGAAATTTGATTGGGTTGCGTTCCAGAAATACTAGATGAAGGCACATAAATTTTTAATGAAAATGTAGAATTGTTTGCCATATCAAAATTTGGCACCACATCAAAACGAACATTGGCATATTGTCCTCCTGTATCATTATACTGTAAAACGGTACTTGAAGTGTTTATTCCTTCTTGGTATGGGTTAGCAAAAGCATTATCCATTCCAGCGGCATCTCCAAACCAAGTTGTAATGTTTCCATTTCCTTCAAAATCATCAAAAATAAGTGGGCTGCCAGTTGTTGATGGCGCTTTATAGAAATATAGGTTATCTACAAATATAGTCCCCGCACCAGATGGTACGCCGTCGAATTTAAATTGAAAGATACTGCTAAAATCTAAAGATGCATTTAAATCTGTAAAATAAGATATAGGAATATCAAACGAGTTCCATTGATCTGCTGTTAGGATTAAATCATAAGCAGCTTCATTAGGTCCTGGACTAATAGGGGAGATTTTTGCGTCAAAAGCATCCGCTGTCCAAATGTCAACATGCAGATACTCCATTGCCGAAGCATCCACGGGAACTGTATTAAAATCAATCCCTTGATAGGTTAACCCACCATATTGAATCATATTGTTTCCATTAACCGCTATTTGGGTATAGGTGGTTGTTTGCCCCCAATTTGGATAATAATCTATCGGGTCTGGGTCTGTATAAGAATCACTATATATAGAAACAACATCACTTTGTGCTTTTGTAGGTGTTGGTGCCGGTGCTAATGGTTGTAATATAGCCGTTACCAAAAACGCTTCAGAGTATTCTGTGGTTTCTACGGCAGCACTCATGGAGACCACCCTAATGGTATAAGTTCCTGCCTGTTGATATTGATAAGACACGGTGTCCCCGTTGTTACCTACAATTGGTTCATCGTTACCGGGTTCACCAAAATACACTTCGTAAGAGAGCGCAAAATCGGCCGTGGCCGTAACATTTACTTGTTTGGAAATAGCTGGGTCGTTTTCAATGATAACCACTAAATTTTCCGGTGCTTTAAACGATACTACAATGTTTTGTACCGCTGTAGTTGTCAATCCATTTAAACCGGTTGCGACAATGATTGCTTCATAAGTTCCTTCGGCATATACGTGTTCTAGGCTTTTTCCTGAATTTATTGGCTGGGAAATTTCAGAACCGTCCCCAAAGTTTACAGTAAAACTTACCACGCCTTCACCTAAAGGGGTAATGGTTACAAGCCCAGTATTGTCTTGTGTAACCCTCACTGCTGCCGAAACATTAGTAGGCGCCGCTATGCTTTTTACATAATCTGTATTATCGTCTTCCGTACAGCTAATGATTGTTAGCGCGATAAGACATAATCTCAATGTATATTTAATAATCTTCATAGTATTATTTTTAAATTAATAGTTAGGATTTTGTTCCCAATTGCCATTGGCAAATTGAATTTCTTCAATAGGGATTGGAAACACTTCATTTTTACCTGTGGTAAACCCAGGGATTAGTGTTCCTCTACCCGTTCTAACCAAATCAAAAAACCGATGGCCTTCCCCAACCAGTTCCATACGTCTTTCATGTGCTATGGCATCTGTAAGCGCTGCTCCAGTTGAGGTTACATTATTAGGGGTTCCAAAGGCCCTTTCACGCACTCTGTTTAGATATCCCTGCGCTTTCATATCGTCAATGTCTCCTCTATTATACGCCTCTGCCGCCATTAACAACACATCGGCAAATCGTATGGCCCTGTAGTTGTTTGGGTTGGTTAAATTGGGGTCGCCTGTATTTAAATCACCTTTACGGGCAATATATTTTCTATTGTAATATCCTGTATGCTCATTTCCTTTAGTAAACGTAGCTCCTGTTTGTGTCGCCCAGGCATCAATGTCCAAAATGGCCACATCTTTACGCAAATCGCCAACTTCAAACTCATCAACCACATCTTGTGTAGGCACGTTAAAACTAAAGCCTGAATCAAACACAGGACCGGAATAATTCCTTATGCCATTAAACCCTACGGCCACGTTTCCTTCACTACACTGTAAACAATCAAACCCAGCGCCTTCTTGATCTGAATACTGCACTTCGAAAACCGATTCGATACCGTTCTCACCTTCATTTTCAAAAATGGTATTATAATCTGTTACCAAATCATACGGGCCATTTTGAATTAAATTATCCAAAACAGTGGCTGCTTCTGAAAATTTGTTTTGATATAAATATGCCTTTCCCAATAAAGCCTGAGCGGCTCCTTTGGTAACCCTACCAACTTGTGGCGCAGTATAAGACAAATTGTTGACTGCGTACTGCAAATCTTGCTCAATTAGCGCATAGACTTCAGATACTGGTGATCTTGGTAATGTGGCTTCATCTCCTAAATTAAATCTAGATTCTTTCAATGGAATGGGTCCAAACCATTTTACCAATTCAAAGTAATAATATGCCCTTAAAAAACGGGCTTCTCCTATGAGAACCTCTCTACCGACAAAATCTGTTTTGTCCTGAAACTCCAAAATAAAATTGGCCCTGTTTACGCCGGCATACATCCAGTTCCAGATATCCCTTAGGTTACTGTTTACAGGGGTATGGATCATATCATCAATTTGTTGAAAACCAACAACGTCCGTGGCACTTTCGCCACCTGCCAAGGTATTGTCTGAAGCAATTTCTCCCAACATGACATTTACATAGGTTGCCTGCAATAAATCATAAGCTCCGATTAAAGCATTGTAATAATCGGATTCTGAATTAAAGTAGCTTTCAGAATCTATACTGTATATATTAACTTCTTCTAAATAAGCATCGCCACAAGAATTAGCCCCAAACAGAATCAATAAGGTTAAGAGCGTTTTTGTTATTTTATTTATATAATTTTTCATCCTTTTATATTTGTTTTTTTTAATGGTTCCATGTCATTCGCATAATAAAACCCGTGTTAATTTTGGAAATTTATTGTTATGCTCATTTCATTTCGCAGATTTTTTATATGGATAGGTTTAAACCTAGAATGAACTGTCTGGAAATTGGGTAAAACCCATAATCTATACCGCCACCAATGGCATCACCATTAGTTGCTGCGGGATCATACCCTCTATATTTGGTGAATGTGAACGGATTGTTCACCGTTGCATATAAACGGAACTTGCTTATTCCCAGTTTTTCAACGACGTCTTGTGATAAGGAGTAGCCTATTTGAATGTTTTGCAATCTTAAGAATGAAGATTCTTCCACATAAAAATCTGAAAACAGTTTGTTGCTTGTGCCTCCAATAGTTGTTCTTGGCACACTATTGCTGGTCCCTTCACCGGTCCATCTGTTTAAATATAAATTCAACCTGTTCACATTGGGTTGGTCGCGCTCATAGTTACGAACGGTTTCCTTACCTATTTCTGCATACATATAGGATACAAAATCAAAGTTTTTATATTTAAAGGTTAAATTCAGCCCCATGATGTAATCTGCTTGTGGCTTGCCCAAATAGGTTCTGTCATCAATGGTTATAACACCATCGCCATTAATATCCTGAAAACGGAAATCGCCCGGAGCTGTTGCTGCGCCCAATTCCGTTTGGGATGGAGCGGCGTCTATTTCAGCCTGGTTTTGGAAAATACCATCTGTTTTAAGGCCGTAAAAATATCCCATAGGCTGCCCAACCTCTAGCCTTGAAATGGCCGGTTGCCCCACACTAAAGGATCCTCCTTCTGAAAAAATATCGTCTTTAACGGCGGTAACTTCACCATCTATTTTGGTAACGTTATAACTGATGCCCATTGACAGGTTATCAGAGAGTTCTTCTTTGTAGTTTATAAAAAGTTCTATCCCTTTATTTCTTGTAGAACCCGCATTGGTTGTTGGCAATCCGGCCCCAGGGGCATAGCCGCCCAGTATTCCGGAGACCGGTAGATTTGGTATTAACAATCTGTTTCGGTCTTCAACAAAATAATCGGTGGTTATTTCTATTTTATTATTGAATAGGTTTATGTCCAACCCTATATCCAGTTTTTCGGCCGATTCCCAAACCGAATCCGGCGTTGGGATTCTTCCTGTTGCCACACCCGATATCAATGACCCATCAAAAACATAGGTTGCCTCGCCATCAAGAAGTGCCCTATAAAGATCCTTTCCGGCATTGTTGTTTCCCAATGTTCCGTAACTGGCCCTTAATTTAAGGAAATTTATGGTTTTTGAATCTGCCATAAAGGGTTCATCAGAAATTTTCCAACCAGCGGTTGCAGACTTAAAGTAATCAATCCGGTTTTTAGCAGCAAAATCTGAACTGCCATCCCTACGGATCAGTGCAGATATCAAATACTTGCCTTTAAAATCGTATTGCGCTCGTGCAAAATACGATGATTGTCTGCCATCATAAATATAGGACCCTGCGGATTTGGCTTCACTTATGCCGGGCGCCAATGAAATATCGGCAAATTCCCAGGAGTTGTTTGGCACATCGTAGCCTGTTCCGCTTAAATTATCTCCCCAAGCTCTTTGGGCCGTGGTTCCTAAGGTAAACGTTGTATTATGCTTTTCTGAAAAAGTCTTATTGTATGTCGCAAAGGTATCCCATGTATAGTTGTTATTGGTATTACGGTATTGATTTACACTGCTTCTATCAGTATTAAACACTTTTCCAGAACCATAATTTATTATAGGGCTAAAAGTTTTGCCTTTGTCGTTATATGCCTTGACCCCTATACGTGAGGTTATTGTTAGCCCCTCTATGGGTTTATAGTCCAATTGAAACGTTCCTTCAATGGAATTACCATTATATTCATTATATGTGTTGGCTATTTGAGATAATGGGTTAATGACTTCGTTCCCTAAAAAGCCCGATAGATCCTCTTGATCTAAGCTATAGGTAGGAGCGTAATTAAGCGCGTTGAACAAAGGGGTTCCCAACGCATTTTCGCCGATTGTTTTTCTATTGGTATTAAAATAATTGGCAGATGTGGTGAATTTTAATTTTTCGGTAATATCAAAGGCTAATTTAACTTTCATGTTAGCTCTTTGAAAGTTCGATTTATCGCTGGCAATAATACCATCCTGTTCCAAAATGGAGCCTCCAACATAATAGGTGCTTTTATCTCCGCCACCAGTTACGGTCACATTGTGGCTTGTAATGGGCGCTGTTTTAAAAAGCTCCTTTTGCCAATCGATTCCAGTACCTAAACCACTCACGTTTGGAAATGGCAAGGCATTGCCATTGGCGGCATAACTTTCGTTAAGCAAAAGCGCATATTCGGTGGCGTTTAAATAAGGAAGTTCGCGGGTGGTTTGTTGAATCCCGGTATAACCATCATAACTGATTTTAGCCGCCATGTTTTTCTTACCGGATTTTGTGGTAACCAAAATAACACCGTTGGCACCTTCAATACCATAAATAGCAGCTTGTGCATCTTTTAATATTGAAAACGTTTCAATATCACTAGGGTTTATGGTGTTCAAATCTCCTTTATAGCCATCAATAACCACTAAAGGACCATTATCGCCATTGGAGCTGACCCCTCTGATTAAGATGTTAAACCCGCCACCCGGTGACCCGGAAGGTGCCGTTACAGAGACTCCCGCTGATGTGCCTTGTAAGGCCTGCGCTGCATCAATAGGCCTCAACTCCTCAATGGCCTCGGCACTAACAATGGATACCGCACCGGTGACATCCTTCTTTTTTTGTGAGCCATACCCTATGACCACCACTTCATCAAGCTTAGCAATGTCTTCTTGAAGTGTAATTGTTAAATTTGAACCATCAGTTACAATAACTTCTTTGGTTACATAACCTATATAACTGATTGTAAGAGTTGAACCTGTTTCAACATCTTTGATAGTAAAATTACCATCAAAATCGGATACGGCTCCTTTTGTGGTGTTTTTTACTAAAACATTAACTCCAGGGATTGGTATTCCGCTTTCGTCCTGAATTGTTCCGCTCACTTCTACATTTTGTGCACTTGAGTATGCCATGAAAAATAAAGCCAGAATTTTAAAGAGAGTGTGTCTCATATGAAATTAGTTTTTTTGAGTTTTTGTAAATCTAATTATTGAATTTAAAGAATCCATATTTTTTACCTCAACAAAAAACATACATCATAAAAAAAAGACATATTGTTAACAAAACGTTAATAATGGCATGGGTTTATTGCGAAGTCCTTTTTATGAACAAATCAAAAAAAAAGAACAATGTTGTGGTTTTGTATGGGTAATTATAAGGATTGTTGGGGTATTAAAATTCTAAAATATAGTCAGTTAGTCCAGCTTCATGCATTAATCCTAACTTTTTGCGCAAACGATAGCGCTTTACTTCTACACTTCTTGGTGATATATTAAGTAAGGGGGCTATCTCTTTTGATGATAAATTAAGGCGAAGATATGCGCATAATTTTAAATCGTTTGGAGTAAGTGTTGGATGATCATTCTTTATCCTTTTCAAAAAATCTTTGTCTGCATTATTAAAAGCTTCTTCAAATAAATTCCAATCATCTAAATTGTTTATATTTCTATCAATAATTTTAACAACTTGCTTTAAGTTCTTGATATCCTCAATATTTTTAATCTCATTTTTAACATTATTTAAAAAGTCATTCTTTTTAATTAAACTCATTGTTGAGATTCCCAGTTCCCTGGTTTTATTTTCTATATCTTGACGCAGCTTATCATTATTAAACTTCATGAGCTGTTTTTGATTTTCCAGTTCCTTTAATTCAAGCTCTTGTTTTGTATGGTAAAGTAGTTTTTCCCTTTGTTTCCTGTAATATCGTTTATAAATATTATGAATGATGAAGAATACTAACCACAGTAAAACCAAATACACCCCTATCATGACATTTGATAACAGCCAGGGTCTTTCAATTTGAAAACCATAAGATGCTATGTTATTTGAAACTGTATTTCCCACTTTAGCCTTCACGTTAAACTCGTAATCCCCAAATGGCAAATATTTAAAAGATGCATTACCATTTTTTGACCAAACACTCCAATGATCATCAATTCCAACCAGCTGATATTGGTATTCTGTATCTAAATATTTATTAAATTCAGGCACACTAAACGTAAATTCTATACTATTGTTTCTGTTTTTAAAAACACCGTTCTCAACTGTTTTTACAGGTTTTGAAATAGCATTTAAATCACTCACTATAATAGAATTAATATATATGCTATAAGGTTTTTCTTTAACCTTATTTAAATTAACAACTTGAAAACCTAAATCAGTGCCTATCAAAAATTTATTGTTTTCTAAATGGGAGATGTTTTCATATCCGGTTAGCCCTCTTGACAATGATTCAGGATATGGAATTTTATTGACTTTGGGTACATTATTAAATTTCCCAGGAGCCATATAATTTATGTCATTGGCCGAAAAGCTCCAAAGCGTATTAGTTTCTTTATCATATACCAATTTTCCTGAAGAAAACTCCTCCTTAATAATAAGATTGCTCAATACCGTGTCTTTTACAAATTTTTGCTCTTGGGGCTTATATTTAAAAACACCTTCTTTATAGGAATAATATATACCATTATTGTATTGAATAAGACTGGAAGAGGCTCCTTTATCTATAGAAGTATCCTTAACGACCTCAAGTGCCTTCGTAAAACTTTGATTTACTTTAATTTTAAAAACACCTTTATATTCATGGCTTACAATAATTTCATCTTTTTCTGGCATCTCAAAAAACTTGCTTGACATATCAAAACCTTCAATTTTATTTCTAAACTTCCAATTTCCATCTAGTTTTTCAAGAATATATAGCCCATCATAATTTCCTTGTAGCAACAAATCGTCATGGTTTTTAACGGGAATAAAGTTCCAAGTGCCTTGAACATCACTTATCAAGATGGCCTTCCCGTTAGCGATTATAAAGGTTCCGGTGTTATGACCACAAAATAAGGTGTTATCATATGCTACCAAGCTCCAAACCTGACCTTGAGTTCCTTCAATAAAAGTAAAATCTTCTTTAGAATTATAGGCTTTATAAAACAACCCACGATTGGTTCCAACATACAGGATATTATTAAAAATTTTTGAGGCATAAACAGTTCCCAGTTTTCCATTTTTTTCGTTATAAACCATAAAAGGAGAATCGGCATTCACACAATTAATCCCGTTGTTCAACCCAAGCCATATATTTTTATCAATATCTTCAAATATGGCTTGTACCGTATTATTACTTAAACCATTGCTTTCATTAATTTGATAATCTATATCACCGTTTGGCAATACGTGCAACATACCATCAGATATGGTCCCCAAAATAAAACTGTTGTCTTTTAATTGAATGCTTCTATAAACGCTTACTTTTGAAAGTAGCTCATTTGCAGCAATATTCCATTTTTCAAGCTTGTTGTCGTTTAAAGTATAAAAACCATTATCTTCAGTTTCCAATAGGAGTTTCCCGTTTTGATAAAAAATATTAACCAATAAATTTTCCCTAACTATTTTATCATTGGAAACTAAAACTGAATTTCCTTTTTCAATTTTAAAAATGCCCTCTTTTGTCTTCTGAAAATAGATGCCATCGCTGACTTTAAATATTTTATAAATAGTATTGTTTGAATCAATAATGGAAAAAGATGATGCCTCTACATTATAAACATAAATCCGTTTTAACGACTGAAACAAGACCCATTCATCTATGCTGATGATATTCCATATTTCTTCATCTTCCAAAAAGGGAATTTGAAGTTTTTGAGAAATCGAGGTATAATTTAATGTGCCATAGTCGTTTCTTTTCCAAAATCCAAATTCTTTATAACAACCTGTATAAATCAAATCGTCAATCACATTAACCGATCTTATTATGGTTTCATTTGGAGATGGATACAATGTCCAGTCAGCCCCATTAAACTCCAGTAACCCTTTGCTATTTGCTATATAAATATTTCTGTCTTTGGATTGTGAAATACCCCAATTTTGATTTTCAGCCCCATAGTCTTTAGGCGTATAGACCTCAATCAACGGTAATTCTTGCGAAAATAAATGGAATGTGCTAAGCAACAACATAACAACAAGCCATTTATAACTAAATACTTTATGATAGACCATTGTAATACTATGTTTGGGTGCTAATGTACTTAAAATCAATTAAAAATAGAACTTTATTGTAAAATTGTTGCAATGCTGTATGGGTAAAAAATAGATATTTCTGTTTCAAGTTTATTGCAACATTGTGAAATAGAAAGCCATTCTAGTTTAGAGTATATATTGTATTTATTTAACCTAACGCACTCAAATCCCAAAGAAGAGGAAGTATATAATAAACAAAAAGTGTCACTAGAATGATAGAAAGAATATTCATGAAGAATCCTTTTTTTACCATGTCTTCAATTTTTAAATACCCCGACCCAAAAACAACGGCATTAGGTGGTGTTGCGACAGGAAGCATAAAGGCACAAGAGGCTGCTAAAGTAGCGCCTACCAATAAAAAATACGGATGTACTCCCACGGCTGTGGCTAATGACACTAATACAGGCAATAACATGGCCGTGGTTGCTAAATTTGATGTTATTTCAGTTAAAAAATTAACCGATGCTATTAAAATTAATAACAATAAAATAAGCGGCACAGATTCTAGCGCTGTCATTTGACTCCCAATCCAAACCGCTAGTCCGCTGGACTCAAACCCAAGCGCTAAGGCCATGCCTCCTCCAAACAATATCACAATGCCCCAAGGTAATTTTACGGCATCTTCCCAATTCATAATGGGTATGCCTTTTTCTTTGGCGGGCAGTATAAACAAAATCACAGCAAAGAATACAGCAATTATGGTGTCGTCAATTCCGGGAATGAATTGTTTTATCAGGAATGATCCGGTAATCCAAGCAAAAGCAGTTAATAAAAAAACCACAAAAACTGTTTTCTCTTCGTATGAGATTTTACCCAATGCCTGTAACTGTCTCTTAATTTCCTGACTTCCGCCCGGAAATTCCTTCTGTTTAAACTTGAACGCAAATCGCGTTAAATACACCCAACATATAAATAAAAGGATAATAGATATGGGGAATCCAAACATAAACCATTGAGAGAAAGAAATTTCTATGTTATAGGTTTGTTTTATAACCCCTGCCAACACCAGATTTGGCGGTGTCCCAATAAGAGTTGCCATGCCTCCAATGGATGCGCTGTACGCAATGGACAACATCAGCGCCTTTCCAAAAATTAAATTTTCGTTTTCAATGGTGTCCGGATTATCTCTTAATTGGGATACAATGGCCATTCCTACAGGTAAAATCATGACCGCAGAGGCAGTATTGGAGATCCACATGGATAAAAATGCCGTAGCAATCATAAATCCAAGAATTATATTGATCACATTGGTTCCTACAATGTTAATAATGGTTAACGCTATTCTTTTATGAAGCTTCCATTTTTCAATGGCTATGGCCAAAATAAAACCCCCAATATAAAGAAACACATATTTATGCCCATAAGACGCTGTGGTTTCGGTCAAACCCATGCCTCCCGTCAACGGAAAAAGAATAATGGGCAATAACGCCGTAACGGCAATGGGAAGCGCTTCCGTTATCCACCAAATAGCAACCCAAATAGCTGATGCCAACACAGCATTGGCGGCATCATTAAGGCCTTTAGGATGAAATAATAATAAAATCATCAAAAATGCAAATGGCCCCAAAAACAAACCAATCCGTTTTTTAGAAATATTCATTTATGGTGTTAAGGTGGTATATTTTTTGTTCTTTAACAGTCTAAATTTAAGGATATATTTAATGATACCAAATTTCATTTTATCCGTATTCAAAAGACGATTCAAAAACTATTAGATTTGTATACACAGATATTAAAAATGGATGCGCAACAAAAATCAATAAAAACCTGGGATAAAATTGCCAAATTGTATCAGGATACGTTTATGAGTTTAGACTTATATAATGACACCTACGATGTTTTTTCAGGGCTCATAAATAAGCCAAATGCAAAGATTCTGGAAATTGGTTGCGGTCCAGGAAATATTACCAAATATCTACTTAATAAAAATCCTCAATATCAAATTAAAGCTATTGATGTGTCTCCAATTATGGTGGAATTAGCAAAAAACAATAACCCTGCTGCTGAATGCATGGTGATGGATTGCAGAAATATAGGAAGCCTTCATGAAACTTTTGACGCCATTATTTGTGGTTTCAGTATACCATATTTATCAAAATCAGACTGCTTAAAACTCATCTCAGATTCCAGGAAATTACTTTACCCTTCCGGAATATTATACTTAAGTTTTGTTGAAGGCGCGTATGAAAATAGTGGGTATCAAACAGGAAGCACCGGAGATAAACTCTATTTTTATTATCATGATTTAGAAACCATATCCCATAGTTTAGACCTGAACTCCTTCAAAAGGGAAAAAATAATTCATAAAAAACATGTAAAAAATGACAAAACCGAAGAAAAACATACTATCATTTTATCAAAAAAAATATCTTTAAAATAGGTGTTTAATGTGAGTTCAATATAAAAAACAAATATTGTTTTAAAAATCAACAAGCCGAGTCATTGCGAGCGTAACGCAGTGAAGCGCGGCAATCTCATAATAAAGAACACAAATTAAACAGATTGCTTCGACCAAAGAGCCTCGCAATGACAAACAACAACAAATAGATTGCCACAAACCAAATCGTTAAACGCTCTGATTTTTAACAATTTATATTAAGTTCTTCATTTAGAATCCCATTATTTAAAGATTAAACCAAGCAGACGTAATCTGTTGCTCCGTATTGTTATTGCCTACATGTAAAAACTCATTTTTTACTGGGTCATACTTATAATCTGCTTCCCATTTTTTGAAGTTTTTTGCAACCAGTTCAATAGCATCACAAATAAATTCAATGTCTGCGTTGGTCATGGTAGGATGTATGGACATTCTAACCCAACCCGGGCGTTCCATCAAACAGCCTTCCAGAATTTTTTTCTCAATGGCTTTTGAGGTCAGTTGGTCCACGTGCAATAAATAATGACCATAGGTTCCGGCGCAGGAACAACCACCTCTGGTTTGAATCCCAAAACGGTCATTTAGCATTTTAACAACTAAATTAAAGTGGGCATTTTCAATATAGAAAGAAAACACCCCCAATCTATCGGTATGTTCAGGAGCCAGTATGTTTAAGTTACTTATTTTAGAAAGTCTGTTAAAAATAATGGCGTTCAGTTCATGCTCCCTTTTTAATATGTTATCCACACCCATTTGCTCCTTTAATTTTACGGAAAGGGCAATTTTAATGGCTTGAATAAATCCTGGCGTGCCACCATCTTCCCGGGTTTCAATATCATCAATATAGTCATGATCTCCCCATGGGTTGGTATAAGATACCGTGCCGCCTCCCGGATTGTCCGGTACCACGTTTTTATATAGTTTTTTGTTGAAGATCAATACGCCTGAAGATCCTGGTCCGCCTAAAAATTTGTGTGGGGAAAAGGTGATGGCATCTAAATATTCATCTTCATTTTCCGGATGCATGTCAATTTCAGTGTACGGCGCTGAACATGCAAAATCAACAAAACACAAACCATTATTTTGATGCATGATTTCAGCAATTTCATGATAATTGGTCCTGATTCCGGTAACATTGGAACACCCTGTTATGGCGGCTATTTTAATAGGAACATCAGCGTATGTATCTAAAAGAACCTGAAGACTTTTTAAACAAGGCAACCCGTGTTCATTGGATGGAATCACTTCCACTTTTGCAATGGTTTCCAACCATGAGGTTTGATTGGAATGATGCTCCATATGTGACACCAATATAATAGGCCTTAACGCCTCTGGTACTTGCGTGTGGTCTTTTAAATTTTCACTTAATTTTAAACCCAGAATACGTTGAAATTTATTGATGGCCCCGGTCATTCCAGTTCCAACGGTTATCAACACATCATCCTTTGATGCATGGACGTGGGTTTTAATAATGTTTCGCGCTTCATGATACGCCATGGTCATGGCTGAACCGGTTACAGATGTTTCTGTATGGGTGTTTGCCACAAAAGGGCCAATTTCATTCAGTAGTTTTTCTTCTATAGGTCTGTACAACCTTCCGCTGGCCGTCCAATCCGCATAAATTATTTTTTGGGTTCCATAGGGCGATTCAAAGGTCTGGTTTAAACCTACAATATTATCCCTGAAAACCTTAAAATAGGCTTCTAGATTTGAGTCTATGGTTTTAGTGTTACTTCGATTCATGCTATTTTCTTCAGACTTCATCAAAACATAAGAATAATCCAATTTTATTTAAATTTTGAAAGACCTTCTTTTAACCAATTAAAGTATGCATCAACATCGGGGGTATAACCCACAGGGTCAATAAGGTTTTCTTCATTAAGATCCATAAGCACATAAAAGGGCTGCGAATTTGTTTCATATTTAATGGTTTGAAGCTCACTCCATTTTTGTCCAATGTATTTTAATTTTTTTCCAGGTTTCAATTTAGAGTCTACCACGTCACCAGGTGCTAATTTGCGCTTATCATCCACATATAATGAAATAAGTACCACATCATTTTTTAAGATGTCCAGCACCTTGGGTTTTATCCATACATTTTGTTCCATCTTTCTGCAATTCACACAAGCATGTCCGGTAAAATCAAGCATCACGGGTTTGCCTACTTTTTTAGCATACGCCAAACCTTTGTCATAATCATTAAAAGCCAGAATGTTATGAGGTGCCATTAAATGAGCCCCATCCGGAATATCTACATGGCTGCTTGGATTTGAATTATTGGTAAACCCAACGCCATATGGCGATTCACTATAATGTTGTGGAGGCGGAAAAGCACTTATCAAATTTAGTGGAGCGCCCCAAAGCCCCGGAATCATGTACAGCGCAAATGCCAGTGACAACATGCCTAAACTTAATCTACCTACCGAAATATGTTTGATGGGTGAATCATGTGGCAACTGTATTTTTCCGAACAGATAAAACGCCAAAGTTCCAAATATGGCAATCCAAATAGCTATAAAAACCTCGCGTTCCAACCAATGTAATTGTAATACTAAATCGGCATTCGACAAGAATTTAAAGGCCAGCGCCAATTCCAAAAACCCTAAAAACACTTTAACCGTATTTAGCCAACCTCCGGATTTTGGTAGTGAATTTAACCATCCTGGAAATGCGGCAAAAAGCGCGAAAGGTAATGCAATGGCTAAAGAAAAACCAAGCATCCCAACAATGGGCCCAATCTGACTTCCACCGGCAGCGGCCTGCACTAATAAGGTTCCCACGATAGGGCCTGTACATGAAAACGACACAATAGCAAGTGCCAATGCCATAAAAAAGATACCAATTAAACCCCCTCTATCGGCTTGTTTATCTACTTTGTTTGCCCATGAATTAGGCAGCATAATTTCAAAGGCTCCTAAGAATGACGCCGCAAATACCAATAGCAATATAAAAAATGCCAAATTAAACCACACGTTGGTGGATAAAGCATTCAAGGCATTGGGTCCAAAAATAAAACTTACAAAAATCCCTAAGAGCACATAAATCACAATGATGGATAACCCATAAATAATGGCATTTTTTATGCCTGCCGCTTTGGTTTTACTTTGTTTGGTAAAGAAACTGACCGTCATGGGAATCATAGGAAACACACAAGGCGTTAATAGTGCTGCAAAACCTGAAAAGAACGCAATTATGAAAATGCCCCAAAGTCCTTTTTTAGACTTTGATTTGGATTTATGAGTGTTTGAACCTGCCGATACCTCATTGTTTTTTGAAGCTGTCACTATAGATGCCACTTCAGTTTTAGAAAGATTAAACACTAAATCCACTTCTGTTGGTGGCAAGCATCTGGTATCATCACATACCATAAATTCTACAAAACCATTTATGGTTTTGGTGTCTCCAAGTATTTCAATTTTTTGTTTAAAAACGGCATTGTTTTCAAAAAACTTAATCTTCATTTGAAAAACAGGATCATCAATGGTATGCCCTTCTTCTTCTGATGTGGTCCCTATTATTTTAAAGGTAGTATCGCTAGCATCATAAGTAAAACTTGTTGGGATGGGGCCATCTTCCGGTACATGTTGAGAATACAAATGCCAATTTGTTTCTATGGACGCTTTTGAAACTAAATAATACTCTGTATCTGAAATTTTTTCAACAGAAGTCGTCCATGTTACTGGCTTAAGAACCTGTGATTGTCCAAATAAAACAGTTAGAAGGATTATTGATAACGCAATTTTTTTCATTTTTTACTCTTTAATGCATCAAAAATAAAGGTTTAAGCTGTTAATATGAAGTATTTAAGACAGTTTTAATAAAACCTGAGAGATATTATGTTTGTGGTTTATAAAAACCTGATGCGTATCTAAAAAATGGCTGGTAACCGTAAAAACCCTTAAAAAAATATTTCTATTTAAATAAGTATATTAGCTTTGTCTTGAAACAACTAACCACTATTCAGTAAACAATGCCAAACAGCGCTTTATTTTCAACCATCCGTTCTGTTTTTACAAACAAAAAAATCAAAGGAAAGGCACATCAACCTTTTATAGACCGTTTCATTGGAAACGCCATACTCCTTCATTCTTTATTCTCGCAACTGTATTCAAAAAGAGCAGATTTTGAAACACGATTTATGGAGATGATTGAATTAATTTCAGATGCTTATTTAGAAAGAAATTCCACACTGGTTAAAAGAGATAAAGAAAAAGAAAAACAAGGCATTTGGTTTTTAAGCAACAACATGGCAGGCATGAGTTTATATGTGGATCGATTTGTAGGGAGTTTAAAAGCTATGCCTGAAAAGTTGGACTATTTACAGGAACTTGGTTTAAATTTAGTGCACCTGATGCCACTTTTTGAAAGTCCGGAAGGCGCCAGTGATGGTGGTTATGCGGTGTCAAATTATCGGGTTATTGATAAACGTTTTGGTACGCTTGATGATTTAAAATCCCTGCAAAAATCACTACAGGAAAAGAACATGAATTTAATGATTGATATTGTACTCAATCATACCTCCAACCAACATGAGTGGGCACAAAAAGCACGCGAAGGTGATTCCTTTTATCAGGACTTTTATTACCTGTATGATGACCGGACCATTCCAAACCAAATGGAACAATCGATGCCAGAAGTATTCCCAGAGAGTTCTCCCGGAAATTTTTCTTATGACAAAAAGACCAACAAATGGGTCATGTCTGTGTTCCACAATTACCAGTGGGATTTAAATTTCACCAATCCGCATGTGTTACACGCCATGTTGGACAATGTGTTCTTTTATGCCAATTTAGGAATCGATATTTTAAGGGTGGATGCGCCCGCTTTTATTTGGAAACAAATGGGAACCAGCTGCCAGAATCTTCCTGAAGCGCATATCATATTACAATTTATAAAAATAGCTTTAGAAACTGCGACACCGGGAATGGCCATATTGGGCGAATCCATTGTTGCGCCTAAGCAAATCATGGACTATTTTGGGAAAGGTATTATGACCACGCATGAATGTGACCTGGCTTATAATGCCACACAAATGGCACTTCAGTGGGATGCTTTAGCAACAGCAGATACCCGGAATATGCTGGCAAATCAACCGGTTATTCTTCAAAAACCATTGGGATGCACCTGGATTAATTACACACGCTGCCATGATGATATTGGTCTGGGGTTTGAGGATTCTTATATTGAAGCCGTTGGATATACGCCATATCTCCACAGAGACTATTTAAAAAATTATTTAGGGGGCAGGTTGGTAACCAGCCCGTCATCAGGTGATTTATTTGGCGTAAACCCAAAAACGAATGACGCCCGTATTTCAGGCACCTTAGCTTCCTTATGTGGTTTGGAAAAAGCCATAAATAAAAAGGATGCCAAGGCTATTCAAACATCCATAGATAAAATTTTACTCATGCAGGCAAACAGTGTGTTGCTTGGTGGCATTCCCATGGTTTTTTATGGGGATGAATTTGGTTGTACAAATGACTACTCCTATTTAAAAGACCCATCAAAAAGTTATGATAACCGCTGGATGCATCGCCCGGTGATTGATTGGAAAAAAAATGCCAAAATCAGGAAAAAGGGGACTGTTGAAAATCAAATTTTTAAAGGGATACAACATATTTTAAATATTAGAAAAAGTAACAACATCTTCTCCGATACAAACAATCTGGAGTGGTTGGAATCGCATAACCCATCGGTTGTAGGTTTTAAAAGAACCTTAGGAAACCAACAGGTGTTTTGTTTATTTAATTATAGCGCAGAAACACAGGGACTGACGTATTATGTATTCAATTCGGTTAGAAAACAAACTCAAAAACTATTGAACTTAAGTGATAAATCCGTTATAAAAATTGGAAAGGACCATGAGCATCTTATGTTCAAACCTTATCAATTTTATGTGTTGTTGGCGGAGTCCCACCATAGCAATCTACTCACAATACAACAGCGGTAGTGCCTTTGACCTTATCGCTCAAGACCAAGTCGTGAAAACTAAGCCCCATAAGGCGGTTTGACTGATTTGCCTATACATCCCAGCCGAGAGACCATAGTCCTCATAAAACTATCCTCTCATCTCAATTACAGTTTTGTTACTTGTTCAAAGAACTAATGGGTCACATAAAAAAGTTGGGGAGTAATGATATATTTGCTTAAAAAAAAGTAAGTGGATATATCTATGTTATCGTTGTTTTTGCCAGAAGGATTGCTGGCTCATTTCGAGGTTGTTTCTTTACATATACTTGGGGATGTCCGGACCAAGAAGGATTGCTTTTACATCTATCTGGACGAGAGGAATAAACTACCGGAATTTTATAGCCCAAAAGATTACGAGTCCAAAGGGTTTTACGATCGGACTATTGTTCAGGACTTTCCTATCCGGGGCAAAGCGGCCTATTTATGTATCAAAAGTGTCCTAGCATGGCAGAAATAGCCAATAAAGGAACATCTTGAAGCATGGCTTGAGTTGCAAAACTATGGCGAGACACATAAGATGTCACACGTTGTTCAATATGACATTTTTCTGCAATTTGCTTTAGTCCCCTATTATAAACTTTACGAGCCCATAGTACATCTTTGTATTGAAGTTCGTAGGTGTCTCTTTTTATAATTGGAAAGATAAAATCGGATTTTTCTTTGTCTATTGTGTAAAAATCAAGTATCTCTTTCAATGGAGCAGTGATTTTAATATCATAAGGTTTAGATGTTTTGCTTCTAAAAAATTTTATGCGATTATCTATAATGTTTTCAAGTTTTAAAAATGCCATATCAATAAATGAAACCCCATAAAGCATGTAGGATGCTAAAAAGTAATTTCGAAAATGAAAAAGATTGTCCGATTCATCCAATTGCAATAGCATGATTGATTTTATACTTTTAATATCAAGAGCTCTTTTTTCGGTAGGCGTTGTTTTTATCTTATAATTCACAAAGGGATAAGCTTCTTTTGCAATAATCCCAGATTTGATGGCTTTATTAAATATAGCCCTTATGGTCTTCATAATAAACAGCTAATCCATTGGTGGAATTTCCCCGGGAATAATGAAATTGCTCAAACTTTTTAAGAAACTCGTAATTAACTTCGTTAAATTTTAAATCATTGCCCTTATTGAATCGTTTTTAGGGTTCAATTCTCCGACGCTCTGCGTCGAAATAAAAAGGAAAATTCAACTTGATACCTCGTACGCTCTGCGTCGAGGTAGTTCATTTCTTTTGGGGATTTAGACATACTTATTAATAAGAGCATAATTTAGTTCTTACATTATATATTTTTCTTACCTTTA
>CAXBJF010000025.1:0-53113 GCA_963976005.1 uncultured Flavobacteriales bacterium | reverse complement strand
GTTTTAGCAAAAATACAAAATATAACGCCAATTTACAAATGACATGACACTAATATAAATTCCGAAATAAATTATAGCCACCATAAATTTAATAAAGGTAGATGCCAAAAAACCTATAAAGGAACCTACTGCTGCCTTAAAGGCAAGTTTACTGTCATTTTTATTTAACATTTCACCAATAAAGGCACCTAAAAAGGGGCCTAAAATAACACCGCCAGGAATGGGGCTTATCAGCCCAAGAATAAGTCCAATTATGGTTCCTATCATACCAGCTTTACTGCCTCCAAACTTTTTGGTGCCCATAGCAGGGATCAGATAATCTAAAACAAAAATTATGAGCGCAATGATACCCGTTATAACCAATAGCGTCACATTCATTTGAACAGATTTTGTGAGGTGAAGCAATAACAGCCCAATCCAACTTAATGGCGGACCAGGAATAATAGGCAAAAAACTTCCAATGAGGCCTATTACAATACATAAAGCAGAAACAATAACGAGAATAATATCCATTAATTTTTTTATAGTTGTAAAGGTTGGTCTAAGTTATAAAAAGTTTGTTACAGTTTTTAACTAAAAAATTAGTTTAAACTAATTTTTTAGTTATATTTGTATTAATGAACTAAAAACTTAGTTAAAAAATGAAGCAGCTCACAAAAGCCGAAGAAGATATTATGCAAATTCTGTGGAAACTTAAAAAAGCCAATGTAAAAGCAATTATAAAGGAATTTCCTAACCCAAAACCAGCATACAATACCGTATCAACCATTGTGAGGATTTTGGAAAGCAAAGGGTTTGTAGATTACGAAAAGGAGGGGAAAGGGCATGTTTATTTTCCTTTGATGATGCAACAAGATTACAGCAATCAATCCATCAATAAATTAGTTGATAATTATTTTCACGGCTCTTTTAAAAGTATGGTATCTTTTTTTGTAAAGAAAAACGATATCAGTTTAAATGAGATGGAATCCATATTAAAAGACATCAATAAAAAAGAATAGATATGCTACAATATACATTACAAATTATAGCCTTTCAAACATTTTTTCTATTAGTATATGATGCTTTTTTGAAAAAAGAAACATTTTTTAACTGGAATAGATTATATCTTATATCCACTGCTGTGTTATCAGTTTTAGTGCCATTTATAAAAATAGAACGTTTTAAAAATGTACTTCCAGAACAATATATTATAAGATTACCTGAAATTTTTATTGGAAACTCTTTGCCATCTAATGCAGATACTTTAACATTAGAAAATACAAGTGTGCCATCTCAATCTATATTCTCTTGGGAATTGATACTTTACTTAGGAATGTTCTCAGCAGTACTTCTACTGGTTTTTAAATTGGGAAAAATCATATGGTTATTAAACAAAAACCCCATGCAGAAACTTGACTCTATTAGTATAGTTAAACTTAAAAATAGTTCTGCGGCGTTTTCATTTTTCAATTATATTTTTTTGGGAGAGTATTTAAGCGAACATGAAAAAGAATCTATTTTACAACATGAACTAGTTCATGTTAAACAAAGGCATACTCTTGATTTATTATTTTTTGAAATCATGCGTATTGTATTCTGGTTTAATCCTTTAGTGTATATGTACCAAAACAGATTAATGACCAATCATGAATTTATTGCTGATGAACAAGCTGTAAAACACCAAAACAAATCAAACTATTATCAAAACCTTTTATCACAAGTTTTTGAAATTAAAAATATTTCATTTATCAATCCATTTTTTAAACAATCATTAATCAAAAAACGAATCGTTATGTTACAAAAATCAAAATCAAAAAAAATTAATTTGTTCAAGTATGTTTTAATAGTTCCAGTTTTATTAGGAATGTTAATTTATTCTGCAAGTATCCAGAACGTTTATCCACAACAAAAAGAAGCGCTTAATGTTGAAAGTAAGATTCAAGATAGCCCGTTAATTGAGAAAATAAAGGCAATTGGAAAACAACTTCAAATTCAAGGTAATACAAGTGAAGATGAAGATAGAGGTTTAAACTTATTGCTTAAAATTATAAAGCAGAAATATTTAGATTTAGAATTAGTGGAAGACGTGCAAGCATATACTTCTATGGAACCGAAAACAGATTTGATGAAAAAAATATCTGATGTTTTTGAGCAAATACAGGTACAAGGAAATATTTCAGAAGAAGAGAATAAATCTTTAAAAGAATTATTGATTTTGACCAATGAAGATGGATTTAATGATCCGTTTTTTGCTGATGTGATACAAGATATTGAAGTCCCTTTTGGTGTGATAGACGAAGTTCCAATATTTCCAGGTTGTGAATCACGAACCACCAATGACGAACGAAAAAAATGTATGTCAGATAAAATAGCTCAACATGTAAATATCAATTTTAATACAAAAATTGGAAAGGAAAATGGATTAACAGGTATGCAACGCATCAATGTTATATTTAAAATTAATAATAAAGGGAATATTGTTGACGTAAGGTCCAGAGCGCCACACCCTGCTTTGGAAACTGAAGCCATTAGAGTCATTAAAATGCTTCCAAAAATGATTCCTGGAAAACAAAAAGGAAAGGTAGTCACCGTGCCTTATTCCTTGCCAATTATTTTTCAAGTACCAGAAACAGAACCTTCAACTGAAAAGAATTGATTAAAACTCTAATTATTTTATATTTAAAAACCGAAGCGCAATCTTCGGTTTTTATTTTTTTAAGTCGTTAAAATCTAAAAAAATTGTAATTTTCCAGTTCAGTTTTAATCCATGAAGCAAATTAGTGTTTTACTCTTATTTATGATGCTCATGTCCTGCGAGTATTTCAAGGTGAAAAAAACATCTTCTGAGGCTATTTTAATTGAAGAATTACAAACTTTTAACTGGAATGAGGTGGATGCATATCCATCATTTTCAGTATGTGATTCGTTGGTAACCAAAACTGAAAGAAAACAATGTTTTGAAAATACCTTAGCATTTTATATCACCAGAAATTTACAAAAAGACACTATTGTTGTGACTCATGATATCACGGATACTATCAATCTTCAATTACAAGTTTCTGAAAAAGGACTGCTATCACTGGTGCAAATGGAAGTGGATTCGTTAACTAACCAAGAGATACCCAATATAAAAGTGCTTTTAGCTAAAAGCATCGATTCATTACCTAAAATATTTCCAGCCATTAAGCGTGGGCAACAAGTTAAAACAGAATTTAAGCTGCCTATTATTATTAAAGTAATAAACTAAAATTTACTTTTTAAAAACTCTTCCTTTCCATGAATAGCTTTTAAAAACAGAAATAAAGGCAATATAAACACTAAAAAAAGGATATATAATAAACCCAAAAACAACACTTCTTAAACCCGGTTTTTGATTAAAAAATGTTGCGGCTTTATATATTAACAGTACATCTATATTGAACTTAATAAATAAAATATATAAAAATATTTTTATTTTAATAACACTAAAACCGGTTAGAAATACACCTATCATGATTAAAGCGTTCATTAAAAGAATGATAAGCCCCGTGAGTTTTCCAAACCAATTTTCATATGAACTTATTTTTGATGCCCATCTTATTCTTTGGTTTATCAATTTTTTCCAGCTTGGTTGAGCGTTTGTTTTGACTATGGCTTGATCACACTTTAAAAAGGCAACCTGTTTAGGATAAAGTCTTGCAATTTTTTCAAGTAAAAAAATATCATCTCCACTGGCAATAGTGGTGTTTCCTTCAAATCCGTTGACTTCAATAAACACCGCTCTTTTATATGCAAAATTGGCTCCATTGCATAAAAAAGGCCTCTTTACTCCAAAACCACCAATGGTTGCACCTTGTAAACTAAGGATGTCAAGCAATTGAAATCGGCTCAAAAAATTTGACTCATTAAAGTATGTTACAGGAGCTGCTATGCACATTGCATTTGTATGTTGTATATATGCATCATAAGAGTCCAGCCAATATTTTGGGAGCACACAATCAGCGTCTGTGGTAATAATCCAGTCATATTTTGAGTGGGAAATGGCTGTAGTTATAGCATCTTTTTTTGGTGAATGACTTTGTCTGTTATTATTAAGAAGACTAATGTTGAAAGATGCATTTTCATTTTTAAAAGTGTGAATTAAATCGACCGAATCATCTTCAGAAGCATCATCAACAAAAATAATTTCAAAAAGGTGTTTTGGGTATGCTATGGATGTTATGGAGCTCAATAAAAGGGGTAAGTGTTTCGCTTCATTTCTAAAGGGAATAATGACTGAAAACTTTGTTTTTGATTGAAGATTGGCCAGTTTGAATTCTTTTATTTTGTCAAACCCATAAATAAAACCAGATATCAACAGCAGGTAAACAATGGTTATAATAATATAGACTAAAATCATGTTAAGTTTACTTTTGGGAAACGAAATTGAAGCACAAAATAGCTTCCTAAAATACTTGGGAGCACAAAATTTAACAGCCACATCAACGTTACAATGCTTATAATGCTAAGTTCGTTTACATCTAAAAAGCCAAATAAATACATGGCAACACTTCCTTTTACAAACACATCAAATAAAAATATAGATGGGATAATGGAAGATAAAAAGTACATACTTGATATCATGATCATAGCGTTAAAATAGCTTATATCTACATGGAATATTAGTAATAAATAATAAAATTGAAATGAGAAGATAGCATAACGGAGAAAGGAATAAATGAAACATACAGCCATTCTTTTTTTTGAAAAATTTAGAGTGAAATGTTTTAGTTTTTCTAAGGAAAGGCCTTTAATGGTGAAGTTGATTTTTTTTAGGATAAATCCAATGAAACAGATTATGATTAAACTGGTTATTAAGATGCCAACTATTTTAATCAGGTTGATATTTATGGGATATGTTTGAATAAGAAAAAATAATCCAATAGAACCTAAAACAACAGTGACCAGCATTTGAAGTGCGTTACTTAATACATTAATAAACACAATTCGTTTTCGGTAATTTCTAGTGAAGTACATGGCTTTGGCTCCATATTCGCCTATTCGGTTTGGCGTAAAAAGTGAAACAGTTAAAGACCCTAAACATTGCTCAAAAGCACTTATGAAACTAATTTTTTTAATTGATGAGACTAATGTTTGCCATTTTAAAATTTCAAAAAACCAATTAAAAATGGATAAAATAAGCAATAAAACCATGTTTTTTAATGAAAACACACCGTTTTCAGTCGATAAATTAGAAAAAACCGAAAATGATAAATTGCTGTTATTTGTCAATTTTTTATAAATAAAGTAAAAAGCAATAACTACTATGCTTATTTTAATTAGCACAAAAAAGAATTGTTTAGATTTGTATTGTAACGTTTGCACAATGTTATTAAAAGGTGTTTTCAAATGCAAATTAAACCAATATATATGTCATGACCTTAAATTTTAAAAGTTATAAGCATATTTATTTAGCAATTATTTTTGCTGGATATTGTTTTTCAGGATTTTCTCAAGTAGATACAAGTACCTTAAAAGCTCAAATAGCGCTGGGTGTAAATAGTCCTTCATCAGATGGTTTTGTTGGTAATTTTGAATCGAAATCTATCAATTTTCCAACAATAAATTTAGGAATTCAATATATGGTTAGTCCTACATTTGGGGCGAAATTGGATTTTGGTTATAATAGGTTTTCTAACTTAAATGATACGCCGGAATTTAAAGTGAATTACTCAAGAATAAATGCGCAATTAGTGTATAATGCGACAAGAGTTTTTGGATTCTTACCAAATAACATGGGTGTTTTTATGCATGCCGGTCCAGGGCTTTCATTTATTAAACCTTTGGGTAATTACCCTGATAACAAAACATCCTATTTAAACCTTATGTATGGTATGGAATTTCATTTTGGAATTTCGGATAGTTTATCCTGGTATATAGACGGTTCATACATTTCTGGATTTAGTGATGATTTTAATCCGGTTTCTGATGGTTTTGGGTCGTTCAATGGAAATCTTTTAAATGTATCGGTTGGTGTTTCAATGTCACTAACCGGATGTTATTTTTGTGGAAATGATTAAAGAACAAATCATACTAGGTATTGATCCGGGAACAACCATTATGGGCTTTGGGCTTATTAAAGTGGTTGGAAAAAATATGACTTTTATTCAGCTGAATGAATTGGATTTAAAAAAGTACGACGATCATTACCTCAAACTAAAACTTATTTTTGAACGTACCATTGAGCTTATTGATACACACAACCCAGACGAAATTGCCATTGAAGCCCCCTTTTTCGGAAAAAACGTACAGAGTATGTTAAAGCTTGGTAGAGCGCAAGGAGTTGCTATGGCGGCGGGTTTGAGCAGGGAAATTCCAATTACCGAGTATTCTCCTAAAAAAATAAAAATGGCCATTACAGGAAATGGAAATGCCAGCAAAGAGCAAGTGGCTAAAATGTTGCAAAGTTTATTGGGATTAAAAACCTTGCCAAAAAATTTGGATGCAACCGATGGTTTGGCAGCTGCCGTTTGTCATTTTTATAATGCTGGAAAAACAGAAATTGGCACAAGTTATACAGGTTGGAGCGCTTATGTAAAGCAGAATAGCCACAGAACAAGCCCCCTAACTCCCAAAGGGGGAACAAAAACTCTTAAAAAATGAATTTAAGAGAGAATTCCTCCCCTTTGGGGAGGTTAGGTGGGGCTGTTGGAATCTACATTCATATCCCGTTTTGCAAACAAGCCTGTCATTATTGTGATTTTCATTTTTCAACTACCTTAAAGAAAAAAGGTGAATTGGTAAATGCTCTAGTGAAAGAATTGGAATTAAGGAAAGCTGAATTGAAAAATCAAACGGTTGAAACTATTTATTTTGGAGGTGGAACACCAAGTTTATTGACAATTGATGAATTACAATTTTTGATTTCTGAAGTTTATAAAAATTATAAAGTTGCTGAAAATACTGAAATTACTTTAGAAGCAAATCCGGATGATTTATCAAAAAATCTAATAATCGAATTATCTAAAAGTCCAATTAACCGTTTAAGTATTGGCATTCAATCTTTTTTTGAAGCCGATTTAAAGCTCATGAATCGCGCACACAATGCAGAAGAAGCTAAAAATTGCCTACAAGAAGCAACGAAATATTTTAATAATATTTCAGTTGATTTAATCTACGGAATTCCTGGGTTGACTAATGAAAACTGGATTAAAAATATAGAAACGGTTTTAAGTTATAATATCCCGCATATTTCGAGTTACGCATTAACGGTTGAACCAAAAACAGCTTTAGAAACTTTTATCAAAAAAGGCATTATTGATAATGTAGATGATGAATTGGCGCAACAGCAATTTCATATATTAATTGAAAAACTCGAGGCTTCAGGATTCATTCATTATGAATTGTCAAATTTTGGTAAGCCCGATTATTTCAGTAAAAATAATTCGGCATACTGGCTAGGGAAACCTTATTTAGGTATTGGTCCTTCAGCACATTCATTTAATGGGCATCAACGTAGTTGGAATGTGCGTAACAATTCAAAATACATAAAAGCTTTAGAAAATAACACGCTGCCCATTGAAACTGAAATTCTATCAGTAGCCGACAAATATAATGAGTACGTAATGACCGGTTTGAGAACTATTTGGGGTGTTTCTTTAGAAAAAGTTGAACAAGATTTTGGTAAACAATTCAAAGAATATCTTTTAGAGCAATCTCAAAAACATATTATTGAACATTTGTTGTATCTTGATAACGGCAAATTGCTAGTCACAAAAAAAGGAAAATTTTTGAGCGATGGTATTGCTTCAGACCTTTTCATGCTGAACTAGTTTCAGCATCTTATGAAAGGATTTGACTTATTTGAACTAGTTTCAGCATCTTATGAAAGGATTTGACTTATTTGAACTAGTTTCAGCATCTTATGAAAGGACTCGAATTATTTGAACTAGTTTCAGCATCTTTTCAAAAGAAGAAAAAACAAATTTTTTAATTCTTGTTAAAATCATGATTTGAAAATAGGTTATAGTTATATTCTTTCCAATAAAAATAAAACAGTTTTATATGTTGGGGCTACAGGTAATTTAAAGAGTAGAGTTGAATTACACATGCTTGGTAAAGCGACTAAGTTTACTAAAATGTATAATGTTAATGAGTTAATGTATTTTGAAAAGCATGATGAATACCACGATGCTTTTGTTAGAGAGAAACAAATTAAAAATTGGCGGAGTGAATGGAAATGGAATTTAATTAAATTGCATAATCCAGAATTAAAAAACTTATATTTGGAGTTATAGTATCTTAATTAAAAGATGCTGAAATATATTCAGCATAAATGATTGCAACCATTCAATATAATTCAAAAAAACTTCAAATAGATCTCACAAAACCTATTGATATTTCTATACCACTTAGGGCGTCAAAAAAAAATGTAAACGCTTGGTATATTGATGAACCCAGAATTGAACCGGTAAAAGATGGTGAGTGGGTTGCCGCCGTATCAGAAGGAGCAAGTATAAATTTCAACAATATATTTTTTAATCCGCATGGCCATGGTACACATACAGAATGCGTAGGTCACATCACTGAAAAAGTGTATTCAATAAATGAGCATTTAAAACAGTTTTTCTTTTTAGCTGAATTGATAACAGTGGCTCCAGAAATGCTAAATGGTGATTTTGTTATTTCTAAAAAGCAATTACAGTTTGCTATTGGCAATAAAAAACGTGATGCTATTGTGATACGAAGTATTCCAAATACAAAGGAAAAATTATCAGCCCAGTATTCCCACACCAACCCACCTTATTTATTAGAAGACGCTGCCATTTATTTACGGAAAAAAGGTGTTAAACATTTGCTTATAGATTTACCAAGTGTAGATAAAGAAAAAGATGACGGCGAATTATTAGCCCATCATGCTTTTTGGAATACTAAAGGAAAAATTCGATTTGATGCGACCATAACCGAGTTTATTTTTGTGCCAAATTCAGTTGAAGATGGATGTTATTTTTTGAATCTTCAAATTGCCCCTTTTGAGAACGATGCAACACCAAGTAAACCTGTTTTGTATAAAATTTTGGAATGATGAAAACAACTTTAAAACTTGAGGAATTACTAATGTTTATTTTAGGAATCTTAGCTTTTAATCAATTAAATTTTAGTTGGTGGTGGTTTTTGGTTTTAATACTAACACCAGATATTGGGATGTTAGGTTATTTGATAAATTCAAAAGTTGGGGCTTTTACCTATAATGTGTTTCATCATAAAGGATTAGCTATTTCAATTTACTTTTTAGGAATATATTTTCAAAATCAAATGATTCAGTTAGTGGGGATAATTTTATTTTCTCATTCATCTTTAGATAGGTTATTGGGTTATGGATTGAAATATAGTTCTTCTTTTCAAGACACACATTTGGGCAAAATTGGAAACAAATGATTACCATTTCAACAGATAAAAAGAAGCTTCAAATTAATGTGATTCATGGCTTTTTAACAACTTCTTATTGGGCAAAGGGAAGAACGCTTAATGAAGTTAAAAAAACAATTAAGCATTGTTTATGTTATGGTGTTTATTTAAATGAAAATCAAATTGGATTTGCCAGAATAGCAACCGATTATACCGTTTTTGCGTATGTAATGGATCTGTTTATTTTGCCAGGACACCGAGGAAAAGGCTATTCAAAACACCTAATGAACGCCATTAACGAAGAACCAAAACTACAATCTTGCAAAGTATGGATGCTTAAAACTGCCGATGCGCATGGTTTATATAAACAGTTTGGTTATACTGAATTGAAACATCCTGAAAAGGTAATGGAGAGATTATTAAAATGAACATAGAACAGCTACGCGAATATTGTTTAAAAAAGAAAGCCGTCACTGAAGAATTTCCTTTTGATGAACAGACACTTGTTTTTAAAGTATTAGGTAAAATGTTTGTCATTGCCCCTTTAGATAAATGGGAAAAGGGTGAAGTATCTATAACGTTAAAATGTGACCCAGATTACACCATTGAATTGAGAGAGCAGTACGAAAGTATTTTTCCCGGACCATATGTTAGCAATAAACATTGGAACACTTTAGCAATTCATAAAGGCGAATTGCAACCAAAATTTGTTTGTGAACTCATTGACCATAGTTATGCTATGGTTGTTAAAGCAATGCCTAAAAAACTTCGTGATAGTTTAAATTAAAACATTTAATGATAGTAAGATAATACATATTTTTTTATATATTTGAGAAATACATCCTCTCTCCCCAGTGTGATTTTATTAATAGCATAGCAAAGATTTTCCCGAATCTTCAATTAAGTATTTAATTTTAATCATTTATACTAACTTTAATTTTTAACAGATTATGAAAACAACCAACCGATTTTTTTGTGTAATAGTAATTGCGCTTTTTCTTTTAAGTACAACTTCTATAACGGCGCAAGATGATGCCAAAAGGCCTGAATACATAACAGTTACAACCATGTATTGGAACAAAGATTATGATGGAACTATGGACGAATGGAAAGCCATGGAAAAAGAATATAGGGATAAAGTCATAAGCAAGAATGAGCATGTCATGAGCACGAATTATTACACCCATTTGTTAACACCTAATAGTAACGAGGTTTTGGCAGTTAGCGTATACCCAACTTGGGATGATATTGACAAAGCAGCTTCAAGAAGTGCTGATCTTGAGAAAGAAGCATGGTCAGATGGAGAAGCTAGAAAAGCTTTTCTAACAAAATTGAATTCTGCATTTGCTATATATCATTCAGATGAAATATATGCAACATTGCCAGGGGCAAAACAATTGGCAGAAGCGCCAACAAAGGATATGGTATTGTATGTGCGAACTAACAAAATGGCCTATCCTGATAATGGAAGTCAAAAAGAATTTGATGAGCTAAATAAAAAATATCTTGATAACGTAGTTTATAAAAATGAATATATTAAAGGATATTGGCCAAATGCTCATGCCTGGGGACATGATAAAAGAGATTATATTGAAGCTTTTATGATTGATTCATTGGGTGATTTAGAAAAACTATTTGATAGAAATACTGAACTTATGAATGAAGCGCTCACAAAAGATGAAGCTAAGGCTATGGGAAAATATTTTGGCAAACATGGAGATGCAGTTTACACCTATGTTCATCTTTAAAATTTCAATTTAAAATATTATTAAAAGAGGCTGTCTAAAAAGTATATATTAACCGTCATTACGAGAAATTTTTATTTCGAAGTAATCTGTAAATCAATAACTTGCAATTTACAGATTGCTTCATTTCATTCGCAATGACGACTTTTTAGACAGCCTCTTTTTTTATTATAAAATGTTCTTGTAACACCTATTAAATAAATGTATTTTCGCCAACATAAAATATGATGTCATGAGCGTTTTACAAACATTACAGGAAAGAAGCAATACTACTTGCGAATTGTGCAAAGCAACTGAAGACCTAAAACAATATACCCTTCCGCCGTCATTAAATGAATCCGTTGATAATAGTTTATTGGTTTGTAAAACCTGTTTAGACCAAATTGAAGGGAATTCAGAAATGGATTCAAATCACTGGCGGTGTTTAAATGACAGTATGTGGAATGAACATATTGCGGTTCAAATCATGGCTTGGAGAATGCTACAAAGACTTCGTCATGAAGGTTGGCCAAAAGATTTATTGGATATGATGTATTTAGATGATGAGGCATTAACACTAGCAAGAGCAACCGGAGAGCATGAAGATGAAGCAAATAAAATTATTCACCGAGATGTTAACGGTGTCATTTTAGAAGTAGGTGATTCTGTGGTGTTGATAAAAGATTTAAAGGTTAAAGGTTCCAGCATGGTGGCAAAACAAGGAACAGCTGTTAGAAATATACGTTTAGATACTGAAAATGCTGAATATATTGAAGGGAAAGTTGATGGGCAGCAAATAGTGATCATTACAAAATACGTAAAGAAAACCTAATTTGAATTAGGGGTTGTTGTCTTTTTTGAAAAGGCCAAAACCAAGGGGTAAAATCAAAAAGAGAAAAATGAATTTTCCGGTAATAAGACCTATTATAGTAATTATTAAGGCTATTCCTAAAATGAGATAGAGATATTTAGGCTTCATCTTAATGTTTTTTATTTCTAAAATTATTTGGAGACATGTTTTTTATCATTTTAAATTGCCTATTAAAATTTGATATATTCCTAAAGCCACATTCGTAGGCGACTTCAGCAATAGAAGCATCGTTTTTATCAATTAGAAGTTTGCAGCCATGTTCAATGCGCAATTCATTTAAAAATCTAAAATAAGTTTTATTTGTTCGCTTTTTAAAATACTTACAAAATGCATTTTTACTCATGTTGGCAACGTCAGAAATCGTTTCCAGTGAAATATCACTTTCAAAATGTGTCATCGTATAATCAAACACTTCTTGCATACGCTTACCTTCAGTTTCTTTATATTTTTTTTCATAAATAAATGATGATAAGCTGATGTAATTACAAACTGATGCTTTTTTCAATAAGTCCAATAAAATTAAAAACCGAGATAATTTTGTAGCATTTTCAAGTTGATTAAATAATAGAATAATCGGTTTTTTTGAAGACGTAATTTTAAAACCATGACTGGCTCTTTTAAAAAACGTGTTAAGTTCTCTTAACTCTTCAAGTTCAAAAAAATCAGTACCAAAAGAATCTTTAGAAAAAAACAGAGTCAACATATGTGACCTTTCGCTAGCATTTACGTTGCTTTTAAACACATGAGGCAAATTACTTCCAATAACAACAATATCATCTTTCTTGTACTGATTTATGCTGTCTCCAACAACCAATCTGCCTTCACCTTCAACAATAAAACTAAATTGAATGTCATCATGTTGATGAAGCTTATCGTAAAACGCAACATCATAATCTACTTGATAAACCAGTGAATCATGTAATGGTTTTGGTATTTTAAAAGGATAAACTTTCATTAAACTATTCGTATATTTTAATAAAATGTAAATATAGGATAATATAGTATTAAAATTGGATAAGAAGATGTCATTAATATGTTTTTAGTAAAAGTAATTTTACATAGATAAAAATAGTAGATTATGAGTATCAAATGGAAAGGCGTTATGCCTGCAGTAACAACGCAATTCACAGCAAATGATGAATTGGATTTAGAATTGTTTAAAGTCAATATTCAAGCACAATTGGATGCAGGTGTTCATGGATTGGTTTTAGGTGGTACACTTGGCGAAGCCAGTACGCTGACGGATGAAGAGAGACGGATTTTAACACGGGAAACAGTCGCTTTTGTTAAAGGCAAAGTGCCGGTACTTATGAATATTGCTGAACAAACTACCAAAGCTGCCATACATTTAGCTAAAACGGCAAAGGAAGATGGTGCAAAAGGACTCATGATGCTTCCGCCAATGCGTTATAAAGCCAGTGATGCAGAAGTTGTAGCTTATTTTAAAGCGGTTGCCAAAAGTACGTCATTACCCATAATGATTTATAACAATCCTATAGATTATAAAATAGAAGTTACCTTAGATATGTTTGCTGAATTAATTGAAACTTGTCCAAATATTCAAGCTGTAAAAGAATCTACACGAGATACTACGAATATTACCAGAATAAAAAATAGGTTTGGGGACCGTTTAGCTATTATGACAGGTGTTGATACTTTAGCTTTAGAAAGTTTGCTTTTAGGTGCCGATGGATGGGTTGCTGGCTTGGTAGATGCATTTCCGGCAGAAACAGTTGCCATTTATGAGCTTCAAAAAGCGGGTAGAATTCAAGAAGCTATTTCTATTTATAGATGGTTTATGCCATTGCTAGAGTTAGATATAAACCCTAAATTAGTACAATATATAAAACTGGCTTCTGCATATACAAAAATTGGGTCTGAATTTGTAAGAGCACCTAGATTGGTATTAGAAGGCAAAGAACGTAAAACCATCATAAAAATTATTGAAGATGGTTTGAAAACCAAACCAATGTTACCAAATTATAAAAATTTAAATATTAATTAAAAAATTTACCTCCTTTGGAGGGATTAAGGCAGACATGACAACAGGAAAAAATTATATCGGAAACAAACAATCAGCAAAAGGAAGTAAAACGTATAAAACATTCAATCCGCAATTAAATATTGAGAATAAAACGATTTTCACAGAAGCTACATCAAAGGAAATTGATGAAGCAGTACATTTGGCTTCTGAAGCTTTTAAAACATTCAGAACTATTTCTGGCGAAAAAAAAGCACTTTTTCTAAATACAATTGCAGATGAGATTTTAGCCTTGGATGATGAACTTATTCAAACTTTTTGTATGGAATCTGGTCTTTCGGAAGGTAGAGCTAAAGGCGAACGTGGGCGAACTATTTTTCAATTGCGCTCTTTTGCAGATTTAGTTAAAGAAGGTTCATGGGTTGAAGCATCCATTGATACAGCACAACTAAAACGTGAGCCTCAGCCTAAACCCGATTTACGTAAGTTATTAATTCCGTTAGGACCAGTGGTTGTATTTGGCGCTAGTAATTTCCCTTTGGCTTATTCAACAGCTGGCGGCGATACAGCTGCGGCGTTCGCAGCAGGTTGTCCGGTTATTGTTAAATCGCATCCTATGCATGCGGGAACTGGTGAATTGGTAGCTTCAGCAATTATTAAAGCGGTTGAAAAAACAGGCATGCCCAATGGTGTGTTTTCAAATTTAAATAGTAGTGGTATTAACGTAGGCACGCAGTTGGTAAAACATCCAGAAGTAAAAGCAGTTGGGTTTACGGGAAGTATTCGCGGAGGCAGAGCCTTATATGATTTGGCAGCGCAACGTGAAGAACCAATTCCCGTATTTGCTGAGATGGGAAGTGTCAACCCAGTTGTTATGTTACCTGATGCTTTGAAGAATAGAGGAGAAGCTTTAGCCAAAACTTATGCAGGTTCCATTACTTTAGGAACCGGGCAGTTTTGTACCAATCCCGGTTTGTTATTAGCCATTAAAAATGATGATTTAAGCAAGTTTATTTCAAAACTGTCTGAGGAAATTGTAAAAATTGAACCGTCTTGTATGTTACATCCAAATATTATTGGAGCATTTGAAACAAATAAGAAAAAGGCATTATCTCAATCTGGATTAATGGTTACAGCAGATTATACTTCAAATGTAAAATCTAATTATGCAAGGCAAACAGTAACCACTGTTGAAGGAAAAACATTTTTAGAAAACACAACACTGCATCAAGAGGTTTTCGGCCCGTATTCTATGGTTGTTCAGTGTGAAAATGCTAATCAGTTAGAATTAATTATTTCAAAATTAGAAGGACAGTTAACAGGAACTTTAATCGCTGATAAAGAAGCTCAAAACTATTCCAATATTATTTCAGCACTTCAAAATAGAGTAGGGCGTTTAATTTTTAATGGTGTTCCTACAGGTGTTGAGGTGTGCCCATCCATGGTTCATGGTGGCCCGTATCCGGCATCCACAGATAGTCGTTTTACAGCCGTTGGAGTCAATTCCATTAAACGTTGGGTGCGACCTTTTAGTTTTCAGGATTGGCCAAATGAATTGTTGCCAATTGAATTAAAAAACGAAAACCCTTTAGGAATTTCACGACTTGTAAATAATAAAATGACAAAAGATACATATGAATCATTTTAAGATTGCCTCAATTGCATGTCTATTCTTAATTTATTGTGTTAAAACAGAAGCTCAAGTCAATCCATCAGTACAACTCGATTCTGTAATCAAAAGTTATCAGAACCATAAAGGATATGACCACAACGCTTATCCTTTAGGCCTTTTCACAAAAGACTATTATAAGAACGAGGTCGAATTTGCCCAAACAAAATTGGATGAATTGTCTAAGGTGAATACAGAAGAATTGAGCGAAACAGAACAGATTTCTGCTGAACTTTTAAAATTTGTACTACAGGACCAAATCGATTTTTATAAGTTTGACATGTATCTAAATCCAATACTTTCTGACACAGGATTTCATAGCGATTTGCCTTATATTGTTAGGCCTTTGACCAATTATCAGCAAGTTAAAAAGTATCTTGATAAGCTCAATGCAATTCCTGAATTTGTTAATGAAAATCTAATAAATTTAAGAGAAGGCATAGCTAAGGGGATTTCTCAGCCACTCGTAATTTTTAAAGGTTATGAATCAACTTACAATGACAATATTGTTGATGATTTTAAGGATAGTTTTTACTATTCGCCGTTTAAAAATTTACCAAACGATTTAACTGAAACCCAAAAAGATTCGGTTTTAGCAGCTGCAAGAATCGCCATTGAAATCAATGTAACACCACAATTTAAACGAATAAAAACGTTTTTTGAAACCGAATATTTGCCAAAAACCAGAACAACGCTTGGCGTTTCAGAAACTCCAAATGGAGATGCATTTTATCAAAATAGAATCAATTTTTATACAACCAGTACACAATATACAGCAGATGATATTCATCAAATTGGTTTAAAGGAAGTAGCACGTATCAAAGCCGAAATGGAAATAATCATTAAAGATTTAAACTTTAAAGGGAGTTTTGCCGATTTCTTAAAGTTTTTAAGAACCGATAAGCAGTTTTATGCCAAAACACCAAGAGAGTTGTTAATGATTGCTCGAGATATTGCCAAGCGTATTGATGCTCAATTGCCACGCTATTTTAAAACTTTACCACGAAAACCTTATGGTGTTGCAGCAGTTCCAGATGCTATTGCACCAAAATATACAAGCGGACGCTATATTGGTACCACAAAAGAAAGTACAGATCCAGGATACTATTGGGTTAATACTTATGCTTTACCAAGCAGGACCTTATATACCTTGCCTTCATTAACAGCACATGAAGCTGTTCCTGGACATCATTTACAAGGAAGTTTGAATAACGAATTAGGTGACAGCATTCCACAATTTAGAAAAGATTTATACCTCTCAGCTTATGGTGAAGGTTGGGGTTTGTATTCGGAATATTTAGCAGATGAAATGGGTATTTATACCACACCTTATGAAAAATTTGGAAAATTGACTTATGAAATGTGGCGCGCTTGCCGATTAGTAGTTGATACAGGAATTCACGCAAAAGGTTGGACGCGACAACAGGTAGTGGATTACATGGCTGCAAACACTGCCTTGTCAATGCACGAAATCAATACAGAAACTGATCGTTATATTTCATGGCCAGGACAAGCACTATCTTATAAAATTGGTGAACTCAAAATAAGAGAATTGCGTCAAAAAGCTGAACAGGAATTAGGTTCTAAATTTGACATCAGAGATTTTCACGAGGTTATATTAGGACAAGGAACAGTCACATTAGAGATTATGGAAAAATTAGTAAATAATTATATCCAGAAAGTAAAAAATGAGTAAGAATACCTTTGTCTGCATTGATGCCCATACCTGTGGAAACCCGGTGAGAGTCATCAAGGAAGGTGTTCCTAGATTGATAGGACACACCATGGAACAAAAGCGTCAGCATTTTTTAAAAGAATACGATTGGATTCGTAAGGGACTGATGTTTGAACCTCGTGGGCATGATATGATGAGCGGAAGTATGTTGTATCCACCTCATAACCCAGAAAACGATTTTGCTATTTTATTTATTGAAACCTCGGGTTGCTTACCCATGTGTGGTCATGGTACCATTGGCACGATTACCATTGCCATAGAAGAAGGACTGATAACGCCTAAAACATCTGGAAAAATTAAAATGGAGGCCCCGGCGGGTTTGGTAAATATTCAATACCAGCAAACAGGGGAAAAGGTGGATTGGGTGAAATTAATCAACGTAAAAAGTTATTTGGCTGCGGAAGGATTAACAATTGATTGTCCAGAATTAGGAACGATTTCTTTTGATGTCGCCTACGGCGGAAATTATTACGCTATTGTTGATCCGCAAAATTTTTTTTCTGGAGTTCAAGATTTTTCAGCCTCAAAAATCATCCAGTATTCGCAAGTTGTTCGTCAACGGATTAATGAAAAATATCCAAATATGTTTATTCACCCAGAAAACGAAACCATTCGTGATGTGTCCCACATGCTTTGGACAGGAAATCCCATAGATCCAACTTCCTCAGGTAGAAATGCGGTTTTTTATGGTGATAAAGCCATTGATAGAAGCCCATGCGGAACAGGAACTTCTGCTAGATTAGCACAATTATTTGCCAAAGGAAAATTAAAAAAAGGTGAAGATTTTATCCATGAAAGTTTTATTGGAAGTAAATTTATTGGACGCGTTGAAGAAGAAACTACTTTAGATGGAAGGTTAGCAATTATACCCAGTATAAAAGGTTGGGCAAAAATATATGGACATAATGTAATCACCATTGATGATGAAGATGATCCGTATGCACATGGTTTTCAAGTGATTTGATTAATGAAACAATAAGACAATGAAATAATGAAACAATGAAATAGTGAAACAATGAAATAATGAAACAATGAAATAATGAAATAATGAAACAATGAAATAATGAAATAATGAAATAATGAAATAATGAAACAATAAACTTATCATACAATATGACATAAAAACACTTTTAAATCCTAGCACTATCTCATTAACCCATTAACCCATTAGCTCATTAACCGATTAACCCATTAACCCATTAGCTCATTAACCCATTAGCTCATTAACCCATTAACCCATTAATTAGCTCATTAACCCATTAATTAGCTCATTAACCCATTAACCCATTAACCCATTAGCTCATTAACCCATTAACCCATTAGCTCATTAACCGATTAGCTCATTAAATCATTAAACCCATTAACTCATTAAAAAAATGGAGAAAGAAGAATTTGTAGAATTATTAAAGAAAAGGACCAAACAATTGGCTGTGGATGTCATTTTGTTCTATGACAAAATTCAAAAGACAGACGCTACAAGAGTTATTGGTAGGCAACTAATACGTTCTGCAACATCAACTGCAGCAAATTATAGAGCCGCTTGTATTTCTCGGTCACAAAAAGAGTTTTTTTCAAAAATGTCCATTGTTGTTGAAGAAGCCGATGAAACATTATTTTGGTTAGAATTGTTAAAAGACACAAAATTCAGTTCAGAAGAACAATTAAAACCATTGATGCATGAAACATTGGAAATACTTAAAATAGTATCAAAAGCAAGAAAAAATTCAGGCTCAAATAAATGAAAAAATAGTAATCTATGGAATATAAATTAATTCATCAACCCATTAGTTCATTAACTCATTAACCCATTAATTCATTAAACCATTAATTCATTAACCCATTAACCCATTAACTCATTAATTCATCAACCCATTAGTTCATTAACTCATTAACCCATTAATTCATTAACCCATTAACCCATTAGCTCATTAATTCATCAACCCATTAGCTCATTAACTCATTAACCCATTATTTAAATGAAACAAGTTATCATTATAGGAGGTGGAATAATCGGATTAAGTTCTGCCTATTTTCTTCATAAAGAAGGACATCAAGTAACTATTGTTGATCAATCCAATTTGGATGCTGGAGCATCTTATGTCAATGCCGGATACTTATCACCCAGTCACATTATTCCATTATCTGCACCAGGCGTCATGAAAAAAGGGTTGAAATGGATGTTTAATTCTGCAAGTCCGCTATACATTAAACCTCGTTTGGACTTGGATTTTTTAAAATGGACTTGGGCATTTAATAAATCTTGTACTATGAACCATGTACAGAAAGCTATACCAGCCATAAAAGAAATAACATTGCTGAGTCAGGATTTATATGAAAATATTCATCGTACAGAAGGATTTACCTCTCACTACGAAAAGAAAGGATTGTTGATGCTATGTCAAACAGACAAGATGTTGGAAGAGGAAATTAAAATGGCTCATTTAGCACAACGTGAAGGACTGGATGTTATTGAAGTGAATACAAATGAATTAAAGGTATTAGAGCCTCATGTAAAACTAGAAGCCAAAGGTGCTACGTATTTTAAATGTGATTCCCACTCAACGCCTGATGAATTTATGAGTGATATGAAAACCTATTTAAAAGGTGTTGGTGTTCAAATTTATCCAAATGAAAAGGTTGAAGATTTAGAAGTTAAAAACGGGAAGGTTACCACAATTAAAACAAATAATCAAATTCTTAAAGCGGATGAATTTGTTTTGGCCGCAGGTTCCTGGAGTTCATTGTTGGGTAAAAAGTTAGGTTTAAAATTGTTATTACAGGCTGGGAAAGGATATCGAATCAATTCCAATCAAAATACAGGAATTACTATTCCGGCTATTTTAGCTGAAGCAAAGGTTGCCGTAACCCCCATGCATGGATTTACACGTTTTGCAGGCACGATGGAAATTGCTGGTATTAATCATGATATAAGAAAAGAAAGAGTCCAAGCTATTGCTAATGCTGTAAGCAGATATTATCCTGAAATATCGTTGACTTCAGAAGAAAAAAGTCAGGCTGCTTGTGGTTTACGTCCGGTTTCTCCCGATGGATTACCTTTTATTGGAAAATCTTCAAAGTGCGATAATCTAACGGTTGCAACAGGGCATGCTATGATGGGTTGGAGTATGGGGCCGGCTACAGGGAAATTGGTTTCTGAAATCATTTCCAATAAAAAAACATCCATGAATTTGGATATGTTTCAGCCAGACAGGAAGTTTTAATTAGTTCAAATCTGAATTTTCAATATTTAATCGCATATTGATCATGTGTTTTTTAAAACCCACTTTTTCGTAAGCTTTAATGGCAGGCAAATTGTCATCATAAACATCCAATCGTATTTCAAAAATATTTCTTTCTTGACACCATATTAGTAATGTGTCAATAATTAGTTTATTTACGCCAACCCCTCTATGATTTTCATCTACAAACATAAAACCTAAATAACCAATATGGGTATGTTTTAGGTAATGTCTATCCGTTTTAATTTTAGCATAACCTGAGGCAACAATCTCATGATTGATTTCTACGATATATACTTCAGATTCATTGCTCGATATTAATTCAGAAATATCATAATAAGCAATAGCCCCTTCTTTTATTGTAGGGTCAAAAGGACGTTCTGCTTTAATCACACCTTGTTCAAATCTCAAAAGTGTCGGTAAATCATTTAGAGTTGCTTTTCTTGTTTTGTAATTCATTTCATTTTTAATGGTGAAAAGCTTCTGCCTAAAATGTTGTCCATAATCCATGCTGTATGCAGCGCGGTTTTTCCAGTAGATGGATGTTCTTCTATGCCGTCTAAATGATTTTTCATAGCTTTTACATGGTACAATTGAATATTTTCAGGATGTTCAATGTTTAAACTTATTGTTTCTTTTGGAGTGATGAGTTGTATGGGGTTTTCATCAAAAATAGAAAATTTAATAGAACCCTTACTTCCTATAATTTCTACCTTGTCTTGTCGTTCCCAAGATCCGAAATTCCAAAAAGCAGAACCTGTAACACCGGTTTTATGAATCCATGACGCTGATAAAGCATCTTTTGCAGAGTATAATTGTTGCTGATTGCTGCTTTCTCCATTAACCGAATCAAATTCTCCTAATATATAATGGAAAAAGTCTAAACCATGGGATGCTAAATCATCAAAATAACCTCCTTGTGCAATATTTTTATCAGTTCTCCAATTATAGTTTTTTGATAGGTCAATATCGTTTGCAGGTTTACTCAATGACCAATGAATATGCCTAACATCACCAATTTCATTAGTGTCAATCCATTTTTTTATTTGTTGAAATCTTGGAAGACTTCTTCTATAATACGCTACAAAAAGAGGAATATTTTTTTCATTAAATGCATCAAACATGGTTTGGCATTCTTGATAATTCACTGCCATTGGTTTTTCAACACAACAAATTTTCCCTGCTTCAGCAACTTTAAGGGCATATTCCAAATGACTATTTGGCGGCGTTGCAATATAAATAGCATCTATTTCAGGGTCGTTTATTAAATCATCGGCATCATTATAATAGGTGTCCACACCATGGCGTTTTGCGAAGTCTCTAGCCTTGTCTAAATCTCTTCGCATGACGGCTTTTAGACAAAAGCCATCAGTTTTTTGATAAGCTGGTCCACTCTTTTTTTCACAAACATCACCAACACCAATAATTCCCCAATGAATAGTTTTCTGTACCATATCTATTTAATTAGCTTGATGTATCGGCAATAATTTTCCATTCACCTTCAATTTTTTTTAAAATTATCATAAAAATACCCGTGGCATTACCAACATTACGTTTTAAATGATATTCTCCCATCACATAATAGGCATCATCAGTAATTTTGGTAATATCATTAATTTTAAAACTTAAAGTGCCAATGTGGTCTGCGGTTGGATAAGCTTGTTTATAGCGTTCTAAAGTGTTTTCCCAACCATAGGTAATGCCATTGCTACCGTAAAATTTAAGTGAATCATTTTTCCAATAGCCTTCCATAAATCCTTCAATATTATTGTCAGACCAAGCAAGTCTTTGCATCTTCAATACAGAAAGTATGGCTTTTTTATCTGCTGTTTGAGAAGTTTGAGCAGAACTTACCTGACTTAACATAACAGCGCAAATAATTAATATATAGTTTTTCATGATATAATGGGCATTATGCTGCCTGGTATTATGGATTAATCTTAGGTAAAAATAACGAAATCTTGTTTTAAAAAGGTAGAACACCGATTATTTTGGTAACTATATATTTTTTGTCTAAAGTTAAATTGTGTTCATCGATTAAATAATGTAAACTCTGTTTCAGGTTTTATATTTACGTGAAAGTCAATTGATTAATAGCCCTAAATGTATTGTTTAACTTTTAATTATGTTACTATGAACCTCAGAATCACGAACAACAACAATTTTTTTAAATTGAAAGGAATTCTTGACAGAAACAATATGGATGTGTTTCAACAAGAATTCAATAACATTTTTGATAGGGTTAGCAATCTTACCATTAGCATTGAAGAAATAGAGTGGATGGATAAGTATGGTGTAAAAGCCATTGCCGGACTTCATAATGAAGCCATTATGAAAAACAAAAAACTATCTATTATTGGTCTTGGATGTAAAGAACTATATGAACATTTTAAATATAAAACAACCGCTTAATCATAAGGCATTTTTATGTTGTTTGTAAAAAGCATCAGCTTGTAATTGCATGAGTTCTCTTGCTTTTTTACGTTTATAATTGTATAGCTCATCTTCATGTTCAATGTCTGTATAAATACGGTCATTAATGGCATAATCTGTTTTTAACATGACTTCTCGTTGATTTTTATTTTGAAGTACATGTGTTTTCACTGCTGTTTCTTGATCTTCTAATTTAAAGTCGTACGAGCCTTTTGGTGACAACAATTTGGCAAAAATGGGCGATGTTTCAATGGCTAAAAACAATAGGAATATGAAAAAGGAGGGTATCCATGGTAATTTTCCTAAAGCATTAATTCGTGCCATTAATCCATCAAAATTATTGATGATGGGTTGCGTTTTTACCACTTGGGTTTCATAATTTCCTTTAAGCACGGCTATCTGATTTTCAGAAGCAGTTATTTTATCTTTATTTTCAGCTTTTAACTGTTGTAATTCAGCTAATAAAGCATCATGCTTTTCTCTTTTTTCTTTATAAACAGGACCTTTTCCAAGTAATTTTGTGCCCGCAGTTCCTTCAGCTTCGGCAATATAGGTGTCATAAAGCGCATTTACCTCGGCTTCTTTAGATGCTATTTGTTGTTGTAACGCCGTAATGTCTTTATTTAAATTTTCAATGTTTGGATTGAATTGTTCTGCGATTTGATTTTTATTGGCAAGGGTTAATTCGTTTTTTTGTTCCAGTAAAACCTGATTGATTTCTTTTTCAAATATTTTTAATTCTAATGGTTTTGAAATCACTACGGCGATGATAACGGCTAATAAAATTCTTGGTGATGCTTGAATCAATTCATCAATAACATTCCCTGTTTTTTTAATGGTAGATACAATATATCGGTCTAAATTAAAAATGAGTAACCCCCAGATGAGTCCGAAAAAAATGGATGTATAAAGGTTGTCAAAAACGGTGTAAAGCGCATAACTGGCAGCTATAAAGGCCATAACTGCGGTAAAAAAAACGGTAGCACCAATACCGGCATATTTATTTTGTTCGCCAACGGAACAGTTTTTTAAAATATCAGTATCTGAGCCCGAGCAAATGATGAAGAATTGCTTTAACATAATGTGATTGATTTTGATTGATAAACTATTAGAACGTAAAGTGAGTCAAATTGTTACACAATCAGAGATAATAAATCCAAATTTTTAATGGAGTTATTTGTTCCTTGACCTAACACTTTCAATAATTACTGTAGTAAGAATGAGAGATCCACCAATGAAAGTATTTAAGTTTGGGATTTCCTTTAGAAAAAAGTAAGCCATAATAATCCCGAAAATGGGTTGCAAGCTATTTATGATACTTGCTGTACTCACTGTGAAATACCTTAAGCTATGTATAAACATGGAGTGACCAATGGCTGTAGTAATTAATGCTAATGCAATAACGTATGGAAACTGTGTGGTTATATTGCTAATATCCATTGTGAACATAAAGGGGAGTAATAGTATTGATA
Organism: uncultured Flavobacteriales bacterium; assembly: GCA_963976005.1. Lineage (GTDB taxonomy): Bacteria > Bacteroidota > Bacteroidia > Flavobacteriales > Flavobacteriaceae > Yeosuana. The sequence continues at coordinate 28,641 of CAXBJF010000025.1, read as the reverse complement.
GAATTGAAATTTGATACATCATAAGTGCCGTCCCACTGTATTGACCAATATGTTGTTTTAAGATGAGGTTGCGTAAGGCATAACAAATAGCTGAAAATAACCCTAGCAATACACCTTTTACATGCGAGTTTTCAAAATCGAATTCCGGTGCGAGTATATAGATACCAATTAAGACGATAAGTCCTAAAACAACATGAATAACATTTAATTTAGATTTTATAAATAAAGGCTCTAATAATGCAGTAATGACAGGAAATGTAAATAGTGATAACATGCCTAAAGCAACATTGGAAAGTTTTAAAGCATAGAAATAGCTTATCCAATGTACGCCCAAAAACAGCGAGCTTAATAAAACCGTAAAAAAGTCTTTTTTTGAATTTATTTTGATATCGAATTTTTTATACCTACAAAACAGATATAAGAACAAGGCTCCTAAAGCGCTTCTGTACCAAATGATTACCGGTATAGGTAAATCAATATATTTGCCCAATACACCCGAAGTGCTTATGAAAATAGTACCAACTAAAAGCTCAAAAAGGTGGTTGGCATGTTGGTTTTTCATCTACTTGGAAAGCTCAGTAAAATATTTATAAAAATAAGGTATGGTTTCAATGCCTTTTAAAAAGTTGAAAATACCAAAATGTTCGTTTGGCGAGTGAATAGCATCACTATCCAATCCAAATCCCATTAAAATAGTCTTACTTTTCAACTCTTGTTCAAATAATGCCACGATTGGGATGCTACCGCCACTTCGCTGAGGGATTGGTATTTTTCTGAATGTTTTTTGATAGGCTTTTGAAGCTGCTTGGTAACCAATACTATTAATTGGAGTTACATAACCTTGTCCACCATGATGAGGTGTTACTTTTACAGTAACTCCTTTTGGTGCAATACTTTCAAAATGTTTTGTGAATAGTTCAGTGATTTCTTCCCAATTTTGATGTGGTACCAAACGCATGGAAATTTTAGCAAAAGCTTTACTTGCTATAACCGTTTTTGCACCCTCACCAATGTAGCCTCCCCAAATACCGTTTACATCTAACGTTGGTCTGATAGAATTGCGCTCATTGGTAGTGTAACCAGTTTCACCATAAACATCTTCAATTTTTAAAGCCTTTTTATAGTTTTCTATGTTGAAAGGTGCTTTTGCCATTTCTGCACGTTCTTTTTTTGAAAGGTTCTCTACCTTATCATAAAATCCTGGAATGGTAATATGATTATTTTCATCATGAAGTGACGCAATCATTTTGGTTAATACATTGATAGGGTTGGCAACAGCGCCACCATATAGCCCTGAGTGTAAATCTCTGTTAGGTCCAGTTACTTCAACCTCTACATAACTTAATCCGCGTAAGCCCGTGGTTATGGATGGAACATCATTGGCAATCATTCCAGTATCAGAAATTAAAATGACATCATTTTTAAGTTTACCTTGATTAGCTTTTACAAATTTGGATAGGTTGACACTTCCAACTTCTTCTTCACCCTCAATCATAAACTTAACATTGCAAGGTAATTGATTTGTTGAGGTCATAAATTCCATCGCCTTTACATGCATATACATTTGGCCTTTATCATCACACGCACCACGGGCAAAAATGGCGCCTTCAGGATGTAATTGCGTTTTTTTAATGACTGGCTCAAATGGTGGAGAAGTCCATAATTCAATAGGGTCTGCCGGTTGCACATCATAGTGTCCATAAACAAGAATGGTTGGTAATTTAGAATCTATAATTTTTTCGCCGTAAACAATGGGGTTACCTGCTGTTTCGCAAATTTCAACAACATCGCAACCTGCTTTTTCAAGACTTATTTTAACGACTTCTGCCGTTTTTAAAACGTCAGGTTTATATTTAGAATCTGCACTAATTGACGGAATTTTAAGGAGTTCGATAAGTTCATTAAGAAATCTGGTTTTATGCTCTTGAATGTAAGATTGAATGGTTTTCATGATAAAATTTTATTTGATTCAAAAGTAATAAAAATTGAAGGTTTTTTAGGGTATGTGTTTGCAATTTAAAAATCTTGATTATATTTGCATCCCGATAAATAACGGGGCTAAGCGGGCGTGGTGGAATTGGTAGACACGCTAGACTTAGGATCTAGTGCCTCGCGGTGTGGGAGTTCGAGTCTCCCCGCCCGCACAGTAAAGAAAAAGCTTCTTGGAAACAAGAAGCTTTTTTTGTATTTAATGTTTCTAGTTTTTAGTTTAACTAAAAAATATTCTTCAATTATTAGCCTAATGATGGGTTAAAATAACAAATAAGGAAGCCAATGCTGATGTTTTTTAACTTTTCGTTATACCATACTTTTGTAATGTATAATAATGAATACAGAAGTTATGAAAAAAGAGAAATTTTATGCAAATATTTGGCAAGTATATCCTTTAAGTTTAGATATGTATCGATTTGATTCTAAAGGTAGATATATCAAAGATTTGGTATTGAATAATAATTATGCTACTAAAATGAATGTGTCAGAAATGAATTTATCGATAATAAATCTATCGGCTTTTGACCTAGATGGTAATGAGCATTTTGTTACAGATTTTAAAGGAAAAAATTTATTAAAAATTAAAGGCCTTTTTGGAGGTGATTTTTTAAAGTCTACTAGTGTTCTTAAATTAGGTTTAGGCACTTATAATACACTACGTTTTTATCTTGGCAAACAAGGAAATAGCTTTGTTTATAGCGATAGAAGGGAAGAAATAGTAACTGAATTTGAGTTTTTAGATTTCAATATTGAAAATGGTTTAAATATTAAAGGCAATGAGTCGCCAGAAGTTATATTACGATTTGATTTTACTCCTTATGAAAGAATTAACTATTTCAAAGTTATTGCTCAGTTATTTGAAAAGTCAAGAAATTTTACTGGAAAGCTTGTAGATAACCTAGGCCATTTAATGGTTAAAGGATAAACTTTTATAAAATGTATTAAGCCTGTTCAGGACTAAAAAGTATGAGACTGTCTAAAAAGTCTAGTTCTAAGTCATATTGAGCTTGTCGAAATATATCAACTTATTGATATTCTGCAATTGGTTTCGACAAGCTCAACCTGACAACCCGAAAATAATGACTTTTTAGACAGACTCTTATTATTTAAGTTTATTTTGCTGAACTAATTCAATTAATTTAGCTTATATATAATGGCTTGATAGGGTTTAAGTTGAATGCCATTGTTTGTTATTTCAACAGTGTTATAATTGTTAATTAAAGAATCATTTAATAACATAAGTTTTCTTCTCGGGTCCAATACCTTTTAAAGTTAAAGATTTCCATTGTTTGGGTAAAATAGGATTTATTTGAATAATGCCTTCATCAGTAAGTCTCAATCCGCCAAAACCAAATAAAACCGTTTGAAGCATACCCCCGGCTCCCGTTGCAAAATAAGGCTCATGCCCTGTGGCTGTTTCAGAAAGCGCTCCAAAAGGTGGTCGTTTATTGGGTTCATAACTTTCTTTGAATAACCTATAGGCATTGTCAACATCACCTAATTGGGCATAAATAGTGGCTAAAGCAGATTTTCCCATGGTGGGACCATCTTTTCTTATCCGTGGTTCATAATATTTTAAATCTTTAATAATAGTTTCTTTATCATTTATAATTCCCAAAGGGAATGCTAATAAATTAACATCGGCTTGTTTAATATCTTCGCCGGAATATTTGCTATGTTCCATGGTGGTGCCATCAGGAAACTTATATAATTTGATATTATTGGCAACCGTTTTCCAATTAGAATCTGGCTCTACACGTAATTCATAAGCCGCAAGAATTGCAAATTGCAAAGCGGTAATAGCAGAACCGTTCGTAAAGGCATTATCATCTACATTAGGCGCATCTTCATTGGCGCCCACGACATTTTTTATAGAATAAGTACCATCTTCATTTTTGGTTGAGCGGCTTACCCAAAAATCAGCAACTTCTTTTAATAATGGATATCCACGTTCTTTAAGCCAAAGTTTGTCTTTTGTAACCCGGTAATAATTCCAAAATGCTATGGCAACATCCGCAGTTATATGGTGTTCAAAGGTCCCTGTTAAAGCCCAGGCGGGTGTCGCTTCCTCACCGGTATCATCACTTTCCCAAGGAAACATAGCGCCTTTATAACCAAAATTGATGGCTTTTCGTTTAGCGACTTCTAAACGGTCTGATCGATAATTCACTAAAGATCTTGCAATGTCTTGATTTAGAAGTAACAACGGCGGATACATCCAAAGTTCTGTATCCCAAAAAATGTGACCATTATAATTTTGAGAAGAAAGCCCCATAGGTGCAATACTTAAGTTGGAATCACCTCTTCCGAAGGCATATAAATGATATAAAGCCAAACGTACATCTTGCTGTGTTTTTAAATCCCCTTCTACAATGATATCACCTTTCCAAAGTGTATTCCAAAGTGTGTTATGAAGTTGTAATAAATCTTTTTTAGGTGTTAATAAATTAAATATCACAAAGCGTTCAGATTCATTTTGAGGATCAGCAAAGTCTTGTGAAGTACATTCCGCGGCAGTCCATGCAAAATTTAATGATGTCCCTAATTTGATTTTCTTTTCAAAGGATAGTTGGTTGTTATATTCCGATACTTTATTGTGTGTTAATTCCGGACGTTGTTCTGCTCTACCAGAATTGATATCATGCCAAATAAAGGTTGCTGAAGTGGCAACAGTTTGTCTGCCATACCTGCTTTTTGCAACCGTTTGTAAAATAGGCATGGTTGTCTCGTTGTCTTTTAAAACACGAAAAGTGCTCATCGGGTTTTGATATTCTTTTAAAGTTTCAATTTTACCTGTGCATTTTACATCAATATTTTGTTTGGCCTCAATGGAAATATCAATATAACCAGTATAAGGCACATTCCGTAAAGCATAAATGGTATAGGTTATATTGGCTTTATCTTTAAATGAAAAGGTGGTTGTAAAACTCCCGTTTTTCATATTCAAAGTCTGTTTCCAATTGTCAATGTTTTTTTCAGTGATAAGCTCCCCATCAATAAACACATTTAGGTTTCCAAAATTCATGCCTTCAAGAATTCTACTCACACCCAGAGGTGATTCTTTATCATAAACATTGTTTAAAATAATCTGTTTTACCTGGAAGGGATTTTCTGAAGGCAATATGCCAATTCTACCATTGGCTACCACTATTCCGGTATAGTTTGTATGAGTTGTAGTTGAAATTTGCCAGCCATCTTCTTGAGAAAAACACAAAAATGAGCTTAATAAAAGGAGTAATACAAAGAAACGATTCATATAAAAGTTATTTAACGTGAATAATGGATAAGGAATTTATGTCAGTTAGAGTGCCAAATCTGTGATTTGGTGTATCGAAAACAAGTAAATTCCTTAGCATAAAAGACTTCTCGATACTAAATTCTTTCAGAATTTAACTCGAAGTGACATCATAACACTTAAACATTATTCACGTTATTTAATAATAGCCTAAGGTCAGTATTTTTTTTTAAATCTTAATAAAATTGGCTAATTAATAATGAATTATGAGCCGAAAACGATTTCAGGCCATTATAATTTGTTTGGTTCTAGTTTAAAGTCGTTTTTGTTGTCAATAAGATATATCCAAACTAAACACTTCGACAAGCTCAGTGAGACACCTTGTTCTTGTTTTGTATTTCTGTTAAAATCAAAAATGTCGGTCTGAGCCTGTCGAAGACTTATTCTCTATTCATTTTCTGCTTTTATTTTAAAATGCTTCTAAAAATAATAATATGTGCAAAATGATAATCGAGAAGCCTTTTTTAAAAACTATTTTAAAACAGAGACTAATTTTTTGGTTGAATTCCGGGGAATGACATAGGTGGGTATTTCTATTATTTCTGGAATAATAGGGTTGCCCTTTTTGTTTGTAACAATATCTTTAAGTAATATTTCAAAGGCCTGTTGACCCATTTCATAACCCGGTTGTTGCACAGTTGAAAGGGTGGGAGTCGTTATTTTAGTTAGAAACCAGTTACTAAATCCCATGACAGATATTTGATTAGGGACCTTAATATTTAATTCATGCAATCTTTTTAATACGCCGGTGGCCACTAAATCTGTAAAGGCAAAAACAGCATCCACATCTTTATGGTCATTAACTATTTTTTTTGCAATTTTAAAACCTTCTTCAAAACTCAGGCTTTTGCATGTATATACTAATGACTCATCATAAGGAATTTTGTTGTCAACTAACGCTTTTTTGTAGCCTTTAAAACGATCAATGGTGGTTTGAGGTTTAAGATCTCCCCTAATATGGGCAATTTTTCTGCAACCCGTATCAATAAGGTATTTTGTCGCATTATAGGCCGATTTTTGGTCATTAATGATCACTTTTGAACAGTTGACCAGTTTTGAGATTTTATCATAAAGAACAACAGGTACGCCACCTTCTATTATTTGGTTAATGTGTTTGTGCTGTGTAGTTTTATCAGAAAGAGACAACAATATACCATCCACATTTTTTTCAATTAATCTTTTTAGATGGTTTTTTTCAAGTTCGAAGGATTCGTTGGTTTGAAGTATAATAACTAAATAACCATTTTTTTCGGCTGCCTGTATAGCCCCGGCAATAATATTTGAAAAAAAGTGATGAACAATCTTAGGAACTATGAGTCCAATAATTTTTGATTCTTTATTTCGTAATCCTTGAGCTAGTGAATTTGGCTGGTAGTTTAAGCTAGCTGCAAGATCTAACACACGTTGCTTGGTTTGCTTGTTTATATCAGGATAATTTTTTAGCGCTTTGGATACCGTAGCAGTAGATAAGCCTAATTTCTCTGCCATTTTTTTTAAAGTTATTTTAGGCATGTATTGTGTTATTAATATTTTATTTGGGAGGGGTAATATTTAATCTCAATAAAAATAAGGCACATTATTTAATAATCAGACATAAATAACTTGTTTTTTGGAAGTTTACATGGAGTTATTTTTTGATAGTCCCAAACTATGATTTGGATATTCTTAATTATAACGTTTTTTTTTGTATTTTTAGTAAAAATTGGCAACTCAAAACATAGTTTTAATTATTTTAACAGTGTATTATTGTTGATATTATAACAACCGAAAACGATTTCGGTGAAAAAAAGAGATATTTTATTCATTTTATTTTTTTTTCACCATAAAAAAATTAAAATTCGTTGTTTCGTTAACACTTCGTTAACATGATTTTAAAAATGTCAGATTTCTTAATAAAAGATTTATAAAGATTAACTCAATTAAACTCAATTAAATTAATTTATCAACCAATTCAATATGAAAAACAAATTACTAAAAAGGATGTTGCTTCCACTGGCTATGCTATTAGGAAGCTTTATTTATGCTCAATCAGTTAGTGGTGTGGTGTCTGACGCCTCTGGACCAGTACCTGGTGTGAACATTATTGTTAAAGGTACTTCCAAAGGTGCTCAAACAGATTTTGACGGAAAATACTCAATTGATGGAGTAGATGCAAATGCGACAATTGTTTACAGTTTCTTAGGTTATAAAACTCAAGAAGTTGCAGTTAGTGGTCGTAGTACAATCAATATTACTTTAGAAGAAGACGCTGCACAACTTGATGAAGTTGTAGTAGTAGGATATGGTAGTACTACTAAAAAAGAAATTACTTCTGCGGTTACCAAAGTTAGCGAAGAAGAATTTAACAGAGGAACCATTAATGATCCGGCAGAGTTGCTTCAAGGGAAAGTAGCGGGTTTAAGTATCTATAATAAAGGAGGGAATCCTAATGAAGATGCTGTGATTCGTTTAAGAGGTATTTCAACTGTTGGGTCAAACTCATCACCGTTAATTGTTGTTGACGGTGTCATTGGAGCCTCTTTAAATAACGTTGACCCTAACGATATTGCTGATATGACTGTTTTAAAAGATGGTTCGGCCGCCGCAATTTATGGGTCTCGTGGTTCAAGTGGGGTTATTATTGTTACCACTAAAAGAGGTAAACCAGGCACTGCTCAAGTATCTTACAATGGATCTGTAGCCATGGCTACCATTTATAATACTATTGATAGATTGGATGGAAACCAATTTGCCGCTGCCGGTGGTACTGATTTAGGGAGTAGGACTAATTGGTTGGATTTGGTTACCAGAAATGGAATATCAACCATTAATAACGTTGCCATATCTGGAGGGTTTGATAGGACAAACTTCAGGGTTTCAACAAACTTTAGAGATGCACAAGGTATTTTAGATAAATCTGGATTTAAACAATTTAATACCCGACTTCAAACCTCAACGACCATGTTGGATGATAAATTAAAAATTGATTTTAATGCCTCTTATACAAACAGAGATTCTGAATTCGGGTTTAACGAAGCCTTACGTTATGCCATTCTTTATAATCCTACAGCCCCTGTTTATGGTGTGGATTCTCCGTATCCGTACAACGCAGATCCTTATGGAGGTTATTTTGAAACACTTGGTTTGTTTGATAGTTTTAACCCGGTATCAATCATTAACCAAAACACCAACATGGGTAGCCGTAACGAGTTTACCTACTATGCCAACTTAAAGTATTCACTTACAGATGACATTCAATTAAATACTTTATATTCTGAGCAAGCCTCAAAATACACCAATAAAGAATATTATAAAACGACCTCGTTATTTAGGGGCAGTGCCACAAGCCCAACCCGTAAAGGCTTGGCTAGATTAACCACTGGAGAAAACAAGTTTAAATTATTTGAATTCTACGGAGACTATGATGTAGATGCTTCAGATAAATTAAAATTAAAATTTACGGCCGGTTATTCTTGGCAAGAAGAGACCTATTATAAGTATTTCTTATCTGCGGGAGATTTCCCTAATGATAGCTTAAACTATTTGGATGCTTTAGAGTGGTCCCAAGATCAAATTAATTCCGGGCAAATAGAAATCAACAGTGATAGATCGCCAGAACAAAGAATTATTGCGTTTTTTGGCAGATTCAATGCGACGTTTGACGATGCCATTTATTTTAATGCCTCATTGCGTAGGGAAGGTGCTACCAAATTAGGGGAAAATAACAGGTGGGGTAATTTTCCATCATTTGGTTTGGGGGTTGACCTAAATAAATATCTACAATTAGATAATGTGGATTTATTGAAAGTGCGTCTAGGTTATGGAGTTACGGGATCGTTACCATCAGAATTTGGACTTGCGCAAAGCGGTTATGGCCCGTCAGGCAATTTGTTGTCCTCTGTTCCTAATAGACAACCTAACCCAGATTTAAAATGGGAAGAAAAGGCTGAAACAAACTTAGGGTTTGAGTTTAATGCAGGGCGCTTATCTGCAACTTTAGATTTATATACCCGTAAAGTATCCGATTTTATACTTGGACAAAAAATTGACCCTGCTGATTTACCACCAGACACGATTTTTATAAGTGACTATCAAATTAGAAATAGTGGTCAATTAACTACCAAAGGTTTTGAACTAGGTTTAAATTATGATATTGTAAAGCGTGATGATTTCACCTACAATTCTGGTATTATATTGTCAAGTTACAGTACTACCTTAGACTCATTTGATCAAACAACATTAAGAGGTAACTTAGGTGCTCCTGGGCAAAATGATACGAATGTAGTCTTGGTGGCCCCTGGTGAAAAGATTGGCCAGATTTATGGAGCTGTTTGGACCGGTGAAGTTGTAAATGGCAGTCAAGTGTTTGCCGATGTCAATGGTGATGGGAACACAGATGCTTCACAAACATCCCAAATTATTGGTAACGCTATTGATGCCGACGGCGATGGGGTTATTGATGGGGATTTAACAAAATTAGGAAATGGTATCCCAGATTTTGAATTAGGCTGGACCCACGCCCTAAAATATAAAAATTGGGATGTGAACGCATTGTTTAGAGGTGCCTTTGGCCATAGTTTAGTTAACAACTTTAGGGTTTTCTATGAGCCACGGGTAGGTAGTCAAAGTTCTTATAACTTTGTAAACACTAAATATGCCGATCCTGCAATTACAAATGCTAAATTTAGCTCCTTGTATGTTGAAAAAGCCGATTTTTTCAAACTTGATAATATTTCTGTAGGCTATACATTTGATATTGCCGAAAACAATAAATACCTTAAAGATATTAGATTGTCCTTAAGTGCTCAAAATTTATTTACGATAACAGGTTACACGGGCGCAGATCCAGAACCCTCTTTAGTGGATAGAGGTGCTGTGGATAATGGTAATTTCTTAGAAGGGACCACTGATCCGTTAGCACCAGGTATCGATAGAAGATATAATTATTTTTCTTCAACAACCATTACGTTTGGTGTAAACGTTAACTTTTAAAAAAAATAAACAATGAAAAATATTTTTAAATTACTTTTAATGTGTAGTGCTCTTCTTGCGGTAAGTGCGTGCACTAATTTAGATGAGACGTTGGTAGGCGAAGTAGGTTCTCAGTTTAATGGTGAGGAACCAGATTTTGCCACTTTTAACGGTGGCGGGGCCGGCCCTAGTGATGCCGTGTCTTCTGCCTTTAATCAATTAAGGGAGTCGGGTTCTGCCAATCATGGCGGGTATTTTGGAGTTCAATCGGTATCAACAGACGAAATGGCGGTAACCCAAAAAGGGGGAGACTGGTATGATGGTGGTATCTGGCTGGATATACACACACATAGCTATGGTCCATCTAATGGTCCAATTAGAGATACATGGGGTGCTCAATACGCGGCCATTGGAGTTTGTAATACAGCCTTGGGAGCTGGAGATTTAGATGCCAATCAAACCGCACAGGTTAAGGCATTACGCGCCTTCTTTTACTATCGCTTATTAGATTTATACGGAAGAGTTAAAATCGTTACTGAAGCTGGTGGGGATGTCCCTCAATCTAGTAGAGCTCAAGTTTTTAACTTTGTAGAAAATGAATTATTAGATGCTTTAGGCATTGCTAATGTTGTTGGTATGGACTTATCAACAAGCCCACTAGTTACGGCACAAACGCCTTACAGAATCAACCAATTTGCAGCTTTGGGGTTATTGGCTAAATTGTATCTAAATGCTGAAGTTTATACTGGAACTGCTAGATATGCAGAGGCATCGGCCGCAGCAGGATACGTTGTAGATAATGGTGGCTATGTGTTATGCTCTGATGGATGTTCTGTTCCCAATGAGGGTAAAAGACCCAATGTAGCCTCTGATCCAGACATTCTTGAAGGTTATGCCGCAGTATTTGCGCCTAATAACCAAGATAATCCTGAAATTATTTGGTCCATAGCCTATGATAATGTGTCTGGTCCAAACATGAACTTTGCACAAATGACATTGCACTATTCAAGTCAGTTCACTTGGAATTTGCAAGAACAACCTTGGAATGGATATTCGGCCTTAGAAGATTTCTATAATTCTTATGATAGTGCCGATAAACGTAAAACGGCTAATTTTATAGTTGGGCCACAATCAGATTATGAAGGTTCTGTGATTTTGGATTATGCTGGTACGGGTGGTGATTTAATCTTAGATTACACCGTTGATATTAATGAACTTGAGCCAAATGCTTCAAGAAAAGGTGGGGCTCGTTTAGGTAAATTCAGTTTCCGTCAAGGACAAAGAAATGATATGGACAATGACTATCCAATTATTCGATTAGGAGATATGTATTTAATCCGTGCTGAAGCTGATGCTAGAGTAGCCAGCGATTGGAACCTAGCATTGACCGATGTTAATACCATTAGAGCAAGAGCAAATGTTCCGGCTTTAACGTCTTTGACTGCTGATGAGTTTTTGGCAGAGCGTGGACGTGAGATGTTCATGGAAGTAACGCGCCGTCAAGATTTAATCCGTTTTGGGAAATACAATGACCCATGGTGGGAAAAACCAGCTTCTGCACCGTTTAGAAATGTGTTCCCAATTCCTCAAGAACAAATTGATGCCAGTAACGGAACTTTAACACAAAACCCTGGTTACTAGTTTGTAATTTTTAATAATATGTGAATAAAAAGGGGTGCTTTTATAAAGTATCCCTTTTTTAAAACGTATCAACAAATAACATGAAACAATTATTGGTGTTTATTTTTTCGAGTTACTTTATTATATCCTGTAGTAAAGAGAACCCTAAACAGCGCCTTTTTTCTTTAAAAAACACGTCCACAGGAATTACTTTTCAAAATGATTTAGAATATACAGAAGCGTTAAACCCCTATACTTATCGAAATTTTTATAACGGAGGTGGCGTAGCTCTAGGTGATATTAATAATGATGGGTTATTGGACATCTATTTTTCAGGGAATCTAGTGGATAATCAATTGTACTTAAATAAAGGCAATTGGGAATTTGAAAACATTACGGATAAGGCTGGTGTGGCCTGTAAAAATGTGTGGTCTTCCGGGGTTACCTTTGTAGACATCAATAATGATGATTTACTGGATATCTATGTTTGTAAAGCTGGCCCGCCCAGTGAAAACAGTAATAGACACAATGAGTTATTTATTAATAATGGCGACTTAACCTTCACGGAAAAATCAAAAGAATACGGATTGGACATTGTTGGGTTGGCGGTTCAAGCTAATTTTTTTGATTATGATAAAGATGGAGATTTAGATTGCTATTTGTTAAGTAATTCAATTAAAGCCGTTGGGAATTATGACTTTATCAAAGATCAAAGAAATAAACCCACAACAAGCGGTAACAAATTGCTCCAGAATGATAACAATCATTTTATTGATGTAACCAATGACGCCCATATTTATTCCAGTGCCATTGGGTTTGGGTTGGGCATTACCGTAAGCGATTATAATCAAGATTCATGGCCCGACATATTTATTTCCAATGATTTTTTTGAAAGGGACTATTTATATATCAATCAGCAAGATGGTACTTTCAAGGAAAATCTGGAAAATCAAATGGAATCAATTTCCATGGGTTCCATGGGAGCCGATGCTGCAGATATGGATAATGATTCCCACCCCGATATTATGGTAACCGAAATGCTCCCAAAAACCATAGAAAGACAACGGACCAAAACCCTTTTTGAGTCGTGGAATAAATATGATATGGCCGAAAAAAATGGGTACCACCATCAGTTTTCCAGAAATGCCCTTCATAGGAACATGGGTAACAATACCTTTTTAGAAGTTGGCAGATTTTCAAATGTAGCAGCTTCAGAGTGGAGTTGGGCTTCGCTTTTATTTGATGTTGATAATGATGGATTAAAGGATATTTTTATTAGCAATGGTATTTATAAAGATTTATTGGACCGTGATTATTTAACCTATATGGCCAATGAAGAACGTATTAAAGATATGATTCAAAATGACAAAGAAGTCATGAATAAATTAATTGACCTAATGCCCTCTCAGGCTGTGCCTAATGTAGCCTTTAAGAATAATGGTAATTTTGAATTTTCCGACCAATCCGTAGCTTGGGGTTTGGCCCAACCTAGTTTTAGTAATGGAAGTGCTTATGGAGATCTTGATAATGATGGCGATTTAGACTTAGTTATAAACAACGTAAATATGCCCGCGTTTATTTATGAAAACCAGTTAGACACGACCTCTCAAAGAAGCATCACCTTAACATTAAAAGGTGGCAAACATAATACAAATGCCATTGGGGCCAAAGCAGAAATATATTATAACAAATGGTATGGTGTTTTAGAAAACTTTCCTTCCAGAGGGTTTCAAAGTTCTATTTCTCCTCATTTGCTCTTTGGAACCAATACCAGTAAAATAGTTGACAGTTTAATTATTAGTTGGCCCAACGGCACAAAAAGCAAGCATGAAAATTTAAAAACCAATAAGGGCTATACATTTACTCAGCCCCAACCTAACGCGGTAAACAAGAATATAAACCTTGAAAAAAACCACTTCAAAAATCCGTTAATTGCAACGCGTGGAATTTTTAATTTTCTTCACCGTGAAAATAGCGCAGTTGATTTTAATAGGGAACAACTGCTTCCTGAAATGTTTAACAATGAAGGACCCAATATAGCAAGTGCTGATATTAATAATGATGGCAAACCGGATTTTTATATAGGTGGAGCCAAAGGTCAATCAGGAAGTTTATTTATTTCACAACACGACACTACGTATATAGAAACACAAAAACCATTTGCATTAAACTCAAAATCAGAAGATACCGATGCTATATTTTTTGATAGTGACAATGATGGTGATCTGGATTTATATGTATGTAGTGGAGGCAAATCCTTTTCAAAATATGATTTCTCATTAAATGACCGACTATATATTAATGATGGTAATCAGAATTTTTCCTTAAGCCGTAATTCATTGCCATTTAAATCTCCCATAAGCTCGTCAACAGTTTCAGTTTATGATTTTGATCAAGATGGTGATCAAGATATTTTTATAGGAGAACGTTTTAAAGTTGAAACCTATGGGATACCAACAAGCGGCTATATTTTAGAAAATAAAGGAAATAACATGTTTGAGTTTTCAAGTCAACCAACATTGAATGATATTGGGTTGATAACTGATTCAGATTGGGCTGACATGAATCATGATGGCATAAAGGATTTGATTGTAAGTGGTGAATGGATGCCAATTTCAATTTTTATAAATAAAAACGGTATATTATCAAATCAAACAAAAGCTTACGGTTTGGATGATACATCCGGTTATTGGAAAACATTTAAAGCTATTGATGTTAATAATGATGGAAATCCAGATATTATAGCAGGCAATAAAGGGAAAAACTCATTTTTTAAAAACGAATTAAGAATGTTTGTTTCAGATTTTGATGATAACGGAACCGTTGAACAAATAATATGTTATAAAAAGGACAATAAGTATTATCCTATTGTAGATAGAGATGAACTTGTTTCGCAAATTGCCAGTTTAAAACAAAAACTATTATTTTATAAAGACTATGCCAATGCCAATATGCAATCAATTTTCTCTAAAGAACAATTGGAAAAAGCCATTAAGCTAGATGTTAAAAAGATCAACACCACTTTATTTATCAATAAAAACAATAATTTTATCGAACAGAAATTGCCAAATGAGATTCAATATTCAAACGTTGAAGCCATTGAGGTTTTTGATGTCAATCACGATGGAAACTTAGATGTCTTTTTCGGTGGCAACCAGTATTTAGTTAAACCTCAATTTGGCAGACAAGATGCTTCACAAGGTTGGTTATTATTTGGAGATGACAAGCATGAATTTAAAAAGGTAGTTCCGCTTAATATAAAAGGTCAGATAAGGGATTTTAATAGGGGTAAAATCAATAATAAAAATTATTTATTAACCACAATTAACAACGATAGTTTAAAATTTTATGAGATTAAATAACTTAATTAAACAGATATTTTTTTTATTAATGCTTACGGTTTTTTCATGTGAATCAGAATACACTAAAATGGTTAAAAATGAGATGGCTAGTGGCAAACAAAACAACGGCATTTTTTATGGTTTGAAATTTGGGCAAACCAAAAAAGATTTTTTTAAGATATGTTGGGACCTAAATAAAAAAGAAATGGTAACAAATGGTCCAGAAAATAATTATGTTCAAGTTATCTTATATCCGCAAGATTCAACCAAAACCACAGAAAAGATAAGAATGTTGTTTTATGCCAAGTTCAGTCCAGATAATATTATAAGAGCCATGGATGTTAAATTTTCGTATGTTGCTTGGTCACCTTGGGCCAAAGATTTATTGGCAGACAAGTTACTTCCAAAAGTGCAAGATACTTTAATGAAGTGGTTCCCCGGAAATCCATTCATAAAAGTGAAAAATGATATTTTGGTCAAGGTTGACGGGAATAGACAAATTCAATTGGCAAAAGAATCAGATAGAGATGTCTCTGTATTAATAGAAGATTTGCCATATAAGTTAAAAAACTTAAATAAATAATACCATCACAATGAAGTACACCTATATTATTTGTTTGCTTGCTATTGTATGCTCATGCAGTAAAAAAGAAGAAACGGTTCAGGAAACAAAACCACAATTTGAATTATTGCCTACTGAAATAACGGGCATTGATTTTAGTAATGACTTAGTATCAACGGACGAGTTTAATGTTTATAGATACCGAAATTTTTACAACGGTGGAGGTGTTGCCATAGGGGATATTAACAATGATGGCTTGGAAGATATCTACCTAACGTCCAATTTAAACAAAAACAGATTGTATCTGAACAACGGAAATTTTCATTTTGAGGATATTACGGAAACGGCCAATGTAGCCGGGACAAAAGCATGGTCAACCGGGGTTTCCATGGTAGATATAAATGCCGATGGGTTTTTGGATATTTATGTCTGTAATTCGGGTGATGTAAAAGGAGATAACAAACAAAACGAATTTTTTATTAACAATGGCGATTTAACATTTACTGAACGTGCTGCGGAATTGGGACTGGATGATAAAGGATACTCAACACATGCCTCTTTTTTTGATTATGACCAAGATGGAGACTTAGACGTTTATCTTTTAAACAATTCCTATCAAGCCATTGGCAGTTTTAACCTAACCAAAAACGAACGCCCCAAAAGAGATGTCTTAGGCGGCGATAAGCTATTTGAAAACCGGGATGGTAAATTTGTTGATGTTAGTGAAAAAGCAGGTATCTATGGTAGTGTAATAGGCTTTGGTTTAGGAGTAACCGTTGGAGATATGAACAATGACAATTGGCAGGATATATATGTTTCAAATGATTTTTTTGAAAGGGATTATTTGTACATAAACCAAAAAAACGGAACCTTTAAAGAGTGTTTAACAACCTCAATAAATTCAATAAGTGGCGCATCAATGGGGGCTGATGCTGCCGATATAAACAATGACGGATATAATGATGTTTTTGTCACCGAGATGCTTCCCAGTGAATACGATAGGCTAAAAACCGTAACCACGTTTGAAGATTGGAACAAGTACCAGTACAACCTAAAAAACGACTATTACCATCAGTTTACAAGAAACATGTTGCAACTTAACAACCAAGATTTAACCTTTAGTGAAATTGGTAGGTTCAGTGGTGTTGAAGCATCAGATTGGAGTTGGGGCGCGCTATTTTTTGATATGGACAACGATGGTTTAAAAGATTTGTTTATCGCCAACGGTATCTATAAAGATTTGACCAATCAAGATTATTTAAAATACATTTCTAATCAAGAGGTTATAGAGTCTGTTATAAATAAGAATACGGTTGATTATAAAAAACTCATTGACATCATTCCATCAAACAAAGTAAAAAACCATGCCTACATTAACAAAGGCAATTTAAAATTTGAGCGTGAAGACAATGGATTAAATACTGAAGGGTTTTCAAACGGTTCTGCTTATGGTGATCTAGATAATGATGGCGATATGGATTTAGTTGTAAATAACGTAAATATGCCTTTGTTTGTATATCAAAACAATTTAAATTCTGATAATAATTACCTCAAGGTCATTTTAAAAGGAGACGGTTTAAATAAAAACGCTATTGGAGCCAAGTTAGAATTAAGCAATAAATCAAACACTTATTTTTTAGAACAACAACCCGTTAGAGGCTTTCAGTCTTCAATGGATAACAGACCTAACTTTGGCTTTAAAGACCAAGATAGTTTAACCTTAACTGTTACATGGCCTTCGGGTAAAATAACACAACTGTTTAATGTAGAAGTCAATAAAACCATTGCATTAGAAGAAAAAAATGCTTCTTTAGTTGCCCAATATCCATCATATAAACCAGACACTTTAAATCTTTTCACTAAAAACGAAGGTGTTATTGATTTTATCCATAAAGAGAACAATTATGTGGATTTTAATGTTGAGAGATTATTGCCATTTATGAGAAGTGCCGAAGGCCCAAAAATGGCTGTTGCCGATGTAAATAATGATGGCCAACAAGATATATTCATTGGTGGTTCAAAAAGTAATGCTTCAAAACTATTCGTTCAAAAAAATAACCGGTTTACACCACTTAAATCAACGGTTTTTGAAAGCAATAAAACCGCTGAAGATACAGAAAGTGTATTCTTTGATGCCGATAGCGATGGCGATTTAGACCTTTATGTATGTAGTGGAGGTGTAGAGTTCTCAAAATTCAGCCCTAACTATTTAGATAAGTTATATTTGAATGACGGGAAGGGAAACTTTACCCTGTCAAATCAAATATTACCAACCTTAACAGGCTATCATAGTAGTAGTACGGTTACGGTGGCCGATATTGATAATGATAATGATCTGGATCTCTTTGTTGGTGAAAGAACCATTCCAAATGCCTATGGATACCCCGGTTCCGGATTTTTACTCATTAATGACGGAAAAGGAAATTTTACTGAAAAAGCGAATGAACTAGCTCCTGAATTTAAAGATTTAGGCATGATAACCGATGCATTATTTATAGACATTAACAAAAACAGCTTTAAAGATTTAGTAGTTGTTGGCGAGTTTATGGGAATTAGGGTCTTTGAAAACCAAAATGGCCACTTTACAGAATCTAAAAACAACCCATTATCAAATTTAAAAGGGTGGTGGAACACAATTGAACAAAGCGATTTGGACCAAGATGGCGATATGGATTTAATTGTTGGAAACCACGGATTGAACAGTAGGTTTAAAGCAACTGTAATTTCGCCAATAAAACTATACGTAAGTGACTATGATGGAAACAGTTATTCTGACCCCATTTTAGCATTTACTGCCAAAAACGGAAAAGAATACCCTTATGCGTTAAGGCACAATTTAGTTGACCAATTAAAATATTTAAGTAAAAAGTATCCAGATTATGAATCGTTTAAAGACGCTGCCATTCAGGATATTTTCACAAAAGAACAATTGGATAATAGCATTGTTTTAGAGGTTAATACATTGAGCTCAATCATTCTAATTAATAATGGTGACTTTAGTTTTGAAGTTAAAAAATTGCCAAATGAAACACAATTTTCCCCAATTTATGCCATAACTACTGCTGATTTTGATAATGACGGCGATCAAGACATTATTTTGGGCGGCAATTTAAATGGCGTGATGCCAGAATTTGGAAGGTATGATGCTTCTTTTGGGAACTATTTGGAGAATTTGGGGAATGCCGGTTTTAAATATCACCAAAAAGGAAAAGGTTTAAAAGTTAACGGACAGATTCGAGACCTCAAAATAATAAACAAAGAACTATTCATTGCAAAAAACAACGACTCGTTAGAGGTTTACAAGTATTGATATGATAAAAAAACTAGGCCTTATTTTTTTACTGATTTTAGGTTGCTCAAAAAAGCAAGACAAAACTGTTGTTGAAAACAATGCAGGAGATGCGGCATTTATCAATGTAGATTCAAGTGTTTCAGGAATTGATTTTTCAAATGATTTACAATCAAACGGTAAGTTAAATATTATTGAATATTTATATTACTACAATGGTGGTGGTGTTGCTTTAGGTGATATTAATAATGACGGGTTGGATGATATTTATTTTTCAGCCAATGAAAAACCAGATAAACTTTATTTAAACTTAGGTAATTTAAAGTTTAAGGATATCACATTAAGTAGTGGAATAAGTCAAGATACTACGTGGTCAACTGGCGTAACAATGACAGATGTAAATAATGATGGCTTTTTGGATATTTATGTCTGTAAAGTTGGAGATTATAAAGGTTTAAAAGCTTCTAATGAATTATATGTTAATAACGGAGATAATACTTTTACAGAACAAGCTCAAAACTATGGTTTGAATTTTTCTGGATTTTCAACGCAAGCGTCTTTTTTTGATTATGATAATGATGGCGACATGGACATGTATTTAATGAACCATTCCGTCCATTCTCCTTATTCATACGGTAATACCGAGTTAAGGAAAAAATCTGATGCACTTGCAGGCGACGTATTTTATGAAAATATTTCTGTAAACAATCAAACTAAATTCGTTGATGTTACAGAAAAGGCTGGTATTTACAACAGTGCTTTGGGCTATGGGTTGGCGATTGCAACTTCAGATATTAACAATGATGGATGGACAGATATTTATATTGGCAATGATTTTCATGAAAATGATTATCTATATATCAATAATGGCAACAAAACATTTACAGAATCGAGTGGAGATTATTTTAACCACACGTCCAGATTTACCATGGGCGTAGATATTGCAGATATTACCAATGACGGTAATTTAGATATAGTCACTTTGGATATGATGCCCTTTAAGGCCGATATATTTTTAAAATCTGGAGGAGAAGATTCGGATAAAGTCAATCAAATAAAAAAAGCGTTTGGTTACCAACAACAATACGCAAGAAACCACATGCAATTAAATAACGGACACTATTTTGTGGATGCCTCTTTATTAACCGAAACAAATGCCACAGATTGGAGTTGGTCGCCTTTAATCATGGATTATGATAATGATGGGTTGAATGATCTCTACATTACCAATGGCATTTATAAAAGGCCAAATGATTTAGATTATATCAATTTCTTAAGTAATTTGGATTTTGCCAAATACACAGAAACCTCCCATGATGCCTTAGAGCAACAATTGATAAACACGATGCCTATGTTAAACTTGCCAAATGTGCTATTAAAAAACCAAGGTGATTTGGCATTTGAAAAAACATTGGTAGATCAAAGCAATACATGCACCTATTCAAATGGCGCCGCCTATTCAGATTTAGATTTAGATGGTGATATAGATATAGTCGTTAATAATTTAAATGAAAAAGCTTCACTGTTAGAAAATAAAACATCGCAAACAAGTGCGCATAATTTTTTATCAATCAATCTTTTTGAGGCAGATAAAAGTTTAAATACCAATGGAGCTAAAGTGCATGTGTTTGCAGGAGGAAAACAATTTTATAAAGAACAATCAACCATTAAAGGATTTATGTCAAGTTCCACAAGACAAGTTCATTTCGGTTTAAACGAGATTACAAAAATTGATTCATTAAAAGTCATTTGGAAAGATGGAACGCAAACATTTGCCAGTGACGTAAAAATAAACGCGATTGTTAATATATCAAAAGAGAATGCTTCAAAATACAGTTATAAAGTGACCCCTGTTGTTAAATTAAATCCGTTTGAATATGAACATAAGGAAAACGATTATTTAGATTATGAGAGAGAAGCATTAATTCCAGAGAATCTTTCAATTGAAGGCCCATCGGTTGTTCAAGCCGATTTCAATTCAGACGGCTTACTAGATGTATTTATTGGTGGTGCCAGAAATCAAGCTCCTGCTTTATATATGCAAAACAATGATGGTAATTATACCGTTAAAAATACACCAGCGTTTCAATTGGATAATATTTATGAAGATGTGGATGCTATTGCCTTTGATATTGATGCAGATAATGATTTGGATATTTATGCTTTAAGTGGTGGCAATGATTTTAAAGAAGGTGACCCCATGCTGGAAGACAGAGTTTATATTAATGATGGCAATGGCAACTTTACAAAGCTTAATTCAAACCTGTTAGCCACTAATGGAGGTTCTGTGTCAAGTTATGATTTCAATAAGGATGGATTAGAAGATTTATTTATAGGAAACAGGTCTATTCCAGGTGCTTATGGGCTATCACCTTTTAGTTTTATTCTAAAAAACAAAGGACAAAACAGTTTCGAAATTGTTGAGAAAAGACGCTACGGAATGATTACAGATAGTCAATGGGTTGATCTTGATAATGATGGGAATGTTGAATTGGTTATAGCCGGAGATTGGTTGCCAATTATGGTGTTGTCTTATAATAACACTGGTAAATTTGATAATAAAACACATCAGTTTGGTTTAGATAAAACCAATGGTATGTGGAACGTCATTAAGATTTCTGATATCAATAATGATGGAAAACTCGATATCATTGCCGGTAATACAGGACTTAATTTTAAATGGAAAGCATCTGTGGAAAAACCTGTTAAAATGTATTTGGATGATTTTGATAAGAATGGACAGTTGGATCAGTTGATTTTTTATGACTACTTTGGAACATATGTGCCATTTGCATCAAAAGATAAGTTGGTTCAACAAATACCATCTTTAAAGAAGAAATTTTTAAACTACAATACCTTCTCAAAAGTTGAATCGGTTTTTGATTTAACTCAAAAACAAGAACCAGATATTTTAGAAACCAAATATATCTATGAGTTACGCTCTATGATATATGTAAATAATGGCACTAAATTCACACCACAACCTTTACCTAAACAAGCACAATTTAGCATCATTGAAGATATGCTTATAGACAATAATCAAATCATTTTCACAGGAAACTATTATGGGTTTGTTATTGAATTAGGGGAAAGTTCTTCAAATCCAGGGGGCATTATTTCATCCTCTAACAAGAGCAATTTTAATATGGTTGAGCCTCTTAATTTGCCTAAAGACTTTAGTGGAAGAAAAATAGTGAAATTAAAAGACAATCAATTTTTAATCATAGGAAACCATAGTAAATCATACATATTAAATTCAAAAAATTAGAAAACTTAATAAAATGAAATGCCCATTAACAATAATGATAAATCAACCAAAATGTTTAAAAAGGACATTGCATCTGACCTTAAAAACAATAAATAATATGCAGATGAAACATCTAAAAACTAAAATTTATTTATTTCTAATGGTTATTGGTTTGACTGGTTGCAGTAAGCCAGCCAAAACCATTGAAATATCACCCGAAATATTCCATAAATCTGTCGATAAGGTTATGGAAATTCAGATACATGATATTTTTTCGCCACCCGTGGCAAGTAGGATCTTTGTGTACCCTAATATTGCAGCCTATGAAATTTTAACACAAAAAAGTTCTAAATTCAAAACACTTGTAGGCACCATCAACGACCTTGAATCTATTCCCAAAGCAGATAAAGGCCAGAACATCAATTTAGAGCTATCGGCCATAATAGCCCATATGGAAATTAGCAAGAGCCTTATTTTTTCCGAAGATAAAATGTCGGTTTTGCAGGATAGTTTATATACGGTTTGGGAAAGCACCAATAAAGAAGAGTTTAATAAATCAAGAACCTACGCATTTAAGGTGGTTAAACATATAAAATCATACATGGATAAGGACAATTACAACCAAACCAGAACCATGCCTAAATTTACGGTAGATACGGACGATCCGTCACGATGGCAACCTACACCACCATCATATATGGATGGCATTGAACCACATTGGAATAAAATCCGTCCATTTTTATTGGATTCTGTACAACAATTTAGACCTGCCAGCCATCCGGAATTTTCTTTAGAGGAAGGGAGCCAATTCCATAAAGAGTTAATGGAAGTTTATAATGTGAGTCAAGCAATTACAAAAAACGGTGATGAATCAGAAGAGATTGCTATTGCAAGGTTTTGGGATTGTAACCCATTTGTGTCTGTAACAAGGGGACATTTTATGTTTGCAACAAAAAAAATATCTCCTGGGGCACATTGGATTGGAATTACAAAAATCGCCTCAAAAAAGACCAATTCAAATGTCGAGGAAACCGTCAATGCCTATACCAAAACCTCCATTGCAATAGCAGATGCGTTTATAAGTTGTTGGGACGAAAAATATAGAAGTAATTTAATAAGGCCTGAAACATTGATAAATCAAAAAATTGATCCAGATTGGTTGCCAATTTTACAAACGCCACCGTTTCCGGAATATACAAGTGGGCATTCAGTCGTATCAGGTGCTGCGTCCGTAATTTTAACAAAGATTTTTGGCGAAGATTTTTATTTTGAAGACGATACAGAATTACCTTTTGGATTACCAATAAGAAGCTTTAAATCATTTTATAATGCATCAAGCGAAGCAGCTATAAGTCGTCTTTATGGCGGCATTCATTATAGGGCAGCTATTGATAATGGACTGAAACAAGGAAAGGAGCTAGGCCATTTTGAAGCTAAAAAACTTGGTATTTAAAAAACCTAAAAGTGTTGACTAATTGTAAAAGGTTAAAAAAAATAAGAATAGGGGGTATTTTAAGGTCTTTTTAAATGGTCCGCATCAAGGAGAAAATTCCATAAAATGGCAAGCAGATACTTATGTGCCCATACTACCATAGGTTTGAGGTGATTTATAACCATAAACACCCATAATTAAATTGAGGGTAAATAATTAAAAAACATAGACAAAAGCAAGCCTAATTTAGTTAAAGTCAAAAATCCAATAATCAATAACCCTAAAAACTGATATAAATGATTAAAAAACCCAACCTATCTTTTTGGCAAATTTGGAATATGAATGTTGGATTTCTTGGAATCCAGTTTAGTTTCGGGTTACAACAAACAGCAGTAAACCCTATTTTTTCATATTTAGGTGCTCATCATGAAGATTTGCCATTATTAAATTTAGCGGGTCCGGTTACTGGGTTAATTATTCAACCAATTATAGGTGCAATCTCTGATAAAACCTGGTCGCCACGTTGGGGACGCAGGAAACCATTTTTCATGATAGGTGCCTTAATAGGGAGTTTATGTCTTTTCGCATTTCCGTTTAGTCCAACCTTATGGTTTGCTGTTGGCCTATTATGGATTTTAGATGTTGGAAACAATATGGCCATGGAGCCATACCGTGCTTTTGTGGGTGATAAACTGCCAAATGAGCAATTAAGTTTTGGATATCAAATGCAAAGTTTATTTGTTGGGGCAGGTATTGTATTGGCCAATGCTTCCATATTTTTATTTCAAGATTGGTTTGATGGCGGCGGTAAAGACGCTTCTGATTCTATTCCTAAATGGTTGTATTATTCATTTTTTATTGGTGCCGTACTTTCAGTATCAACCATATTATGGTCAGTTTTAAAAACCCCTGAAATCCCTCCATCCAATGAAGAAATGGAAGATATAAATAAGCACAATGCCTTACCATTTGCAGATAGAATTAAAACGCCATTTTTTGAAATAATGGATGCTATTAAAGACATGCCTAAATTTATGTGGAAATTATCGGGCGTTTATTTATTTCAGTGGTATGCGTTGTTTGTGTATTGGCAATTTATTGCGCCTTTGTTTGAAGAAACCATGAATTTTGATAAATCCCAAGCACTAAGTCAAGCCGCTAAAATGAATACGACCTATAATATTTCCACTATTGTTGTGGCATTGGCATTAGTGCCTTTAGCTTTAAAATATGGAGGAAAAAAGGTGTATGTGTTCAGTCTGTTTTTAACGGGAATTGCCATGCTCTCCATACCAAATATTAAAGACCCTGTTTTAGTGATTTTACCTATGATATTATTTGGGGTAGGTTGGGCAGCCATGATGGGTATTCCATATTCCATGGTGTCAAAAATTGTTCCGCAGGAAAGACGAGGTGTTTACATGGGAATTTTAAATATGATGATTGTTATTCCTATGGGCATTCAAACCATTACTTTTGGACCCATAGTTAAAAACCTCTTAGGAAACAGTGCTGTAAATGCCATTTTATTTGGAGGCGTATTTTTTATTATTTCCGGCGTATTAGCTTTACGTTTAAAAGAACCTGCATCAAATTTTGAAGATAATACCATTATTCCATCAGGTGGTGGCCATTAAAGACTAAATATATAATATGAAAAACCTAAGTATCAAAATATCCATATTTCTAAACTATTTTGTCTTTGCCATATTATTAAACAGTGTTGGCATTGTTATTGAAAAATCAATAGATGTATACAAAGTAACGGAATCTCAAGCTTCGGTTTTGGAGGGTTTTAAAGATTTACCAATAGCAATAGTCGCATTTTTAGTAGCATCTTTTTTACCTCGTTTTGGATATAAAAAAGCGATGTTAACAGCCTTAGCGATTGTGTTTTTTGGATGCTTATACATGGTTTTCGGTAATACATTCTTTCACACTAAAGTCTTGTTTTTATCCATAGGGATAAGTTTTGCATTAATAAAACTATCGGTATATTCTCTTGTAGGAATTTTAACAAATTCTAAAAAAGAACATTATTCTATGATGAGTTCTATTGAAGGGTTTTTTATGGTTGGAATTGCGTTAGCATATTTTTTATTTCCTGCCTTCTATTCTGAAGATGAAAATTCATGGTTAAATGTATATTATCTTTTATGTGGGCTTATAATAATTTCTTTTATCTTTTTATTGTTCTCAAAACTAGAATATAAAGTTGAAGCCATAGGAACTAGTTTGAAAGAAGATTTAAAGGAGTCTTTAAAATTAATGGTCGTTCCGTTGGTTTTAGTGTTTATTGTATCAGCTTTTTTGTTCGTAATGATTGAGCAAGGTATCATGACATGGCTACCTACATTCAATAAAAAAATATTTAATTTTAATTCAGTATTAAGTGTTCAGATGGCAAGTATATTAGCACTTTCATTAGCACTAGGTAGGTTTGTCGCAGGCTTTTTAACCAAATATATTAATTGGGTGATTTTAGTAATAGGTTGTGTGGTTATTTCTGGTGGTATTCTTATTTACATCCTGCCGCAATTACAAGGAGATATTAAAGCTATTGGAGAAATTACAAGTCTATCCCAAGTGCCTTCATTAGGGTTTATTTTACCATTAATAGGGTTGTTTATTGCACCAATATATCCGTTATTAAATTCAACAGTACTTAGTTCATTACCAAAAAGTTTGCATTCACCTATGTCCGGGTTAATTATTATATTTTCTGCTTTAGGAGGTACTTTAGGGTCAAGAATTGTGGGCGAATTATTTGAAAGTATAGGTGGTGCTAAAGCATTTTATTTTCTATTAATCCCTATGATATTATTAATTGTCTTTGTATTATTAATAGACAGGATGTCAAAGAAAAAAGTAATGCTAGAATCATGATTTTAAATGTTAATATTGAAAAATGCCTAAAACAACTTCTTGAACAGGAAGACACCGATGGCGATAAGAAAATAACCATTGAAGATAAAGGGCCGAAGTCTTTTAAATTGCAGTCCAATGATGGTAAAAACCATCAAATAAATGAAACCTATCATCTTTCCAATTTACTTCAAGAATTAGTTATTGCAAAAAATAAAGGGTTATTAATGGCTTCAATAAATACTGAAGTAATTGAAGAAAAACCGGTAACCAGGGTTTCAAAAATGATAAAGGATTATTATTGGAATGGGTTAACCAGAACTATGGATGAAAATGGGATTGAAAAACTTATTTCTGACACCAAAAATGAATCATTAGTATCTGAAAAGCTTCGGATTTATGTGCCTTTTGAAGATGAATTCACTTTAAATTATTATAAGTCTTTAGAACATAAATTACCTGTTACAGCGCTTCAACTTCCCCAAAATATATCTCCTGAATATGTTAAATCAATAAACAACAAACCTGGAATCCTAGCTTTAAAGCTGGAATCAATTGATGGCAAAACAAAAGGAGTTCCATTTGTAGTTCCTGGAGGTAGGTTTAATGAAATGTATGGTTGGGACAGCTATTTTGAATCTGTAGGGTTGCTAGTTGACGGTAAAGTGGAATTAGCGAAGGCCATGGCTGATAATTTTCAATATGAAATTGAGCATTACGGGAAAATTTTAAATGCTAACAGATCATATTATTTAACAAGAACACAACCTCCTTTTTATACCAGTTTAATTCGTGAGGTTTTTGAAAAAACACAAGATAAAAGTTGGTTGGAAAGTCATCTTAAAACGGCCATAAAAGAATATGAAACCGTTTGGATGGTTAAAGGAAAACGGCTTACCGAAAACGGTCTAAACAGATATTTAGCTGAAGGATTGGGCTTTCCGCCAGAGTGTGAAGTCGGTCATTTTGATTCTATTATTAAACCTTTCGCAGACAAAGTGAATTTATCTGTTAGAGATTATGAAAAAGGCTACGCTAATGGAATTATTTTAAATGACGCATTGGATATTTATTATACTCATGACAGAACGGTAAGAGAATCTGGCCATGACACTTCTTACAGAATTGAAGGTAATTGTGCGGATTTAAATCTTGTTGAACTCAATGCCATGCTCTATAAATATGAAACAGATTTTGCTGACATATTAAGTAATGAGTTTAAAGGAGTTTATGAAACCTATACTACGTCCTATTGGAGACAAAAGGCTGAATTTAGAAAAACGGCTATCAATGCATTTCTTTGGAATGAGCAAGAAGGGTTGTACTTTGATTATAATGTAATTACAAAAAAACAATCCACGTTTGTTGCAGCGTCTACTTTAGCACCTTTATGGGCAAATTTGTGTTCCGAAAAGCAAGCTCAAATACTTGTTGAAAAAGCAATTCC
This sequence comes from uncultured Flavobacteriales bacterium, assembly GCA_963976005.1. Lineage (GTDB taxonomy): Bacteria > Bacteroidota > Bacteroidia > Flavobacteriales > Flavobacteriaceae > Yeosuana. The sequence goes on along the minus strand of CAXBJF010000025.1, from coordinate 601 downwards.
GTTATTGAAAGAAAAAGGAGGGATAGCGGGGAGTACCAGTGATAGCCGGGGTGAAATTAGCCCCGAAAGGCCGCAACGTCAATGGGATTATCCAAATGGTTGGGCACCACATCAAATGATGATTTGGAAAGGGTTAATTAATTATGGTTTCATACAAGAAGCTCAGGAATTAATTTACAGATGGTTGTTCATGATAACTAAAAATGCCGTGGATTATAATGGTACCATCCCTGAAAAATATGATGTAGTGGAAGCTACGCATAAAGTGTTTGCAGAATATGGAAATGTTGGAACCGATTTCGAATATATAACACAAGAAGGATTTGGTTGGATGAATGCATCCTATCAATATGGGTTGTCGTTATTACATCCAAGTTATATTGAAAAACTTAATGCGTTATTTACACCAGAAGAGCTTTTCAAAATTAACTAACGTAAATATATGGATAAGGAATTTATGTCAGTTAGAGTGCCAAATCTGTGATTTGGTGTATCGAAAACAAGTAAATTCCTTACTATAAAAGACTTCTCGATACTAAATTCTTTCGGTCAAGTAGTCGAGTAGACAAGGGGAATTTCACCCCAAGCCTCTCACAGAACC